>CAVZGG010000026.1:0-214418 GCA_963774755.1 uncultured Thermoleophilaceae bacterium | reverse complement strand
GCGGACGCGCCCAGATCGTTCACGGCGATGTTCACGACCCGGTACGGGATCCCGAGCGCCTGGAGGATCTCCTCCTCGATGCGAGAGGCGCTCGTGCTCGTCCTGTGACTGCTCCGGCTCGACGAAAGTGAACATCTCGACCTTGTCGAACTGGTGCACACGGAACAGACCCTGCGTGTCCTTGCCCGCCGCGCCCGCCTCGCGCCGGAAGCAGGGCGAGAAGCCGGCGTAGCGCAGCGGCAGCTCAGCGCCCGCCAGGATCTCGTCCGCGTGCAGCGACGCGAGCGGCACCTCCGAGGTGCCGACCAGATAGAGCTCGTCCTCCGGCACGCCGTAGAGCTGCTGCTCCGTGTCGGGCAGCATGCCCGTGCCCACCAGGGCGCGTTCGCGCACGAGGACGGGCGGGATCACGGGTGTGAACCCCTGCGGCTCGAGCCTGGACAGCGCCCACTGCACAAGCGCTAGCTCGAGCCGCACGAGCGGCCCCTTCAGGTAGGCAAAGCGCGAGCCCGATACCCGCGCGGCGCGCTCCATGTCGAGGTTGTCGCCGAGCAGCTCCACGTGGTTACGCCCGGTCTTCCGGCCTCGCCGACCTCCCGGATCACCTCGTCCTCGTCTGGCGCGGTGGGGTCGGGCAGGTTCGGCAGCGAGAGCAGCACGTTGGTGCGACGCTCCTCCACCGCGCGCAGCTCCTCCTCGAGCTCCTTCTCCCGCTCGGACAGCCCGCGGGTCTCGGCGATCGCCTCCGAGGCGTCCTCGCCGTTCCGCTGAAGCTCGCCGATGCGCTTGCTCGCCTGGTTCTTGCGCGCGCGCAGGTCCTCGAGCTCCGGCAGGAGCGCGCGGCGGCGCTCGTCGACCTCTAGCGCCTCGTCGATCAGCGCCGGATCGAGGCCGCGCCGGGCCAGCGCGTCACGCGCGGGCTGCGGGTCCTCGCGGATCTGCCTGAGGTCGAGGATGACGACCCCGCCTAACGCCTAGCCGCCGGACTTGCGGCCCGAGTACTCGTCCAGGAAGGTGGCCACGGCCTCGGCGTCCTCCCCCGTGACGATGTTCGCCGGCATGATCGCGCCGGAGAAGCCCCCGTTGCGGATCGCGAACAGAGCGTCGTCCTTCGCCACCTTGCGCACGTTGAAGTTCGGGCCGTTCGTGCGCTCGCCGCCCTGGAGCTGCCCCTCGGGCTTCGATCCGTAGGCGTTCGCAGCCTCGAAGGTGTGGCATCCGGAGCAGCGCTCGTAGAAGAGAACGGCCCCCTGATGGGCGGTCTGGTCCTCCTCGGGAACCTTGATGTCGCCGCCGCACCCCGCGAGGAGGGCGGAGGCGAGCGCGCAGGCGATGACGATCGGACGCGTCACGGCGGCGCATAGTATCCGCTCGCCTTGCGCCGCTTCGCCCTCGTCCTCGCGCTCTGCCCGCTGCTCGTCCTGGGCTGTGGAGACGAGGACCAGCCGGGCCGGACCGTGACTGCGCCCGCCAACGCGAAGCTGCGCGTGTTGGCCGACGAGTACTCGTTCGACCCGTCGACGATCGTCCTGCGGGGCGCCGGAACGCTCACGGTGACCCTCGAGAACAAGGGCTCCCTCGCCCACAACCTGAAGGTGCTCCGAGGCGACGAGGAGATCGCCGGCACCCCGACCCTTCCCGGCGGGCGCACCGAGTCGGCGCGCCTCAACCTCGAGCACGGCAGCTACAGGATCATCTGCAGCGTCGGCGACCACGAGGCGCTGGGGATGACCGGGACGCTGCTCGTGCGCTAGGCGCGCCGCTTCGTGAAGCGCATCAGCGTGCCGCCGTCGCCGGCACGAAGGTCCACCTCGTCCATCAGCACGCGCATGAACTCGAGCCCGCGGCCCGATTCGGTGAGCTCGCCGCGGCGCCTCACGCGCGGACGGAAGCGGCCGGTGTCGAGCACCTCGAAGACGAGCGCGCCGCCCTCCGGGGCCACGACGATCTTGATCGGGTCGCTCGGCGAGGACGAGCCGTGCTGGATGGCGTTGGTCACGGCCTCGCTCATCGCCAGCTTGACGTCGTAACAAGCCGCGCCGTCGAGCCCGAAGTCCGCGGCGGCCCGCTCCGCGAAGTCGCGCGCCTCCTTGAGGAGACTGAGGTCCGCCAGGATTGAATGCTCACGCGGCTTGAAGTTGACCATCCCTCACGTCCAACCGGTTTGCCCGGCCAGTGTTACGTGAACGTCGGCGAAACGGTTTTCATGCGCGCCAATTGATCCGAATTTGCGAGTCGCGCGAAAGGGAACTGCAACGGGGGGCCGACCCGTGACACGGATCAGGCCTCCGAGGCTCCCAAAGGAGGACTCGCAATGCGCAAGCTGCTGCTCGCCCTGGCGGTGCTGGCTGCGTCGGCAATCGCGGTTCCGTTCGGCTTCTCGTCGAGCCACCGCGAAGCACCGGGCATCTCGCTCGACCCGTCCGCCGACAACACGGACACGTACGCGTGGACCGCCAAGGACGCTCCCGGCGCGCTCACGGTCGCGGCCAATTGGATCCCCGGCGAGGTGCCGGCCAATGGCCCGAACTTCCACTCGTTCGACGACCGCGCCCGCTACTACATCCACATCGACAACACCGGTGACGGCCGTCCTGACGTCAGTTACCGGTTCCGCTTCAAGACGACGGTGCGCAACAAGGAGTCGTTCCTCTACGCGCTCCCCGGCGCGAGCGGATACAACGACCCGAAGCTGAACGTGATTCAGCGCTACTCGGTCGACCGGGTCACGTACCGCGGCAGGAACCGGACCGAGCGCGTGAAGACGATCGCGCGCGGGCTTCCGGTGGCGCCGCCGAACATCGGCCCGAAGACGTTCCCGAACTACGACTCGTTCGTGGGTGGAGCGATCCGCTCGCTGAAGGACGGAACGAAGGTGTTCGTGGGCCAGCGCGACGATCCGTTCTTCGTCGACCTGGGCGCGACGTTCGACGGGCTCAACGTCCGCAAGCTCACCGGCAACCAGGGTGAGGGCAAGGACGACCTGAGCGGCTACAACGTCCACTCGACCGTCCTCCAGATCCCGGAGCGCCTCGTGACGCGCAACCACCGCGCGGTCGCGGGGGCAGATGCGGCAAACGCCGTCGTGGGCGTCTGGTCCACGACCGAGCGCCGGCGTCTGCAGGTGTCCGGCAGCAACCGTGCCGGCCGCGGCGGCTGGGTGCAGGTGTCCCGGCTCGGCAACCCGCTGGTGAACGAGGTCGTGATCCCGCTCGGCAAGAAGGACCAGTTCAACCGCACGACACCGGATCGGGACGCCGCGCTCTACGGCAAGTACGTCGTGAAGCCGGAGCTCGCGGCGGTGCTGAACGCGCTGTTCAGCATCGGCGCACCGGAGGACGACCGCACGGACATCGTGCAGGCGCTCCTCCAGGGCATCCCGGATCTCAACCAGCACAGCGGTGCGAAGGGACCGCCCGCCGTCGACACGATCAAGCTCAACCTTGGCGTGCCGCCGGCTGACATGGAGGACCGCTTCGGAGTCATCGGTGGCGACACCGCCGGCTTCCCGAACGGCCGCCGCCTCGGCGATGACGTCGTGGACATCGAGCTCCAGGTCGTCGCCGGGTTCCTGAAGGGCAACAAGGTGCCGCTGGGAGACGGCGTGGACGTGAACGACAAGCCGTTCCTCTCCTCGTTCCCGTACCTGGCCGGCCCAACGAGCGGCTTCGACTCCGCGCCATCCACGCGGACCGAGCCCGGTCACTCGCCGACTCCGGCGGGAGGCTAGACGCAATGGCGGCGAAGACGGTAATGAGCAGGCTGGTTGCTCCGCTCGCCGTCTTCGGCGCGGTGCTGGTGGCGATGGTGGCGCTCCATGGGGGCGCCACCCCGCCGCCGGCGCTGTCGGCCGGAGCGGACCTCGGACGCCCGTCGGGCGACCCGCTGCGTGATGCGCGGGCCGCGGTGCGAGCCGCACCGGACAGCGCGGATGCCCGGGCGCTGCTCGGCGAGGCGTACGTGACCAAGGCACGTGCGACCGGTGACCCATCGATCTACGCGCGGGCCGACCGTGTTCTCAGCACGGCGCTGCGTCGCGATCCGCGCAACCTCGCCGCGCTCGTCGGAGCCGGGTCGCTCGCAGGCCTGCGCCACGACTTCCGCGAGCAGCTGCGTCTCGGGGTCGAGGCCCGGCGTGTGGCGCCGCGCCTCGCGCGCCCCTACGCAGTCATCGCCGACGCTGAAATCGAGCTCGGGCGGTACCGGGACGCCGCGCGCTCGATCCAGCGGCTCGTGGACCTCAAGCCGGGTCTTCCCGCGTACGCGCGCGTGTCCTACTACCGCGAGCTCACCGGCGACGCGGTCGGTGCGGTGCGTGCGATGCGCTTCGCGGCCTCCGCCGGTGGCGCCCCGGAAAGCCTCGCGTACGTGCAGGCGCTGATCGGCAACCTCGAGCTGTCCCTCGGCCGCCCGCGCGCAGCCAGGGATGCCTACCTTGCCTCGCTTCGAACCGTGCCCAACTACTCGGATGCGCTGGAGGGACTCGCGCGCGTGGACGCGGCGCGCGGCGACCTACCCATGGCCGCCGCGCGCCTGCGCCGTCTCGCCGACGGCCAGCCGCCCGCTCGCGCCCTTGCCTTCCTCGCGGAGCTCGAGCTCGCGCTGGGCCGTCCGGGAGCCGCACGCGTTCACCTGAGGGCGGCACGCGCGCAGTTCGCTCGCGACCGCGCCGGCGGTGGACTGCCGGACGCCGAGGCCGTGCTCTTCGAGGCGAACCACGGAAGCGCTGCCCGAGCGGTGCGCCTCGGCCGACGCGTATGGCGCGCAAAGCCGAGCATCCGCTCGGCAGACGCTCTCGGCTGGGCGCTCACGCGCGCGGGGCGCCCGCGTGACGGTCTCGTCTGGGCCCGGCGAGCGCTCCGCACCGGCTCACGTGATCCGATGCTCAGGACGCACGCAGGTCTGACGGCCCGCCGTGCGGGGCGGGCGCAGGAGGCGCGGCGGAATCTGCGGCTCGCTGCGAGCGGAGCCCCTGCTCTGACGCCTGCCCTAGCCGCCAGTCTGAAACGCGCGCAGCGCTAGCGTCAGGATCAGCAGCGCCCCGACGGTCATCACGCCCATCTCCCCCAGCGCGATCCGCTTCGCGAGCGCCACCTGCTCAGAGTGTTCCAGCCCCTCCAGGTCCTCCACGTCCTCGAGCTCGCGCTGGGCGATGCCCACGCGCATCCCCTCGCTCACGAGCGCGATCACGAGCGGCGAGACGCCGTAGGCGATGTGCAGGCCGTCGGGAGAAGAGGCGCCGCGGGCCACCAGCAGGAAGCCGATAACCGCCTGCACGACGACCGTCGCCTGGGCGAGCCGGAGCAGCGGCCAGAACACGATCGAGGCTCGCGCGTCCTTGCGGAGCCAGCCGATCGCACCCCAACCCGCGGCCACCAGGTTCGTCGCCAGGACGGCGATCCCGACCACCATGTGAACGTCGCTCAGAGAGTGTCCTTCCGCACTATGTAGCTACCTCGCACAAGCTTGCGTTATACCTCTCGGTTGGCGTGCTGAAGAGCTACCTCCCAGCGTTGGTTTTCCTGCTTCTTGGGATCGGTATCGGTACCGCCTTCACGCTTGCCAACAACGCCCTCGGGCCGAAGCGGCCCATCGGTGTTAAGCGAGAGCCCTACGAGAGTGGCCTGCCCTCCGACGTGAAGAAGTCGTTCCGATTCGGGATCAGCTTCTACCTGATCGCGATGCTGTTCATCCTGTTCGACATCGAGGTGGTGTTCCTCTACCCGGTCGCGTTGAAGCTCGAGCTGTTCGGCGTATTCGCCCTCGTGGAGATGATCGTGTTCGTCGTGCTGCTGCTGGTTGCGCTCGTGTTTGTCTGGCGGAGGGGAGCTCTGGAGTGGAAGTAACTCGCACCAAGGTCGAGGGCGACCTGCGGGTGCGGCAGATGAAGGCTCAGGCGCTCCTCCGGGGCGAGATCGAGGGCGAGGACCTCGAGCGCGAGGTCGAGAAGCGCCTGCTCTTCACCAAGTTCGAGGAGGCCCAGAACTGGGCGCGCAAGAACGCGCTGTTCCCGCTCGGCTTCGGACTCGCCTGCTGCGCCATCGAGATGATCACCGTGGTCGGCTCCCCTCGGAACGACCTGTCGCGCTTCGGCGCCGAGGTGATCCGCTTCTCGCCGCGCCAGGCCGACCTGCTGATCCTGTCCGGCCGCGTCTCGATCAAGATGGCGCCGATCATCCGGCGGCTCTACGAGCAGATGCTCGAGCCGAAGTGGGTCATCGCGATGGGCGCGTGCTCGTCGAGTGCCGGGATGTTCAACAACTACGCCGTCGTCCAGGGCGCCGACAAGTTCCTGCCCGTGGATGTGTACGTGCCCGGCTGTCCCCCGCGGCCGGAGGCGCTCATCTACGGGATCATGAAGCTCCAGGACGAGATCATGGGCGACCCGGCGATGGGCTGGCGCGAGCGCTACCGCGCTGAAGGGACGGAAGAGATTGCCTGACGCGACCGGGTTGGAGCTCATCGCCCAGCGCGTGCGCGAGAAGGTCGGCGAGGACGCGGTGACCGGCACGATCTTCTACCGCCGGGCAGCCACCCTCGAGGTTGCCCCGCCGAGCGTGCACGATGTGCTCGCCTACCTCCGCGACGACGAGGAGGAGCCGTGGGAGCGGCTGATGAGCGTGCACGGGTGCGACTACCTGCCGGAGGAGCCGCGCCTCGGCATTCACTACGAGCTGCTCTCGATGGAGCGCGCCGACCGCCTCAACGTTCGCACCCGCCTGGGCGTGGACAACCCGCACGTGCCGACGGTCGTGGACCTCCATCCGACCGCGAACTTCCAGGAGCGCGAGGTGTACGACATGTTCGGAGTGGTCTTCGACGGCCACCCCGATATGCGCCGCATCCTGATGCCGGAGGACTACGAGGGCTACCCCCAGCGGCGCGACTTCCCGATGGGCGGCGAGCCGGTGATCTACA
Source organism: uncultured Thermoleophilaceae bacterium (assembly GCA_963774755.1). Taxonomy (GTDB): domain Bacteria; phylum Actinomycetota; class Thermoleophilia; order Solirubrobacterales; family Thermoleophilaceae; genus JACVRW01. The sequence continues at coordinate 207,500 of CAVZGG010000026.1, read as the reverse complement.
CCTACAACGAGCCGAAGCTGCCGCGCTGGTATGACTGACGAGCCGGGCACCATGACCGAGCCGCTCGAGGTTCCCTACCGCGAGCGCGAGCGCTCGGTGACGATGGAGCCGATGGGTGAGCACGACGAGCTGCTCACCATCAACATCGGCCCGCACCACCCCGCGACGCACGGAGTGCTGCGGCTGCTCACCACGCTCGAGGGCGAGATCGTGCGCGACGTCAAGCCGATCATCGGCTACGTGCACACCGGCATCGAGAAGAGCTGCGAGGACCAGCAGTACTGGAAGGTCATCCCGTTCGTGGAGCGGATGGACTACCTCGCGTACTACTTCAACGCGCAGGCGTTCTGCATGGCCGTGGAGCGGCTGCTCGACGAGGAGGTGCCGGAGCGGGCGCAGTGGCTGCGCGTGATCCACCTCGAGCTGAACCGCGTGGCCTCGCACCTGTTCTGGATCGCCACCGGCGCGCTCGACCTCGGGGCGATCACGATGCTCTGGTGGGGCTGCCGCGACCGCGACCTCGCACTCGACCTGTTCGAGATGTCGGGCGGGCAGCGCTTCCACACGCGCTACTTCCAGGTGGGCGGCGTGGTCGAGGACATCCCGCCCGGCTTCGAGGAGATGACGCGCCGGTTCGTCAAGACCATGCGCACGCGGATCCCGCAGTACCTCGACCTGCTCGACCGCAACGAGATCTGGCTCCAGCGCACCAAGGGCACAGGCATCGTGCCGGCCGAGGACCTGCTCGCACTGGGCGTGACCGGGCCGCTCCTGCGCGCCACCGGCGTGGGCTGGGACCTCCGCAAGGCCACGCCGTACTCGGGCTACGAGAACTTCGACTTCAACATTCCCGTGGGGACCGTGGGCGACAACTACGACCGCTTCCGGGTGCGCGTCGAGGAGATGGGCGAGTCGCTCAGGATCATCGAGCAGGCGCTCGACGGGTTGCCCGAGGGTCCGTACATCACCCCGAACCGCAAGGTCGCGCTCCCGCCGCGCCACGAGCTGGCCACCTCGATGGAGGCGCTCATCCACCACTTCAAGCTCGTCACGGAGGGCTTCCGGGTGCCGCCGGGCGAGGCCTACGCGGCGATCGAGTCGCCGCGCGGCGAGCTCGGCTGCTTCGTGCTCGCCGATGGCTCCGCCAAGCCGGCGCGCGTGCACATGCGCGACCCGAGCTTCGTGAACCTGCAGGCGCTGCCCGAGATGGCGCGCGACTCGCTGCTCGCGGACTTCATCGCCTGCGTCGCGATGCTCGACCCGATCCTCGGCGGGGTGGACCGCTAGTGGCCGAGCGCATGGAGCAGGTGGGCGACGAGGGTGCGCTGCGCGCCGCGCCGCTGCCGCCCGGCTGGGACGAAGCGGTGGACCTCGAGGCGCCGCCGGCGACGATCCCCGACCCCGCCGACGTTGACGTGCCGGACGAGCTGCGGCGCGAGATCGAACGGCTCATGTCGCTCTATCCCGACCGCCACTCGGCGACCCTGCCGGCCCTCAGCGCGGCGCAGCGGCTGCACGGCTGGTGCTCACCCGAGGCGCTCCGACCAGGTGGCGGTGGTGATGCAGGTGACGCCCGCGTATCTCTCGAGCGTGACGACCTTCTACGACATGCTGCGCACCGAGCCCAGCGGCAGCCGCTACGTGTACGTCTGCACGAGCGTGGCCTGCCACGTGAGCAACGCGAAGAAGATCTACGAGGCGATTGCGGAGCAGGCCGAGGCGCAGGGCCTCGAGGACGTGGAGGTGCGCGAGTTCGAATGCCTCGGCGCCTGCGACATGGCCCCGATGGCGTCCGTGGACGGGCGCTACGTCGGGCCGCTGTCCACCGACGACGCGCCGGAGCTCGTGAGCCAGGTGAAGTCCGGAGCGACGGTGCTGCCCGGCCGCGGCCTGTCTGATCCCGACTTCCGGCTCCCCGATACCGCTGCTGAGGTCGTGGGCCCGGTGCCCCACCCGTCGGTGCACGCGGCGGGCGGCGAGTGGCCGGACGACGAGCTCGACGTGCCGCCGTCGGAGGGCCCGCCCCCGCGCCCGAAGCCGATCGTCGAGCCACTGTTGCCGGGCACGAGCGTAAGCGGGGAGCCTGAGGAGGACGAGGAGTGAGCGAGACCCGCGTCCTGCTCGCGAACATCGACGAGCCCGATCTCCACACGATCGAGGTGTACGAGCGCCTCGGCGGCTACGGCTCGCTGCGCAAGGCGCTGCTCGAGATGACGCCCGAGACGGTGCTCTACGAGCTCGAGGAGTCGGGGCTGCGCGGCCGCGGCGGCGCCGGCTTCTCGATGGGCAAGAAGGCGAGCTTCATCCCCAAGGGCGCCATGGACAAGTACCTCTGCTGCAACGCGGACGAATCCGAGCCCGGCACCTTCAAGGACCGCCTGCTGATGCAGAAGAACCCGCACCTCCTGGTGGAGGGCTGCATCATCGGTTCGATCGCCGCCGGCGCGAACAAGGGCTTCATCTTCATCCGTGGCGAGTACGAGCTTCAGGCCGACATCCTGGACGCGGCCGTGGCCGAGGCGTATGAGAAGGGCTACCTGGGCGAGGGGATCCTCGACTCGGAGCACACCTTCGACCTGGTGGTGCATCGCGGCCAGGGCGCCTACATCTGCGGCGAGGAGACCGGCCTGCTCGACGCGCTCGAAGGCAAGCGCGGCAACCCGCGCCTGAAGCCGCCGTTCCCGGCCAACCAGGGCCTCTACCAGGGCCCGACGCTGATCAACAACGTCGAGACGCTCTGCAACGCGCCGATCATCATCGAGCACGGCGCCGACTGGTACAAGCAGTACGGCGAGGGCAACTCAACCGGCACGAAGATCGTGTCCGTGTCCGGCAACGTGCAGCGCCCGGGCAACTACGAGATCGCGCTCGGGATGCCCGTGCGGGAGATCATCTACGACCTCGCCGGCGGGCCGCCAGACGGGCGTGAGATCAAGTGCTTCTTCCCGGGCGGCTCCTCGGCGCCGGTGCTCACGAAGGAGCATCTGGATCTCCCCTACACGTTCGAGGCGATGGCCGAGGCCGGCTCGATGCTCGGCTCGGGGGCCATCATCGTGGTGGACGAGTCGGAGCCGCTGGTGCCGCTGGCACTGCGGCTGGCCGAGTTCTACCGCCACGAGTCGTGCGGCAAGTGCGTGCCGTGCCGCGAGGGCACGAACTGGACCGTGAAGATGCTCGAGCGCCTCGACGAGGGCGAGGGCACGCCGATGGACCTCGAGCTGCTCGACCAGATCCAGGGGAACATCATCGGCAACTGCCTGTGCGTGCTGGGCGACTCGATGGCGATGCCGGTCCAGTCGATGCTGAAGCACTTCCGCGAGGAGTTCGAGCACCACATGGAGGAGGCGCGCCGGCGCCGGGATCTCGAGGACCTGCCGCACCTCGGCGCGCCGGAGCTGGCGGCCGTGCCCGAAGCGGGAGCCGCCTGAGCAGATGGCGCGCCCTGAGCAGAACTGGATCACCTTCGAGATCGACGGCAAGCAGGTGCGCGCCCCGGAGGGCGCGATGCTCGTGGATGCCGCGAAGCAGGGCGACGTGGAGATCCCCTACTTCTGTTACGAGCCGAAGCTCGGGCAGCCGGTCGGCGCCTGCCGCATGTGCCTGGTGGAGATCGAGGGCATCCCGAAGCTGCAGACCTCGTGCTCCACGCCGGTGCGCGACGGCATGGTCGTGGTGACCACCTCGGATCGCGTGAAGCACGCGCAGAACGCGGTGGTCGAGTTCCTGCTCGTGAACCATCCGCTCGACTGTCCCGTCTGCGACAAGGGCGGCGAGTGCCCGCTCCAGGACATCTCGTTCGGGTGGGGTGCCGGGCGCTCGCGCTACATCGAGCCCAAGCGCCACTTCAAGAAGCCGCTCGAGCTCTCGCCGCTCGTGGCGATCGACCGCGAGCGCTGCATCCTCTGCTACCGCTGCGTGCGCTTCTCGCAGGAGGTGGCCGAGGACCACCAGCTGGTGTTCCTCGACCGCGGCGACCACACCTTCGTCGGCACCCACGGTGGCCGGCCGTACGTGGCGCCGTTCAGCGGCAACATCATCGAGCTGTGCCCGGTGGGGGCGCTCACCTCCACCGCCTACCGCTTCCGCGCTCGTCCCTGGGACATCGAGGGCGCCGGCACCGTCTGCACGCTCTGCCCGTCGCAGTGCAACGTCGAGCTGACGATCCGCGACGACGCCAAGGTCGTGCGCGTGCTCGCGCGCGACAACGAGGAGGTGGACGACGGCTGGCTCTGCGACAAGGGCCGCTTCGGCTACCAGTCCTTCGGGGCTCCCGAGCGCATCACCACGCCGCTCATGAGGATCGGCGGGTTCCTGCGCGAGACGAGCTGGGAGCGCGCCCTGGATGCGGCCGTCGCCGCGCTCGAGCGCTCGGGTGCGGACACGGTTGCCCGGGTGGGCGGCCAGGCCACGAACGAGGAGGGCTTCCTGGTGCAGCACCTGCTGCGCAAGGGGCTCGGCTCGTCGCACGTGACCTCGGGGCCCGGCAGCACCACCGCCGCGGGCCTCGCGCGCGCGCTCGCGCGCGTGGACCTGTCCGCCCGGGTCTCGGACATCGACCATGCCGACGCGATCCTCGTGCTCGACACCGAGCTGGTGGACGAGGCGCCGATCCTGGACCTGCGCGTGCGCAAGGCCGTGCGGCGCAACCAGGCCCGACTGGTGGTGGCCTCGAGCCGCCCCTCCACGCTCGACGTGGCCGCCCAGGCCGCTTTGCGCTTCGCGCCGGGTGCCGCTGAGGCGGCGCTGACAGCGCTGGCCGCCGCGCTCGGATCGGAGCGGGCTGGCGGCACGCCGCTCGACGAGCTGGCGCAGCGCGCGGGCGCCGCCACCGGGTTCATCCCCGGCCGGCCGCAGATGAACGGCAGCGGCCCAGCGAGCCCCGAAGACGCGGTGCGCTCCGCTGCCGAGGTGCTTCGCGACGCCGGCGACGTGGTCGTGATCTGCGGCGAGCGCGTGCTCGGTGGCGAGCGCGGCGCCCAGGCCGGTGAGGCGCTGCTCGCCGTGGCCGCGGCGCTCGGCATCGCCGACCGGGACGAATCGGGCCTGATCGCGATCCCGGCAGAGACCAATGGGCGCGGGCTCCGCGAGGTGGGCTGCTCCCCAGTGCTCGCGCCCGGCCTGGCGGACGCCGAGGCGGCGGGTGATCCTGACTCCGCGCGCGGAGCGCTGCTGCTGCTCGAGACGGACGCGCCCGAGCCCGAGATGGCGCGCGCCGCCTCCGTGATCGCGTTCGCCCGCTTTCACGACGACGCGCTCGACAGCCACGCCGACGTGGTCTTTCCCGCCGAGATCTACCCGGAGAAGGAGGGCACCGTCACGCACCCGGACGGGCGCCTGCAGCGCGTGCGCCAGGCGCTCGGTCGCCCCGGCGAGGTGCGTCCCGGCTGGAGCGTTCTCGGGGAGCTGTGCGAGCGGCTCGAGGCGGGCACGGGCGCCCTGTCCTTGCCGATGGTCACCGCGCTTGTCGCGGAGGCCGTGCCTTTCTACGCCGGCCTCACGCTCGACGAGCTCGGTGGCGACGGCGTGCGCTGGCAGGACCGCGACGCGGCGTCCGCGCTCCCGCAGGCCGAGCTCTCGACCGAGCCGCTCACGGAGCCGCCTCCGCCGCATGACGGACTCGTGCTCGCGCCGGCGCCGACGCTCTGGTCGGGCCCCGAGGTCGAGTACTCGCCCTCGCTGCGCTTCCTCGCCACCGGCCCACAGGCCTGGCTCTCCGTCGCCGACGCGCGCCGTCACGGCATCGAAAGCGGCGAGGAGATCGAGCTAGCCACGGGCGGCGACCCGTGAATGCCGTCGCGGTCGTTCGAAGCGCCGTGCCGGAGGGGAGCGTCTTCCTCTCGCCTCCCGCGGGCCTCGAGGGGCCGGTGGAGATCCGCTCCAAGCAGGCGGCGGTGGCCACCTGATGGTCATTGCCCTCGAGAGCACGCTCGTCCTGATCGTCAAGCCGATCGTGATCTTCGCATTCGTGCTCGGGATCGTGCCGATCATCCTCTGGGCCGAGCGCAAGGTGCTGGGCCGCTTCCAGTCGCGCATCGGGCCGAACCGGGTCGGCCCCAAGGGCCTGCTCCAGCCGATGGCCGACGTGCTGAAGCTGCTCTCGAAGGAGGCCTCCACGCCCGAGACGGCGGTGCCCTGGATGATGGCCATCGCACCGGTGATCTCGATCGTCACGGCGGTCGCGACGCTCGCGATCATCCCCTGGGGCGCGGAGGGCGCCTGGGGCGGCGACCTCGGCCTCTACGGCATCGACGTCTCGATCGGCCTCCTCTACTTCTTCGCCTTCGGCTCCCTTGCGTTCTATGGCCTGATGCTCGGCGGCTGGGCCTCGGGCTCGAAGTACTCGTTCCTGGGCGCGATGCGATCCGCGGCGCAGCTGATCTCCTACGAGGTCGCGCTCGGCCTCTCGCTGCTCGGCGTGGCGATGACGGCGGGCTCGCTCTCGATCGTCACGATCGTCGAGTCGCAGGACAACATCTGGTACATCGTCCCGCAGTTCGTGGGCTTCTGCATCTTCCTCGTGGCCGGCTTCGCGGAGACCGCTCGCGCGCCGTTCGACCTGCCGGAGGCCGACGCCGAGATCGTTTCGGGCTACAACACGGAGTTCGGCGGGATGCGCTTCGGCTCGTTCTTCATGGCCGAGTACATCGAGGTCATCATCATCTCCGGCATCGCGGCCGCCTGCTTCCTCGGCGGCTGGCACGGCCCCGGTCCGGAGGCCCTCGGCCCGCTGTGGATGCTCCTGAAGCTGATGCTCGGCGTGTTCTTCTTCATCTGGATTCGCGCGTCGCTACCGCGGCTGCGCTACGACCAGCTCATGTCGTTTGGCTGGAAGGTGCTCCTCCCGCTTGCGACGTTGAATGTCCTTGCAACCGCAATCGTGTTGGTGGTGACCTGATGAGCCCATTCGCGTGGGAGGACGACATCGTCCAAGTGCCGCGTGGCCCAGAGCCGGGCGGTCTCGGGGGCGCGTACCGCGCCTTCGGCGAAACCCTCCGCGGGCTCAAGACGACCTTCGGCCGCGTGACCGAGGGGCACCACACGATCGAGTACCCGGAGGAGAAGACGCCGGTCTACCCGCGCTTCCGCGGGCGCCACAAGCTCCAGCGCTTCGAGGACACGGGGCTCGAGAAGTGCGTGGGCTGCTCGCTCTGCGCGGCCGCCTGTCCGGCTGACTGCATCCGCGTGGTGGCCGCCGAGAACACGCCCGACAACCAGGTGTCGGCCGGCGAGCGCTACGCCGCGGTCTACGAGATCAACATGTCGCGCTGCATCTTCTGCGGCTACTGCGAGCTGGCGTGCCCATTCGATGCGATCACGATGGGCAACGACTACGAGCTCGCCGACTACAGCCGCAGCGACCTGATCTTCACGAAGGAGATGCTGCTCGCCGACCCGCCCGAGCACACGCCGCTCCGGCGCGAGGGCGAGTAGCCGCCGGCCATGTGGTTCGAGCAGGTCCTGTTCTTCGTGGCCGCCATCGGCGCTCTCGGCGGGGCGCTCGGCGTGGTGCTGCTCCAGAACCCGTTCTACAGCGTGCTCTCCCTGGTCGGACATCTGCTCGGCCTGGCCGTGCTGTTCCTGCTGCTGAACGCCGAGTTCCTCGCGGCGGCCCAGGTAGTGGTCTACGCGGGCGCGGTGATGGTGCTCTACCTGTTCGTGGTCGCGTACATCGGCGGCGCCGACGTGCCGCTGCGCCCGGAGAGCGGCGGCGTGGCCATGTTCGGGCCGCTGTTCGCCGCGGCCATCGCCGTGGAGCTGTGCATCGCGTTCATCGCGAGCGGGCTGCAGGCGCTCGATTCGCAGGGCGCTGACATCGCCCGCGGCGACAAGGCCGACACGTTCGGCTCGCCCGGCGCGATCGGCGAGCTGCTGCTCACGGATTTCCTGCTGCCCTTCGAGGCGGCCTCGTTCCTGCTGCTGGTGGCGGCTGTGGGGGCCGTCGTGCTGGCTCGCCGCCGCCGCGGCCTCGAGGACTCGCCGGTGGACACGGGCCCGAGGCGACGTCGGGACGACGAGCCCCCCGCCGAGACGCTGGAGGTCCGCGTCTAGATGGACATCACCTGGTACCTCGTCCTCTCGGCCTTCATCTTCGCGATCGGGGCCGCCGGTGTGATCAGCCGCCGCAACCCGCTCGTGGTGCTGCTCTGCCTCGAGCTGATGCTGAACGCGGGCAACCTCGCGCTGGTGGCGTTCTCGCGCATGCACGGCAGCGAGGCCGGCCAGGTGTTCGCGCTGATCGTGATGGTGATCGCGGCCTGTGAGGTCGTGGTCGGCCTCGGAATCATCGTCGCGATGTACCGCAACCGGCTCCCGATCGACATTGACGAAATGTCGGAGCTCGGTGACTCGCGGCGTGCAAACCCGAGCTTCGACCTGCGTCCTCGGATGGCTCGGTTTTCCGGGCGGTCCCCGGGAGCGCGGTGAGCGCCACGTCCTACGGCTGGCTCGTGCTCGCCTTCCCGCTCGCCGGGATGCTGATCATCGCCTTCGGCTGGCGCGTGCTGCCGGGCCGGCTGCCCGGCTGGATCGGGACCGGCGCGATCTTCCTGTCGTTCCTCGCCTCGATCGGTGCGCTGGTCGAACTGCAAGACCACCCTGAGGACGACCGCCAGCTCGTGGACAGCGCGTGGACCTACGCCGCCACCGGCGACTTCGTCGCCGACCTCGCGATCCTGGTCGATCCGCTCTCGGTGTTCATGTGCCTCGTGGTGTCGGGCGTGTCGTTCCTGATCCACCTCTACTCGGTCGCCTATATGGGCGGCGACCGCGGCTACGCGCGCTACTTCGCCTACCTGAACCTCTTCGTGTTCTCGATGCTGCTGCTCGTCCTGGCGGCCAACTTCGTGATCCTGATCATCGGGTGGGCGTTCGTGGGCGCGGCGTCGTACCTGCTGATCTCGTTCTGGTACCGGCGCCAGACGGCGGTTGCGGCCGGCATCAAGGCGTTCGTGATCAACGTGATCGGCGACGTGGCGCTGGTCGTGGCCGCGTTCCTGATTCTCGACAACGTCTCGTCGCTCGACTTCCTGACGGTGTTCGATGACGCCGGCGAGGCGTTCAGTCGAGAACGACGGCGCCCTGGTCGCCGCCTGCCTGCTGCTCCTCGTCGGCGCCTTCGCCAAGTCCGCGCAGCTGCCGCTCCACACCTGGCTTCCGGACGCCATGGAGGGCCCCACCCCCGTCTCCGCCCTGATCCACGCGGCGACGATGGTCACCGCCGGCGTGTACCTGATCGCGCGCATGCACCCGCTGTTCGAGCTCGCCCCGACCGCGGCCGACGTCGGCGCGATCGTCGGCTGCGCCACGCTCGTGTTCGCGGGCACGGTGGCCGTCGTGGTCACCGACCTGAAGCGCGTGATCGCGTATTCCACGATCTCGCAGATCGGCTACATGGTGATGGGGGTGTCGATCGCCGCGTACGGCGCCGGCCTCTTCCACCTGATGACGCACGCGTTCTTCAAGGCGCTGCTCTTCATGGGCGCCGGCTCGGTGATCGGCGCGATGGCCGGCATCCAGGACATGGACCGCATGGGCGGCTTCCGGCGGGCGATGCCCTTCACGTTCATCACGTTCACGATCGGCGCGGTCACGCTGGCCGGCTTCCCGCTCACCTCCGGGTTCTTCTCGAAGGACGAGATCCTCGCCTTCGCGATCAACCGCGGCGACCTCTACGTGGTGCTGGCGATCTTCGGGTACATCGGCGCCTTCCTCACGGCGTTCTACGCGTTCCGGATGGTGTTCCGGGTGTTCCTCGGCGATGCGGTGCCGGAGGCGCGCGAGCTCGAGGGCGGCCACCTGGCGCACGGCGATCCGGTGAACCCGATGACGGGCGAACCGGAGGACACGGACGTGGGCTTCCCCGGTCCCGAGCACCACGTGGCCGAGGAGTCCTGGCCGATGAAGGCGGCGATGGGACCGCTCGCGCTGCTCTCGATCGTGGGTGGCGTGGTGTCGATCCCGGGCGTATCCGACATCCTCGAGAAGTTCCTCGAGCCGACCTTCGAGGACTCGCGCTTCCACGACACCGCCCCCACCACCGGCGCCGAGGTCTGGGGCCTCGTGGTGGGCGGCCTGATCTCCATCTTCGGGATCGGGCTCGCGTGGTGGGTGTACATCCGCAAGCCCGGCACGGCCGCGCGCGCCCGTGAGCGCTTTGCCTGGCTGCACCGCTTCCTCGTGAACAAGTGGTACTTCGACGAGCTGTACGACGCCATGTTCGTGCGACCGGTCGCCACCATCGGAGGCTTCAGCAAGCGGGTGATCGAGACCGAGTTCGTGCAGGGCACGATCGTGGGCGGCGCCACCGGCGTGGTGCGAGTGGGCAGCTCGTTCGCACGCGCGATCCAGACGGGCTACCTGCGCGCGTACGCCCTTCTCCTGTTGCTCGGCGTGGCCGCCCTGACCCTCTACTTCCTCATCAACAGCTCGTGACCATCCACCTGTCCATCGTGCTGTTCCTGCCGCTGGCGTGCGGCCTCGTCGCGGCGCTGCTGCCGCCGCGTCTCGGGCGCTCGGCGGTGCTCGCCGGCCCGCTCGCGGTGCTCGCCTACGTCGTCGTCATGATCGCGGACTTCGAGTCCGGCGGCGGGCTCCAATGGCTCACGAACGACGAGTGGATCGCCGAGCTCGGCATCAGCTACAAGCTCGGCGTCGACGGGCTGAACCTGTTCATGATCGCCCTGACCGCGATCGCCTGGGTGCCGTGCACGCTGGTGGCCGCGTTCAGCGTGCGGGAGCGGCCGCGCCTCTACTTCTTCCATCTTGCGCTGGCGGAGACGGCGGTGCTCGGCGCCTTCATGGCGCAGGACCTCGCGCTCTTCATCGTCTTCTTCGACCTGATGCTGGTGCCGTTCTACTTCCTGATCGGCGGCTGGGGCAGCGGCGAGCGCGTGCGCGCGACGACCAAGTTCGTGATCTACACGCTCTCGGGCTCGCTGCTGATGATGGCCGCGGCGATCGCGCTCGGGGTGCTCGCCACGCCGGACGGCGGCGAGATCTCGTTCTCGCTGTCCGAGCTCCAGCGGCGCTCGGTCCCGGAGGGCTCGCAGCACTGGATCGTGCTGCTGTTCGCGCTTGCGTTCTTCGTGAAAGCGCCGCTCTTCCCGCTCCACGGCTGGGTCCCGGAGACATACCGCTCCACCTCGATCCCGGTGCTCGCGCTGCTCTCGGGCGTGCTCTCGAAGGTCGGCGTCTACGGCTTCCTGCGCATCGTGCTGCCCGTGATGCCGGACGGCGCGCAGTACTGGCAGGAGCTGTTCATCATCCTGGCGGTCTTCTCGATCCTCTACGGGTCGATCCTGGCGTTCTCGCAGGACAACGTGCGGATGGTGCTCGCGTACTCGTCGATCGCGCAGCTCGGGTTCATCGTGCTGGGCATCTTCGCGATCGAGCTGAAGGGCGGCCAGGGCGCGCTCTTCCAGATGCTGAACCACGGGCTGGTGACCGTTCCGCTGTTCCTGATCCTGGGCGTGATCGCCATACGGGCGCGCGGGAGCGAGTCGCTCTCGGAGCTCGGCGGCATGGCGTTCCGAGCCCCGGTGCTGGCCGGCCTGTTTCTCGTGATCTCGCTCGCGACGCTCGCAATGCCGGGGTCGGGCAACTTCGTCGGCGAGATCCTGATCCTGTTCGGCGCCTTCGAGGACCAGTTGGTCTATGGACTCGTGGCGAGCATCGGCGTGGTGCTGGCGGCCGTCTACATGATCCGGCTCTACCAGGGGACGATGCACGGGCGCGTCGGGCCGGCGGTCGAGTCGGTTGACATCGATCGCGTCAACCTGGCGGCGATCGTCCCGCTGGTGGCGGTGATCGTCGCGCTCGGCGTGTACCCGAACTTCGTGGTCGATCGCACCGAGAGGGATGTGGCGAAGAACATCGCCCCCGCAAAGCGCCTCACCAATCCCGAGGTGTCGGTGATCCGGTGAGCGCTCTCCTCGCCCAGGTGCCGCAGGCTCCCGTGATCGACTACAAGGAGCTGTCGCCGCTGTTCGCGTTGGTGGGCGGCTCGGTGATCGTGCTGATGGTGGGACTGCTCGGCTCGCGCTTCGTCCGGGCGGTGATCGTGCCCGTCCTCACCGCGGTGGCACTGCTCACCGCGATCGGGCTCACCATCTGGATCTGGGAGCCCGGCAACCGCGACCCGATCCTCGAGGGCGCGCTCGGCGTGGACACGCTCGCGCTCGGCATGTCGATGCTCTTCTACGTGGCGGGCCTCGTGACCGTCGTGCTGTCGCTGCGCTCGCTGGCTCCCGAGCAGGCCGGGCACGGCGAGTACCACTCGCTGCTGCTCGGGTCGATCGCCGGCATGGTGGTGCTGGCCGGGTCGGAGAGCCTGATGACGCTGTTCATCGGGTTCGAGCTGCTCTCGATCCCGCTCTACGTGCTGTGCGCCACCCATCTGCACCGGCGCACGTCGCTCGAGGCGGGGCTGAAGTACCTCGTGGTGGGGTCGGTGGGCTCGGCAACGCTGCTGTACGGGCTGGCGCTCGTGTACGGCGCGACCGGGGCGCTGGAGTTCGACGGTATCGCGAGGGCGCTCGGCGGCGACACCGTGAGCGCCTCGGATCCGCTGCTGCTGAGCGGCGTGGCGCTCTGCGCGACCGGTCTGGCGTTCAAGGCGTCGGTCGCGCCCTTCCACCAGTGGACGCCGGATGTCTACGAGGGTGCTCCCACGCCGATCACGACCTTCATGGCGGTGGCCACCAAGGCGGCCGCATTCGCCGTCTTCATCCGCCTGTTCGATCACGCGTTCGGCCTTTCCCAGCTCGACTGGGGTCCGGCCCTCGCCGTGCTCGCGGCGGTGACGATCGTGATCGGCAACGTGGGCGCGATCCCGCAGCGATCGGTGAAGCGCATGCTCGCGTGGTCGAGCGTCGCGCAGGCCGGCTACCTGCTGGCCGGCATCGTGGTCGGCACGGAGCTCGGGGTGCGCGCCACGGCCTTCTACCTGGCCGTGTACCTGCTGATGAACGTGGCGGCGTTCGCAGTGGTGGTCGCACGCGAGCGAGTGTCCGAGCACGGCGACGACCTCCGCTCGTTCGAGAACCTCGGCACGATTTCGCCCTGGCTGGCGTGGCCGATGACGATCGCGATGCTGTCGCTGGCGGGCTTCCCGGCCACCGGCGGCTTCATCGGGAAGTTCTATTTGATCGACGCCTCCGTGGCCGGCGACTACACCTGGCTCGGAATCACGATCGTGATCGGCTCGGTGATCTCGCTGGCGTACTACCTGCGCGTGATCGCCGTGATGTGGATGGGTCGCTACGAGGTCGAGCTGCCAACCGTGCCGCCGCGCCGCGTCCGCCCCGTCGCGGGCTGGTCCCCCGAGGCCGACGCCCGCGCCCAGCCCGAGGTGCTCGCCGTCGCGGTGCTGTTCGCGGTCGCGACGGTCGCCGCCGGCCTCTATCCGGACCCACTGTTCGACGTCGCCCGCGACGTGAGCAGCGCGCTGCCGAGCCTGCACTAGGGGCCGGGCCGCGCTCGTCGACAACGAGCACTGAGGGAGGGGGGTTCCGTCACTTCTCCGCGATATGCGCGGAAACTGCCGGAGGACCCCGCCCGCACCGGGACCTATCGGACTTTCCGGTCCATGTCGCGGGAAACTCCGATAGCACCCCACCGGGCCCGGTTTCCATCCCCTTCACCGCGAACGAATATGCGTCGTGCGCCACGGCGAGCGGACGGAGCGCCACAGAACAAACGCCCCTCGCTGCACTTGACACGAGCTCAAGGCCGATGTAGTTTGCGCGAAACAGCGTTCGACATTATCGAATCCAAGTCGAGCGCGAGAGGAGGAGAAGTGGAAGAGCACACCCTTTCCCAGCGAGCTCTTGCAGAGACCCTGGGAACCGCCCTGCTCGTGCTCGTAGGTCCCGGGTCCGTTGTCGCCACGCTTGTCCTGGCCGGCGACAAGGTCCCCGCGATCGACGGGTCCGACCTGCTTGGAATCTCGTTCGCCTTCGGTCTGGTGATCACTGCGCTCGTGTATGCGATCGGCAAGGTCTCCGGCTGTCACATCAACCCCGCCGTGACCTTTGCACTCGCATCAACGAAGCGCTTCCCCTGGAAGGAAGTGCCCACCTACATGGGCGCGCAGCTCGTGGGCGGCACGCTCGGCGCACTCGGTATCTGGGCGCTGTTCACCCAGACCGGCGTCGACATGGGCCTCGGACAGGCGTCCTTCAACGAGGACACCTACACCTGGGGTTCCGCGATCTTCGCCGAGTTCATCGGCACCGCGATCCTGATGTTCGCGATCCTCGGGATCGTCGACTCCCGCTCACCGGGCGACTTCGCCGGCATCGTGATCGGCGGCGTCGTGGTCGCGATCATCATGGTGCTCGGGCCGATCACGGCCGCGTCGCTGAACCCGGCCCGCGCGATCGGTCCGGCATTGGCGGCCACGTTCGCCGGCGGCGACACGCACTGGAACCAGATCATCCCGGTGTACATCGTGCCGGGGTTGCTCGGAGCCATGGTGGCGGCGTTCGCCTACGACTTCCTCGCCACTCCGAGGACGATCAAGCAGCCGATCGAAAGCGCCGTGACCCATCCCGACCCCGTCGAAGCCCTCGCGGCGAAGTAGAGAGGACCGGAATATGAGTACCGTCGCCACACCAATGAAGAAGCTCCTCAACGACCCGGCGAACATCGTGAAGGAGTCGCTCGCCGGGCTGGCCGCCGCACATGGCGACCTGGTCCGCTACGACGCCGACGCCCAGATCCTCGTCCGCGCCACACCGGCGGACAAGGTGGCGCTGATATCGGGCGGCGGCTCTGGACACGAGCCGATGCACGGCGGTTTCGTGGGACCCGGCATGCTGGACGCCGCGTGCCCCGGCGAGGTCTTCACCTCGCCGGTACCAGAGCAGATGCTGGCCGCGACCAAGGCGGTCGACAGCGGCAAGGGCGTAGTGCACATCGTCAAGAACTACACGGGCGACGTGATGAACTTCAAGCTCGCCGCGGAGGACGCGGAGGATGAGGGGATTCAGGTCGAGTCCGTGCTGATCGACGACGACGTGGCGGTGCAGGACTCGCTCTACACCGCGGGTCGCCGCGGTGTCGGAGCCACGGTGCTGGCGGAGAAGATCGCCGGAGCCGCGGCGGAGCGCGGCGACGATCTCGCCTCGGTGGCCGGCGTCGCCCGGCTGGTCAACGATAAGGCGCGCTCGTACGGCGTCGCGCTGTCCTCGTGCACCCCGCCGGCCTCGGGCACACCCATCTTCGACCTTCCCGAGGGGGAGATGGAGGTGGGCATCGGCATCCACGGCGAGCCGGGGCGCGAGCGTCGGCCGCTCGGAAGCGCGTCGGAGATCGCGGAGCTGATGCTCGAGGCAGTGCTGAGCGACCTCGAGCCCGCCGAGGGAGCGTCGGTCCTGCCGTTCGTGAACGGCATGGGCGGCACTCCGCAGCTGGAGCTCTACCTCCTCTACGGCGAGATCGAGCGCCGGCTGCGCGAGCGTGGCCTGCGTCCCGAGCGGCGTTTGGTGGGCAGCTACATCACCTCGCTCGAGATGGCGGGCGCGTCACTGACGCTGCTCGAGTTGGATGACGAGCTGACCGCGCTGTGGGATGCTCCGGTCCACACCCCCGCGCTCCACTGGGGAGCGTAGGCCGGTGATCGCAGGAGCCTCCGTGCGCACCACGACGATTCACGCCTGGATGACCACGGTCGAGGAGTCCATCAAGGACCAGCGCGACTACCTGACCCAGCTGGACGCCGCGATCGGCGACGGCGACCACGGCGTGAACATGGATCGCGGCTTCGAGGCGGTCGGCAAGGCGCTGGCCGCACAGGACGGGTCGCTTGCGCCCGGAAAGCTCCTGACCCTGGCGGGAAAGACACTCGTGTCCACCGTGGGTGGCGCGAGCGGCCCACTCTGGGGCACCGCTTTCCGCCGAGCGGGCCGTGCGCTCGGCGACAAGCAGGAGCTCGACGGCCAGGATCTGGTCGTCGCGCTTCGCGCGGGACTCGACGGAGTCGTGGAGCTCGGGGCCGCACAGCCGGGCGACAAGACCATGGTCGATGCCCTCGGCCCGGCGATCGACGCCCTGGCCTCCGCTCTCGACTCGGGTGAGTCGCTCGAGGCCGCGCTCTCCGCAGCCACAGAGGCCGCGGAGAGCGGGGCCAGGGCAACGGTGCCGCTGCAGGCACGCAAGGGCCGCGCGTCCTACCTCGGGGAGCGCTCGATCGGACACCAGGATCCGGGCGCCACCTCGGCCGCGCTCATCATGGCCGCGCTTCAGCGGGCGGTCGAGCAGGACAGCTGATGAGCGAGCGAGTGCTGAGCGGCGCCCCCGCGTCGCCCGGGCTCGCGATCGGGCGCGCGCGGGTCCTCTCCCGTCCCTCGGAGGATCCCGCGCGTGGTCCGCTTCCGCCCGGCGAGGAGGCCGATGCCGAGGTCGAGCGCGCGAGCGCCGCACTGCGGGAAGCCGCCGCTGATCTGAAGCGCATCGCCACGCGGCTCCAGGAGCAGGGACGGGACAGTGACGCCGAGATCGTCGAAACCGGTGCGCTCATGGCCGCCGATCCGGTGCTCGAGTCAGCGGTCTCCACCGCCATCACGGACCGGGGCCTGCGCGCAGCCGCCGCGCTGATCGATGCCACCGAGGAACACGCCCTCGCGATCGCGTCCCTGCCCGACCCGCTGCTAGCCGCGCGGGCGGACGACATTCGCTCGCTCGGACGACGCGCGGCCAGGATCGCGTCCGGCGCACCTGAGCACGCCGGGGCGAACGGCTCGGCGTTCGTGCTCGTGGCCGAGGATCTTGGGCCCGCGGATGTCGCCGAGCACGGCGAGCAGCTAGCTGGAATCGCCCTCTCCGCGGGTGGAGTGACCGCGCACGCGGCGATCGTTGCCCGCTCGCTCGGCATCCCGATGACCGTCCTGGCGGGCCCGGAGCTACTGGAGGTCGCCGACGGCACGCCCACCGTGGTCGACGGCGACGAGGGAACCGTGATCTTCGAACCGTCCGCGCCACGCGCGGAGTCCGCCACTGCGGCCTCGCAGGATCGCGCGCGCACGCGCGCGCGAGAAAGGAGCGACAGCTCCCTGCCCGCCGTGACGACCGACGGGCGCCGCGTGCGGGTGCTGGTGAACGCCGCGACGCCCGCAGAGCTCAGTGCCGGACTGGCTGCTGGAGCCGAGGGCGCAGGCCTCATCCGGACCGAGCTGGCCTTTCTGGATGCGCCGGCCTGGCCCACGCGAGCGCACCACGTGCACATGCTCGCGCCGCTGCTGGCCGGCTTGGCCGGGCGCACGGCCACCGTGCGGGTCCTCGACTTCGGCGGCGACAAGCTCCCGCCCTTCCTACGCGACGAGCCGCGCCGCGGCATCGAACTGCTGCTCGCTCATCCCGGTGCCTTTCGCGCTCAACTGGCGGCGATCGCGCAGACCGCGGGCGACGCCGACGTGCGCGTCCTGCTCCCGATGGTGAGGACGCCCGGCGAGGTGAGCGTGACTCGAGCGATCCTGGACACGCTTGGCGCCGACGTTGAGCTGGGGGCGATGATCGAGCTACCAGAGGCCGCCGAGGCGGCCGCGGAGATCGCAGCGGTGTCCGACTTCCTCAGCATTGGCACGAACGACCTCACCCATGCCACGCTCGGCACGGATCGTTACGCGCACGGCGAGGCTCCGGCTCACGACCCGCGCGTGCTGCGCCACATCGCGGCGACGGCCGAGGCGGCACGCGCGGCCGAGATTCCGCTCGAGGTGTGCGGAGAGGCGGCGTCGGACCCGCTGGCGGTCCCGCTGCTCGTGGGCTTGGGCGCGGACGAGCTGAGCGCCGGCGCAGCCCGTGTGGGAGCGGTGCGTGCCTGGGTGAGAGCGCTCGACCACGGCGAGACGCAGGAACTTGCGCGCCGGGCGCTTGAGGCAGGCGACGCCGCCGAGGTGGAGCGGCTAGCGCAGCCGCTCGCTAGTCGCTGAGCGTTGCGATGCAGGTGCTCAGAGCGTCGAGAGCCGCCACCGCATCCGGGCCGGACGCCGTCAACCGCAGCTCTGTGCCGCCCTTTGCACCCAGCGCCAGCACGGACAGGAGACTCTTCGCGTCAACCTCGCGCTCTCCCGCGGCCACCTGCACGTCGGCGGTGAAGCCCATCGCCGTCCGGACGAAGTTGGCGGCAGGCCGAGCGTGGAGATCGACCTCGGCCGGCAGCGTCGCGCTGACCGCCTCAGAGCTTGCCTGCGCCACGAGCGTCCTCCGCGGATTTGGCCACGACGTCGAGTGGCATGTTCGCCGAGGCGGTGACCGCCGCAGCCACCGCGCCCTCCACGATCGGGGCGTCCACGAGCCGCACGCTGCCGTTCCCGTTGTGCCGCTCGAGCACATGACGGACGGTGAGGATGGCGCTGCCGAGATCACCGAGTATCACGACGCCGGCGCCCTGGTCCGCGGCCTTGATGGCGGCGCGAACGCGGTCCTCGTCGGTTCCGAGCCCCCCATCGGGCAGGCCGCCTGCGGGCTCGATGCGCACGTCGGGGCCCGCCATCTGCGCGGCGAGAGCCGCGAGGCCCTCCGCGAGATCCGAGCTGTGCGATACGACTACGATCCCGACCACGGCGCTAATCTACACTATCGAAGTGGATTCGACAATACCGAATCGTAGGAGAACTGCCAAACGCGGCACGATTCAGTCCGTAGACCGGTCCGCCCGCATCCTGAAGGCGCTGGCGGCCGGTCCCCGAAGGCTTGGCGTCAGCGAGCTGGCAGACCGTCTCGACATGTCTCGCCCCACCGTCCACGGCCTCCTGCAAACGCTCTTGGCGCACGGCTTCGTGGAGCAGGACCGCGATTCGGACAAGTACCAGCTCGGAGCCGGCCTGCTCCAGCTCGGGAACTCCTACCTCGACCTGAACGAGCTGCGCGGCCGTTCGATCGTTCACGCCGAGCGCCTGGCCGAGCGCACCGACGCCGCGGTCCGCGTGGGTGTGATGCACGGGCCCACCGTGGTGGTCGTGCACCACGTCTTCCGGCCCGACACGACGCTCCAGATCCTCGAGGTCGGCGCGGAGCTGCCGGTGCACGCCAGCGCTCTCGGGAAGTCGATCCTCGCGTACAGCCCGGCGGAGCTGGTTGACGACCTGCTCGCCGAGGCACCGGACAGGCTCACGAGCCGCACGCTCACACCGGCGGCGCTCCGGAAGGAGCTCAGCACGGCGCGCGAGAGCGGCATCGCCCGCGAGCGCGACGAGGCCGTGCTCGGAGAGTCGAGCGTGGCCGGCGCCATCTTCGACCATTCTGGTCACGCGGTGGGCAGCATCGGCGTGGTCGGCGACACCGAGCGCATACTTCCCCGCGGACCAGCCCGTGGAATTGCCGGCGCGGTGGCGGAGGCGGCGCGCGGGGTGTCGCGCGAGCTCGGCGCCCGCCGCTGGCCCGCACCTCCAATCTAAGCCGCCCCGACTCAAGGGGTCTGACCCCTTGAGTGGCATCGACTCAAGGGGTCTGACCCGGGTACGCTGCGCACATGAGCGCGAACCTTGCACGCATCCTCACCGAGACGGCCGAGCGCAGCGGCGATCAGACCGCCTTCAAGCTTGACGACGTGGAGCTGAACTACTCCATGCTCGACGAGGGGAGCGCCCGCGTGGCCGGGCTCCTGAAGTCGAAGGGCCTCGAGCCGGGCGACCGCGTCGGGCTGATGATGCCGAACGTGCCGTACTTCCCCGCGATCTACTACGGGATCCTGCGTGCGGGTGGCGTGGTGGTACCGATGAACGTGCTGCTCAAGGGCCGCGAGGTGGCCTTCTACCTCGAGGACCCGGGGGCGAAGATCGTGTTCGCCTGGGGTGACTTCGCGGAGGCCGCCGAGACGGGTGCGGAGCAGGCCGGCACCGAGGTGATCCTCGTCAAGCCCGGTGAGTTCGAGAAGCTGCTCGCCGAGCAGGAGCCGGACAGGGACGTTGCCGACCGTTCGG
Source organism: uncultured Thermoleophilaceae bacterium (assembly GCA_963774755.1). Taxonomy (GTDB): domain Bacteria; phylum Actinomycetota; class Thermoleophilia; order Solirubrobacterales; family Thermoleophilaceae; genus JACVRW01. The sequence continues at coordinate 187,578 of CAVZGG010000026.1, read as the reverse complement.
CGGAGGACACCGCGGTGATCCTCTACACCTCCGGCACCACCGGCAAGCCGAAGGGCGCGGAGCTGACCCACGCGAACCTCCACCGCAACTCCGCGGGCGTCTCCTCGAAGCTCGGCGAGATGGGCGAGAACGACGTGCTCCTGGGTGCCCTCCCGCTGTTCCACTCCTTTGGGCAGACCTGCACGATGAACAGCGGGGTGAGCGTGGGCGCCACGGTGACGATGCTTCCGCGCTTCGACCCGGACAAGGCGCTCGAGATCATCGAGCGGGACAAGGTCACGATCTTCCAGGGCGTCCCGACGATGTACAACGCGATGCTCCACTCGGCGTCGTGCGACAGCGCGGACTGCTCGTCGCTGCGCCTCTGCATGTCGGGCGGCGCCGCCATGCCCGCCGAGCTGATGCGGGCGTTCGAGGAGAAGTTCGGCTGCATCATCCTCGAGGGCTACGGCCTGTCCGAGACCTCGCCGGTCGCCTCCTTCAACCATCCCGACAAGGAGCGCAAGCCCGGCTCCATCGGCACCCCGATCGAGGGCGTCGAGATGCAGGTCTGGGACGACGACGGCAACGAGGTCCCGCAGGGCGAGGTCGGCGAGATCGTGATCCGCGGCCACAACATCATGAAGGGCTACTGGAACCGTGACGACGCCAACAAGGAGGCGATCACGGACGAGGGCTGGTTCCGCACCGGCGACATGGCCAAGATGGACGAGGACGGCTACTTCTTCATCGTCGACCGCAAGAAGGACCTGATCATCCGCGGCGGCTACAACGTCTACCCGCGCGAGATCGAGGAGGTGCTCTACGAGCACCCGGCGATCCAGGAGGCCGCGGTCGTGGGCGTGCCGCACGACGAGCTCGGCGAGGAGGTCGGCGCCGCGGTGGTGCTGAAGGAGGGCGAGTCGCTCGAGGCCGACGAGCTGAAGAGCTACGTCAAGGAGCAGGTGGCGGCCTACAAGTACCCGCGCAAGGTGTGGTTCGTGGACGAGCTGCCGAAGGGCCCGACCGGCAAGATCCTCAAGCGCGAGATCGAGGTGCCGGAGAAGGCCGAAGCCTCGACCAGCTCGTAGTGCCCGAGACGCCCGCAGCGCACCGCATCGAGACGCATCCCGAGGAGCGCCGGGTTCAGGTGAGGATCAACGGCGACACCGTTGCCGACAGCAACCGGGCGCTGGCGCTCACCGAGGGCAGGCTGCCGACCCGCTGGTACCTCCCGCGGGAGGACATCTCAGCGGAGCTGGAACCGAGCGAGCGTCGAACGACCTGCCCCTTCAAGGGCGACGCCACGCACTTCTCGGTCGGCGGCGAGGACGCCGTGGCGTGGAGCTACGAGGACCCGATCGAGCAGGTCTCGGAGATACGCGACCTCGTGGCGTTCTACAACGAGCGCGTGGATCTTCAGCTTGACTAGCTAGCCTGCCGCCCGGAATGGGCTCGGGGAACGGCTTCACACGTCGCGGTCTTTTCGGTGCTGGAGCTGCGGGCGCCGCGGCTGTCGGCATGAGCGCCTGCGGGGACGACTACTTCGAGCCGGCGACCTCGCACGGCGACGACGCGCCGAACGTCCTGCTGATCTTCACCGACTCCACGCGCGCCGACTACCTCGGCCACTGGAACCCCGAGGGGAAGCTCAACGACACGCCGAACCTCGACGCGCTCGGCAGGGACTCGCTCGCCTTCAGGCTCGCCGTGCCGGAGGCTATGCCCACGGGGCCGGCGCGCCGTGCCCTGCTCACCGGCGTGCGCTCGTTCCCGTTCCGCAACTACGTGCCGACCAAGGGTCTGCCGCTCGGCCCCGGCTGGATCCCGATCCTGGACCACCAGCCGATCGTGACCGAGGTGCTCGGCGAGGCCGGCGTCGAGACCGCGTACTGCACGGACAACCCCTTCCTCGTCGGGCCGCGCTTCGGGAACTTCCGGCGCACGCTCGACTTCGTCAGGCCCAGCTACTCGCAGGGCGCCTACCGCTTCCTGAACAAGCCCTTCAAGCGCCCGGCACCGCGCAGCTCGATCGACCGCTACCTGCTGCCCGAGCTGAGCGACTCGGTGGAGGTGGGCCGGCTGCGCGCGATGGTCGGCTGGAACTCGATCTACCGCGACAGCGACCGCGACTACCCGACCGCTCGCGTGGTGCGCAGCGGCATCAACATCGTCGACAACCTCAAGACGAAGCGCCCGTTCTTCCTGGGCGTGGACTGCTTCGACCCGCACGAGCCACTGGATGCGCCGCAGGTATACGTGGACGCCAAGGGCGCCCCCAAGGGCATCGAGAAGGAGCGGGGCATCATCCCGATCCAGCCGTTCGAGACGCCCTACTCGTGGGTGATCGACGTCGAGCTCGACGAGGAGACGATCGAGCGCGCCCGCGAGCTGTACGCCGCCGAGATCACCTTCATGGACGAGTGGGTCGGCCGGCTGATGAACCGGATGGCGGATCAGAACGTGCTCGACGAGACGGTGGTGATCTACGCGTCGGACCACGGCCTGACGCTGGGGGAGCACGGCATCGTCGGCAAACACGGCTCGCGAGCCCAGTGGCACATCTACCACGTGCCGTTCATGATCCGGCACCCCGAGGGCAAGCTCGCGGGCCAGTGGGACGACTACTTCGCGTCCACCCACGACATCCCCCGGACGGCGCTCTCGTTCATGGGCGCCCGCGCGCCCGGGATGATGAGCGGTGAGGACCTGTCGGTGATCTTCGACGGCAAGCGGCCTGCGCCGCGGCCTCACTTCACGTCCTGCTACGACGATCACGTGCTGGCCGGCGACTACGACTGGTTCTTCATCTCAGACAGCGAGGGCAGGCGCAAGCGGCTGTACGACAAGAAGAACGATCCGCAGGAGCTCGTGGACGTAGCGGCTGAGCACCCGGAGCTGGTGGCCAAGTACTGGCGCATCCTCGAAGACGAGGCGGGCGGCACGCTGCCGCAGTTCAGCCGCAAGATGGGCAAGGCCGTGCTCGGCGGATGACGCTCACGCGCCGCAGCCTGCTGCGCCGCGGCGGGGCCACCGCCGCTGGCGCGGGCGTGCTCGGGTCGCTCGCGGGCGCCGCACCCGCGGCGGCGCAGCTCGGCGACGACCACGCCACGGGTGCGCTGCTCGTGGTGCTGCCGCTGGTGCGCGCCGACCACGTGGATGCGTTCGAGGGCGACGCACCGGCCAAGACGCCGAACCTGAACGAGCTGACCAAGAAGTCGCTGCGCTTCGACCGCGCCATTCCCGAGTCGATGCCCGCGCTGTCGGCTCGGCGCTCGCTCGTGACCGGAATGCGGGCGTTCCCGTTCCGCGACTGGCGCCGACTCGAGGGCTTCCCGTCCGTGCCCGGCTTCAACCCGGTGTGGGACCACCAGCCGCTGCTGATGGAGGTCACGCGCGCAGCCGGCATCGAGACGATCTACGTGACCGACAACCCGGTGTTCAGCGGGCAGCGCTTCCCCGACGTGCGCCGTGCGGGCTCGTCGGCGAGCGGTGACGTGGGCTCGGGCATCGACGAGGAGCTGCTCCCGTCCTTCAAGCGCCTCACCGATGAGACGCGCCGCACGATGCGCCTCGGGATTCGGGCGCTGCGCGAGGTCGAGGGCGCCCGCTCGTTCTTCGTGGGCGTGGACCCCTTCGACCCGGCGGACGCCTTCGCCGCCCCGCCTTTCTACGTGCGCCCGGGCCGGGCGGAGGCCGACGGCCTCGGGCCGACCGACGGGCGGATGGTGGAGCTCGACTTCTCCGACGACGACATCGACCGCGTTCGCGAGGCGTACGTCAACCACGTCGAGGCGGTCGATGACGAACTCGGCAAGCTCATGGACGAGGTCCCCGACGACACGGTCGTCTTCGTCCTCGGCGATCACGGTCTCGCGCTCGGCGAGCACGGCTATCTCGGCCGCGCGGCGCCGACCTCGCACCGAATTTCCTACGAGATCCCGTACCTGATCCGCCATCCCGGCGCGGACAAGTCGGGCGACGACGTGGACTGGTACGCCTCGACCCAGGACGTCGCGCCCACGCTGCTGTCCTTCCTCGGGCTGAACATCCCCGGGAAGATGGATGGCGAGGACCTCACCGCGCTGTTCGACGACGTCGACCAGGAGGATCTCCCCGACCGGCCCAAGTCGATCACCGCCGTCGGCTCGCAGATCATCGTCCGCGACCGTCGCTGGCTCGTGGTGGCCGACCGCGAGCGGATCGTGCGGCGGATGTTCGACGATGACGAGGAGGTCGAGGACGACATCACGCGCTTCGACAACATCGCGAACGAAAACACCGGAAAGCTCACCGAGCTGTCAGTCGCAGCCCTGACCGTGGCGGGCGGGACGCTTCCCGAGTTCGGCCCCGACGGTGCGCTGCGACCCCCGCGTGAGCACGGCGATGACGACTCCGACGACGACGGCATCCCGAACGACATGGACCCGTTCGACAACGACGAGCCGGAGGACGGCGTCACGCCGAAGGACCTCCAGTTCGACGGGCGGACGCCCGAGGGGGGTGAGCTGCCGTCGGTGAAGAAGTGACAGAGCGCCGCAACCCCTCCCCCGAGTTCCTCTACGAGAACAAGTGGCGCATCTTCGGCGTGATGATGATCGGCTGGGCGATGGCCCTGCTCGACATCTCGATCGTGAACATCTCGATCCCGGAGCTCCAGGACGAGATGTCCACGGACATCGGGACCGTCACCTGGGTCATCAACGCCTACAACATCGTCTTTGCGGTGCTGCTCGTGTCGATGGGGCGGCTCGCGGACCAGTTCGGCCGACGCAAGTTCTTCGTGATCGGACTGGCGGTGTTCACGATCGGCTCGGCGCTCTGTGCGGCTGCGTGGTCGGTCGAGTGGCTGATCGTCTTCCGAGTTATCCAGGGCGCCGGCGCCGGCATCCTCGCGCCGCTCGGCTTTGCGATGACGATCCTCGTGTTCCCGCCGCAGCAGCGCGGCTTCGGACTCGCGCTGATCGCGGTGGTCGCACTGGTGTCCTCGGCCTTCGGGCCGGTGGTCGGCGGGGTGCTGATCGAGCTGGCGAGCTGGCACTGGATCTTCCTCATCAACATCCCGTTCGGAATCGTCGGGATCATCCTGGCGCTGCGCTGGTGGCCGGAGACCTGGGACCTCAGCGCGGTCGGCAAGCAGGTGGACGTGCGCGGCATGCTCCTGCTCGGCGGCGCGGTGCTGTTCCTGACGATGGCGCTGGTCGAGGCGAACCCGTTCGGCGGCGACCTGCCGCTCTGGCTCAGCCTGATGCAGGGGGCGATCCTGCTGGGAGTCCTGTTCTTCTGGTGGGAGCGGCGCGCGCCTGACCCGATGATCACGCCGGGGCTGCTGTCGAACCGCCAGTTCCGCAACGCGAACATCGGGATGCTGTTCTTCGCCGCCGGGGCGATCGGCTCGCTGCTGCTGCTCTCGCTCGTGTTCGTGAACCTGTGGGGCTACACGCAGCTCGAGGCCGCGTTCGCGATCGTGCCGGTCCCGCTGTGCGGCCTGGTGGCGTGGCCGTTCGTGGGCCGCGCCGCGGACACCCGGCCGCCCGGCGAGCTCGCAAAACCGGCACTGATAGTGATGGCCGTGGGGATGCTGTGGGTGTCGTTCCTCCCCTCGACCGCGGACGACGCCTGGGCGTACATCCGCATCCTGCCCGGGCTCGTGATGATCGGGTTCGGCATGGGAATCGGCTTCCCGGCACTGAACGTGGGGGCCATGGGCGCCGTGACGGGCCAGGACCTCGGGCTCGCGTCGGGAGTGCTCAACACGGCCCGGCAGCTCGGCGCCGCGCTCGGCGTGGCGATCCTGATCGCGACCTTCGGAGGAGCGCTCCACGCCCACATGTCCTGGTTCGCGGAGGACGAGATCGACGACATCGTGGACGACTGGGAGATCCCCCCAGCCGCTCGCCGGGATGGTGATCCAATCAACGCTGCACGACTACACGGGCGGCACCGAGGATCGCTTCGAGCCCGAGCCGGGCTTCGACGAGGAGATCATCCGCCAGACCGCGGGCTCGGCCCGCGAGGGCTTCGCATGGGCCTTCCGCCAGGCGGCGATGCTGGTGCTCTCCGCTCTACCGCTGATGGGCAGCGCTGCGCCGAACGCCGGCGCAGGCGCGGGCGGAGGCGATGGCCGCGGCGAGCGGCCAGGGCCCGCCGCCGGGTTCGAAAGACGGCATCGACGGGGGCGCTGCCGATGGGGACGGCGCTCCCGCCGGGGCGCCCGCCCCAGGCGCGGAACCCCGCCCGGCCTGACTCTCTCCACGTTTCCGTTGCATATCAACGGAAACTGGGACGAAGTGGCGCGCCGGCGCTGCGGGCACCCTTCGGTGCAAGCAGTTCAGGCGCTCGGCGCCGGCTCGCGCTCGGCAGAGCCGCTCAGCCGCTGCTCCACGTACTCCACGAGCTTCGCCGCCGACTCCTCGGGCGACTCGGACTCGGTTTCGAGGGTCAGCTCGGCGGCGAGCGGTTCCTCGTAGGGGTCCGAGACCCCGGTGAAGCCCTGGATCTCGCCCGAGCGGGCGCGCTCGTAGAGGCCCTTCACGTCGCGGCGCTCGCACTCGTCGACCGACGCGCGCACGTGCACCTCCACGAAGCGCTCGCCCATGCGGGCGCGGGCCTCGTCGCGGGTGGCGCGGTACGGGGAGACGGCTGCGACGAAGGTCACCACGTCGTTGCGTGAGAGGAGGTCGGCCACCCAGGCGATGCGGCGCACGTTCACGTCGCGGTCCTCACGCGAGAAGCCGAGGCCGGCGCAGAGGTTCTGGCGCACGTCGTCGCCGTCGAGCACCTCCACGTGGTGGCCGCGGTCGCGCAGCTGGCCGGCAGCGAGCCGGCCGACGGTCGACTTCCCGGAGCCGGACAGGCCCGTGAGCCAGAAGCAGAGGCCCGAGCCGGTGCGAGACGGCGCCGCCAGCGTGCCGTGCGCGATCGGGCCGAGGTTCGGCTCGCAGCCGTGAAGGTCGAAGGCCCGGAAGCGGCTGAACAGGCGGTGATCGGGACCGTGGTAGTCCGACGACCCTGTCATCAGCAGCCCGAGCTCCTCACAGCGCTGCGCCAAGAGAAGCGTCTGCTCGCGCGTATGAGAGGTGTAGAAGACCTCGACCCCGTCGAGCCCTGCGGCGCGGTAGCGGTCGATGGACGCGCACACCTCACCGTTGTCGTCCACGTCCCAGAAGGGATGCGCCCAGACAGCCACCCCCGCGGCCTCGTGGATCCAGGAGATCGCCTCCGCCACGGTGGGATGCGAGCGCGCCACGTAGCCGGGCTTGCCCTGGATCAGGTACGCCGGGATGAACGACGAGACATCCGAGTGCCCCTCTTCAGAGAGTCGTTCGGCGTTGGCCGGGTGGGCCAGGACCGCCGCCGCCAGGTGCGGCCGCCCAACCGGCTTGCCGGCCGCCTTGCGCGCCTCGATCGGAGCCGGGTCGACCTCGAAGCCCAGCTCGCGAAGGCGGTCCGACATCGCGTCTGCCCGGCGCTCACGGTCCGCGCGCGCGTCGAGCAGCCGCTCGCCCAGCAGGGCGCTGCGGTGATCGATCCCGTAGCCGAGCACGTGCAGGTCCTCGTACTCGCCGTCAACGGCAGAGATCTCGGTGGCCGGGACCACCCGAACGCCGTGCACGGCGCCAGCGGCGAGCGCCTCGTCCACACCGTCGACCGTGTCGTGGTCGGACAGCGCGAGCAGCTCCACGCCCGCCAGGGCGGCGTTCTCGACAACCTGGGCAGCCGGCAGCTCGCCGTCGGAATGAAGCGAGTGGGACTGTAGATCGAAGGCAGGATCGCTCACGGCGAGCCACACATTAGAGGGTGGGCCCGCCGCGAACGCCCAGTGTTTATGGCGCGGTGACGCTCTTCCGTGGCTTGTCGTCGCCGCCGGCGACGGCCCTGTAGATGCCCAGCAGGATCATCGTTCCGATGATCGCGCCGAGGAGGCCGCCGAGGTCGAACATGTCGCTGTCCCCGATTCCCAGCAGCTCGGTGAACAGGAAGAAGCCGACGAGGGCGCCCGCCAGGCCCAGCAGGATCGTTACGAAGAACCCGCCGGGATCGTCTCCTGGCAGCAGTGCCTTGGCTATGAATCCGGCCAGCAGGCCGAGAATTATTGCTCCGATCATGTGTGCCTCTCTACCCGCTCAATCGACGGGTATTCCGTGTCGCATTGTGTTTTCGGTGAGAACTCTGGGCTCCACGAACTGAAGCAGGTAGTCCGGCCCGCCCGCCTTCGACCCAATTCCGGAGCGGCGGTTGCCTCCGAAGGGCTGGCGGCCGACCATCGCGCCTGTGATGCCGCGGTTCACGTAGAGGTTGCCGACCGGCAGCCGCGCCGCGATCCGCTCCACGGTCGCGGGGCTGCGCGAGAAGAGGCCGCCCGTCAGGGCGAACGGCAGGGCGTCGACGATGTCACACGCCTCGTCGACGCTCTTCACGCGCGTGAGCGCCAGCAGCGGCCCGAAGATCTCCTCGCTCAGCACGGGCGAGTCGTCGGGAAGGTCCGCCACGAGCGTCGGCGCGCAGAACCAGCCCTCGTCGGGCACGGATTCCACCTGTGCGGCCGGCTCGGCCATCGCGGCGTAGCGGCGGACGCGCTCCTGCGCCTCGCGCTCGATCACCGGCGGCACCTCGGTGGCGAAACGCTCGGCCTGGCCCACGTCGAGCACGGAGACCGCCCCGGCGAGGCGCTCGAGCAGCGTGTCCGCCGTGGCCTCGTGGACGAGCACTCGCGCGGCGGCTGAGCACTTCTGCCCGGCGTACCCGAAGGCCGAATGGACGAGCTCGGGGACCACGTCGTCGAGATCGGCGTCCGCGTCCACGATCACGCAGTTCTTGCCGCCCATCTCCGACACCACGCGCTTCACGTGGCCCTGCCCGTCGGGAGTCTCAGCAGCGGCGCGCAGGATCTCGAGCCCCACCGCACTCGACCCGGTGAACGCGATCACGTGCACGCGTGGGTCGCGCACCAGGGCGGCGCCCGCCTCGCCGTAGCCGGGCAGGAGCGAGAGCGCCTCGCGCGGCACGCCCGCCTCGTGCAGCGCGTCCACGAGCGCGCCCGCGCTCGCCGGCGACTGCTCGGCCGGCTTCAGGACCGCCGCGTTTCCGGCCGCGAGCGCGGCGGCGGTCATGCCGCACGGGATCGCGAGCGGGAAGTTCCACGGGGCGATCACGGCCGCCACCCCGCGCGGTGCGTAGCGCATCGTGTTGCGCTCGCCCGGCACCTGAACGAGCTCGCGGCCGGCGTCGAGGTCGAGCGCCTCGAGGGCGTAGTACTCGAGGAAGTCGATCGCCTCGCACACGTCGCCGTCGGCCTCGGGCCACGGCTTCGCGCACTCGCGCACCTGGAGCGCCGCCAGCTCGAGGCGGCGCTCGCGCAGAAGCTGCGCCGCCCGCCGCAGCACCTCGGCGCGCTCGGCGGCCGTCCGGGCCCCCCAGTCGAGGAAGCCGCGCTCGGCCGCCTCGACCGCCGCGGCGGCGTCGGCCTCGGTCGCGCTGCCGGCTCGCGCCACCAGCCGCTGCGGCGCGCCCGGGTCGGTCGAGTCGAGGCCGGATGCGGAGCCGCGCTCGCCGCCCACGAGCACCGGAACCTCCAGTGGCAGCCGGGCATCGAGCCCGCGCAGCGCCTCGAGCAGCGACTCGCGTGCGGGCGCGCGCCGCAGCTCCAGGATCGGCTCGTTGCGGAAGCTCACGGCGCCGCGAGCAGCTTTTCGATCGGCGTGCCGCGCTGCTGCTCGCCCAGGAACGACTCGTTGGACGTGTTCTCGAGCAGCCTCCGCACGAGGTATGCCATCCCGGCCACCATGTCACCGACCGGGCAGTAGATCCGCACACGCTGGTCGAGGTCGGCGAGCGCCGCGGCCAGGTCGTCGCCGAGCCCGCGCAGCACCTGGAACTCCACGTCGCGGTCCTCGCGTCCGAGCTCCCGCGCCGCCGCGAGCGCGTGCGCCACGGAGCGCAGGTTGTGCGACGCGATCGCGGGGCGCACGTGCGGCCACGCCTCGAGCAGCCGCCGAGTGAGCGCCTCGAAGTTGCGGTCCGACTCGCGCTTGTCCTCGAACACCGGCGGGATCCAGCCGTGCTGGCGCGCGTCCACCACCTCGTGGTCCCAGTACGCGCCCTTCACGAGCCGCACCACGATGGGCTGCTCGCGCGCGCTGGCACTCGCCCACTCGATCACCCGCTCGAGCTGCTCGGGCGACTCGCGCAGGTACGCCTGCATCACGACGCCCGCCGAGGGCCCCTCGCGCAGCTCCGGCTCGTCGAGCAGCTCGAACACGAGCCCGAGCGTGGCCTCGATCGTGTCCACCGACTCCATGTCGATGTGCAGGTGCGCTCCCAGCTCTCGCGCGCGCACCAGGAGCGGGCGCATGCGCCGCGCGGCGTCCTCGCGCCCCACCTCGGGCGCCTCGGGCCGCAGCAGCGGCGTGAGCGCGGACACCTTCACCGACAGGTTCACGCGCGGGAGCCGACCGATCGAGTCAGCCTCCAGCACCGGGCGGTCCGGCCACGAGCCGACCGCGCCCGCCAGGGTCTCGAGCGCGTCGAGACAGCGCGCGGCGTAGCGGTCCGCCTCAGCCTCGGTGACGGTCGCCTCGCCCAGAAGGTCCAGCGAGACGGCCGCCCCGTTCACCCAGAGGTGGCGAATCGTCTTGAGCGCGGCCTTGGGCGTCTCGCCCACGATGAAGCGGTGCGCCATGTGGCGCACGCCCGCCGCGGCCGCCGCGCCGAGTGCCGCTCGACCCGCCTTCGTGCCGGACATGCGCATGGCGGCCTCGATCGGCGGAGGGCGCATCGTCGACCTCATCGAGGTATCCGGCGAGGTGCCTGGCGAGGTCGTCGAGCGAGCGGCAGGCCGGCGTGACGTCCACGAAGCGGAACAGCGCCGCACGCAGCTCCGCGTCGTGGGAGGCCAGCTGCATGGCCCGCTCGTCGAGCGCGCGCAGGGGATGCCGAGACTTCCCCGGAAATGCGGCGTGGATGGACCGCCCCACCTCCTGAAGCTGCGACTCCACGATCCGAAAGCTACTCCCCGGGGTACCGTCGAAGCATGCCCTCACTCGTACTTGGCCCCCTGCTCCGATATGTCGGCGAGACCGAGGCCGTCCTGTGGGTCGAGACCGACTCCGCATGCGAGGTGGAGATCCTCGGCACCCGCGAGCGCACGTTCTGCGTGTGCGACCACCACTACGCGCTCGTCTGCTGCGCCAACCTCGAGCGCGGCAGCTGGCAGGAATACGACGTGAAGCTAGACGGCGAGCGCGTCTGGCCGGAGGACGACGACTTCCCGCCGAGCGCGTTCCGCACCTATCCGAAGGAGACGCCGCTCCAGATCGCGTTCGGCTCATGCCGAGTGGCCGCGCCGCATGAGCCGCCGTTCTCGCTGAGCAAGGACCAAGACGAGCGCGGGCGCGAGATCGATGCCCTGCGCACCATGGCCCTGCGCATGCGCGACGAGCCCCGCGAGAGTTGGCCCGACGTGCTGCTGATGCTCGGCGACCAGGTCTACGCCGACGAGGTCTCGCCCAGCACGCAGTCGTTCATCGAGACCCGGCGCCATCCATCCGAGCCGCCCGGTGAGCGCGTGCTCGACTTCAAGGACTACACGCAGCTCTACCTCGAGAGCTGGAGCGAGCCCACGATCCGCTGGCTGCTCTCCACCGTCTCGACGATGATGATCTTCGACGACCACGACGTTCACGACGACTGGAACATCTCCCAGGCGTGGGTCGAGGAGGCGCGCAAGCACGAGTGGTGGAACGAGCACATCATGGGGGCGCTGTCGTCGTACTGGGTCTACCAGCACCTCGGCAACCTCGCCCCCGACGCCCATAGGGACGACGAGCTGCTGGCCAAGGTGAAGGCGTGCGACGACGCCGAGGAGCTGCTCAAGGATTTCGCGTACCGCGCCGACCGCGAGACCGACGGTGCCCGCTGGAGCTACTGCCGCGACCTCGGGCGCACGCGCCTGATCATGATCGACTCGCGCGCCGGGCGGGTGCTCGAGGAGGGCAAGCGCTCGATGCTCGACGAGGAGGAGTGGGACTGGGTGCACGAGCATGCAACGGGCGACTTCGACCACCTGTTGGTGGGCACCTCACTGCCGTGGCTGCTCGGGCGTGGGATGCATTTCGGCGAAGCCTGGAGCGAGGCTGTGGCCGGCGGCGCCTGGGGCCGCCCCGCGGCGGGATTCGCAGAGAAGATCCGCCAGGCCGTGGACATGGAGCACTGGGCGGCCTTCCAGGACTCGTTCGCCCGCCTCCGGGACCTGTTCAGGGCGATCGGCACGGGCGAGCTCGGCGAGCCTCCGGCGTCGATCGTCACGCTCTCCGGCGACGTGCATCACGCCTACCTCTTCGAGGTCGGCTACCCGCGCGGGACAGGCATGCGCAGCAAGGTCTGGCAGGCGGTCTGCTCGCCCTACCGCAACCCGCTCGGCAAGAGCGAGCGGCGCCAGATCAGGATGGCGATGTCCCGGCCCGCCGCGTGGGCCACGCGCGCGATCGCCCGGCTGGCGGGGGTTCGCGACCCAGGCATCGGCTGGCGCATGACGGGCGATGGACCCTGGTTCGACAACCAGGTGGCCACGCTCACGATCGACGGCCGCCGGATCGACATGCGCCTCGACAAGGCGGTGCCGGTGGACGAGCTGGAGGCGCGGCTCGAGTGCGTGCTGGAGCAGCGACTGGCGTAACGGCCCGCCGCTCGCGCCGCTAAGGTGGGCGCGCGCCCTGATGGACTACCCAATCGAGACCTTCACGGACGAGGAGCGCGCCCTCCTCGCCCCCCACTTCACCAACCTCGACCTGCCCGTCTTCGCGCTCGTGAACCTGCCCGAGACGGTGAAGGGCGCCCTGTTCGCGCGCTACTCGCGCTACCAGGGCACGCTGCGCCGGCTCTACCTCGACGAGTTCGCGGGGGATACCGCGTCGGGCCCGGACGGGGTCAGGCTTCAGCCTGACCCCGCTGCAGGCGAGCGCGCCCGCAAGCTCTACGAGCGCATCTTCATCGGCTACGGCGACGACTCGGTGGCGCAGCTGGGCGGCGCGCACATCGCGTGCGAGTGGGTCTCGAACGTGATGACGAAGATGCTTCAGCGTGGCCGGCTGGCGGCGTATTTGGAGCAGTCAACCCGCTACATGGCCTACGACGCCCCAATGGGCGAGGGCCTCGGCTACCGCTACTGGCGCCACCCGGACCTCGGCCCGGAGTACGAGGCGGCGATGGACTTCCTCTTCGACACCTACTCCGAGGCGCTCCCGCGCGTGGAGACCTGGGCCGCCGAGCGCTTCCCGCGCCCGGACGGCGAGCCCGAGGCCGCTCACATGCGCGCCATCCGCGCCAAGGCCCTCGACCTGCTGCGCGGCCTGCTCCCGGCAGCCTCGCTCTCCCACGTGGGGATCTTCGCGTCGGGCCAGGCGTACGAGCAGCTGCTCTTGCGGCTGTCCGCCTCGCCGCTCCCCGAGGCGCGCGAGTACGCGCGCATGATCCTCGAGGAGCTGAAGGCCGTGGTGCCGAGCTTCGTCGCGCGCGTGGAGCGTCCCGACCGCGGCGGCGAGTGGGTCGAGTACCTCCAGCAGCGCGAGCAGGCTGCGGACCGCTGGGCCGCGCGTCTGGGGCTCGACCGCGCCCGCGGCGGCGAGGAGGAGGCCGGCCCGGCCGTACGCCTGCTCTCGGTCCAGGGCAGCGAGGAGGAGCTGCTGGCCGCGCTGCTGTTCGAGTCCGCCGCCGTCTCCGAGGACGAGGCGCGCGCGGCGCTTCACAACCTCCCGCCCGACGAGCGTGCCGCGATGCTGGCGGAGATAGTCGGCGAGCGGCACAACCGACGGCACCGTCCCGGCCGCGGCTTCGAGTCGCTCTCGTATCGCTTCGAGGTCGTGTCCGACTACGGCGCCTTCCGCGACCTTCAGCGTCACCGGCTGCTCACGGTCCAGTGGCAGACGCTCGGGCCGGAGCTCGGCGCGGGCGTCCCGGAGGAGCTCGACGACGCGGGGGTCGGCGACCTCTACCGCGCCGGTCTCGAGCGCTCGAGCGCCGAACATGCGCGCATCGTCGAGCTCGGCCATCCGGAGCTCGCTCCCTACGCGCTCGCGCTCGGCTACCGGATTCGCTACATCCTCGACATGAACGCCCGCGAGGCCATGCACCTGATCGAGCTGCGCTCTGGCCGCGAGGGCCACCCCGCCTACCGCGCTGTGGCGCATGCGCTGCACGCGGAGATTGCGCGAGTGCATCCGGCGGTGGCCGCAACCATGAGCTTCGTCGACCGCGACACCGAGCCGCGTCTCGAGCGGATCCTCTCCGAGATCCGCGCGCACGCAAAACAGGCGGCTCGGGCCTGATCGCGGCGCGGGCGGAGCGCAACTAGCGCCCGCCAGGACGGTTAGAGGGGCACCCACCGACCAAGGAGGATGCCCCGTGAGGCAGCGTAGCAACAGGTTCTTGACGTCCCTGGGAGTGGTCGTAGCGCTCTCGCTCAGCGCGGCGACGGTCGCCCTGGCGGCCACGATCGTCGGCGATGCAAGCTCGAATGTGCTCACCGGCACGGAGCAGAGAGACCGCATCCTCGCTCGCGCGGGCGACGACACGGTGAACGCCCTGGGGGGCGCGGACCTCGTTCGCGCGGGGGCGGGCGCCGACACCGTGAACGCGGGTCGTGGGCGAGATCGCATCCATGGCGGCCTCGACAACGACGTCCTCAACGGGGACGAGGGCTGCGACCACGTCTTCGGTGGGCGTGGCGACGACACGATCGAGGGCGGCCCGGGATTCAGCTTCCGCAGGTTCCGCTGCGAGCGCCTTCACGGTGGGCTCGGCAATGACGTCGTGAACGGCAGCCTGGGCCGGGACTTCATGTCCGGCGGACAGGGCGACGACGTGCAGAGCGGCGGCGTAGGAGCGGACAAGATCTTCGCCAACCCCGGGCGCGACACGTCCGACGGTGGCGACGGCCCTGACGTGCTCTGGGCGCTCGCGCGTGTGGATGTGACCGCGATCGGCGACCCCGAGGGCGACTCGCTCACGGGCGGCAATGGTGCCGATCGCTTCCGCGTCCGCGACGGAGAGGTGGACCTCGTGCACTGCGGCGAGGGACGCGACCAGGTGCTCGCCGACCAGTTCGACCAGGTGGACAACGACTGCGAGCGGGTGATCCGCCGCGACATCACCTCGCTCGACCAGGTCGAGGACGGCGAGGAGAACCGGACCGAGAACCCGACGCTCGACTAGGCGGCACGGACGCCGGGCACGGCGGGGCGGCGTGGTACCGTCGCCCCGCCTTGCGCTCCGAGCTCCTACAGGACGTCCGGGTGGCCCCCTCGATCCTGGCCGCCGACTTCGCCCGCCTCGGCGAGCAGGTCGAGGAGGTGATGGATGCCGGCGCTCGCGTGATCCACGTGGACGTGATGGACGGCCACTTCGTGCCGCCGATCTCGATCGGAGCGCTGATCGTCGATGCCCTCCGAGACCTCGTCCACGACCGCGGCGGAGTCCTCGACGTTCACCTCATGGTCGAGCGCCCGGAGCGGCGCATCGACGAGTTCGCCGCCGCGGGAGCCGACACGCTGATCGTGCACTGGGAGGCCACGCCGCACGTGCACTACGCGCTCCAGGCCGTGCGCGCCGCCGGGCTCGACGCGGGGCTGGCGCTCAACCCGGCCACCCCGGCCGACGTGGTGGCCGGCCTGACCGACGAGGTCGACCACGTGCTCTGCATGACCGTGAACCCCGGCTGGGGCGGCCAGCCCTACATCACGAGCTCCACCGCGAAGGTCGCGCGGCTGCGCGAATTGCTCGGCCCCGACACCCCGATCGAGGTGGACGGCGGGATCGACGCGCAGAGCGGCCGAGGCCACGCGCGAGGTTGGGGCGACACTGTTCGTGGCGGGCTCCTCGATCTTCGGCTCGGGCGACCCGGCGGTCGCCTACACGGAGATCGCGACGGCGGTCAACGCCGCCTAGGGCCGGCCGCCCTCGAGGACCGGGTCGGTCCCGCTCAGCCTGCAACGCGAGACCGAGCCGAGAATCGACGCATCCACGGACACGTGCACGTGCGGGTCGAAGACGCCGCCGTCGGTGTCGCTGAATGGCCAGCGCTCCGTTCCGGTGAAGACGACGGCTCCGGCCCGATCCGTGCACACGATGCCCACCCGCCTCGCGCCGTCGGTGGTGGACGGCGTGTTCACGTCCGGGTCCTCCAGGTAGATCACGATCTCGGGCTGGCCCCTGTTGGAGGGCTCCACCCGGATGCCGTCGCCGCCCCCGTCGTCGGAGCCACCGCCCGCGGCGGCGATCACGACCAGCCCCACGGATACGGCGAGCAGCACAGCCAGAGAGATCAGCCGGGTGCGGGAGGCGGGCTCCATGCGGCGCGGATGCTATCCGCGGGTAGGATCGCCGCGTGACCGATCAGACGAAGTTCACGCTCACTGAGGACCGGATCCCGACGCACTGGGTGAACCTCCTCCCCGACCTTCCCGGCGAGCCGCTGCCGCCGCTCAGCCCCAACACGCTGGAGCCTGCGGGACCTGCCGATCTGATGCCGATCTTCCCGATGGAGATCATCGACCAGGAGGTGTCGATGGAGCCCGAGGTCGAGATCCCGAAGCCGGTGCGGGACGCGTACAGAGCATGGCGGCCCACGCCGCTGTACCGGGCGCACCGGCTGGAGCGCGCGCTCGAAACGCCGGCACACATCTACTACAAGTACGAGGGCGTCTCCCCGGCCGGCTCGCACAAGCCGAACAGCGCCGTGGCGCAGGCCTACGCGAACAAGCAGGCCGGCGTGAAGCGCCTCGTGACCGAGACGGGCGCCGGCCAGTGGGGCTCGGCGCTGGCGATGGCGTGCGCCCAGTTCGACCTCGAGTGCGTGGTCTACATGGTCGGCGCGAGCTACGACCAGAAGCCCTACCGCCGGGCGATGATGGAGAGCTGGGGCGCCACCGTGATCCGCTCCCCGAGCGACACGACCGAGGCCGGCCGGAGCCAGGCCTCGCACCCCACGGGCTCGCTCGGGATCGCGATCTCCGAGGCGGTGGAGGTGGCCGCGGGCGATCCCGAGGCGAAGTACGCGCTCGGTTCGGTCCTCAACCATGTCTGCCTTCACCAGACGGTGATCGGCCAGGAGGCGATCGCCCAGATGGAGATGGCGGGCGAGGAGCCCGACGTGGTGGTGGGCTGCGTGGGCGGCGGCTCGAACTTCGCGGGCCTCGCCTTCCCGTACGTGCGCCGCGTCCTTCGCCGCGAGGCGAGGACCCGCTTCGTGGCGGCGGAGCCGGCCGCCTGCCCGACGCTCACGCGCGGGAAGTATCGCTACGACTTCGGCGACACCGTCGGTTTCACGCCGCTGATGCCGATGTTCACGCTCGGTCACGACTTCGTGCCGCCGCCGGTCCATGCCGGCGGCCTGCGCTACCACGGCGACTCGCCGATGCTCTGCGGGCTCGTGAAGCACGGGCTCGTGGAGGCGCGGGCCTACAAGCAGAACGAGACGTTCGCCGCGGCGCTCCAGTTCGCGCGCACGGAGGCGATCATCCCGGGTCCTGAGCCCGCGCACGCGATCCGTGCCGTGATCGAGGAGGCCGAGGACGCCACGCAGGCGGGCGAGGAGCGTGTGATCCTGCTCGGCCTCTCGGGGCACGGCCACTTCGACATGTCCGCCTACGACAGCTACCTCGCGGGCAAGCTCGAGGACCCGGAATTCTCCGAGGCGGACATGGAAGCGGCGCTCGAGCGGCTGCCGGATGCCCCGGCGATCGCCTAGAACGCCCTGAGCTAGCGCTTGCGGCGCCGCTTGCGCGACTTCGGCCGCTCGGGCACTGGCTCCGGCTCCGGCGGCGTGGGGTCGAGCGTGGCCTCCTCCTCGCCCGGCATCGGAACAACTCCGCGCCGCTGCGCGGCCGTCGGCCACGGCTCGGCCCTGCCGCTCGCCCACGCGGGTCCGCGGCCGCCCGGCCAGCGCCCGAGCACGAGCGCTCCGAGCGCGCCGAGCCAGAAGGCCTGAATGACCGTGGCGAGGCCGGGGAGCTGGCCGCGGAACACGATCAGCGCGCCCGCCACCACGCCGAGGATCCCCATGAAGGGCGAGAGCAGTCCCACACGGCGCGCGCGCAGCGGCAGCATCACGAACAGGAAGGCCAGTCCGACCGTGCCGGCGGTGGAGAGGCCCACGAGCAGCGCGCTCGACCCGCCGAGGTCCTTTGCGCGGTCCTCGCCCGCTTCACCGCGGATCGGGGTTCCGTCGGCGAACTCGTCACCGATGTCGATCGCGTCGAGCGCGCCCCAGACGGTCGCGATCGCGTAGATGATCGGCGCGCCCACGACGAGGTAGATGAACCATTGCGGCACCGCGGCCCCGCGCGCCAGACAGGCGCGGAAGAGGTAGAGCAACACCCCGATCAGGATCAGCGAGCCGACCGCCGCGAGCACGGCCGAGCTGAGGTACGCGCCCGACTGCTCGTGGATCGAGAGCAGGATGTCGGGGCTTGGCCCGATCCCCTTGCGGTCATCGGGGATGAACACCAGTCCGCTCACGAGCAGCATCAGCCCGGCGACGAACGCCGCGACGGCGGTCGGGACGGCCCAGCGGGCCTCCCACTGGAGCTGCTCCTCGCGGTTCACGTCTTCTTCGGCGGCGGCGGGCTCTCGCGCGTGACGCGCGGTGGGTAGTACTCAACGTCCTCGCGCTCCACGACGCGCGAGATCCGCTCGCCCACGGCCAGCACCGCGTCGAGCGCGGGCGTCATCAGCCGGATCACGCCCTCGATCCGCTGCCGCGTGCGCAGCTGGCCGGGTGTCATGGGCGCCACCGTCAGCCCCCGCGCTGGTGGAAGTAGAACTCGGGCAGCGACGCCTTGGCCACCTCGGCCGTGATCTGCTGCGCCTGGTGGAGGTCGCCCGCCCTCACGGCCAGGTCGTCGATCGTCACGATGCCCACGAGCCCCTCCCCCTCGGTCACCGGCAGCCGTCGGATGCGGTGCTGAATCATGATCGCCACCGCCTCCTCGAGGTCCATCTCGACCTCGCCGGTCACGATCGGACGCGACGCGTGCTCGCCGGCCGGGGAGGCCGGCTCGATGCCATCGGCCACCACGGCCAGGGCCAGATCGCGGTCCGTGATCACGCCGACCGGCCTGCCGCTGTCGCAGATCACGACGGAGCCGACGTTGCGGTCGCGCATGAGCTCGCCCACGTGCTGCAGGCTGTCCCCGCTCTCGGCGGTCACCACGCCCTGGGTCATCACCTCCGCGATGCGCACGCGGCGACTGTATCGGAGACCCCCTACCCTTGAGGCATGTCCTCTGAAGACCCATTCGGCGGCCTCTTCGGCGACCCGGACGAGCTGCGCCGGCGCATGGAGGAGTTCGCCCAGCAGATGCAGGGAGCGCAAAAAGTGGCCTGGGCCGACAACGCGATCAAGCTGGCCGTCGACATGACGGTGGCGGGCCTGAACCGCCTCAACCTCCAGGGCAACGCCGAGCAGCAGACTCAGGAGCTGCGCGGCGCGATGCAGACGCTCTTCCCGGAGGCCGTCATTCTGGTGCGGGAGGCCCGCGAGGGCTTCGGGACGTAGCGCGGTCCGCCTGGCCGCGGGCGATGACCTCCCTGAAGCTGCGGTACTTGAAGATGAAGACGAGCGACGCGAAGCCGATGCCGAACGTGAGCGCGCCGATCGCGATCTGCTGGCCCACCGAGTAGGACGCCACGGTCGCACCCGCTGCCGCGCCGGCGAACACCTTCGTGAGCAGCGCCTGCTGCACGCCCGCGCCCTGCGGCGTGAACGGGACCGCCGCGGAGACCGCGTTCACGCCGAGCACCAGCAGCACGTTCTTCACCGAGCCGCCCACGTTGAACGCCTCGAGCAGCATCCAGAAGGCGGCGAAGCGGAAGCACCAGCCGCCGAGCTGGACGAGGAACACCTCGCGGATGTAGCGCTCGCGGTCCTGGAGGATCGTGAGTCCCTGCCGGACGCGCTCCCAGAACGCCTTGACGCGGACGCTCAGGAGAGCGAACCCCGCCAGCCCCGCCACCGCGAGGAGCGTGACCAGGAACAGGGTGAACTGGGGGTGCTGAGCGAGGTAGGCGAGGTCGAAGGCGTTCAGCTTGGCGAAGTCCGGTGGCTTGGGAAAGACCCCCTGCGTGAAGGCGAACGTCAGGATCAGCGACCCCATCACCACGTCGAAGATGAGCTCGACCACGAAGGTCGCGGCGACGGCTGGATAGCTCGAGTTCGGGACCGCTTGCTTCGTGAGAAAGAGGCGAACGACATCGCCGCCGCGTGCCGGGTATCACCGCGTTGAAGCCGTATCCCGCGAAGTACGCGCCCCAGATCGTGCTTGAAGCGGATGCGCTCGGTCGGATAGGCCGCGCGCAGGATGTTGAAGCTGGCCCGCGCCCGAAGCGTCAGGTAGCACGTGAACAGCAGCAGGGCCACCAGCAGCGGGAGCAGCCGCACCGAGGCGAGGTTCGATAAGAACGAGTCGACCGCGTCGAAGAACGAGCTGAAGGACTCTCCCAGAGTGGCGGCGGGGGCCAGGGGCACGGCCTGAAAGGTACGTTGCGGGGGTGGATCGCGCCGAGGCCTCGCGGATCGCCCATGGCGAGCTTCGCCTCTGGAACCCGCTGAGCGAGGCGGCGCTCGACGAGGCGATCGCGCTGCTCGAGCCGCCGCCGAGAGCGCGCGTGCTCGACGTTGCGTGCGGTCGCGGCGAGGTGCTGCGGCGTGTGGCCGAGCGCTTCGACGTCGAGGCGGCCGGCTATGACTCGGACGCCGCGCTGATCGAGTCGGGCCCGCCCGGCCTCGGCCTTCAGGTGCGCGACAGCCCACCGCCGGGGCCGTTCGACGTCGTGCTCTGCATCGCCTCGAGCCACGCCCTCGGCGGGTTTCCGGATGCGCTGCGGGTCCTGGGCGAGCTTGTCCCCTCGGGCGGAGAGGTGCTGCTCGGCGAGGGCTACTGGCGCCGGCCGCCCAGCGCCGAGTATCTCGACGCGCTGGGCGGGGCGAGCCCCGACGAGCTGCCGGACTACATGGGGCTCATGCGAGCCGCGGAGGAGGCCGGGCTCACGCCGCTCCACTCGTCGGTGGCCAGCGAGGCCGACTGGGACCGCTACGAGTGGCGGCTGATCCTGAACGCGGAGCGCTGGGCGGCGGCGCACCCGGCCGATCCGGGCGCGGAGGTTCTGCTCGAGCGCGCCCGCCACGCGCGCGAGCGGATGACCATGCCGGACGGGCGCGAGACGCTCGGATTCGCGCTTGTGCTCCTGCGCCGAAATTGACCCACGGGCGCCGCGAACGCGTATAGCTTGAGGCATGCCGTCGAGCGACGCGATGCTGGTAGAACGTCTGCCGCGCGACCGCAGCGGTGATGAGCTGCGCGAGCTCTACCGGCGCTACGCGGGCGAGCTGTTCGGCTTCGCCACCAGCGCACTCGGCGATCGCGAGCAGGCCGAGGAGGTCGTGCAGGACGTGTTCGCGCAGCTCTGGCGGCACGCCGGCGACTACGACCAGAGCCGCGCCAGCGTCCGCACCTGGCTCTACGCGATCGCCCGCAACCGCATCGTGGACGCCCACCGGCGAGCGGCCGCGCGGCCCAAGCGCGCCGACGACGACTCGCTGGACAACGCGGCCGAGATCGATGCCGCGCTGGACCAGGCGGTGCTGCGCTGGCAGATCACGGCGGCGCTGGCGCGCCTGTCGCCCGCGCATCGCGAGGTGATCCGACTCGCCCACTACGGCGGCCTGACGATGCGCGAGATCGCGGAGCGCACCGGCATCCCGCTAGGCACTGTCAAGAGCCGTACCTCCTATGCGCTGCGGAGCCTGCGCCTGATCCTGGACGAGATGGAGGTCGAGCCGTGACCGGCTGCCGCGACTACGGCGACCTCATCGGCCCCTACATCCTCGGTGCTCTCGAGCCGGCCGAGATGGAGGAGATGACCCAGCACCTGGCCGAGTGCGACCGCTGCGCTCTCGAGCGGCGCCGGCTGGCGGGCCTGCCCACTCTGCTCGACGCCGCGCAGGCCGATGACACGGTCGCCGCCCTCTCCCCACAACTCGAGGATGCGGTGCTCGACCAGTTCGTGAAGGAGCGCGCGCGCTCGGCTCGACCGCGGCGTCGCTGGCCACGCATCGCGATACCCGCGGCCGCCGCCGCGACCGTGATCCTCGCGGTTGTGCTGGCGCTGGTCCTCCCCGGCGGGGGCGATCGCGCCTACGCCCGCGCCGAGCTCTGGAGCAAATCGGGTCAGGTGCTCGGCAACGCCAGCGTGGCCGAGGTGGACGGCGGCACGCGGGTCCGCATACGCGCGCACGACCTCCCCGTCGGTCACGGCGAGGTCTACGAGCTCTGGTGCGTGCGCACAGACGGCCGCTGGATCAACGGCGGAAGCTTCAACGCGCGCAGCGACGGCACCGCCGCCGCTCAGCTCACCGCGGCGGTCCGGCCGGGCGACTACCACGTGGTCGTGATCACCCGACACTCGGACGGTGGCGAGCGCGGCCCTGAGGTCATGCGGGGCAAGCTCACCTACTGAACCTGCGCCGCGCCGCCTGCGTACACCCGGCCATGCGCATCTTCACCCTCATCGGGTTGCTTCTGGCCCTCGCCCTGGTCGGTGCCGGCTGCGGAGGCGACGACAATTCCGACAGCGGCAGCTCGGACAGCGGCCAGGCGGCCGAGACGCAAACGGGTGAAACCGGAGGCGGAGGCGGCGGCGCGGCGCAGACGCTGAAGCTGAGTGCCGACGCCGGCGGCGCGCTCAAGTTCGACAAGAGCTCGCTCAGCGCCAAGGCGGGCAAGGTCACCATCGTCCTTGACAATCCGTCCTCGCTGCCCCACGCCGTGGAGATCGAGGGAAACGGGATCGAGGAGGAGAGCGACACCATCGGCGAGGGCGAGACCACGGAGGTCACCGGCCACGGTCAAGCCCGGCGAGTACGAGTACTACTGCCCGGTCGACGGCCACAAGGCCGGCGGCATGACGGGCACGCTCACCGTGCAGTAGCGGGGCGCGCGCAATACAGGAGGTGCTCGGCGTCGTTGGAGCGCCGCGTTCCGACGCGCTCCATGCCGATCTTCTCGAGCACGTGGATCGACGCCGCGTTGCCGGGGAGCACGAGCGCGAGCACCTCCGGGAGCGCGAGCTCGCCCAGCGCGTGGTCGCGAACGGCGAGGGCTGCCTCGGTGGCATAGCCGCGGCCCCACCAGCGCCTCCCGAGCGCATAGCCCAGCTCGAACTCGGGGCCGACCCCGTCGACCAGGCCGACGCCGGCGTCCCCGATCAGGTCGCCCGAGGCGCGCTCGATCACCGCCCAGAACGCCGGGTTCCCCGCGCGCGCCTCGCGGACGTGCACGTCGAGCGTACGGCGCGTGTCCTCGATCGTCGGATAGGCCTTCATGTATCGAGTGACCTCCGGATCGCCGTTCACGGCGTGGAGCGCCTCGAGGTCGCTCGGCACGAACGCGCGCAGCTCGAGCCGCTCGGTTACGAGCGGGAGGCCCAACTCACTCCTCCAGGGAGACCGGACGGCCCGGAACGGGCGACGACTGCATGATCGACGTGGTGGTCTGGCCGAGCACCGTGAAGCGGTCGATCACCTCCTCGAGGTGGAGCACGTCGCGCAGGTGGGCGCGCATCACGTAGCAGTCCTCACCGGTCACGCGGTGGCACTCGACGATCTCGGGCGTCCGCTGAGCCAGCTCGGCCACGTTCTGGATCTGCCCGGGCGACGGCCGGATGCGGATGATCGCGCCGAGCGACAGCCCCAGCGCGCGCGGGTCGATCTCGGCGCGGTAGCCGGTGATGGTCCCGTTCTGCTCCAGGCGCTGAAGGCGCTCGGCCACCGCGGGTGAGGACAGCCCGACGCGGCGCCCCAGCTCGGCCAGCGACAGCCGGGCGTCCTGCTGAAGCTCGTTGAGTAAAAGGCGATTGGTCGAATCGAGCGACCCATTCGTAGCCATATGACCCAGGATACCTTCGAGAAGCCATGTACGCACGCCCAGCTGTCGTCGATCCTTATGTTGATGAGCGAACGCGTCCCTCCCCACCTCTACTTCGTGGTCAGCGCGGTCTTCCACTACCTCGGCCCTGCGTTCGCCGTTCTGCTGTTCGCCCGCGTGGACGTGCTCGGCGTGGCGTGGCTGCGGATCGCCTCGGCGGCGGTCGTGTTCGCGCTCTGGCGCCGTCCCTGGCGGGCCTTCGCGAAGCTGGACCGCTCGGGCCGCCGGCTGCTGGTGAGCTGGGGAGCGGTGCTCGCGGTCATGAACGCCTGCTTCTACGTGGCGATCGACCGCCTGCCGCTCGGAACGGTGGCGGCCATCGAGTTCCTTCCCGTGATCGCGCTGGCCGCGCTCGGGGCGCGCAGTGCTCGGAACGTGGCGGCGCTCGTGCTGGCGGTGCCGGGCGTGTACCTGCTCACCGGGGTGCAGTTCGCGGGCGAGCCGCTCGGCGTGGCGCTCGCCTTCGCGAACGCCGTCTTGTTCGCCGCGTACATCGTGCTCGCCCACCGGGTGGCGCGCCACGGCGCGCTCAGCGGCATCGACGGGCTCGCTGCCTCGATGCTCGTGGCGGCGGTGGTGGTCACGCCCCTCGGCGGGTGGGAGGTCATCCCGGCGCTCACCGACCCGGTGGCGCTGCTCGCCGGCATCGGCGTCGGGCTCTGCTCATCGGTGATCCCCTACGTGTCCGACCAGCTGGCGATGCGCCGGCTGCCGCGCGCCACCTACGCGCTGATGGTGTCCCTGCTGCCCGCGACCGCCACGGTGATCGGCATCGCGGTGCTCGCCCAGGTGCCCTCGTGGGTGGAGGTGGCGGGCGTGGGGCTCGTCATCGTGGGCGTCGCGCTCCACCGCCAGGCACCGGAACCGCAGCCGCGAAGCGCTCCAGCGGAACCAGCAGAGCGGCCGGCCCGGGCCAGTGCTCTCGCAGCAGCAGCGGGCCAGCGCTCCTGAGCAGCCCGCGCAGCACCAGCGCCACCAGGATCGCGTCGTCCAGCTGACCAGCGACCGGGATGAAGTCCGGCACGAGGTCGAAGGGCACGGCCAGATAGACGAGGGCGAACGCCGACCACAGCTTCCAGCGGCGCGGCACACGCGGGTCCCCGAGCAGCCGCTTGAAGAGGATCGCGCAGTAGGGCACGAGCCGAACGATCATGCGGATGTCCCACTGACGATTGCCCACGACCAGCGTTGCGATCAGCGCGCCGTAGACGACAACGAGGACGGCGAGGCTGAGAAGCAGCCAGCTCACAGATCGCGGAGGATCTTCAGGACCTGCTCGTCGTGGGTCTTCGGCGACACCTTGGGGATGACGTCCGCCACGTTCCCCTCGGGGTCGATGACGAAGGTAGCCCTCTGGGCGCCCCAGAAGGTCCTGCCGTACATCGACTTCTCGACCCACACGCCGTAGGACTCGGCCACGGCGTGGTCCTCGTCGGCGAGCAGCTTGAAGTTGAGTCCCTGCTTGTCGTGGAAGCGCTTGACCTTCGCGACGGGGTCGGGCGAGGCGCCGAGCACCACCGCGCCGGCCTGCTCGTAGTCGGGCAGGTGGTCGCGGACACCGCACGCCTGCGTCGTGCAGCCGGGCGTGTCGGCCTTCGGGTAGAAGTAGAGAACGACGGGGCGTCCGCGAAGCTCCGAGAGCCTCACAGACTCGCCGTCCTGGTCCGGAAGCTCGAAGTCCGGCGCCTGCTCGCCCGGCCTCGGCTGGCGATGATCTTCTGCGTCGATCGACACCGCCATGAGCCTAGCTGTGAGACGAACGAACGCCGGTTTCGCGGCCCCGCTTCCCAGCCGCGGCTGCGTCGATCGATAGCGTCCGGGCGGCTGATGTCGCAGGAGAGCGTGGAGATCGTTCGCAGGTTCTTGATCGTCGTCGACGTCGACGAGGCGCTGACGTACGCCGATCCCGGCATCGTGTGGAATCCGATCGAGGAGCTGCCGACGCAGGGGCACGATGCGGTTAGGGAAAGCCTGGCGCGTTGGAAGGCTGAATGGCACGACTACAGGGTGATGCCCGAGGAGTTCGTGGACAGGGGCGACCGCGTGCTTGTGACGGTCCGCTTACAAGGGCGCGGCCGCGGAAGCGGGGTTGAGGTCGACGCCCGGTTCTACGACGTCTACACGCTCCACGACGGCCTGATCGTTCGCATGGACCAGTTCACAGAGCGCTCCCAGGCCCTCGAAGCCGTGGGGCAGGCGGAGTAGGCGATAGGCAGGTCCCCCGCAGGTTGCGCCGGGTTTACCGCGGGGAACACTTAAGAAGGGAGTCGGTGTCCTTAGATGCAGACACGCCGGTTGGCCGCTTGGCCGCGACAGCGGTCGAGCGTGAGTCCGTCCTGCGGGCGGACTTCGAGCTTGTGGACAACGACGGCTGTTTGTGGATCTCGCTGCGGTTTCTCAGGGATCTGAGGCCGCCGCGGCGGGGCGAGTTCGTCTACCTGATCGACTACGAGGGCCACGGCTGCGTGGGCACCGTCGAGGGGGTTGAGGGGTGGTACGTCTGCGTGCGCCCGGACTGGGCGACGTGGATGGGTGACCCTAGGCCAAGTAGAGCCCCGGTGATCACTTCAGCAGCCTGGACAGGCGTCGGTCCTTCAGCACGCGTCCGCCCGTCTGCTCCTCCGGGCAGTAACACATCACGTAGTCCTTGAAGTGGATCGCCTCGATGCGCGTGCCGCAGCGAGGGCATTCCTCCCCCGCGCGGCGATGCACCTGGAGTGGCATCGGGAGCTTGTCGGGCACGGTGTCGCCGATCACGTCCTCGTAGTGCTCGAGCGCGGCGCCTAGCACCTCGTCGCAGGCGGAGTGCAGCGCCTCGACCTCAGCGTCGTCGAGGTCCGAGCCCTTCTGGAACGGGGACAGGCGCGCCGTCCACAGCAGCTCGTCGACCCAGGAGCGGCCGATGCCGGCAATCGTGCGCTGGTCGCGCAGCAGCGGGTGGAGATGGCGCGGCTGGTCGAGCAGGCTGGCGAGCTCCTCGAGCGGTGGGGCCGGGTACGCGTCCGGGCCGAGGCCGGCCACGGCGTCGTCCTCCGTCACGGCCTCCGAGCGCAGCAGCTTGGCCCACGCTCGCTGTTTGGTGCCGAACTCACGCAGCCGCAGCTCGCGGCCGTCGTCGAGCCGCACAAGCACCCGAGACGAGCGGTCGCGCAGCGACGCGCGCGCGTCGAAGAGCTGGAGGCGGCCGGACGACATCAGGTGGATCAGCAGCGTCAGGTCGCCCGACTCCACCGCGAGCATCTTCCCGATCCGGCGCACGCCGTCGAGCTCACGCCCGGCGAGCGCGTCCAGCGGCGGGTCGAAGGTCTTCAGCGCCACCATGCCCGGCGCCAGCGCGGATTCCACCCGCGCACCGGCCAGCCCCGCCGTCAGGCGGCGTGCGGTGATCTCGACCTCGGGCAACTCGGGCACGCCTCAAGACTAGGCTGAGCGCCAATGAATATTTCGGTCGCAGCGGACGAGCGCGCCGGGGTGGCGGAGGCGGTGGTCGACGAGCTGCGCCGCCGCGGCCACGAGCCGATCGTGCACGGCGCGCTGAGCGATGAGGAGCGCGACGACTGGGCCTGGGCGAGCGAGGCAGCGGCCCGCGATGTGGCTGATGGCCGCGCCGAGCAGGGCATCGTCTGCTGCTGGACGGGCACCGGCGCCTCGATCGCTGCCAACAAGGTGGCGGGCGTGCGGGCCGCGCTCTGCGCGCGACGCGGAAACCGCCCGGGGCGCCCGCAGGTGGAACGACGCGAACGTGCTGGCGCTGTCGCTGCGCACCACGAGCGCCGCGCTGCTCGTGGAGATTCTCGACGGCTGGTTCGAGGGCGCGCCGAGCACGGACGCGGACGACGTGGCGAACGTCCGCCACGTGGACGAGATCGCCTAGCGGAGCGGGCTCGAGCTGGCCGTGCCGCTCGCCGCCGGCGCCGGCCCGAGCGCCAGGAAGCGCGAGCGGCCCTCGAGGCGGCCCTTGCGTGCGACCGCGGCAAACTTGCCCGGGACGTTCAGCGGAGGCCAGAGCGTGACGACGCCCTTCGCGTTCGTGCGCGCCCGCGCGTCGGCAACTGACACCCTCGCGCCCTCCACCGGATTGCCTCGCCGCGTGACGCGCACCCTCACGCGCGGACGAACCTCACGTCGGCGCGTTGCGCTCGCCCTGACGCGCAGGCCCGGCCGACCCGACGGCGTGAAGTGCAGCAGCCCGACGGTCGGGCCGAAGGTGGGCTTCAGCGCCAGCGGGGCAATTAGGAAGTGCAGCGTGCCGCCGAGCATCGACGTGATGTGGAGACCCTCCGCCTCGCCCTGCACGTTCTTCAGTTCCAGCTCCAGCCGGCGGGCACCCGTGGCGAGGTTCACGGACCACACCTGGTAGGTCGTTCCCTCGGCCCCCGCCAGGAACAGCCGCCCTCCGCGGAAGGTGGCGCCGGTCACGCCGCTGGGTGGAACCGCACCCGCCAGGCGCCGCACGGAGTGGATCGGCGGCGCCGCGGGAGACGCGTTCGCCGAGCTGACGTCCTCGCCGCGGTAGGCCAGCAGGTCGTTCCCGCTCGAAGTCCACAGAAGACCATCCGGCGAAGCCTCGACCCACATGGCCTTGGCGATCTCGGCAGGGTCGAGCTTCACGTAGTAGCGGAAGGCCAGCGTGTTCGGATCTGCCGTCCCGATCGCTCCGGTCCCGCAGGTGTTGCCCGCGCTGGGGTCGTAGCACTCGAGCGGGAGCAGCACGCGCCGGCCGTCCCGCCCGTCGAACGAGATGTCTCCCACGTGGTTGTAGCCCTCCACCGCCCTCACCGAGGCGGGAATCGCCGGAGAGATCGCCGCCGTCTCGTTCAAGAACCGGTCGGTGCGGTAGAGGCCCTCGACGGGCCCGGAGAAGTAGAGCGGCGCCGTCGGCCCGGCCGAGGTCACGCCCTGCCAGTAGAAGTTGGACACCGAGCTCCAGCCGCTGAGCGTCCAACGTCCGGGATCCTTCGCGCCGGCGGGAGCGCACAGCACGAGCGCGAGAAGCGCGGCCAGCGCGGCGGTGCGAAGCGCCCTCATCCGAGCCAGCCTAACCGCAGCTCAGCGGATCACGAAGAAGTTCCGCGGGGTGATCTTCTTGTCGAAGTCGTCCACCACGGTGAGCACCCCGCGGTATGTGCCGCGCTTCAGGCGGCGCAGCGTGAAGCTGCGCCGGCCGGCGGCGAGGCGGCCGAGCTTCACCGTGCGGCGCGACTTGCCGGTCAGCTTGTAGGTGACCGTGGCCGCCTCGTTCAGCAGGAAGCTCAGCTTGACCCGGTTGCCGGTGCGCTTCGACTTGAAGTTGTCGAGGCTGTCCACGACGGTGTCCGTGCCCACCTGGATCACGCCCTCCATGAACGACTGGTGCGGGACGCAGATGTACTGGTAGCGCCCTGGCGTATTGAAGACCTTGGTGAACGGGGCCCCGGCGCTGTTCGTGCCGCCGTCGGGAGCGGAGTTCCACGAGTCCGGCTGGCCTCGCCTTGCTGGTGGTGGTGTGGCCGTCCACGGCGAAGTTCCACGTCACCGAGTCGCCCACCGCGATCGTGCGCTCCTTCGGCTGGAACTCGTAGTCGATGACGTTCACGTTCCAGTCGAACGCCGCCGCCGGAGAGGCGAGCGCGAGCGGGAGGAAAACAGCGAGCGGGATCAGAAGGCGGTTGGGTCGCATCGGGCGCGAAGCTTAGCCAGGCGCACCGCCGCACTCTGAGCGAGACTGCGCCAGGACGATGAGACTCGGACTTCGCGGCCGCATCCTGATACTGGTGCTCGTGGCGCTCGCGCCGCCGACGGTGATCGCAATCACCGTCGCGCTCGAGGAGCGCAGCGAGGCGCGCCACGACGCCGAGACCGACCTGATCGACCTCGCACGCCTGGCCTCCGTGGACGCGGAGGCGGCGGTGGATGCCACGTCCGGCTTTCTCTCAGCGGTGGCGGACGACCTCGCCGCCAGGCCGAGCGTCGAGCACTGCGAGCGGCTGCTCGCCATCGTGCCTCGCGCCACCGATTGGTACAGCACGGTCGGGTTGGCCAGCCCCAGAGGACGGGTCTACTGCGGCACGACCTCGCGCGGCTTCGTCCGGCCGTTGGTGCGGGCGGACGTCTCGAAGACCGAGTGGTTTCGGCGTGCCCAGACCGAACGCGCCTTCGTTCTCGGGGAGCTCGGTGAGTCCCCGCTCTCTCCCAGCCAGGCGCTGCTCTCCAGCCACGCCGTCGATCGCGGACGCTTCAGGCGTCCAGCCGTGGTTTTTGCCGCCCTCGACGTGGACCAGCTCACCGAGACGATCGGCTTGCAGGACTCCCCCCGCGGGACGAAGTACGTGATCCTGGACCACCGCGGGAGGCTGGTGGCGCGCGTGCCGGACACTGCGCCCGCCGAGCGCCGGTTGGTCGAACGGCCGCTGGCGAACACCGTGCTCCGGGAACGCCAGGGAACCGCGGAAGTGAAGGGGCCGGAGGGCGAGTCCACGATCTACGGCTTCGCGCCCGTGGGCGGCAATGCCATGGGGCGCCTGTTCATCAGCGCGGGACGCACCTCCGAGAGCGTCTTCGCGGACCCGAACGACGACCTGCGACGCTTCCTCCTGCTCGCCGGCCTGGGCCTTCTGGTGGCGCTCGCGCTCAGCTACGTCATGACGGCACTGCTGCTGGGACGCTGGAGCTCCGCGGTGGTGGAGGCGGCCCGGCGCTTTGGCGCCGGCGATCTCACCGCCCGCGCTCCGGTCCCGAAGGGACTCGGTGAGCTGACCGACGTGGCCGCCGCGCTCAACGCCGCGGCCGTCGACATCGAGCACCGCCAGGAGGCCCAGGCGCGCCTGCTGGCGGAGCTCGTGGCGGCCGAGGAGGAGACGCGCCGGCGGATCGCGGCGGACATCCACGACGACACCGCCCAGGCGGTGGCGGCGGCCGGCCTGCGCATGGATGCGCTGGCGGGGACGCTTGAGGATCCGGCCCAGCGCGAGGCGGTGGTGCAGGCTCGCACTGCTCTGATCGAGGCGAACCGTCGCCTGCGCCGGCTGCTGTTCGAGCTTCGCCCCCCGGCGCTCGACGAGGCGGGGCTCGGCGCGGCCCTCGAGCTGTTCCTCACCGACTCCTTCGCGCACGACGGGTTCGACTGGCGGGTGGAGAACCGCCTCGAGGACGAACCGGCGCCGGAGGCTCGCGCGATCCTCTACCGGGTGGCGCTCGAGGCCCTCACGAACGTGCGAAAGCACGCCAACGCCAGCATGGTCGAGGTCCTGCTGGAGCGCCGCGGCGTGGGGGTGGCGCTGCGTGTCCGGGACGACGGAGCCGGCTTCGACCTGCCGGAGCCGGACGCCCCGGCCGAGCCCGGCCACATCGGCCTCGTCTCGATGCGCGAGCGCGCCGAGGCGGCCGGCGGCCGCTTCGCAATGAGCAGCACGCCGGGAAGCGGCACGACCGTGGAGTTCTGGATGCCGGAGAAGAACGGAAGGGGGGGTCAGATGGGGGGTCTCATGGGGGGTCAGACCCCCAGACTCCGCCCGGGCTCTGACCACTCTGTGGGTCTGACCCCCGTCCGCCCGGGCTCTGACCACTCTGTGGGTCTGACCCCCGCCCATCTGACCCCCTAGCCCGCGCCCTACTCCAAGATCCCCCGGCGCATCGCCTCCGCCACCGCCGCCGCTCGGTCGGAGACGCCCAGCTTCTCGTAGACCCGCTGCAGGTGGGTCTTCACGGTCGTCGTGCCGAGGTGGAGCTGTCCTGCGATGTCGGGTGCGGACATCCCGTTGGCCGTGAGCCGCAGGATCTCGTCCTCGCGCGGAGTCAGCAGGCGCTCCTGGTCGCCACTGCGGCGGCGGATCTCGTGGGCCACCGCCGCCTGCACGTCCGTGCCGAGCGTCGTCCGGCCCTGAGAGGCGGCCACGAGGGCGTCGCAGATCTCGTCACCTGTCGAGTCCTTCGACAGGTATCCGGACGCCCCGCTGCCGAGCGCGCCGTACACCACGTCGCTGTCGTAGTAGGCGGACACGAACACCACCCGCACGTCCAGTCCCTCGCGCTCGAGCGCCTTCAGCACCTCCACGCCGCCGAGGCCCGGCATCTTCACGTCCAGCACGCACACATCGGGGTCCACGCTGCGGATCTCCTCGAGCGCGGCGGCGCCGTCCTCGGCCTGCCCGACCAGCTCCAGCTCGGGGCGGCGCTTGACGGTGTCCACGAGCCCGGTGCGGTACAGCGGATGGTCGTCCGCGATGAGGACTCGGATCCGATCGCCTGGCATTGTCCTTTCTACCACCTAGATGGGGTACTCCGCGACCGGAGGAGGCCGATCGGAGGAGGGTGAGGCCTCCAGATCGGGTCGCTCGGGTGATGGGCGCGCCCGCCGCCGAGGCCGATCCTGTCTGAGGAGATGGGAGCCGTGGTGACTGCCCTCGCAGCACGCGCCGTCGTCGGCACGGATGGCGAGGTCTGGAACGCGAACAGCGCGTTCTGTTCGCTCGTGGGACTGGACGAACCCGCGCTGCGGCACCTCGGCTGGCGCCAGCTCGTGCACCCCGCGGACCGCCAGTACGTGGCCGCGCACCTGGTGGAGGTACTCGCCGGCCGCCACGACCTGCGCGAGTTCGACCTGCGGCTGGTGCCCCCGAACGGCCGCGGCGTGCCGACCCGCATGCGCGTGGAGCTGGTGCGTGACGGCGAGGGGCGCCAGGGCTGGTTCCTCATGGAGGCCTGGCCAACTACGTAGGATCCCGGCCGCGATGGACGTGGTCGACACAGCGAAGGACGCCGCCGACCTCGAGCTGCCGCCGCTCGTGGTGCGCGAGCCGCTCGAGGCGTTCCTCGATGCCCACGGCATCGGCGAGGGCCGCCTGGAGGCAGAGCGCATCGGCGAGGGCCACTCGAACATCACCTTCCTCGTCCGCCGCGGCGACGCGCGCGTGGTGCTGCGCCGTCCGCCGCGCCCGCCGCTTCCTCCCTCGGCGCACGACGTGCTGCGCGAGGCGCGCCTGCTGAAGGCGCTCGAGGGCACCGCGGTGCGCGTGCCGACCGTGATCGCCGTCGGCGACGACGAGACGGTGCTGGGCGTGCCGTTCTACGTGATGGAGGAGGTACACGGGAACGTGCTGGCGAGCACGATCCCGCCAGCACTCGACAGCGCCGAGGAGCGCCGGCGCACCGCCGAGGAGCTCGTGGACTCGCTCGTGGAGCTGCACGACGTTGACTGGCGCGCCTGCGGGCTGGAGGGCTACGGGAAGCCCACGGGCTACCTGGAGCGCCAGGTGCGGCGCTTCAGCGGGCTCTGGGAGCACAACAAGACCCGCGAGCTGCCGGTGGTGGAGGAGCTGGGCGAGTGGCTGGGCAGCAACATGCCGGAGTCACCTGAGTCCACGGTCGTGCACGGCGACTACCGCCTCGGCAACGTGATGATGGCCGAGGGTGCGCCCGCCGAGCTCGTCGCCATCTTCGACTGGGAGCTGTCCACGATCGGCGATCCGCTTGCGGACGTGGGCTACCTGACCGTGACCTGGGTCGAGCCGGACGACCCCGCAGGACACGATGTTCGCCAACCTGAACGCCGTGACCCGCGCCGGCGGGTTCCTCACCCGCGAGGAGATCATCGCGCGCTACGAGGAGAGGAGCGGCCGCTCGATGTCCGCACTCAACTGGTACCAGGCGCTCGCGCTCTGGAAGGCGGCGGTCTTCATGGAGGGCAACTTCAAGCGCTTTCAGGCCGGCAACTCAGACGACGAGTACCTCGGTCTCTTCGATCGCGGGGTGCCGATGCTCGCCGAGAAGGCCAGGGAGATCGCGCACTCGTGAAGGGGCTGCTGGTGGACTTCGGCGGTGTGCTCACCACGAACGTCTTCGACTCGTTCCGCACGTTCTGCGCCGAAGAGGGACTCGACCCCGACACGATCAGGGCCCTGTTCCGCGACGATCCGCGCGCGCTCGAATGCGTGCGCGGGCTCGAGCGTGGCGAGCTCACCGAGGAGCAGTTCGCGGAGCGCTTCGGTGAGCTGCTCGAGCTCGAGGAGGGCCGGCGGGCCGGGCTCGTCGAGCGGATGTTCGGCCACATCCGCCCCGACGACGAGATGGTCGAGGCGCTCCGTCGCGCACGCGCGCACGGCATCCGCACAGGCCTCATCTCGAACTCGATGGGCGCGGGCCGCTACGACCGCTCCACCTTCCCCGAGCTGTTCGACGGCGTGGTGATCTCCGGCGACGAGGGCATGCACAAGCCCCAGCCCGAGATCTACGAGCTCGGCTGCGAGCGCGTGGGGCTCGCTCCGGCCGACTGCGTGTTCGTGGACGACCTGCGCGAGAACTGCGACGGCGCGGAGGCCGTGGGAATGACGGCGGTGCTCCACCGCGGAGCCGAGCGGACCCTGCCGCAGCTCGAGGACCTGCTCGGGGTGGAGCTGCGCTAGGGCGCGAAGCCGGCTCGCCGCGCCCCCCTCACCCCCATCCGGGTAAAGGCGCCGGAGACGAACTTGAACAGCGCCTTGAGCGCGGGGAACCGATAGTTGGACTGGGTGTGAGGCGCGTAGACCAGCTGCTCCCCTGACTCGAGCCAGCCGGTGTGCTTGCGCTGGTCCTGTCCGATCACTCCGCGACTGAACCAGTGCGCCGTGAGGCCGGCGCGCCTGCCACCCGGAGGCACGAGCCCCTCCGCGGCGTCCAGCAGGATGCCGCGCTCGTGGGAGCCGGCGATCTTCACCGGAGCCACGAGCGGGAACCCGTCGGCGCCCACCCAGCCGACGACCGCATGCGGCAGGCGCCCCGCCCTCTCGGCAGCGCGGCGGTGGTCGATCCGCGGAGCGGTCCCCTTCTTCGGCTCGGCCTGCGGAGCGGGCGGATCCGGTGGGAGCGGGGTGCCACGGACCTCCACCGGACCACGACAGCCCAAGGTCCGGCCACACCAGGATCCGCTCGACCGACACCTCGATCGCGATACGTAGCGCGTACACGCGCCGCCAACGCTTCCAGAGCGCGTTCTGATTGGCCCAGGGCTCGAAGCGCTCCCAGACGTCGAGGATGGTGGAGGGGTAATCCTCCACCGGCGCGCCAAGGGACGCCGTGCCTTGGACGAGGACGTACTCCGGCCGATCGGTGGCGGCGTGGTCGCGGGTGTGGAAGGCGAGTGCGACACGCGGGTTGCGCCGGATCCGCTCGAGCTTCTTCCAGGCGCCGACCGACGTGTTCACGGAGCTCACAACCCCCGCCGCGCGGTCCAGCACGGCGAAGTTGCTCACCGGCAGGAGGACCACGCCGTTGGCTGGTGTCGCGTAGGCGAGCATCAGCGCGTGGTCGCCATCCAGGATCTCGTCGAGCTCGTCCGACCAGTGAACGGTCATTGGATGAGTCACGATAGTGCCGGTGCTGCTCGTACTGTGGGACATCGACGGGACGCTCGTGGACTCGGCCGGTCACGGCCGCTTCGCGTTCGAGGACGCGTATCGGACCGTGGTCGGGCGGGACCCCGAGTGGGTGGACTACGCCGGGCGCACCGACCATGAGATCGCGCTCTCGATGCTCAACGGGTCGCACGATCAGCTGCCGGAGGTGCTGGAGGGACTCGCGGTGAACCTCGCCGAGCGCAGGGATGCGATCGCCGCGGAGGGGCACATCTACCCGGGCGTTCGCGAGACGCTATCCGCCCTTCATGAGCGAGAGGGAGTCGTTCAGTCACTGCTCACCGGGAACGTCGAGCCGAACGCCGCCGTGAAGGTCGGCGCCTTCGGGCTCGAGCGCTGGCTCGACCTGGAGGCGGGCGCCTATGGCTCCGATCCTCACGAGCGCCGCTCGGACCTCGTGGCCGTGGCGCGGGAGCGAGCGGCGGCACGCTATGGCGAGCCCACCGGCGCGGTGCTCGTGGGCGACACGCCGCTCGACGTGCTGGCGGCACGCGAGGCCGGCGCCCGCGCCGTGGCGGTGGCCACCGGCTTCGCCGACCTGGACTCGCTCAGGGCCTCGGAGCCCGACGCCCTGCTTCAGGACCTGAGCGACACCGAGGCGGCGATCAGAGCGATCACTGCTTCCACTTGATGCTGCAGCCGATCGGATCGGTCTCCGGCCGCGCAACGTCCTCGCTGGCGCGCAGGCAGTTGAGCGCGTCGCGCAGCCACTCCGCCTCGAGCGTGTCGTCCTGGTAGTCGGCGTCCGGCGCGCCGCGATACCGGAGCACGCCGTCCGCGTCGACGACGAACACGTCGGGCGTCGTCTTCGCACCGAACGCGTGCGCCACGTCCTGCGACTCGTCGCGCAGGTAGGGCATCGGCCAGTCGCCCTCACGCTCGACCCGCTCGCGCATCGCCTCTAGCGAGTCACGCGGATAGCGCTCGGCGTCGTTCGGGTTGATCGCGTAGAAGTGGACGTCCGGGTAGTCCCGCGCGGCGGACGCGAGGCGGTCGTGCCAGGCCAGCGCGTAGGGGCAGTGGTTGCAGGTGAAGACGACCACCGCCGGCGCCTCCAGCGAGTGCTCCTCGCCGGCCGTGTCGGGAAGCGTGAACTCAGGTGCCCTGTCGCCGATCGCCGTCATGAGGCGCGATGCACCGCGGCGCGCACGTCCTCGGGATCCGGCAGCGGCGAGTAGCGCCCGTCGCGCGTCCGGTAGACGCGGCAGGTGAGCGAGAACGGAGCGCCTTCGCCGGGCGGCACGATGTCCTCGCCGTTTATGCGGATCGTCGGCGAGCCGGGGAAACGCTCGCGCCTCGCCTGCTCGTCGTCCTCGATCTGAACACGCGAGACCTCGGCCTCCACGCCCTCCTCGCGCAGGATGCGCTCAAGCTCGGCGAGCGCATCCGGGTGCGAGGGACAGCCGTCCCACCACAGGAGCTCAACCGTCATGGACCTCCACGCGCTCGATCTTCGCGTCCTCGACGGGGCGGTCGCCGGGGCCGGTCTCGAGGCCCTCGATCGCGTCCACGGTCTCCATGCCGGACGTGATGCGCCCGAACACGGTGTGCTTGCCGTCGAGCCATGGCGCGGCCTCGGTGGTCACGATGAAGAACTGGCTGCCGTTCGTGTCCGGGCCGCGGTTCGCCATCGCAAGCGCGCCGCGCTCGATCTTGTGCTCGTTGATCTCGTCCTCGAACTCGTAGCCGGGACCGCCCGTCCCGGTGCCGTGAGGGCAGCCGCCCTGGACCATGAAGTCGGGGATCACGCGATGGAAGATCAGCCCGTCGTAGTAGCCGTCGCGCGACAGCTTCGTGAAGTTGTCGACCGTCTTGGGGGCGTCTCCGTCGAAGAGCTCGATCTCGATCGGGCCGTGATTGGTGTGCATCGTGATGCTGCTCATGCCTTCTTTGCTACCTCCACCTGGAGCTCCGCTCCACGCGCTTGCTTGCCAGAAACAGCTTCCGCGACGTCCTGCGCGCGATCCGCTGGTACTTCCACGAACGAGAAGCGCTCGAGCACCTTGACGTTGCGCACGTCGTCGTTCTCGAGATGTGTGTGGTCGACCACGGCGCTCACGATGTCGGCGGGCTCGATCCCGTCCTGGCGCCCGGACCCGACGATCAGCTTCGTGTAGGGCACGCCGTCGCGCGGGTGCGGCTTCGTGTGCCGTGGCCTGCGCGTCTCGCGGTCGGGATCGCGGCCTGACTCGCGTTCGGCCTTCGAGCGCCTCTGGCCCTTGCCGTTCGCGCTCCACAGCTCGATCTCCGTCTTCGCATGACGCTCGATCGCCTCCAGCTCACGCCGCTGCTTCGGCGTGATCAGCGTGATCGCGCGCCCGCTCTCGCCCGCGCGCCCGGTCCGGCCGATGCGGTGCACGTAGATGTCCGGGGAGTTCGGGATGTCGTAGTTCACGACGTGGCTCACGCCGGTGATGTCGAGCCCGCGCGCGGCCACGTCGGTCGCGATCAGCAGGCGCTCGCGCCCGCCCTTGAAGGCGATCATCACGCCGTCACGCTGGCCCTGGGACATGTCGCCGTGCAGGGCCTTCACGCGCACGCCCGCGTCGCCGAGGCGGCGGGCGAGCCGGTCCACGCCGATCTTGGTGCGCACGAAGACGATCGCCTGCTCCGGGCGCTCCTCCTTCAGCACGCGCACCAGGGCGTCCGGCTTCTCCTTGTCCGGCACCTCCACGTAGTAGTGGTCGACCGTGTCGATCGTGAGCGTGGCCGCACGCACCTTGATCTCCACCGGGTCGTGCATGAAGGTGTCCGCCAGGCGGCGGATCTCCGGTGGCACCGTGGCGCTGAAGAGCGCGGTCTGGCGGCCCATCGGCGCGCGCTTGAGAATCGACTCCACGTCCTCGAGGAAGCCGAGGTCGAGCATCTCGTCCGCCTCGTCGAGCACCACGTAGCGGGCGTTGTCGAGGAAGAGGTGGTGGCGGCCGATCATGTCCATCACGCGGCCCACCGTGCCGACCACGATCTGGGCGTCCTTCAGTCGCACAGCCTGGTCGCGGATCGGCGCGCCGCCGAAGACGGCCACCACGTTCAGGCCCTTCTGCTCGCCGTACGCGCGCAGCGCCTGGGTCACCTGAATGCAGAGCTCGCGGGTCGGCGTGAGCACGAGCGCCTGGACGCTCGGGTCGTCCGGGTCCGCGTACTCGACCATCGGCAGCCCGAACGCGGCGGTCTTTCCGGTGCCCGTCTGGGCCTGACCGATCACGTCCTTGCCCTGCATCATCGACGGAATCGCCTGCTCCTGGATGGGCGTGGGGCTCGCGTATCCCAGGTGAGTGAGTGTCTCCAGGGTCGATTCAGAAAGGCCGAGTTCGGCAAAGGTCGTCATGTGCGGTCCCTGACGCTAGCGGGAGGGGTCGAGCAGCACCTTGCCGCTCGTGCGGCGGCCCTGCATGTCCTCGTGTGCCTTGCGCACCTCGGACATCGGGTAGGTGGTGCCCACCTGCGGCACGAGCTCGCCGCGCTGCGCCCGCTCGAAGAGGTCGGCGAGCGGCTCCTCCATCATGTCGCGCCGGCCGAGACAGTGCATGAGCCAGAAGCCGACCACGCTGCGGCTCTTGCGCATCAGCCGCCCCGTCTCGACGGTGTTCTGCTCGCGGCTCGCGATCCCGTACGCCACGATCCGCCCGAAGGGAGCGAGCGCGTCGGCGCACTGCTCGAACACGCGGCCGCCCGACATCTCGAGCACCACGTCCACCGGCCTGCCCTCGTTCGCCTCGATCAGCGCGCCCTTGAGATCGTCCTCCGCAGCGTCCACCGCGACGTCCGCGCCCAGCTCGACCGCCTTGGCGCGCTTCTCCTCGGTGCTCGCCGTGGCGATCACCCGGCCGGCGCCGAACGGCTTCGCGAGCTGCACCGCCAGGCTGCCTACCCCGCCGGCGCCTGAGATCACCACCACCGACTCACCCTGCGCCAGCTTCGCGCTGGTCTTGAACAGGTGCCAAGCCGTGAGGCCGTGGATCAGGAGCGCGAGAGCGGCTTCGTCATCGAGCCCTTCTGGAATCGGGAAGACGGTGGACTCGTGCGCCACGGCGTACTCGGCGTACCCGCCGGTGGACATCAGCGCGACCACGCGCTGCCCGTCGGGCGTGGTGCCCACCACCTCGCCGCCCAGCACGAGCGGCACCTCATAACGCGCGAGATACGAGTTCTCGCGCTGGTGCGTGTCCGCAAAGTTCATCCCCGCGCGCGAGACCTCGATCAGCAGCTCGCCGTCGCCGGGCTCCGGCTTGGGCAGGTCCACGACCTGAAGGACCTCGGGCCCACCGAATTCCTCGATCTGGCACGCGCGCATGGGCGGAGCCTAACCCTTTCCGACTGTCCTGCTTTAGGCACCGTATGGGTACCCCAGGCAGGACGGTCGACCTCCTCAGTGCTGTCGTTCGGGGGTTAAGCCGCCGCCCTTCGGCTAGCCTCCCCGCCGCCATGTCGCTCACCGTCGTCGGTTCGATCGCGTTCGACGCGATCAAGACGCCCTTTGGGGAGCGTGAGCGTGCGCTCGGTGGGTCCGCGGTGCACTTCTCGCTCGCCGCCAGCTTCTTCACCGAGGTGCGTCCGGTCGGTCCTGTGGGGGACGACTTCGGCGAGCCGGAGTACGAGGTGCTGCGGCGCCATGGCGTCGTGACCGACGACATCGATCACGTCGAGGGCGGGAAGACGTTCTTCTGGAGCGGCGAGTACGAGTGGGATCTCAACACCGCTCACACGCTCGACACCCAGCTCAACGTGTTCGGCGACTTCGCGCCGAAGCTGTCCGACGCCTCGCGTGACTGCGACCTGCTGTTCCTCGCGAACATCCAGCCGGACCTCCAGCGGGACGTGCGCGAACAGTGCAAGGGCGCGCAGCACGCCGCGCTCGACTCCATGAACTTCTGGATCGAGAGCGCACGCGAGTCGCTCGTCGAGACGATCTCCCGCGTGGACATGGTCCTGATGAACGACGCCGAGCTGCGCATGCTCACCGAGGAGCCGAACCTGGTCAGGGCCGCCGCTGCCGTGCGCGGGATGGGCCCGCGGGTGGTGATCGCGAAGCAGGGCGAGTACGGCGCTGCGCTGTTCACCGAGGACGGCTTCTTCGCGCTGCCCGCCTACCCGCTCGAGACGGTCCGCGACCCGACCGGGGCGGGCGACTCCTTCGCCGGCGGCCTGATGGGCTATCTCGACTCGCAGAGCGGCGCGAGCGACGACGCGACCCTCCGGCGCGCGATGACCTACGGCTCCACGCTCGCGTCCTTCTGGGTCGAGGAGTTCGGCTGCGAGCGCGCAGAGAGCCTTACGCGCGAAGCGATCGACGAACGCTACGAACAGTTCAAGCGGATGACGTCGATCGAGTCCGTCCCCGCCACCTAACCTCCACCGAACCTGTCGCCCCCAGCGCGGCAGTTGCCTCCCCCAGATGCAGGGGCTAGGCTCGCGCCAGGTACGTCCCCCGGCCCTTCAGGAGCTGAACCGTGGCTAAGGCCAGCCAAGCGCGTCAAGCGGGTCCTCAACGTCGTCCCGTCCCCCAAGACCGAACGCGACTGGCGACTCGAACACGCCGACCAGGCCGGGCTGCTGGCCGCGGCGCCGTCAATCCCAACGTCCAAGGATCTACGCGCGGCCTGGTGGAAGGTGGGCGACCAGGGCGCAAGCGGTTCGTGCGTCGGGTGGGCCACGGCCGACGCCGTGCTGCGCTGGCACATGGTCAAGGCCAACCAGCTCAAGAACACGGAACGGCTGTCGGTGCGCTTCCAGTGGATGGCGTCGAAGGAGACGGACCAGTTCGCCACGCCACCGAGCACGTTCATCGAGGTGGCCGGCACGAGCCTCAAGGCGGCGCTCGACGTCGCGCGCAAGTACGGCGCGGTGCGCGAGCAGGTGCTCGGCTTTGACACGGGCAAGCTGTTTCCCGGAGAGAGGAGACGTTCTACGCGCTCGCGTCCGA
This sequence comes from uncultured Thermoleophilaceae bacterium, assembly GCA_963774755.1. Classification (GTDB taxonomy): domain Bacteria; phylum Actinomycetota; class Thermoleophilia; order Solirubrobacterales; family Thermoleophilaceae; genus JACVRW01. The sequence goes on along the minus strand of CAVZGG010000026.1, from coordinate 146,332 downwards.
GTTCAGGATCGGCGGCTACTTCAACCTCACGCCCAAGCCGGCAACGACGACCTCGAGAGCTGGCGCCGCTGGATCGCGACGAAGGGTCCGCTCCTCACCAGGCTGGACGTCGACCGCACGTGGGACAAGGCGACCGAGACCAAGGGCATGCTCGATGTCTACAAGCGCAACACGAAACGCGGTGGCCACGCGGTCTCGGTGGTCGGCTACACGGCCGACCGCTTCATCATCCGCAACAGCTGGGGAACGGGCTGGGGCGACAAGGGCTTCGGGTATGCGTCGATCCCCTACGCGCGCGACGCATTCACCGAGGCGTACGGCGTGACAATCTGAAAACGCGGCTCTCTGACAGCGGGCTCGCCCAGTCGGCGCCCACCATGATGACCCGGGCGGGCCCCCCGCCGTAGCGCCTGACGGTGAGGGCCGCGCGCGAGCGCTTGTCAAGGCGGGCGCGCGCCACCGGCCACCAGCCGAAGCGCTCGCGGAGCTTCAATTGGAGCACCACGTTCGCGCCCGGGGACGCCGGGCTCGCCTTCACGTTGACCACGAGACCGACGGACCTGCGCTTCGCTGAGACCGACAGCGTGGCGCCGTCGGTCACCTCCACACGCAGCTCAGGGCTGGATCCGGCAGCGGAGACGGCGCGATAGGTGGCGCTCTCCGATGCCACCACGTTGGCGTGCAGGGTCCCCGGCTCGACATGGCCCTCGTGGCCGCCGCCCTCCGGGGGGCCCGCCACGGCCACCGGCTGGTAGCCGGAGCCGCTGTCGGCCTCGATCGTGACCTCGGAGGTTCCCTCCGGAGCACGGACGTGGAGGGCAACCGAGGCGCCGCGCTGCACCGGGCGCTTCGGCCCGCTCAAGAGCAGCGAATGAACGCCGATCTCGCCGGTCATCCCGTCGTGGATCGTGCAGACGTACCGGAAGCTGCCGGGCGAGGCGAAGACGTGGTTCGCCGCGGCGCGGGGGGCGATCCGCCCGGAGTTGTAGCCCTCCGACTCCGATTTCACGTTGTGCGTCTTCACGCTGTTGTTGCGCCAGATCACGTTGTCGCCCATGAGCACGTCGAGGTTGGCCGGCGAGAAGCGGGTGGTCCCGGCGGACACGAAGATCGAGTCCGCCTGCGCGGGCGCCGCGAGGACGGCGAGGACGGCCAGCGCGATCGCCACGGCCCTCATCGCGGCGAGACCTGGTAGATGCCGATCATGCCCTGGGCCATGTGCTGCTCGACGTGGCAGTGGTAGAGCCATGTGCCCGGAGCGTCCTCGCGCCAGGACACGCGGAAGCTCTCGGCCGGGCCCAGGGTGCGGGTGTCCTCCGGCACACCGGCGGCCGTGCGCCAGCGATGGCCGTGGACGTGGAAGGTGTGGTGCTCGTCGCCGATCGCGAGCACGTCCCACTGGACGCGGTCGCCCACCCTCGAGCGGTAGATCGGCGTGTTCCCGACGAAGGCCCTGCCGTTGATGGTCTGAAAGTCCTTCATGGGCGCGAACACCGTCACGAACTCGCGGTCGGGGCGCCGCTCGTGGCGCCCGCGGATCGACAGCGCGCCCCAGAGCCCGCCGGCGAGCGACTCGTGCATGGAGGGCGAGTGGTCGTGGTAGGGCCACACGCCGGCCGAGTCACCACCGGCGTTGAGCCGGTAGGTGAAGCTCTTGCCGGGCTTGACGTTCCCGCCCGGGCCGGAGAAGCCCGGGATATAGGACCCGTCCGATCCCGGCCTGTAGTGCACGCCGTGGAAGTGCATCGAGTGCGGATTGTTCGGGTCCCTGTTCTTGAAGTGGATGCGCAACCGGTCCCCCACACGCGCGCGCAGGAGCGGGCCGGGGACCATGTCGTGGTCGACGTTCGCCACCGGCGCGTTGCGAAGCGGCCGGCGCCAGTTCTTCGTGTAGCGCCGGTAGACGACCGTCGGGAAGACGGTCTGAGACGGGTCGAAGGTGGTGCCCATGATCCCGTCGCGCCCGTTGGGCACGATGTTCCACACCGTCGGCACCGCGGCGACCCACTCGTGCCGCACCGCGGCCTCCGCCGGAGTGGCGGAGACCGCGGCGAGCAGCACGATCAGGCAGCCGGCTAGCCGGCGCGCTTGCCGACCTTGATCTTGTTCTGCATCCACGGGTGAATCGCGCAGATGATGCTGAGCGTGGAGCCGGCGGATGCCGAGACCTTCACGCTGCTCTTGCCGCCCGGCGGGATCAGCACAGAGTCACCTGCCGTGTTGAAGCCATCCTTGCCCACGTTCACGAGCGGCGTGGTCGGGTCCTGCTCCTCGCCGGTGTCCGGGTTGATGGCGCCGTGCGCAATGGCCAGATCGTCGCATGGACCCTTGCCGAAGCAGGCGTCCATCTGCCTGAGGTTCGCCGGCACCTGGCCCCGCTTGACGACCGAGAACGAGTGCGGTGCCTTCGTGCTGTCCCTCAGCGTGAGCTTCCCGCCCGTCTGTACGGCCACAACGTCCTGCTTGAAGCGCATCGTGTCGGTGATGCTCCGGTTCGGCACCATCTTGGCGCCGCCGACCGTGTTCACAACAGCGTTGCGCGGTGCGGCGGCCAGCGCCGGGACCGCGACGGCCGCGGCGACCAGGATGGCGACGCCGCCGATGGCAGGTCGCGAGAACTTGTGTCGTGACATTGGTTCCTTTCTGTCCGCTCTGGGCGGGGTTTGGGGGACGTGCCCAAGCTAGGTGCGGTCTGTCCCCCAGTCAAGCTTTCCTGTGCGTTTGGGGGTCCACCATGCTTCTCGGTGCCACCGTATGGCCGAGCGAGAACGGGGGCGTCAGCCTCGCGACGGAACTCGTGTCATCCCTAAGGAGGACCCGCGCGGTACGATCCGCGGCAATGAGCGGCAGCGCTTGGGGGATCGTCTGGCTGGCGATCGCGATGAAGGTCCCGATCGTCGCCCTGCTCTGGCTGGTGTGGTGGGCGATCAAGGACCCGCCCGTGCCCGAGCCGGAGGACGGCGGTGGCGGCTCGCCCGACCGCGATCCGCGCCCGCATCCGCGCGGGCGCCCGCCGCAGCCCCCGCGCCGTGGCCCGCATGGCGCACCGGAGCCTCAGCCGCCTCGGCGCGTTCGGGTCGAGTCGCGGACGCCGCGGCGAACCCTTCGGTAGCTTTCGAGGCCGTGGAGGGCTTCTACATCGTCGGAGGCGCGCTGGCCGCCTGGGCGCTGATCGTGTCGGCCCTTGGGGTCATGCGCGAGGACTTCCCCAGCACCCGCGGCGCCACGCGACTGGTTGGCGCAATCTCGATCGTGCTCGTGATCGGCGCGATCGGCACGGCGGTCTACCTCTCCGCCACCGAGGAGCACGAGCCGGAGGGCGAGCACGCTGCCGGCGAGTGACGACGGCGTCGCGGTGCACTACACCGCCCTCGAGCGCGGCACGCCCGTGATCAGCTCGGATGGTCAGGAGATCGGCAAGGTCGTCGAGGTGCTCGACAACCTGCCGGAGCACATCTTCGACGGCCTCGTGATCCAGACGACCGGCGGCGAGCGCCGCTTCGTGGATGCTCCCGAGGTCGCCCGCACGGCCGAGCGCGCCGTGACCCTCAACATCACCGCGGCGGAGTGCGCCGACCTGCCACCCCCACCGAAGCAGGGACCGGCCGTCGGCGGGAGCGGCGGTGGTGGCGTCCTGAAGCGGCTCTTCGGCCGTGGCCGCTGACCCCCGAGTGCGTCCTACGTCACAATCTGGGGAAAAGAGGGAGACATATGGCTGACGAGCAGACAGAGGGCGAGGGCGGTGGGGTAGCCACGGCGAACGAGACGCTCAGCGTCACGGACAACCGCACCGGCGAGAGCTACGACGTCGAGATCTCGGACGGCACCGTCAAGGCGATGGACTTTCGCCAGATCAAGGTGTCCGAGGACGACTTCGGCCTGATGACCTATGACCCGGCGTTCACGAACACGGCGTCGGTGCGCAGCTCGGTCTGCTTCATCGACGGCGAGGCCGGGATACTCGAGTACCGCGGCTATCCGATCGATCAGCTCTGCGAGAAGTCGTCCTACCTCGAGGTCGCCTACCTCCTGATCTACGGCGAGCTGCCCACCCAGGACCAGCTCGACGAGTGGGTGTTCGAGATCACCCACCACACCTTCGTCCACGAGAACATCAAGAAGTTCGTGGAGGGCTTCCGCTACGACGCCCACCCGATGGGGATGCTGCTCGCCACCGTCGGCGCGCTCTCCACCTTCTACCCCGACGCGAAGAGGATCGACGACGAGCTCGAGCGCCACATGGCGGCGGTCCGGCTGATCGCGAAGATGCCGACGCTCGCCGCCTTCGCGTACCGGCACAACCTCGGGCTGCCGTACGTGTATCCGGACAACGACCTGTCCTACCCCGGCAACTTCCTCTCGATGATGTTCAAGATGACCGAGGTGAAGTACGAGCCCGACCCGCGGCTCGAGCGCGCCCTCGACGTCCTCTGGATCCTGCACGCGGACCACGAGCAGAACTGCTCGACGAACGCGGTGCGCGGGGTCGGCTCGTCGGAGGTGGACCCGTACTCGGCCGTCGCCGCCGGCGTCGCCGCGCTCTACGGCCCCCTGCACGGCGGTGCCAACGAGGCGGTTCTGAAGATGCTCGACGAGATCGGCACCAAGGAGAACATCCCCGACTTCCTCGAGCGGGTGAAGAACAGCGACGAGAAGCTGATGGGCTTCGGCCACCGGGTCTACAAGAACTTCGACCCGCGCGCCGAGATCATCAAGAAGCACGTGGACGAGGTCTTCGAGGTGACCGGGAGGAACCCGAAGCTCGACATCGCAACGGAGCTCGAGAAGCGCGCCCTCGACGACGAGTACTTCATCGAGCGCAAGCTCTACCCGAACGTCGACTTCTACTCGGGGCTGATCTACGAGGCGCTGAACCTGCCACCGGACATGTTCACGGTGATGTTCGCCATCCCGCGGACGTCGGGCTGGGTCGCCCAGTGGCTCGAGATGGTCACCGACCCGGAGACCAAGATCGCCCGCCCGCGCCAGATCTACACCGGCGCGCGCGAGCAGGACTACGTGCCGATCGACTCGCGCGAGAAGCGCAGCGAGAAGCCCGTGGCGCCGACCAACCTGATCGACCCGCGCAAGCAGTGGGCGCCAACAGCAGCATTGAAGGGCGGGCCCAGGTAGAGCAGAAAATCGTTCGCGCTACGAACTACCGGAAGACCGGCACGAGCCGCTTCTCGTGCTCGGCCTCGATCTCGGCCACGACCTCCACGTGCTCCTCGATGCCCGAGCCGCGCAGCTTGGTCGCGAGCAGCTCGTCGATCTGGAAGAGGCCGGACGAGTTGTTCATCGCGATCTTCACCTGCACCGCCTTCTCGTCGCCCGGCTCGATGGTCACGTCATCGATGGCGGCGGCCGAGACCGAGTGGATGTTCGGGCGGCGGGTCTCGAACGGGATCCGCGAGCGGCCGCTCGCCATGTCGAGCGCGTCGGACACCCGCACGATCCCGGCCTCGATCGTCATCGGGTCACCGGCGCGGCGGTGGCCGATCACGGCGTGGAGCGCCTCTGAGATGACCACGGTCAGCTCGGGGTCCTTGTAGCAGCCCTCCAGCAGCAGCGGCATCCGCTCGGATGCCAGGAAGAGGCTGTACTGCTCGTGGTCGGTGCGGTGGATCGACATGCCCGTGTCGTGGAACAGGCAGGCGGCCGCGATCACCACCTCGGCGTCGCGCACGTTCATGCCGTGGGTGGTCACCATCGCCGGCTCGACGCCGCCGCGGTTCAGCAGTCGAAACAGCCTCAGCGCGATGTTCACGACGATCTGGATGTGGACCCAGGAGTGGTCCGACATGTCGCGCCGGTCGGCGTTCACCTGCTGCATGTACCACCACGCGTGCAGCCGCCGGTCGGTGTTGGCGGCCTCGAGGAGCGCCTCGAGCTTGCGGTTCCCTCGGGTGGGCACTCGAATTTCGGTCAGCGGGAGGTCCACGGCGGATACCCTTCCACAAGGTGAGCGTCGAACCCCTCGTGGACGGCCACGGCCGGCTGATCTCGGACCTGCGTGTCTCGGTCACCGACCGCTGCAACTTCCGCTGCCAGTACTGCATGCCCGCCGACGGCCTGCCCTGGCTCGACCGCGCCGAGATCCTGCGCTTCGAGGAGATCGAGCGAGTGGTGCGCGTGCTCGCCGGGCATGGGCGTCACGGACCTGCGCCTCACCGGCGGCGAGCCGCTCGTGCGGCGCGAGTTCCCGCGGCTCGTCTCGATGCTCTCGCGCGTGGAGGGGATCGAGGACCTCTCGCTCACGACCAACGCGTATTTGCTCGAGCGGGACGCGGCCGCGCTCGTGGACGCGGGCATCACGCGCGTGAACGTGTCGATCGACTCCCTCCAGCGCGACCGCTTCTTCCAGCTCACCCGACGCGACTCGCTGCCACAGGTGCTGCGCGGCCTCGAGGCGATCGGCGCGCACCCCGAGGTACGGCCGATCAAGGTGAACGCGGTGGCGCTGCGCGGGTTCACCGAGGAGGAGGCGCTGCCGTTCGCCGAGTTCGCGCGCTCGACGAGCTACCAGGTGCGCTTCATCGAGTTCATGCCGCTCGACGGCGACCACGCGTGGTCGAGCGACCAGGTGCTGCCCGGCGAGGAGATCCGCGCGATCATCCACCGCGTCCATCCGCTCGAGGAGCTGCCGCGCGAGCCTCATGCCACCGCGCGCGTGTTCCGCTTCGCCGACGGCCGCGGCGAGATCGGCTTCATCAACCCGGTCTCCGAGCCGTTCTGCGCGGACTGCAACCGCATCCGGCTGACCGCCGACGGCAAGCTGCGCACATGCCTGTTCTCGATCCACGAAACCGACCTGCGCGCGCCGCTCCGAGACGGCGCGAGCGACGCGGAGCTCGAGCGGGTCGTCCGCGAGGCGGTCTGGCGCAAGGAGCTGAAGCACCACGTCGGCGAGCCGGGCTTCCGCCAGCCGCCGCGCACGATGTCGGCCATTGGCGGCTAGGACCTACACGCTCACGATCCGCGCACGTTCTCGGGCTCGCAAGGAGCGCTTCGACGATCTGGACAGCGCGCTCGCCACGCTCGAACGGCGTGGCCAGGAGCTCGAGGCAGCCGCCCACGAGCGCCCGGTGGGCGGCACGCTCATCCGCCGGCTCGAGCCGGTCCAGATCGTGGTCGCGCGCCTCGAGCTCTCGGGCCCCGGGCGGCTGCGCGCGGGCGTGGACGTTCGCGGCGACGGGTCGAGTGAGGCGTACACCGGCCGGGTGCGGCGGCTGGTCTTGGAGCAGCGTGACGGCGAGAGCCCCTACGACGCGCTGAGGAGGGCGGTGGCGTGAACCGCTGGCGGGTGCCGCTGCCGAAGGGTGCCGAGCCGCCGATCCGCGTCTTCGTGAACGGGGTCCACCAGCAGCAGGGGCGCGACTACGACCTGGTCGGCCGCGAGCTCCACTTCGACCGCCCGCTCGAGAAGGAGCGCCTCAGCAAGGGCAAGTGGACCGCGATCTTCTTCGGACTCTGGGGCTACTACGGGAAGAACGACTCGGTGGACGTGCAGTACCGGGTCGGTGGGCGCGAGACGGTCGCGACCGGCCTGGAGATCATCCCGCCCGACAACCCTCAACCTCCCTCCTAAAGGGGTCAGACCCCAACCCTCAACCTCCCTCCTAAAAGGGTCAGACCCCAACCTTGACACGGTCGTGTTAAGGTTCGCCTCATGCGGATCGCAGACCTGCTTGACCGGCAGCGGCCCGTCTTTTCGTTCGAGTTCTTCCCGCCGAAGACCGACGAGGGGCAGCAGACGCTCCGGAACACGCTCGAGGTCCTGAAGGACGACGAGCCCGACTACGTCTCGGTGACCTACGGCGCCGGCGGCACCACCCGCAACCGCACCGTCGAGATCACGAAGACGATCAAGAGCGACTTCGGCATCGAGGCGATGGCGCACCTGTCGTGCGTCGGCGAGCCGCGCGAGCGCCTCGTGGAGCTCCTCGAGGAGATCGAGGCCGCCGGCATCCAGAACGTGCTCGCCCTCCGCGGCGACCCGCCGCGCGGCGAGACCGCGTGGAAGCCGCACCCGGGCGGGCTCTCCTACTCGGTGGAGCTGATCCGGCTGATCCGCGAGCGCTTCGACTTCTGCGTGGGCGCCGCGTGCTTCCCCGAGGTGCACCTCGACGCCCCGGATCGCGCCAGCGACCTGCGCTACGCGCGCGAGAAGGTGGAGGCGGGCGCGGGCTTCCTGATCACCCAGCTCTTCTTCGACAACGAGGTCTACTTCGACTACGTCGACGAGGCCCGCGCCGCGGGCATCGACGTGCCGATCGTGCCGGGCATCATGCCGATCACGAACTACGGCCAGATCCACCGCTTCACGGACATGTGCGGCGCGACGATCCCCGACGATCTCGAACGGCAGCTCAACGGGCGCGCCGACGACCCGGAAGCGGTTGCAGAGCTTGGGGTCGCTTACGCGACCCTCCAGTGCTCCGATCTCCTGGCGCGAGGCGCGCCCGGAGTGCACTTCTACACCCTGAACCGCTCGCCGGCAACGCGGGCGATCCTGGCCGCGCTGCGCGCAGCGCACCCCTGGACGCGCGCGAAGGCAGCGGTTTAGGCCAGCTGCCAGCGCTCAGGGTCCTCGCCGTCCAGGCGCTCGACCTCGCCCGCCATCTCCATGTGGCGCAGGTAACAGAGCGCCTCCGAGAGACCCCAGCCGATCATCATCGGTCCCGGCAGTTCCACGTCGAGCATCTCGGGGACGATGTCGAAGGCCGTGCGCGGCCCATCCGCCAGCGAGCGCCGGATGCGCTCGAAGCGCTCGGCGATCGCGCGTCTGTTCGCCGCGGTGAGAGCGCGCGCGTCGCGCACCGGGCGACCGTGGCCCGCCAGGACGAGCTGCACGTCCAGCTCGTCCACCACGTCGAGGCTCGACAGGAACTCGCCCGCCGGGTCCGGCGAGTATCCGAAGTCGTAGTAGAGCGAGACGCGTCCGAGCAGGTGGTCGCCCGAGAGCAGGAGCTCGCGCTCGGGCTGGTGGAGCACCACATGCGACGGCGCGTGGCCTGGCGTCTCGTACACCTGCCAGCTCCCGAGGTCGGTCTCGACCTCCACTCCGGGAACCAGCTCTCGGTCAGGCAAGACGATCTCGGCGATGCCGAACTTCTGGGCGCCGCGCGCCTCCTTGTAGGCGGCGAGCGCATCGGCCGGCACGCCGGACTGGCGCGCGATCTCGAAGCGCCGCTCGAAGGCGCGCTCGGGATCCTCGGCGGCCTTCGTCATGTGGTCGTGGTTCGGGTGCATCCAGAGCTCGGCGCCCGTGCGCTCCATGATCGGCGCCGCCTGGCCGTAGTGGTCGGAGTGCGCGTGGGTGCAGACCACGAGGCGCACGTGCTCCACGCGCAGACCCGCCTGATCCAGCGCGAGCTCGAGCTGGCGCATCGAACCAGGCTCGTGGAGGCCGGTGTCCACGAGCACGACGCCATCGCCCGCGGCTATGGCGTAGGCGTTGCCGTGCGGCACCCCGGGCCAGGGCAGCGGCAGGCGCAGCCGCCACAGTCCGGGCAGCACCCGGTCGGCGCGGGCCAGTTCGCGTCGCCTTGCCACCCGCGCATCCTCTCAGGGGTCGATCAGCACGCCCGGATTCAGGATCCCGGCGGGGTCCACTGCGGACTTCGCGGCGCGCAGCGCCGCGGCGAACGGCTCGGGACGCTGGCGGTCGTACCAGGGCCTGTGGTCGCGCCCGACCGCGTGGTGGTGAGTGATCGTGCCGCCCGCAGCCACGATCGCCTCCGAGGCAGCCTGCTTCAGCTCGGCCCACTGCTCGAGCTCGTGCCCGCGCCTGGCCGGGGCGAGCACCGTGAAGTAGGGCGCGGCGCCGTCCGGGTAGACGTGCGTGAGCCGGCAGGTCACGGTGCCCTGGCCGGGCAGAGCCCCACGGAGGCCCTCACGCACTCCGTCCACCAGCCCCGCGAGGCGGTCCCACGTGATCGCGGTCTCGAACGTCTCGGCCACGATGCCCGCCGCCACGAGCGTGTCGCGCAGGTAGGGAGCCTGGAGGAACGCGTCGCGCCAAGTGCCCTCGGACTCGCCGCGCCGCTCGCGCGGCTCGCCGCCGTGGTCGGCGCAGAGCTCGAGTGAGCGGGCCATCCACGGCCCCAACTCGTGATCGGCGGATTCGAAGCCGAGCACGAGTAGGGCCTGATCGCCGGGCGCGGCGCCGGTGAGCGCAGCCTCGGCAGGGTCGAGCAGCCGGCAGTTCGACGGGTGGAGGCCCGACTGCGACAGCGCGCGCACCGCCTCCGCGCCCGATTCGAACGAGTCGAACAGGACCGCTGCCGATTCCCTGAAGCGCGGCGTGTCCTGCACCCGCATCCACGCCTCGGTGATCACGCCGAGGATGCCCTCGGAGCCGATCAGCATGCGGTCCGGACTCGGCCCCGCCCCGGAGCCGGGCAGCCGCCGGCTCTCCCACCAGCCGCGCGGCGTGAGCGCGCGGATCGACTCGACGAAATCGTCGATGTGGGTGTGCAAGGTCGCGTAGTGGCCACCGGCGCGCGTGGCGATCCAGCCACCCAGCGTCGAGTACTCGAACGACTGCGGGAAGTGCCGCAGCGTGAGGTCGTGCTCGCGCAGCTGCTCCTCCAGGCGCGGCCCGGTGGCACCCGCCTGGATCAGAGCCGCGCGCGACGCGGAATCAACCTCGAGCACGCGATCCATCGCCTTGAGATCGATGCTCACGGTCGGCCGGTCGGCCGGAGGCTCCACGCCTCCCACGACGCTGGTGCCGCCGCCGAACGGAATCGCCACGGCGTCCGCCTCCTCGCACCAGGCGAGCACGCGCTCCAGCTCGGCCTCGTCCGAGGGATGAGCCACGGCGTCGGGTGGATTGTCGAAGCTCCCGCGGAACGCCCTCACGACGTCGCGGTACGACTTCCCGTAGGCGTGCGCGGCGCGCTCGTAGGGATCAGTTCGGCAGATCGCGGCAAGGGAGGCCGGCGCGTCGAGCCGCGGGGGCGGAAGCTCGATGTCCTCGAGCCGGACCGGCCGCTCGACCTCGGCGGGCCCGAAGCCGAGATGTTCGCGCGCGCCGGCGGCCGTGGCCTCGACCTGCTCGTGCGGCGGCTGCTGGTCCTCGAAGCCCCAGCCCCAGAACTTGCGACGCCGCGTCATGGGTGAGCAGCCTATGGCTCCACGCGCAGCCGCTCGGCCCGTGCGGACCCGCCGTGGGCGTCGATCGCGACCAGGTCGGCGGCCACGGGCTCGAACCCGGTGTCACGCCCGTAGATCAGCACGGCCAGCCCGTACGGCTGGGTCTTTTCCAGATTGCCGGTTCCGCCGCCTCCCACCGTCCCACCGTTCAGCTCGAGCAGGTTCGTGGACGAGCGGAAGCTCTGCGTGTGCGTGTGCCCGGTGAGCAGCGCGAGCGGCTGCCGCGGCGGGATCCGGCGCAGCTCCTCCGCCGCGGACTCCGCGAGTGTGGGCGAGTGCACCATCACCACGTCCACGCGTCCGAGCAGCGGCCGCAGCCAGTCGCGGAACTCCTCCTGCTGCTCCGGGGTCGGCCGTGGCTCGCGGAGCTGGCGGAAGTGGTCCCGTGCGCGGCGCTCGAACGGGTCGGCATAGCCCGCCACCCGCACACCGCGCACCTTGACGACAACCGGCCCGTATTCCCCGTCCGCCCTCAGCCGGCCGCGCTCGGTGAGCACGATGCCGCCGGCAAGGGCCACCCGGCGCACCAGCGCGTCCGAGTCGTGGTTGCCGGAGACGAACACGAACGGGTGGCCGATCCTGACGATCCGCTGGACGAGCGTGAACTCGAATGGAGACCCGCTCGACGTGAGGTCGCCCGCGAAGAAGAGCGGCCTCTGCCCCACGGCGCGGTCGAGTGCGGGAAGGGCGAGCAGGTTGTTGTGCAGGTCGGAGGCCAGGACCAGGTGATGGAGGTCGCGGCCGGGCTCGCGCTCCGAGCTCGTGGACACGAGTCGCGCCAGCCCCACGAGCTGCTCGTTCAACTCCTCCGTGATCACCCGCGCCGAGCCCTGCGCCTGCTCCACGGCCCGCAGCGCCACGGGGATGTCCGGGCCATTGGCGTAGTACTCCGGGTCGGCGATCTCTCCGCGCGGTGGCAGAAGCAGCGCGAGCGCGAGACAGCCGGCGAGCGCCGTCCCGAGGGCCGTGGCGAACAGCCACCGCACCCGGGGCAGCGCCGTGCCCTCGCACGGCGAGCGCCACGATCAGCCCCGCCGCGAGGCCGAAGCCGAAAACCACCATCAGAAGCACGCGCAGGTAGGACGCCATCGCGTCGCGCGCCTCGTCCCGCACCGCCTCCACGTCGGGCAGCTGGCCGCCGGCGAGCCGCTCGGCGGCCTCCCGGTTCACGGTCCGCACGTCGACCGACAGCCGCGCCGGCAGCCGCACGGCGCCGAAGCGCGCGCCCCAATCCACGAGCGGGACGTACAGGTCGAGGGCGCCGCTGTGGAACGGCTGCACGGACAGCTCGATTCGGCCCACGCTGAGCTCGCGCTCCGCGCTATAGGTGGCGAGCGCGAGCAGGCCCCCGCCGAGAACCGCGATCACGACAAGGGCCACCGCGGCAGCGCTGCGGATGGTCCTCACCGCCCACAAGCTAGCGGCGCCCCGCGCGGGGGCTACAGTTGAGTGCTGGGATGGCCACGCGCGCCACGAGCGTTCAGATCACCATGCCCCAGATGGGGGAGTCGGTTACCGAAGGCACGGTCCTGGGTTGGCTGAAGCAGGTTGGTGACCGGGTGGAGGCCGACGAGCCGCTCGTCGAGATCTCCACCGACAAGGTCGATGCCGAGGTTCCGGCGCCGGTCTCCGGAACGCTTGTAAACATCGCCGCGGCAGCCGATGAGACGGTTCAGGTGGGAAGCGTGCTCGGCGAGATAGAGCCCGACGGCGACGGAGCCGCTCCGGCGGCCCCCGAAGAGGCGCCCGCAGGCGGCGGCGAGGTTGTCGACGTCGCCTTCCCAGAGATGGGTGACTCGGTGGCGGAAGGAACCGTGCTCGAGTGGCGCGTGAAGACCGGTGATGTGGTCGCCGTCGATGACCCGTTGGTCGAGATCTCCACGGACAAGGTCGATGCCGAGGTGCCATCGCCCGTGGCGGGCACGATCGCGGAGATCCTCGTCCAGGCAGACGAGACGGTGGCGGTGGGATCGGTGCTGTGCAAGATCGCCGCGGGCGCCGGGGCCTCGAATGGCCCGGTCCAGCCGAGTGCCGAGCCCACCGAGACGAAGCCCGCCGCCGGCGCACCGACAACGAACGGTGGGAACGCGACGCCTGTCGCCGCGCGAATTGCCAGCGCCCACGGGCTCGACGTGGAGGCGATCCCCGGGTCCGGCCCGCGCGGGCGTGTGACCAAGGACGACGTTCTGGCGGCCGTCGAAGGCAACGGAGCACCCGCGGCAGCCGACGTCCAGCCCATCCGCGGCCCCGCGGCAACGCTCGTGAAGTTCATGAACGAGAGCCGCTCGATCCCGACCGCCACGAGCTTCCGCACGGTGCCCGTGGACGCGCTCGACGGCAGGCGCAAGGAGCTCAAGGCAGCCGGCAAGAAGCTCTCCTTCACGCACCTGATCGCCTGGGCGATCGTCCAGGCCGCCGGCGACATGCCGGTGATGGGCCACGCCTACGCCGAGCAGGACGGGAAGCCCCAGCGCGTCACGCCCGGCAGCACGAGCCTCGGCCTCGCGGTTGACGTGGAGCGCAAGGACGGCACGCGCTCGCTCGTGGTGCCGGTCCTGCGCGACGCCAGCGAGCTCAGCTTCGCCGACTTCGTGGCGCGCTACGACGAGCTGGTGGTGGGCGCGCGCGACAACACGCTCCAGCCGGACGCCTACCAGGGCGCGAACATCACGCTCACGAACCCCGGCGGCATCGGCACCGTGGCGAGCGTGCCACGCCTGATGCCCGGCCAGGGCACGATCGTCGCCACCGGCGCGATCGGCTACCCGCCCGGCCTCACCTCGGTCGATCCGGCCCGGCTCGCCGAGCTCGGCGTCCAGAAGGTCATGACGATGACCTCGACCTACGACCACCGGGTGATCCAGGGAGCGGAGTCCGGCGCGTTCCTGCGCCGCATCGACCAGCTGCTCCAGGGCGAGGACGGCTTCTACGAGTCGGTCTTCGATGCCGTGGGCGTGACCCCGCGCGCCGAGGGTCCGCCGACTCCCGCATCGGTCACGGCGGCGGAGCCGGTGCCGGCGCCCGCCACCCCCGCCGCGGCGCCCGGGACGGACGCGGCGCTGCTCCAGGCGGTACAGGCGGCCACGTCGCTGGTGAAGGCACAGCGCATGCACGGCCATCTCGCCGCGCGTCTCGACCCGCTCGGATCCGAGCCGGTCGGCGACCCCGCGCTCGAGCCCGCCACCGTCGGCCTCAACGACGAGCTGATGCGCCGCATCCCGGCGTCGGTGCTGCGCGTGGCCGTGCCCGGCGAGACCTTTGCCGACGCGCTCCCGAAGCTGCGCGAGACCTACACCGGCACGATCGCCTACGAGATCGAGCACATCTCAGACCACGAGCAGCGCGTCTGGCTCCGCAAGAACATCGAGTCGGGCACCTACCGCCAGCAGCTCGAGCCGGACGCGCGGCGGCGGCTGCTCCAGCGCCTGTCCGAGGTCGAGGCGCTCGAGAACTACCTGCACAAGGCCTTCCTCGGGAAGAAGCAGTTCTCGATCGAGGGGCTCGACTCGATCGTCCCGATGCTGGACGAGACGATCGAGCTCGGCGCGGGCGCGGGCGCGCGCGAGGTCGTGCTCGGCATGGCTCACCGCGGCCGGCTGAACGTGCTCGCCCATACCGTCGGCCGCCCCTACGCCGCGATCCTGGCGGAGTTCGAGGGCGAGCAGACGCTGGCCGTGGACACCGCGGCGCCCGAGGGCGGCACCGGCGACGTGAAGTACCACTACGGCGCGAGCGGCACGTACTCCACCGAGTCGGGCCGCGCCGTGACCGTCACGCTGTCGCCCAACCCGAGCCATCTCGAGTTCGTGAACCCGGTGATCGAGGGACGTGCCCGCGCGGACCAGACCACGCGCAAGGCGCGCGAGCTCGCGCACGACCCGGCGGCCGTGGTGCCGGTCCTGATCCACGGCGACGCCGCCTTCCCCGGCCAGGGCATCGTCTCCGAGACGCTCAACCTCCAGGCGCTGCCCGGCTACTCCACCGGCGGCACGATCCACCTGATCGCGAACAACCAGCTCGGCTTCACGACCGACCCGAACGAGAGCCGCTCCACGCGCTACGCCTCGGACCCCGCCAAGGGCTTCGACATGCCGATCATCCACGTGAACGCCGACGACGTGGAGGCGTGCGTGTCCGCCGTGCGCCTGGCCCACGCCTTCCGCGAGACCTTCGGCCGCGACGCTCTCATCGACCTGATCGGCTACCGCCGCTTCGGCCACAACGAGACCGACGAGCCCGCGTACACACAGCCGCAGATGTACGAGCTGATCAAGAACCACCCGCCGGTGCGCAAGCTCTACGCCGACCGACTCGTGGCCGATGGCGTCGTGAGCCACGAGGAGGCCGAGCGCATGGCGAGCGAGGCCTATGCGCGGGTCGGGGAGGCGCACACCGAGCTGAAGGAGTCGATCGGCGCACCTCCGGATACCGGCACGCACGAACTCGACCGCACGATGAGCCGCGAGCCGCGCACGACCGTGCCCGAGGACACCCTGCGCTCGCTCGGCGACCAGCTCCTGCGCCTGCCCGACGGCTTCGAGCTGCACCGCAAGCTGCGCCCGTTCCTGGAGCGGCGCCGCGAGGCGCTCGAGTCGGACGGCCCGATCGACTGGGCGCACGCGGAGACGCTCGCGTTCGCCTCGCTGCTGGCGCTGGGCGTGCCGGTGCGCCTGACGGGCCAGGACACCGAGCGCGGCACCTTCAGCCAGCGCCACGCCGTCCTGCACGACGCGAAGACCGGCGAGCGCCACAACCCGCTCCAGCACCTTCGCGACGCGAACGCCCCGTTCGAGCTGCACAACAGCCCGCTCTCCGAGCAGGCCTGCATGGGCTTCGAGTACGGCTACAGCGTCCAGGCGCCCGACGCCCTGGTGCTCTGGGAGGCGCAGTTCGGCGACTTCGTGAACGGCGCCCAGGTGATCATCGACCAGTTCATGGTGTCGGGCCTCGCCAAGTGGGGACAGACCTCGCGGCTCACGCTGCTGCTGCCGCACGGCTACGAGGGCTCGGGGCCGGAGCATTCGAGCGCGCGCATCGAGCGCTTCCTCCAGGCCGCGGCCGAGGGCAACATCCGCGTGGCCAACTGCACCACGCCCGCCCAGTACTTCCACCTGCTGCGCCGCCAGGCGCTCGTGTCGAAGCCGCGCCCGCTGATCGTGATGACCCCGAAGAGCCTGCTGCGCATGCCGGAGGCGTCGTCCACGCTCACGGACCTCGCCGAGGGCCACTTCGAGCGCGTGATCGACGACCCGCGCTTCGCCGAGAGCGGTCGCGAGGAGGTCACGAAGCTCGTG
Organism: uncultured Thermoleophilaceae bacterium; assembly: GCA_963774755.1. Classification (GTDB taxonomy): domain Bacteria; phylum Actinomycetota; class Thermoleophilia; order Solirubrobacterales; family Thermoleophilaceae; genus JACVRW01. The sequence goes on along the minus strand of CAVZGG010000026.1, from coordinate 129,878 downwards.
CTCTGCTCCGGCAAGGTCTACTACGACATCGCGGGCCACGAGGAGCGGGACGCGGCGGGTCACATTGCCGTTGCGCGGGTGGAGCTGCTCTACCCGTTCCCCGAGGAGGACCTCGTCGAGCTGATCGAGAGCTATCCCAAGCTCGAGCGCGTGGTCTGGGTGCAGGAGGAGCCGCGCAACATGGGGCCGCGCGCGTTCATGCGCCGGCGCATGGCGAAGATCCTCCCCGAGCGCCTGTCCTACGACTACGTCGGCCGGCAGCTGCGGGCGTCCACCGGCGAGGGCTACTCGGCCGCCCACAAGCGCGAGCAGGCGCGCATCGTGCGCGTGGCGCTCGACCTCGAGGACGAACGGCTCGAGCCGGACAGCTCGGCCCAGCGGCCGCTGATGTAGCGGTCGAGGTCGACCCCTGTCTGCGGCATCGCTAACCGGGGCGGTTCCATGGGTCTGACCCCCTTATCGCTTGTCGCGCTGAGCGTCCGCGATCGCGTCCGCCAGCCGAGCCGAACCGAGCCGCCGCTGCACGCGGGCGACGGTCACCGGTGCGACTCCCGCAATCCGCGTGCCGACGCGCAGGCCGAACGGCGCCACGTCCACCTCGGCACGCTCGCGCTCGATCCCGCGAACGACGGCCGCCGCCACCTGCTCCGGAGTACGCGTTCCGACCCAGGGCGGCAGCTTCACGCCGCTGTCCGCGAACAGTCCGGCCTCGCTCACGAACCCGGGGAACACGACCGTGACCCCGATGCCCAGCGGCTCCACGTCCTCGCGAAGACCGCCCGCGAAGCCGCGCAGTCCGAACTTCGTGGCGGAGTAGATCCCCGAGCGCGGCGACGCGGTCTTGCCCGACAGCGACGAAACGAAGACCATGTGCCCGCGCCCTCGTTCGAGCATCCCCGGCAGCAGCGCGCGCGTGAGCTGGATGGGCGCGCGCAGGTTCACGTCGAGGGCGCGGTCGATCTGGTCGTGGTCGAAGTCCTCGACCCGCCCGCTGGCGGGAAGCGCCGCGTTGGCCACGAGCACGTCCACGGCGCCGGCGGCCTCGGCGAGCCGAACGGTCGCATCGCGCTCGGCCAGATCGGCGACCACCACCTCGGCGCGGTCCCCCAGGCTTGCCGCAAGCTCGTCGAGCGCGTCCCGGCGCCGGCCGCTCAACAGCACTCGCGCGCCGCGCTCGTGGAGCGCGTGCGCGATTGCATTGCCGATGCCGCCGGTGGCCCCGGTGACCAGGGCCCTTGCTCCCGTGAGCTGCACGCGGCGGACGCTATCCGACCAGACTGTGGGGGAATGCCGGTCCAGAACGATCCAGAGGAAACCGAGCAGGGCCGCGCCCTCTTCCAGGAGCTGCTCTGGGTCCACAGCGTGGTCCGGCGCGACCTCGAGACGGTGCGGCGGCTCGCCGGCGAGGTGGTCAAGCGGGCTGCCGGCCGAGCAGCTGAACGCCGAGCTCGACGAGCTCCAGACGAACGGCCCGCTGTGGCAGCTGAAGATCAACTGCCTGCGCTACTGCCGCTTCGTCCATCTCCACCACCACGCCGAGGACGTGCTGCTGTTCCCGCGCCTCCGAGAGACCGACAGCGAGATCGGCCCGGTCGTCGACAAGCTGGAGGCGGATCACAGGCGCGTCTCAGACGACCTCGACGAGGTGGAGGCCGCAGCCGCGCACCTCACCAACGGCGACAGCGAGGCGGCTCGAACGCGGGTGGCCGATGGCCTGAACGTGCTCGCGGAGAACCTGCTTGCGCACCTCGATTTCGAGGAGCGCGAGGCGGGCCCCACGCTGCGGAGGCTCGAGCGGCTCTAGGCGTATCCTCGAACGATGCTCCGCGCACCGATCCGCCTCGGCCTGCAGATCCCCAACTTCAACTTCCCGGGGGTGAGCGAAGCGGACCTCTTCGAACGCCTCTCCGACATCGCATCGACCGCCGAGTCGGCCGGCTTCGACACGGTGCTCGTGATGGACCACCTGCACCAGATCCGCGGCGTGGGACCGCCCGAGAACTGGATGCTCGACGGCAACACGATCCTGGCCGGCGCTCGCCGCGCGCACGAGCAGCGTGAACCTGAGCCTGCTGGTCGGCGCGGTCACCTATCGCAACCCGGCGCTCCACGCCAAGATCACCACCACGCTGGACGTGATCTCGGGCGGCCGCGCCATCCACGGCATCGGTGCCGGGTGGAACGTGGAAGAGGCGACCGCGTACGGCTACGAGTTCCCGTCCCTCGGCGAGCGCTTCGAGCGGCTCGAGGACCACCTCAACATCGTCCGCGCGATGTTCACCGAGGAGCGCGCGACCTACGAGGGCAAGTACCACAGCGTCCACGAGGCATTCAACAACCCGAGGCCGATCCGCGGCGACATCCCGATCATGATCGGCGGCAGCGGCGAGAAGAAGACGCTGCGGATGGTGGCTCAGTACGCCGACGCATCGAACTTCTTCGGTGACGCGGACAGGATCCGGCACCTCGTCGGCGTGCTCGAGGACCACTGCGAGCGGCTCGGACGCGACCCCGCGGAGATCACGAAGACCCGCCTCGGCACGGTGATCATCGCGCGTACGCAGGAGGAGGCGGACGCAAAGCTCGAGTGGTTGGCGCAGGCAACCCGCATGGACCCGGACCGGCGCGCGATGGTGCTCACCGGCGATCCGGACACCGTCGTGGAGAAGGCGAGCGCGCTGCTCGAGAGCGGGATCGACGGCCTCATCTTCAACTCTCCCGAGGCCCACGATCTCGAGATCGTCCAGCTCCTTGGGGAGACGCTGGGACCGCTATGCTCGGACGTCCCTAGCGGGCGTAGCTCAGTTGGTTAGAGCGCCGGCCTGTCACGCCGGAGGTCGCGGGTTCGAGTCCCGTCGCTCGCGCTGATTCGGGCTGCAAACCTGCGCCCGGTTGTGTCATCGGCAGCAGCTCGGACATGCATGCCGCCGTTGTGGTGTGCCTTACGATCGCGGGACAGCACAGAGCCGGTCGCAACGGAAGGAGTGCGGGTGCGCACACTCCACGACATCAAGCTCAGCCTCGCCAATCGGGCCGAGACGTTCGTGACGACGAATCTGGTGGGCTTGTGGAAGACGGTCGAGCGTTTCCCGCCCGTCCACCGGCGGGTGAGCGCCGCCCTGATCAACCGGGCGATCCTCAAGATTCCGACGCGGCCCAACCCGCTCAGCACGTTGGCCGACTACACGTCGTGGGCATCGCTGACCGACCGAACCTACGACAGCCGGCACCTCCCGCCGGCCGACGCGTCCCCGGGGAACCTGCCGGAGCCGGAGGCCGTTGCAGGCCTCTTCAACCGGCAGGGCGAGATGACCCCGTGCGCGAAGTCGACGGTGCTCTTCCCGTACTTCGCCCAGTGGTTCGTCGACGGGTTCCTGCGAAGCGAGCGTCCGCACCCGGACCCCGAGACCGGCGAGCCGGTCCGAGACCCCGCGAAGAACGAGTCCAACCACGAGATCGACCTGATCCAGATCTACGGGCTCACCGACGCCGTGACCCGGCAGCTGCGGGCGCACGAGGACGGGCTCCTGCAGTCTCAGATGATCGACGGGGAGGAGTACCCGCCCTACCTGTATGACGGCGACCGCAAGCAGTTCGACAACGTCACCGTCGTCCGCGCCGAGCAGATCACGTCGGACCAACGTCGCCAGCTGTTCGCCTTCGGCAGCGACACGGGCAACCTGCAGATCGGGTTCGTGATGATGGGCGTGCTGTTCCTGCGCGAACACAACCGCATCGCGCGGTCGCTGCGCCAGGAATACCCCGGCTGGAACGACGAGCGGCTCTTCCAGACCGCGCGCAATGTCCTCACCGTGATCCTGATCAAGATCGTGGTCGAGGAGTACATCAACCACATTGCGCCGTACCACCTCAAGCTGCTCGCCGACCCGACCGGCTTCAGCAACCCGCGCTGGTACCGGCAGAACTGGATGCCGATTGAGTTCAACCTGCTCTACCGCTGGCACAGCCTCGTGCCCTCGAGCTTCCGCATGGGCGGCCGGGACGTCGCCATCAAGGACACGCTGTTCAATACGGACAGCGTCATCGAGCAGGGACTGGGCGCCTGCTTTGAGGACGCCTCGAACCAGCGGGCGGGGCGTGTCGGCCTCCTAAATTCGCCCCCGGAGGTCTGGGACGCCGAGCTCACCAGCGTGCGCCAGGCCCGCGCGGTCGCGCTGCGCCCATATGGTGAATACCGTTCGCTCGCCCGGTTTCCGCGGGCGATCCGGTTCGAGGACGTCTCAAACGACCGCCGCGTCCAGCAGCACCTGCACGACCTGTACGGGAAGGTCGAGCAGGTCGAGTTCTACCCCGGCCTATTTGCGGAGGACGTCCGACCCAACGCCGCGCTCCCGCCGCTGATCGGCCGGCTGGTCGCGATCGACGCCTTCTCGCAGGCGTTCACCAACCCGCTGCTGTCCCCGCGCGTCTTCAACCCGCAGACGTTCTCCCCGCTCGGCTGGGATCTGATCCGAACGACCGGCTCGCTGTCCGACCTGCTCCACCGCAACATCCCCGACAGCGGCCGCCGCTACGACGTGACGATGACGCGTCGAGGCTGGGTGCGGACCTGAGTACGGCCATCGCCGAGCAGGCAGCCGAAGCGCAGGCCCTGGGTTGCGGCTTCGCGCAGGGCTACCACTTCGCGCGCCCGGCACCTCCCGCAGAGATCGAGACGCTGCTCCGCGCCTCCGCCTAGGTCAGCGCGACCGTTTCAAGCGACGAGTGCCGGCGGCCCAGCGGATCGCGTTCTGCGATCCGCACCCACACACGCCGTGGGTCTGCCGCGGTCAGGCGGCTCTGCTCCTGGCTCGTGAGCTCCACGCGGATTCGCTTGACGCCCTTGCCCGAGCAGCGGAACCGAATCGCTCCGAGTCCGCCCGACTCTCGCGTTTGGGTGAGGCTCACTTTGCCGGTGAACCCTCGCGACGGGCAGTAGAGCGACAGGGAGATGGTCGACCCGGTGACCTGAGCTCTGGCGAACGCGAGCGTGACGTGCCCGGACACCTCCGGGGTGACGTTGCGGTCGAGCCGTCGCCGAAGCTCCACGATCAGGGCGGCCGTGGCGACGGGCCCGGAGACCGCACCGGCGACCCCACCACCGGATATCGGCGGGGAAGGCTTGATCTCGCCTCCGTGCGCGCCTCCCTCCCGTTCTTCCAGCTCGCGACGCCGCAGCTCGGCAATTCGACGGCGGATCTGGCATGCGGGAGAGTCGTCTGGAGCCCCCCGCCGCTACGAGCGCAGGGGCGCTCGAGATACGCGTCGCACGAGCTGCTCAGCGGCTGCTCGAGGCAGAGCTCCACGTCCTGGTAGGCGGCGCACTCCGGTGCCGTGAAGCGCGCGGACGGATCGTTGCGCAGGGGACGGCAACGGTTGTACATCTCCTCGCAGCCGGGTGCTTGGGGGTTCGAACGGCACGTGCCCACGAGCTGGTAGCAGTTGTTGGCGGCCGGATCCTCCGTGCAGTCGCGAAAACGGCCCGGGCCCTGAGCCGGCCGCGCTGGCGCGGCGCGGCGGGTGCGCGGCGGATGCGCGGGCGCAAGCAGGGACACGGGCACGACCACCGGCACCTGCGTCGGCTCGACGGCGATGGCGGCGGCGGCGATGGCTCTGGAACGGCCACCGGGGCCGGCGCGGTCACCGCGACTAGAGCTCCGGAGCGGGCGCCGGGTCGGGAACGGGCACCTCCGAGGGCGGCTGAGGAGTCTCCGAGATCCGGCGCCGGCGCGACGATCGGGGGCGCCGGCGGGGCCTCAGGGGCGATGGGCGGGGGCACCGCAGGCAGCACCACCGGGGCTTCCGGCTGCGCCTCAGGCGTCTCGACCACCGGTTGCTCGGCAGGCGCCTCGGCAGCCGCAGCGTTCGGGCTCGACACCGCCGCAAAGGCGACTGAAGCGAGTGCAACGAGGACAGCCAGCAGTGCCTTCATCGCATAACCCACTCTAGACCCGAATGGAAGGCCTGAGCGCTTTCTGGGTGGGTGTATGGTGGCTCCAAGGGGGATAGCTCCACAAATGACGTCGCCCAATGGTGCTGAAGGCAGTTCGCTGCGGCCGAAGAACGTCCGCGAGGGCGCCAAGTGGGCGGGAGGCCTTCTGGGGGCGGCGGCGACCGCGATCGGCGCCCTCGCGACGCTCGGCGTCATCGGCGGGTCCGCGCCGGACGAAGCGCTCGCCAAGGCGACGACCAACCTGCGCGACGCCGGCACCTCGGCGCTGGTCGTGAAGGTTCGCCTTCCTGAGCCGGAGGGGGGCGAGCGCTTCGCGGCCAGGCTGCTCGGCACCGGAGAGCTCGACTACAGCAGCGGTCGCGGCCAGTTCAACTATCAGGTGGAGTTCCCGAATCTCGAGGAGAGCTGGGACATCGACGTGACCTTCGACGGCTCGGTGCTGTACGCCCGGCTTCCGGCGGAATGGGGCCTGTCGCGGGACCGTCCGTGGCTTCGAGCGGACCTCGACGAGCTGCAGCGGCTCGACTCCGAGGACGCCGACGTGCGAGTGGCGCTCCTTGCTCGCCTCAACTTCGAGGACGTTTCGGGTCTGCTCGACTACCTCGACGAGGCCGGGGACGTGGAGAAGGTCGGCGAGGACACCACCCGCGGCGTCCACACCACGCGCTACGACGGGACGGTCGACCTCGGCGGCGGGGAGTCGGGGCCAAAGGCGGACACGACCGTAAAGCTCAGCGCATGGCTCGACGACCAGGAGACCCTGCGGCGGCTGCTCCTCACACTCCCCGACGGTTCGGTGGCGGACCTGGAGCTGAGTGACTTCGGCACTACCGTCGAGACTCCGAAGCCGGACGCGGCCGAGGTCATCTCGCTCCAGGACCTGTCCGCGCTGCCCTAGTGGGGCGGCTAGCCGCGCTCAACGCCGACCACGCGGTCTCGGCGGTCCCTGGTGGCACGATCTCGCCCGCTGCCTCCGTCGAGAATGTCACCGCCCGGCCCGCCGGTGAGGTGGTCGCTCCCCTCCGAGCCGTTCAGCTCGTCGGCGCCTGATCCACCATCCAGCGAGTCTCCTCCAGGGCCGCCCTCGATGAGGTCCCCGCCGGAGCCGCCGAGGATCGAATCCGCCTTCTGACCCGCCGTCGAGGATGTCGGCGCCCGGCCCGCCATCGAGAGCATCGCGCACCCGTCCGCCGAGCAGCACGTCGTTGCCACCTTCGCCAGCCTGCGTGCTGGTGACATTGGGCGCCTCGAGGCTGTCGGCCCCGGGTCCACCGGAGCCGCTGACGGCATTCACGATGAGGTCGTTGCCCGTCCCGCCGTTGCTCGTGACCTGCGCGCGCGGGGTGCGGGGAAACGTGCAGTGAAGGCCACGCGGTATCCCCACGATCATGTAGGGGCCCTCGAACAGCTCGTCGTCGCCCGCCTCACCTTCGAAGGTGAGCGGCGCCGGGATGTTGTCGCCGCTGTAGAGGAGATCCGGATGGCACCCCTGCGCGCTCAGAAACCGGTAGTCCCCGAGAGTGCGCACGCGGTCCGGTCCGTCGCCGAGCACGATTCGGATCGCGGTCACGCCGTCGGCGGGGCACGCCACGATGTGTGTGGGGTCCTTCGTGTGGCTGCGGCACCCGGCAAGCGGGGTCACCGACGGCTGCGGATACCAGATCCGCTCGACCTCGGCGATGCGGTACTCGGCGGGGCGCCCGAGGGTGGCGGCCGTGAAGTAGGCGACCACCACGTCGTTGACCTCACCCGCCCGCGCCTCGAACACGATCGTGGTGCCCTCGACCCGGGCCGTGGCGGCGGCTGCGGCGCCTGGCCAGGCCAGAAGCAGGAGGGTCGCGGTCAGGGCGGTGTTGCGCATCCACATGGCTAGCTCGGCGGGGGGTCTGTGAACGTGGCGCGTCCGGGTTGTAGATGTCGCTGTAGAAGAGTTCCTTGACGCCGCGGATGTCGTCAGGCCGGACGGGCCGTCGCCACCACTCGCGCCGGGGGAGTTCAGGACAACCGGTGGGTGTGCTGAAGCGCCCGCCCTTTCCCTGGCGCTCGTTCATGACCGCACAGTGGCGGTCGTCGTGGCCGAGACCGAGTACGTGACCCAGCTCGTGGGCCGCGACCAGCACCATGAGCTTGCGGTCGCAGCGTCCGAAGAGCTTGACGCGGCGCGGAAACTCCTTTCGACGTCGGCATAGGGCGGAAAGCCGGGATCCGTGTGGGCGTCGCAGAGCTTGGCGGGCGATCTGCGACCGCTGACGATCACCGCAGCCTGGTTCCTCCTCGAGACCCGCAGGAAGAAATAGCCCGTTCGAGCGGCGTTCCACGCGCGAGCCCCTCGGGCGACCGACCAGCGAAACGCCGACGCGTCGTAGTACGTGATTATCGAGTAGTCGGCGAACTCCCGCTCCCGGCGGCAGCGGCGGATGCGGCCACCGGTAGACGTGCTCGGGGATCCTGTAGGCCGTGGAGGCGGTCGGGCACGAGCAGCGCGACTGCGAAACCCACCGCCACAAGTAGGACGATCGCCGTGCCCCGGGTCCGCATGGCAGATCTCATAAGGTCGCGCTGACTGGTCAGCCCATTCTACGACCCCTGGCCCCCGCGTGTCACGGGCCCGTCAGCTGTCGTCGCGGCTGTGTCGCTCCCGGAACTGCGTCACGGCCAGCCATACGAGGAACGCGATCACGGGCAGGAAGTACGCGATCGAGGTGAGCCAGTGGCCGGCATGCGCGATCTGGAATGTCATGCGTTCGCAGACGACAGTAGCCACAGCGCGAGGCTCGTGAAGCCGACCATCACCCCGAGCATCCAGTACTGCGAGCGCACCGCCTGCCTCTTGTCCTCGTAGAGGGCAAGCGCGCGGTCGTGGGCCAGTATCAGGGCGGCCACGTGGCCGGCCACCACGAAGGCCACCTGCCAGTACCAGGTGGCGTTCGCGCCGATCAGCGTGTAGTCGATCTGGGTGTCGGCCGTGCCGAAGATGTCCGACCCCTTGCCCAGCGGGTCAGAGATCAGGTACAGGATGGCCTGGCCCTGGAAGAGCAGCAGAGTGAAGTAGTGCGCGGCCACGTAGGCGAGGGCGATCGGCACGAGCGTGTGCACGAACTCGTGGGCCAGCCTGCGAGCGCTGAAGCCGCCGCCCACGCTCCTCGCCCCGAGCACGCCCAGCCAGTAGAAGCCGGCCACGAACAGCACCCCTCCGAGCAGGCCGAGCATGAAGGTGGCCTCGAGCGCGTGCTGCGGCGACAGGCCGCGGTCCTGGAAGAACTGCGCGATATCCGGCGAGATGCTGTTCCAGGGCCGCTTTCCGGTGAAGCCGTCGAACGAGACCGAGCCGATCATCACCGACACCAGGGCCACCGTCCCCGGCAGCGACTCGAGCCGCGGCAGGCCCGACAGCGGCTTGCGGAGACCCACCTCGCCCTCGCGCGTCTCGAACACCGACAGGCGCGAGAACAGGTTGAAGTAGACGGAGAAGGCCTCGCCGCGGTCGATCCAGCGGTCGACTCCGTAGAGCGCCATCCCGATGAAGGTGACCGCGGAGTAGGCGAGAGCCGCGACGGCGAGGCTGTCCGGCTTGTCGCCGTTCGAGGCGACCAGCTCCATCGTCGCGAACGCGAATATGCCGACGGCCGCGGGCCAGCGGCCGAGCCAGGCGGGGTACTCGAGCGGCGCCGGCAGCTCGCTGCGCCCAACGGTCCGCGCCACCCACGCCACCGCCCGGCCGATGGCACGCCACGGGTTGAACGCCCGGAAGACGTCCCCGAACAGAACGCTCAGCGGCACCAGCCCGAGCCAGAAGATCACGTAGATGAAGATCGGCGCGAAGTTGGCCGTGGTGCTCTCCGTGCCGCGCAGGCCCGCGTAGATCGTGAGCCCGAGCAGGAAGATGCCGATCGCGCCGCAGATGATCTCCACCGGCCGGCTCGCGAGCGCCCGGCCGATCCCGCCGGGCAGCGGGCGCCAGGTGGGCTTCTGCAGGCGCGGCTCGGGCCACAGGACCGCGAGCGCAACGAACGAGACGACGAGGACCATCGCGGCCGCCCAACCGAACAGCCACTCGGGAATGGGCAGGTCCGACCGGACGGAGATCCCGTGTCCGATCAGGAACATGGGTGCCTCACTTCGGTTCGACTATGAGCGTCCCGACCAGCGGGTCGCGGCCGGCGTCCTCGGCCACGTGGCTCTCGATCTCGAACTCGCCCTCGAGTTCCGCTATGAACCTGAACTTCGCGGGCTGACCCGGCGCGACCTTCTTCTCGATGTCGTAGCCGTGCAGGTGGATGTCGTCGGACGCGTCCGAGGTCACCGTGAGCAGCACGCGGTCGCCGTGCGTGACCCTGATCTCGGCGGGTCCACCGACGACCTCGCCACCGCGGATCTCGATCCCGGTGACCACTGCCTTTACGGGGGCCGGCGTCTCCGCCTCGGTCTCGGTCTCGGTCGGAGTGGTCTCGGTCTCGGTACGTGGTCTCGGACTGCGGCGTCGTCGTCGTCTGCGCCGCCTGGTCGCCCTCGTCATCGTCGCCCGGGCTCGCGATCACAAAGGCGAGCACCGCCACGAGAACGGCCGCGACGATCAGTCCAATGCGCTGATTCCTCGACATGCGACGCGGAAGTATGGCTAGTCGGCGACGAGCGCGCGTGCCCTGCCCTGGCTCACCTCAGGGTCCGGCGGGGACTCCTCGAGCGGCGTGGGCGCCGGTGCCGGCGCGGCGGACTGCTGGCCGAGGCTCGCCTCGAATGCGGCGGCCTCGTCCGGCCCGCCCGGCCGCTCGGGCTGGAAGCGGTAGCCCACGCCGAAATGCGTGTGGATGTAGCTCCAGTCGGGCGATGCGGTCTCGAGCTTCTGGCGCAGCTTCCTCACGAAGACGTCCACCGAGCGATCGCCGTGCGCCATCGCGTAGCCCCAGACGGCCTGGTAGATCTCCTCGCGCTGCAGCACCTTGCCCTGCGCCTGGGCGAGCAGCTCGAGCAGCTCGAACTCCCTGCGCGTGAGGTCGATGCTCCGCCGGCCGACGAATGCCTGGAACTGGTCGGCGCGGATCTCGAGCTCTCCGGCCACGAGCGGACCGACATCCGAGCGGTCCGACGAGCGCTTGCGCCGCCGGATCACGGCCTCCACGCGCGCGAGGACCTCCTCGGGGTGGCACGGCTTCGTGACCCAGTCGTCGGCGCCGGCCCTCAGGCCGCGCACGCGCTGGGAGACGCTGGTGGGCCCGGTACAGACGATCACTCCCATTCCGGGCAGCGCTCCGGACACCCGCTCGAGGAACTCCCAGCCGCCGGGGCCGAGCAGCGCGAGATCGACGACCAGGGCGTTCACCCGCATCGCCACGAACTCCTCCACGGGCGGAGGGGATTCGAGGCAGCGGTATTGCCAGCCCATGTCGCCGGCGCGCTTCACCAGCACTCTCACGAACCCCGAGTCAGAGTCGAGGATCGCGATACGCAGATCCGCCATCGCCCCGAAGTCTAGGCGGATGGCTTCCGGAGCGAGCGGGCTTCACAGCCTTTTCACAACCGGGCAACGTCGGAATAACGGACTTTCCGCACTTAGGTGGCACAGTCGCGCACCATGGTTGTTGGAGACCTCGAAATCCGTCCCAGCGAATATGTGGCCTACGCCGGCGGCACGCCGCTGAGCCTGACCGTCCGCGAGCTCGACCTGCTCACGGCATTGGCCGAGCGCCACGACCGAATCGTCAGCCGGGAAGAGCTTTACCAGGTGGTGTGGGAGGAGCCGTACCGGAAGTCGGACCGTTCCGTGGATGTCTACATCGCGCGGTTGCGCCGGAAGCTGGACGAGGCCAGCCCCGGGTGTGCCTACATCCACACGCACTTTGGCTTCGGCTACCGCCTTTCACACCCTTTTCACAAGACGGCGACAGCTGGATAACAGACTGAGGTCCTGCCGGTGCGAGCGTGCGGGACATGAAGACACTTATCACCATCGCCGCGTGCGGGGCCCTCGCGATGGGCGCCGCCGCCTGCGGTAACGACGACAACGAAAGCAGCGCCAGCTCGGGCTCGAGTGGCGGCGGCGATCTGTCCGGCAGCATCAAGATCGACGGATCGAGCACGGTCGCGCCATTCGCGCAGGCTGCTCAGGAGGCCTTCCAGGCGGAGAACCCGGACGTGAAGATCACCGTCGGCACCTCCGGCACCGGCGGCGGCTTCGAGAAGTTCTGCGCCGGCGAGACCGACATCTCGGACGCGTCGCGGCCGATCAAGGACGACGAGGAGGTCCCGGTCTGCGAGAAGGCGGGGATCGCGTACAAGGAGGTCCAGGTGGCGAACGACGGCATCGCCGTCGTCACGAACCCCGAGCTGAAGGTCGACTGCCTCACAACCGACCAGCTGAAGCAGCTCTGGAACCAGGGCTCCAAGGTCAAGAACCTCAGCGAGATCGACCCGAAGCTGCCCGACGCAGAGCTCAGCCTGTTCGGGCCGGGCACCGACTCCGGAACGTTCGACTTCTTCACCGACGTGATCAACGGTGAGGAGGGCGTCTCGCGCGAGGACTACCAGCCCTCCGAGGACGACAACATCCTGGTTCAGGGAGTCGCGGGCGAGCCCGGCGGCCTCGGCTACTTCGGCCACTCCTACTACGAGCAGAACGCGGACAAGCTCAACCTGGTGAAGGTCGACGGCGGTGACGGCTGCGTCGAGCCCACCACCGAGACGATCCAGAGCGGTGAGTACAAGCCGCTTTCGCGACCGCTGTTCATGTATCCCAGCACCAAGGCGCTCAAGCGGCCCGAGGTCAAGGCGTTCATGGACTACATCCTGGAGAACCAGCAGGCGATAGCGGAGGCCTCGCAGATCGTCCCGATGAACACCGAGCAGACCGACGAGGCGAAGGCAGCGCTCGGGAGCTAGATGGAAGCAGCCAGCACAGCTGCGCCGGCAAGCGGCCGCCCGGGGGCACCCAGCCTCCGGGCGGCCCGCCGCCGTTATGGGGAGGACCTGATCAAGGGCCTCCTCGTGGTGGCCGCGCTGATCTCGCTGCTCACGACCGTGGGGATCGTCTACGCGCTCTTGAAGGAGACGCTCGTCTTCTTCGGCGACGTGGGCGTCGATGAGTTCCTGTTCGGGACGAAATGGACGCCGCTGTTCGGGGATGCCAGCTTCGGCGTTCTGCCGTTGGTCGCCGGAACCTTCGCCACCACGGCGATCGCCCTCGTGGTCGCGATCCCGCTCGGGCTCGGGGCCGCGATCTACCTCAGTGAGTACGCGCGGCCGCGCGTGCGCAAGACGATCAAGCCGATCCTCGAGCTGCTGGCGGGCGTCCCGACGATTGTGTTCGGCTACTTCGCGCTGACGTTCTTCACCCCGGAGATCCTCCGCAACTTCATCCACATGGACGTGGCGATCTTCAACGCGCTCGCCGCCGGGATCATCATCGGCTTCCTGATCATTCCGATCGTGGCCTCCATCTCGGAGGACTCCATGCGATCGGTGCCGCAGGCTCTGCGGGAGGGTGCGTTCGGACTCGGCGCGTCGAAGTTCCAGGTGGCTCTCCGCGTGGTCTTCCCGGCAGCCCTGTCCGGCATCGTGGCGTCGATCGTGCTCGCCATGTCGCGCGCCGTCGGCGAGACGATGGTCGTGCTCATCGCCGGCGGGCAGCAGCCGCAGTGGGGCATCGACGTGACCAAGTCGATGGAGACGCTCACGGCCTTCATCGGGGCCACCGCAAAGGGTGATGCCGCAACCGGGTCCATCGCCTACAAGACGATCTTCGCCGTCGGCATGACGCTGTTCGTGATCACGCTCGTGATGAACCTGATCTCGATCCGCTTCGTGCGCAAGTACAGGCAGGTGTACGAATGAGCGCGCACCAGGAACGTGATCGGCCGGCCCTCGCGTTCGCAGAGCGCCAAGGACCTCGTCTTCCGGCTGGCCCTCCTGGCCTGCCTTGCTATCGCGATCGGCCTGCTGGTCGTGCTGCTGGTGGACATCGCGCTGGACGGCGCCGGCACTCTCACCTGGGACTTCGTCAACAACTTCACGTCGATCAGCGCCGACAAGGCGGGAATCCAGGCCGGGCTCTGGGGCACGATCTGGCTGATGGGCGTCTGCGCCCTCTTCATCGTGCCGGTGGGCGTGGCCACGGCGATCTATTTGGAGGAGTACGCCGACCCGACCAAATGGTGGAACCGCCTCATTGAGCTGAACATCCAGAATCTCGCGGCGGTGCCGTCGATCGTGTACGGCATCCTCGGACTCGCGTTCCTGGTCCGCGGGCCGCTCCACCTCGGGAACGTCGTGCTGGCTGGCGGTCTGACGCTCGGGCTGCTGGTGCTGCCGATGGTGATCATCGCCGGCCGCGAGGCGCTGCGCGCCGTGCCGTCATCGATTCGCGAAGGCTCCATGGCTCTCGGAGCAACGCAGTGGCAGACGATCTGGCGCCAGGTACTGCCGGCCGCTGTGCCGGGCATGGCAACCGGCGTGATCCTCGCGCTCTCGCGCGCGATCGGTGAGACAGCGCCCCTGATCGTGGTCGGGGCGGTCGCGGTGATCGCCTTCAACCCCGAGGGCCTCGACTCGCAGTTCACCGCAATGCCGATCCAGATCTTTGATTGGATCTCGCGCGCATCCAACGACATCAACGACTACAGGCCACTTGCGGCAGCCGGGATCCTGCTGCTCATGATCCTGCTGCTCGCCATGAACAGCGTCGCGATCTGGCTACGGAACCGTTACGAGCAGAAGTGGTAGGTGAACTAGAGTGCCCAAGTCAGTGACCGAGTCGCCTGAGATTCGCGTCGACGTTCCTCAGCACGCGGCAGCCAGTGATGGCGCGCCCCCGGAGCGGAAGGCGCCGCGTGAGCCGATCTTCCACCTGGAGGACGTCACGGTTTCCTACGGCGACAAGCCGGCGGTACGCAACGTGACCTTCGACATCGCCAAGAAGGAGATCACGGCGCTGATCGGTCCCTCGGGCTGCGGCAAGTCCACCCTGATCCGCTGCCTCAACCGCATGAACGACCTGATTCCGAGCGCGAAGGTCGAGGGCAGGATCATCTACCACGGCCAGGACCTCTACGCACCCGACGTGGATGCGGTGGAGGTGCGCAAGCGCATCGGCATGGTGTTCCAGAAGCCGAACCCCTTCCCGAAGTCGATCTACGACAACATCGCCTTCGGTCCGCGCGTGCTCGGCATGAAGGGCGACATGGACGAGATCGTCGAGCGGGCGCTGCGCCGTGGCGCGGTCTGGGACGAGGTCAAGGACCGCCTCAAGACGAACGCGTTCGGCATGTCGGGCGGGCAGCAGCAGCGCCTCTGCATTGCACGCTGCCTTGCGGTCGAACCAGATGTGATCCTGATGGACGAGCCCTGCTCCGCGCTCGACCCGATCTCCACTGGGAAGATCGAGGACCTGATGATCGACATCAAGCAGGAGTACTCGATCGTGATCGTGACGCACAACATGCAGCAGGCCGCGCGCGTCTCGGACAAGACGGCCTTCTTCACCGTCGAACTGGACGAGGACGAGAAGAACCGCACCGGCCGGGTCGTCGAGTTCGACGACACCGAGAAGATGTTCACCAACCCCGCTGATCCCCGGACCGAGGCCTATGTGACCGGGAAGGTCGGGTAGGCCAGGTTGTCGGAGACCGCCAGAACCCACTTCCAGGAAGAGCTCGCGGGACTGGAGCGGTCCGCGCTCGGAGGCCTGGAGCTCGTGGCATCCGCGCTCGATCGAGCGCTCGAAACCATCCAGAACCAGGACATCGAGCTCGCGAGCATGGTCATCGCCGACGACGACCGCATCGACGGCCGCTACCTCGAGGTGCACCAGGGAATCCTGTCTCTGCTCGCCCTCCAGGCGCCGGTAGCCGGTGACCTGCGCGTGGTCGCGGCACTCCTGCACGTGATCAAGCACGTCGAGCGGATGGGCGACCAGTGCGTCAACATGGCGAAGCTCGTGCCTCTGGACGGACACCAGCCGCCTGCCGATCCGCGAATGCTCGAGCTCATCCAGCGCATGGGCGACCAGGCCCGGCGGCAGGTCGTCCAGTGCGGTCAGGCCTTTGAGCGCCGCGATGTCGAGATGGCAGAGGACCTGGTTCGCCAGGACGACGAGATCGACCGCCTCAACCGCGAGGTCTTCCACCACGCGCTCGGGCTCGGCGACGACGCCGACAGCGCGAGTGGGCGATGCACATGATGCTGGTGGGCCGCTGCATCGAGCGAATCGGAGACAACGCGGTGGACATCGGCGAGCAGACCGCCTTCGTCGTCACGGGCCTGTTCAGGGAGTTCGAGGACGCCTCGCATCCAGTCGGGGCGCCCCCCACTGCTTGATCTGCGCGTGCATCGACATCGGCAGCAACACGACGCGACTGCTGGTGGCTGATGCGGGCGAGGGTCGGCTGCGCGAGCTGGTCGCGCAGCGCGCATTCACGCGCATCGGCAAGAGCCTTCAGGACGGCGGCCTGATCCCGCCGGAGAAGATCGCCGAGACCGCGGAGGTCGTGCGGACCCAGACCGCCGTGGCGCGCGAGGTGGGCGCCGAGCAGATCGTGGCCGTGGCCACCGCGGCGATCCGGACCGCCAGCAACCGCGACGAGCTGGTGGACGCCGTCGAGGAGGCCGGCGGCGTGGAGCTGAGCGTCCTGTCAGGCGAGGAGGAGGCGCGGCTGTCCTTCGTGGGCGCGACGCGCACGCTCCTCGACGCGCCCGACGGCACGGTCGCTGTGATCGACGTGGGTGGCGGCTCCAGCGAGATCGCCATCGGCGAGCCGACGGCGAGATGACCTGGTCGGAGTCGTTCCGGATCGGCTCCGGCTTTCTGGCCGA
The DNA here is from genome assembly GCA_963774755.1 of uncultured Thermoleophilaceae bacterium. GTDB lineage: Bacteria > Actinomycetota > Thermoleophilia > Solirubrobacterales > Thermoleophilaceae > JACVRW01. The sequence goes on along the minus strand of CAVZGG010000026.1, from coordinate 113,122 downwards.
CGCGTACCTGCGCTCGGATCCGCCCTCGGTGGATGAGCTCGAGAAGCTCCGCCGCCATGTGGAGGGGACGTTCGAGGGGCTCGAGCCGCCGCCCGCCACCAGCGCCGTGGCGGTGGGCGGGACCGCCACCTCGCTGCGCCGGCTCGTGGGAGCGGAGCTGGAGCACGAGACTCTCGAGCGCGGCATCCGCGTGCTCTCCAGCACGCCGATAGCGGAGGTGGCCGATCGCTTCGAGCTCGACACCGAGCGCGTGCGGCTGCTCCCGGCCGGCATCCTGATCCTGGAGGCGATCTCCGACCTGCTCGGCCTGCCGCTGCGGATCGCCCGCGGCGGCCTTCGCGAGGGGCTCCTGCTCGAGCTGGTGGAGGGCCGCCGCCTTGCCTAGCTCTCCGCGATCGCGCTGCGTCTCGTCCGGCCGGAGAAGCACCTTGAGCTCACCCTTCTCGATCCCGGCGAGCCCGCCCTTCTTCATGCGCACCTGCGCCCCCGTGAGGCTGTGCACCGCCGATCGAGAAGTCCGGGTCGTGCCCCACCAGCAACACGTCGTCCCCCAGGCCGGCCGCGAGCGCCTCCGGGTCGAACGGACCACCCGCGAGCTTGGGCTCGTGGTTCGGCTCGACTCCCAGCTCCTCGCACGCGAGCCGCGCGGTTTCCGCCGCGCGCACCTTCGGGCTGGTGAGGCACGCACTCGGGCGCACGCCCAGCCTCTTGAGGGCGCGTCCTGCGGCACGCGATTGGCGCTCGCCCTTGTCGGTGAGCGGTCGCTCGGCGTCAGGCGATCCGTCGGCGGCATCTCCATGGCGCAACAGCCAGAGCACGGTGCGTCACCATATAGGCACGTGATGGAGGCGGTAACCGCAACAGCTCAGGTCCCGGCGCTCGACTCCCCGGAGCTGTTCGTGAACCGCGAGGTCTCCTGGCTCCAGTTCAACGAGCGCGTGCTTGAGCTGGTCGAGGACGAGCGCATGCCGTTGCTCGAACGCGTGAAATTCCTCGCGATCTACGCGAACAACCTGGACGAGTTCTTCATGGTGCGCGTGGCCGGCCTCCACGACCAGGTGGACGCTGGCATCGACGCGCGCGGCCCCGACGGGCTCTCGGCGCGCGAGGCGCTGGAGCGCGTGAACCAGCGCAACGCGGAGCTGGCTCGTCGGCACTCGCGTGCCTGGGAGGAGGACGTGCGTCCCGCGCTCGCCGAGCACGGCGTGCGGGTGGCCGAGGTGCCGGAGTGCTCGAGCGAGGAGCTGGAGACGATCGACAGGCTGTTCTCGGAGCAGATCTTCCCGGTGCTGACTCCGCTGGCGGTGGGGCCCGGGAGGCCGTTCCCCTACATCTCGAACCTGTCGCTGTCCATTGGCGTTTCCCTCCGCGACCCGGTGTCCGGCCTTGAGACCTTCGCGCGCGTGAAGGTGCCGAAGGAGGTGGTCCCCCGCTTCGTGCCGCTCACGGACGACGTGTTCGTACCGCTCGAATCGGTGATCGCGCGCCACCTCGAGGAGCTGTTCCCGGGAATGGAGATCCTGCGCCACGACTTCTTCCGGGTCACGCGCGACGCCGACTTCACGGTCTCCGACGAGGCGGACGACCTGCTGCGGGCCGTGGAGGACGAGCTCCGCCGCCGGCGCTTCGGGGAGGTTGTGCGCCTCGAGGTGGCGTCGACCATGGACCCGGACATGCGCCAGTACCTGATCGAGCAGCTCGCGATCGAGGAGTCGCAGGTCGTGGACGTGAAGGGGCTCCTCGCCATGGAAGACCTCATGGCGCTCCATGACATCGACGGTCACCGCGAGCTGCGTTTGGAGCCCTGGACGCCGGTGGTGCCGCCGCCCTTCGCCGACACCGACGAGGACACGGCGGACGTGTTCGCGGCGATGCGCGCCGGCGACCTGCTCGTCCATCACCCATACCACTCGTTCGTCGGGACGGTGGAGCGCTTCGTGCGCCAGGCAGTGACGGACCCGGACGTGCTCGCCATCAAGATGACGGTGTACCGCACGTCCGACGACTCCGCCCTGGTGCCGGCGCTGATGGAGGCGGTCGAGCGCGGCAAACAGGCTGTCTGCCTGGTGGAGCTGAAGGCCAGGTTCGACGAACGCCGGAACATCGGCTGGGCGCGCTCCCTCGAGGAGGCGGGTGCGCACGTGGTCCACGGACTCCCCGGCCTGAAGACCCACGCGAAGGCGCTGCTGGTGGTCCGCCGCGAGGGTACGCGCGCGCGCCACTACGTGCACATCGGGACCGGCAACTACCACGCCAAGACGGCGCGGCTGTACGAGGACTACGGACTCTTCACGTGCGACCGTGAGCTCGGCGCCGACGTGGCCGAGCTGTTCAACTCGCTCACCGGTGCCGCACGTGAGCCCGAGTACCGCAAGGCGGTCACCGCGCCCGATCACATGCGCGACTGGTTCCTGGACGAGGTCCACAAGACCATCGAGGCCAAGGAGCGCGGCGTTGACGCGCGCATCGTGCTGAAGATGAACGCGCTCGTGGACGCACGCTGCATTCGCGCGCTCTACGAAGCCTCCCAGGCGGGCGTGACCGTGGACCTGAACGTGCGCGGGATCTGCTGCCTGCGCCCGGGCGTCGAGGGCGTGTCCGAGAGCATCACCGTGGTGTCCGTGGTCGGACGCTTCCTCGAGCACTCGCGCATCTACGGATTCCACCGCGGCGACGAGCGCCACTACTGGCTCGGGTCGCCGGACCTCATGCCGCGGAACCTCGACACGCGCGTGGAGCTGCTCGCCCCTGTCGAGTCCGAGTCGCTGCGCAGGCAGCTCGAGGACACGATCGAGCGCTGCCTGGCCGACGACACCTTCGGCTGGGAGCTCGGCCCCGACGGCAACTGGACCCGCCGCTCCGGCGGCACGCACGCGGTGCATCACGAGCTGATGGAACTGGCGCTCGAGCCCGCCGACTCTTCAGCGGAGTAGCTCCCCCTTCAGAGCCAGCACCCTGGCGGCGCTCGCGCGGATTCGCTCCCGGAACCGCTCGTCGCGGCGGGCCTCGGCAAGGAGGTGCGGGAACACGTCGTTCCAGCTCGCCGATCCGGTCATCAGGATCAGGTCCGCTCCGGCCCTGATCGAGCGCTCCGCCGCGGCCGCCACGCCGGAGCGCGCCAGCACCGCCTCGGCCTCGAGGCTGTCGGTCACGATCACGCCTTCGAAGCCGAGCTTCTGGCGCAGGAGACCCGTGACGATCGACCGCGATTGGGAGGCGATCCGGCGCGCATCCAGCGTCGGATAGGTCGCATGCGAGAGCATCACGAGCGGCACGCCCTCGCTCACCGCGGCGCGGAAGGGGACGAGGTCGCGGTCGATCGGCACCCGCACCGTTGCCGGAGCGTCGTCGGTGTTCACGGTGGCTCCGCCGAGCCCGGGGAAGTGCTTGGCCGTGGCGGCGACGCGCGCGTCGCGCAGCCCGCGAATCGACGCCCGCGTGCGCGCCGCGATTCCGCGCTCGTCACCGGCGAACGACCGGGTGGCCATCACCGAGCCGGGACGCGGCACGTCGGCCACTGGCGCGAGGTTCACCTGGATCCCGGCGGCCCGCAGCTGCCGGCCCGCGCGGGCGGCCGCGCGCCGGACGCTGCGAGGCGAGCCCTGGAACGGCTGGCTCGCGGCCGGCCCCGCGTAGGCGACCGTCCGAATGTCGCCGCCCTCCTGGTCGACCATTACGAGTGCGCGCCCGCCGCCGGCACCCTGTAGCGAGCGCGTGAGGCGCCGCCACACGGCGCGGTCGCCCCCATTCGCCCCGAACAGGATCACGCCCGCGGTCTCGCGCGCGCGGAGCCGCCGCCGGATGTAGTCGGGCGCCGCGGTGCCAGGGAAGCTCGACACGGTCACCTGCCCGACCTGCTGACGCAGGGACAGGCGGTCCACCTGGCGGAGCGCGGCTTGGGCCGCGCGCTCGCGGGCTGGCTCGGCCGTGTGGCGCTCCCCCGAATCCCCGGCCCCGGCACCAACGCTTACACCAGCAATGAGGGCAACCAACCCCGCCGCGCCGAGAGCCGCGAGGCGCCGCCTTCCCGCCGCTTTCGGGTCAGGTGTGTCATCTCGGTTGCGGATAGCGCCACCAGGATGACCCACCCGGCGGGACCACCCCCTCAATGCCCGTCGTTCAGGCGGTTGGGGCCGCCGCGCGAGCGCCGCCTGCGGCGGTCACGCCGCCCGCGCCCTGCTCTGAGATACCGGCCTCCGCACAGCCCTTGACCAGCTCGTCGAGGCCGAAGGCGTCCACGGGGCCCAGGGCGCCGGTGCCCTTCAGGGCGCCGGCCGCGGCGCGGTCCGCGCCCCAGGCCAGCATGCGGCCGGTGAACGTGTAGCCGTCCACGCCCTTCACGTGCACCTCGCTCAACGGGCGTCCGGCCGCGTCGTACGCGATCGCCACCACGTGTGAGCCGCTCTGCGAGCGGGCGTCCGCGTCCGGGCCGCCGGTCGAGCCCTGCACGAAGCGGTCGCCGGCCGCGCTCCAGAGCCTGTCCACGCCCGGGACCTTCATCGCCACCGACGTGCCCGCTGACATCACCTGCATCGCGCGCGAGGCCGGCCCGAACCACCCGAGGTAGGCGTTCACCTCACGCAGGCGCGGCGCCAGGCGCGGCAGCGCGAAGTGCTCCGAGCTCCCCACCGAGACGCTGGGCAGCTGCTTCGAGCCGACCGTGAAGCTGCGCACCCGCTTGGCGCCGCGCTCCGTCTGAACGCGGCCGTCACGCAGTCCGAACGCCGGCTCCGAGATCGCGCCCATGAGCGACGCCTTGGTGCCACCGCTCATCGAGCCGCCGCTGCCGGTGATGAAGTAGCCGACATCCACGCGGGTGGCCAGCTCGCCGGCGCGCTCGAGCGCGAGGCCGCCGGCCAGGTTGCCCGGGACCCAGTCGTAGCCGAACGCGGTGAGCATCCCTATCCCGGCCTGATCGGCAGCGGCCCCGTAGCGCTCGAAGACCTCGCGGATGAAGGGCGGCTCGCCGGTCGAGTCGATGTAGTGGGCACCGGCCGTGGTGGCCGCCGCGGCGGCCGGGGCACCCCAGCGCGCGAACGGCCCGACGGTGGTCACGAGCACGTCCCCGCTCTCCACGAGCGCGAGCACGCTCGGTGGATCGGCCACGTCGGCCGTCGCGGTCTCCAGTTCGCCGCCGAGCTCCGCGGCGAGGGCGTCGAGCTTGTCCTGGCTGCGGGCCGCCAGCACCGGCCTCAAGCCGCGCTCGACCATGGCCTCGGCCGCAAGCCGGCCGGTGTATCCGGTGGCGCCGAACAGGACTATCCGCGCCGCCATGCTCGCTCAGCTCGGGCGGCGCTCTTCGAGCGCGCTGCGCACGCGCTCGATCGCCTCGGGAATGTGGCGCTCCATCCGTTTCATGTCCCAGCCGGTGAGGGTCACGAGCTTCATCGGCGTTTTCGCGGTTACGGTCGCGTTGCGGAGCGTCTTCTCGAGCAATCCCATCTCGCCGAAGAAGTCCCCTGGGCCGAGGTCGGCCACGTGCTCGCCTCCGCGCGTGACCTCCGCCTCTCCCTCCTCGATCGCCATGAACTCGTAGGAGAAGTCGCCCTCCCGGACCAGCTCGCGGCCCTGGTCGACATTTACCTCCTGCGCGAAGCCGGCGACCTGCACGAGCTCGTCGTCGGGCACGTCCGCGAACAGGGGTAGCGACTTGAGCTGGCTTGCGTCCAACGGGTCCTCCTAGTCACCGCGATCTCGGTCGCGGCGACTCTACCCAAACTGATCGGAATCGGCGCCCGTTGCGTAGAGGGATGGTGATGGCGCGAAAGCAGCAGTTGACAATCGCCTTCTCCGCGGGACGAGTCGCATTCGGACTGGGGCTGATGGCGCTCCCGGCCCGGCTTGGCTCGAGCTGGCTCGGCCGAACGGGTGAGCAGCCGCCTGTGCACGTGGCCCTGCGGGGCCTCGGCGCGCGCGACATTGCGCTTGCCGGCGGCGCAGCCTGGGCAGCGGCGCGGGGCGGCAGCGCGAGGCCGTGGCTGATTGCGACGGTGGGCGGCGATCTGGCCGACCTCACCGCGACCCTGATCGCGGGAGACGCTCTCCCAAAGCGCGCCAGAACGGGCACGCTCCTGCTGGCGGGCGGATCGGCCATCGCGGGGGCGGCACTTGCGGCCGTTGCGGACAGGTGAGGATCGCAATCGTGGGGGCCGGCGTGTCCGGCCTGGTCTGCGCCCACCTCCTTCATGAGCACCACGAGGTCACCGTCTTCGAGGCGAATGACTATGCCGGCGGGCACACCAACACGGTCCGCGTGGACACGGCTGACGAGACGCATCAGGTCGACACCGGCTTCATCGTTCTGAACGACCGGACCTACCCGAACTTCGAGCGGGTGCTGGCGGGGCTCGGCGTCGCGACGCAGCCCTCCGATATGAGCTTCTCGGTCAGCGACGGTGCCGACTTCGAGTACAACGGCGGGTCACTCAACGGCCTATTCGCACGCCGCTCCAACCTGGCACGCCCCTCCTTCCACCGCATGGTGCGTGACCTGCTGCGCTTCAACCGCGAGGCTCCAGGGCTGATCGGCCTGAACGGGACCGGCCCGTCGCTTGCGCAGTTCCTGGACGACGGTGGGTACTCCGACGAGTTCGTCGCGCGGCTCATCGTTCCTCAGGCCTCGGCGGTCTGGTCCGCGGATCCCAGCCGGATGTCTGAGTTCCCGGCGAGCATGCTCGCCGAGTTCTTCGCCAATCACGGCATGTTCGGGCTGAGCGGGCGTCCCAACTGGTTGACGATCGCTGGTGGCTCGGCACGCTACGTCGAGGCGATCACCCGCCCGTTCGCGGACCGGTTGCACCTCTCGACGCCGGTGCGCCGCCTCGTGCGCCACCCGGATTGGGTCGAGCTCACTCCCGCCGGCGGGGAGCCTCAGCGCTTCGACGAGGTGATCATCGCCTCCCACTCGGACCAGGCGCTCGCGATGCTCGCGGAGCCGACCCAGGCCGAGGCGGACGTGCTGGGAGCGATCCCCTACCAGGCAAACGAGGTGGTGCTTCACACGGATCGCTCGCTCCTGCCGAACCGCAGGCGGGCGTGGGCCAGCTGGAACTTCCACCTTCAGGACGAGCCGGTCGACCGGAGCACGGTCACCTACCACATGAACCGCCTTCAGTCGCTCCGCTCCGACCCGGACTTCTGCGTGACGCTCAACCGGACCGAGGCCATCGACCCAGACTCCGTGATCCGCGTCCTGCGCTACGACCATCCTCTGTACACGCCGGCCGGCCTGGCCGCACAGAGGCGCTGGAGCGAGATCAGCGGCATCGGGCGCACGCATTACTGCGGCGCCTACTGGGGCTACGGCTTCCACGAGGACGGGGTGGTCTCGGCTTTGCGTGTCTGTGCTCGATTCGGCAGGTCCCTTCCGTGACGGCGAGCGCGCTCTACGAAGGCTGGGTCCGTCATCGCCGCCACGAGCCCGTCGAGCACGAGTTCCGCTACCGGCTCTACATGAGTTACCTCGACCTGGACGAACTGCCGGAGGTCCTGGATCGTCTGCCCCTGTGGTCAGCGCGTCGCCCGGCCCCGGCGTGGTTTCGGCGGAAGGACTACCTGGACGTCGAGCACGACGGTCCCGTCCGGCTCCTCACGCACGTTCGCACCTTCGGACACCAGTTCAACCCGATCAGCCTCTACTACTGCTTTGACCCCACTGGGGAGCACGTGGAGAAGGTGCTCGCCGAGGTGACCAACACCCCATGGGGTGAGCGGCACACGTACACGCTCAACTCTCTGGACACGACGGTCCCAAAGCGCTTCCACGTCTCCCCGTTTCTGGGCATGGACTCGGAGTACAGAATCCGCCTCACGGAGCCCGGCACACTCCTGCACGCACACATCGAGAGTCGCCGCGACGGAGCCGTTGACTTCGACGCGACGCTTGCGCTCGAGCGTCGTGAGCTCTCGGCGCTGCCGCTGCTCCGATATCCATTCCTGACCGCACGGATGCTGGCCGGCATCTACGTCCAGGGGGCGCGACTCCGCCTGAAGGGCGCCCCCTACCACCCTCACCCCGCCCGATGATCCGTCGGACCCTGCTGTCCACCCTGCTTGGGCGCCTCCGCCACGGGCACATCGAGATCGTCGAGGCCGGCGCGCGGCGCAGCTTCGGGCCGTCCGACTCGCTCCGTCGAGCATCGATCGAGGTGCACGACCCCTCGTTCTGGCAAGCGCTCAGCCAAGGCAGCCTCGGCCTCGCCCGCTCCTACGCAGAGGGCGTCTGGGACTGCGACGACCTCGTGACGCTGGTGCGCATCGGGGCCCGCGAGATGCCGAGGCTCGACCGATTCCGAGCGCCTTTGGCGCCGCTCCGCAACGCGCTCACACGAGTACCCCGCAACACACGACGAAGGGCGCGCCAGCACATCGCCGCTCACTACGACCTCGGAAACGACCTCTTCGAGCTCTTCCTCGACGAGACGATGACCTACTCGTGCGGCGTGTGGCAGTCGCCGGGGGCAACCCTCCGCGAGGCTCAGGAGGCGAAGCTCGACCTCGCCTGCAGCAAGCTCGAGCTGACGCCGGACGACCACCTGCTGGAGATCGGAAGCGGCTGGGGCTCGTTGGCGCTCCATGCGGCCGCGAACTACGGCTGCCGCGTCACTACCACGACGCTTTCGCGCGAGCAGCACGCCGCCGCGACCGAGCGGGTGCGTGACGCGGGGCTCGAGGACCGCATCGAGGTGTTGATGCAGGACTACCGCGAGTTGCGCGGCCGCTACTCGAAGCTCGTCTCAATCGAGATGGTCGAGGCCGTGGGCTGGCAGTACTTCGAGCGGTTCTTCTCGCGCTGCTCCGAGCTGCTTGATCCTCAAGGCCTGATGCTCCTCCAGGCGATCACCATCGATGGCCGGGCATACGAGGTGGAGAAGGGTTCGCGAAGCTTCGCCAACGCCATGATCTTCCCCGGCGGCTGCCTTCCCTCGCTCGACGTGATCCGGCGCTGCACCGGTCGCGCGACCGACATGCGGATCCTCGAGGTCGACGACATCACGGGCGGCTATCCGCCCACCCTGAAGCGGTGGCGCGAGAACTGGTTGCGAGCCGCGCGGGAGGCGGAGCGGCTTCGAGGCGACCGGCAACTGTGCCGCCTCTGGGAGTTCTACTTCTCGTGGTCTGAGGGCGGTTTCAGGGAACGACGCATCCAAACCGTGCAGGCGCTGCTCGCGAAGCCGGGCTACCGCGGCTCGCGCGTGAACATGCGGCTCGAGATGGCGTCCAACAGCGCGGCCGGTCCGCGCGAGGCCAGCTTCGCGAGCGCGAGCCGACCGCCCGGGCCCAGCACGTGATCGTCGCGCTCGATCGCGCGGACCACCTTCGCCGCCCACTCAGACGGACTCTCGTTACTCCACGCGTCAGCGTCCATGTGACGCCCGTAGACCTCTCTCGTGGCGTCGAGCATGTCCGTGTCGACCCCCGGAGTGACGAGATGCAGGACGTTCACGCCCGTGCCGTGCAGCTCGCGTCGCAACGACTCACTGAAGGCCACGACGCCGGTCTTGGCAGCTGCGTAGGTGGTCGCCCCGGGGAACCACGCGTAGCCGCTGATGCTGGCGTTGTTCACGATCGTGCCGCGCCCACGCTCGAGCATTCCCGGCAGCACGAGCTTGGTGAGATGGACCACGGCTGCAAGGTTCACCTGGAACATCGCGTAGATGTCGTCGATGTCCTGTTCCTCGAGCAGACCACCGGTCATGAGGCCTGCGTTGTTCACGAGCACGTCCACCGGCGGCAGCGCGGCGGCGGCGCTCTGGATCGACTCGGGCGTCGAGAGGTCGGCCGCCACGGTCCGGACCTCCCGTGCGCCACCGGGCGGGGCCGTGGGCGGCTCGCTCCCCTCCGAGCGCGCGCCGCACAGGAGCAGCTCGAGTGGTCGGCTCGCGAGCTCCTCGGAGATGGCCCGGCCGATGCCGCGGTTCGAGCCGGTGACGAATGCTGTGAGTCCAGTGAGTTCCATGACGTCTGACGGCCTCCTACATCACATACGCACCGGGACGGGTGAGCCGATCATTCTCCTCCACCCGCTGGGCGCGGAACTGGTGGTCTGGGAGCCTGTGATCGAGCGGCTTGCCGCGGAACGCGAGGTGATCGCGATCGACCTGCCCGGGTTCGGCGCCTCCCCGCCGCTGGCCAACGGCGCGAAGGCGAGCCCGCAGAAGCTCGCCGGAGCGGTGGCCCGCTTCCTTGACGAGCTGGGGCTCGAGCGCGCGCACGTGGCCGGCAACTCGCTCGGCGGCTGGGTGGCTCTCGAGCTGGCGAGGGAGGGGCGAGCGCTGTCCGTGGCATCGCTCTGCTCGGCAGGATTCTGGAGGCGGCCGCTGGGTCCCCGAGGTGGACCGGACGTTCGCAGGCTGGGCCGGGCGCTACTCCCCGTGCTCCCCACCGTGTTGCGGACCCGCCGGGGGCGGCGACTCCTCCTGCACGGGACGGTTGGCCACCCGGAGCGCGTGCCGACCGCGGCCGCGGAGCGCCTGGTCCGCGCCTACATCTGCTCGCCCGGGTTCGAGAGCGCCAACGCGGCGATGCGGGCCGACGTTTTCGCGGACGCCGAGCAGATCGAGGTGCCGGTCACGCTTGCGTGGGGGGAGCTTGACCGCCTGGTGAGCCGGCCCTCCAGCGTGCCTCGAAATTGGCGCACGCAGCTACTGCGCGACTGCGGGCACATCCCGACGTGGGACGACCCTGAACAGGTTGCCCGCGTACTGCTCCGGGCCAGCGCCTAGAGCTCGCGCCGTGCGTACTTGGTCACGTTCTCGCGTGCCCGCTGCGTGATCGGGCGCTCCCGCCACTTGTCGGGCTCGATCCGCTCCGAGTCCTCGAGATCGCGCTCGAACACCTCGTGCAACTGGCTCGCGAAGCGCTCGCTCTGCACGCACAGGGTGACCTCGTCGTGCAGCTGGAAGGAGCGGTTGTCGAAGTTCACCGAGCCCACCGACGACCAGATCTCGTCGACGGTGAGCGTCTTGGCGTGCAGCATGGTCGGGCAGTACTCGTAGATCTCGATGCCGGCCTCGATCAGCTCGTCGTAAGCCGCGCGCCCCGCCGTGCGGACGAACTGCTTGTCGATGTGCGACCCCGGCACGAGGATGCGCATGCGGACCCCGCGCTCGGCGGTCTCCACGAGCGCCTCGGTGAAGGCGGGGCGCGGTACGAAGTACGCGGAGGTGAGCTCGATCGAGCGCTTGGCGGCCGCCACGGCGAGGTAGATGAGCGCCTCGGCGTTCGAGTCGCCGACCGTGGCGCTCGACCTCATCACCTGCATCGGGCCGCCGTCCTCCAGTTCCTCGATGTAGGGCAGGTAGCGGTCGCCCGCCAGCACGTCCCCGGTGCCTTCGAGCCAGTTCTCGGCGAAGGCTCCCTGGAGGCCGCGGACCACGGGCCCGCTCACGCGCACGTGGGTGTCGCGCCAGTGGTCGGGGTCCTCGGCGTTGCCGGTCCACTCCTCGGCGATGCCGACCCCGCCGGTGAACCCGGTGGTGCCGTCCACGATCAAGAGCTTGCGGTGGTTGCGGTACTGGAGCCGGCGGACCGCGTACGGCTTCGGAGGCCGGAAGAAGCACACGTTCACGCCCGCGTCGCGCATCTTGCGGACGAGCTTGCGGTCCATCTGCGCGGCGCCGACAGCGTCAAGGATCACGTTGCACTCCACGCCCGCGCGCGCCTTCTCGCACAGCGTGTCGCCCACCTCGGTGGCGATGTCGCCGCGCCAGTAGGCGTAGGTGGTGAGGTTCACGGTCTCCTCGGCATCACGGATCGCACCCAGGTAGGCCGGGAAGATCTCGTCGCCGTTGATGAGGATGTCGGCGTCATTCCCATACGAGACCGGCGCGCCGGTGAGCGCCTCGGCGGCGCGCAGAAAGCTCGCCTCGCGCGCATCGACCTCGCCTCGCAGGCGGTAGCCATGGCCACCCTCGCGCCGGTGGCGCAGGCTGTCGGCGGCGTACCAGGCGGCCCCCGCCGCCGCCACGCCCGCGGGCCACGCGTAGCGCGCCACGTGCTTTTCCTCCCTGCGGAACCTCCGTGTTCGCATGGCGGCAGGCTATCCATAGGATGCTCCGTGATGGGCGTGGCCCCGCCCCCACCAGTTCCCGGCGGCGTTCTCGAGCGCGTGCGCTCCGACATGCGCTGGCAGAAGGCCGCGCGCGGCCAGTTCCCGCCGGGCGAGCTCAGCTTCAGCGTGCGGCGCACGCGCGAGTTCGAGCACGACCCTCTGCCGCTCCTGCTGCGGCTCCACGAGCGCCACGGGCCGGTCTTCTCGATGCGCCTGATGTACGCGCCGGTGGTGTTCGCGCTCGGGCCGGAGGCGAACCACTACATGACCGTCTCGGCGGCGTCGAACTTCCGCTGGCGCGACGGCGGCATGGGTGACCTGATCCCGCTGCTCGGGGATGGGCTGCTCACGACAGACGGGGATTACCACCGGCGTGCGCGCCGGATCATGCTGCCCGCGTTCCACCGCGAGCAGATCGCCGCGGCCACCGGGACGATGGCGGAGGAGGTCGAGGACGCGCTCGAGCCCTGGCGCGCCGGCCAGCGGCTTGACCTGTACGCCTGGACCCGCAGGCTGGCGCTGCGGATCGCGATGCGCGCGCTGTTCGGCTTCGACCCGGCTCGCGGGCCGGAGATGGCCGAGCAGTTCGAGCGGGCGCTCGGGTACTGGGGGCGTTCATACGCGGCGCAGATGCTGCGCGGGCCCCGGAGCCCGTATCGCGCCATGGTGCGGGCGCGCGCCTGGCTCGACGCGGTCATCTTCGCCGAGATCGACCGGCGCCTCGCATCGGGAGAGCGCGGGTCGGACCTGCTCAGCATGCTGATGGACGCCACCGACGAGGACGGCTCCCGGCTCTCGAAAGAGGAGCTGCGTGACCAGGTGATGACGCTCCTCTTCGCCGGGCACGACACCACCACCTCGACCGTCACGTTCCTGTTCTACGAGCTGGCCCGCAACCCGGGGGAGCACGACCTCGACCTGGCGATCGACGAGACGCTTCGCATGTACCCGCCGGCCTGGATCGGCCCGCGGCGTTCGATCGATCCGTTCGAGCTGCAGCGGGGTACGCGTGCCGGGCGGCGTGCTCGTGAACTACTGCTCGTGGGCGAGCCACCACCTGGCGGAGGTGTTCCCCGAGCCGTTCCAGTTCCGTCCCGAGCGCTTCACCGAGGAGGCGCGCGCCGCGCTGCCGAAGGGCGCGTACATCCCGTTCGGAGGCGGCTCGCGCACCTGTATCGGAATGCGCTTCGGCCTGCTCGAGGTGAGGACGATCGCCGCGGCGATCCGCCGAGCGGTTTTCGGTCGAGATCGCCGAGCCGGACCGCGAGCTGTCGATCCGCCAGATGCCGACGCTCTCGCCGCGCCAGGGCCTTCCGGTGGTCGTCGGCGCGCGATAGCGAAAACTTCACAGACGCTGCGCCGACGCGCGGATAGCCTCGCCGGCATGCTCAGACTTTCGCGCGTCGTAATGCTCACCGTTCTGGCTGTGCTGGTCTACGCCGTTCCGGCGGTCGCCCAGTCGGCGGATCCGAACGAGGTGGTCATCTCCGAGTTCCGCACACGCGGGCCTGCCGGTGGCAACGACGAGTTCGTTGAGCTGCGCAACCGCTCGGCGTCGCCCGTGGAGATCTCGGGCTGGCGGCTTCAGGGCTGCGCCTCGGGCACGCCGGGCAACGCGACCAACCGCGCGACAGTGGGCAGCGACGTGTTCCTGCCGGCGGGCGGCTCGTACCTGTTCGCCAACAGCGTTGCCTACTCCGGCGCGGTCGAGGCGGACGCGACGTACGGCACCGGCATCTCGGACTTCGAGGCCGGCAACTTTCCGGGCATCCGCGTGGTGGACACGACCGGCACCGTTCGCGACGGAGTCGGCTCCCCGAACAGCCCCTGCCGCGAGGGGACCGGGATCGTCACGCCGACCGCGAATGGCGACAACTCCTTCGAGCGCCTCGGCGGGACCACCGACACGAACAACAACCAGGCGGACTTCGAGGGGCCAAAGCCCGGCAATCCTCAGAACAGCGGCGGCAACACCACCCCCCTTCCGCCGATCTCCGGTCTGCGCATCCATGACATCCAGGGTCGGCAGCACCTGTCGCCGTACCGCGGCTCGTTCGCGCTGGCGGTCCCGGGCGTGGTCACCGCGCGGCGCTTCAACGGGTTCTACTTCCAGGACCCCCAGCCCGATGCGGATGACAGGACCTCAGAGGGCGTCTTCGTCTTCACGGGAAGCCCCCCGCCGACGGCCGCGGCCGTGGGCGCGGCCATCCTCGTGAACGGCCGCGTTACCGAGTTCCGCGCGGGCTGCACTCCCTCGTGCACCCCGCCGGACTTCCCCGCCGGCAACTTCGGGGCCTCCGCCTTCGCGAACCTCTCCATCACCGAGATCGACCGAGCGACCGTCGCGCCCGCCGGGACCGGCGCGATCGCGCCCACCGTGGTCGGCCAGGACGGCCGCGTGCCGCCGACGACGGTGATCGACAACGACACGACGGATCCGCAGTCCGATGACCCGCCGCTCGTGACCGGCAACGTCGAGAGCAAGTCGAGTGCGCCGCTCGACACGGCGAATCAGGACCCGACCTTCGATCCGAGCGAGGACGGCATCGACTTCTACGAGTCGCTGGAGGGCATGCTCACGCAGGTCAACCGCGCCGTGGTGGTCGCGCCGACGAACACGTTCAGCCCCGGCGCGGCGAACGAGAACTCGGAGCTGGCCGTGCTCGCCGACAACGGGGAGCACGCTGGCCTGCGCACGGCTCGCGGCGGCATCCTGGTGCGCTCCTTCGACGATGAGTTGCCGCACGATTACCGCTTCGGCGACTTCAACCCGGAGCGGATCATCCTGAACGACCCGGTGGCCCGCGACAGCGGCGAGGAGGCGGCGCCCGAGGCGCAGGTGGGCGACCACTTCGAAGATCCGATCGAGGCCGTGGTGGACTACTCGTTCGGCAACTACAAGTTCCTGGCACGAGGCTTCCCGGAGCTCGAGGACGGCGGCCTCACGCCGCAGTCAGCTCAGCCCGCCGGCAAGCACGACCTCTCCGTCGCCTCCTACAACGTCGAGAACCTCGACCCGGTGAACGACGCCGCGCGCATCCAGAGGATCGCGCGTCAGATCAAGGACAACCTCAGGGCGCCGGACATCATCGGTGTCGAGGAGGTCCAGGACCTCGACGGCGAGGGTCCCGCCGGCCCGGCCGGCGATCCGACCTTCGCCGCGCTCGTGGACGCCATCGCGGACGTTGGTGGGCCGACCTACGAGTACCGCCAGATCGACCCGGTCCACAACCAGGACGGGGGAGCGCCGAACGCGAATATCCGAGTCGGCTTCCTGTTCCGGCCGGATCGTGTGACCTTCGTCGATCGCCCGGGTGGCACCGCGCTGACCGCGACCGAGGACGACCCGGCGCAGCCGGGCGCGCAGCTCACGTTCAGTCCGGGCCGGATCGACCCCGGGAATGCGGTCTGGGAGAACAGCCGCAAGCCGCTTGCCGGCGAGTTCGTGTTCGACGACCGCAGGCTGTTCGTGGTGGCGAACCACTTCGCCTCCAAGGGCGGTGACGCCCCGCTGTTCGGGCGCTTCCAGGAGCCCTACCGGCCGAGCGAGCTTCAGCGGCGCGGACAGGCCCGAGTCGTGAACGAGTGGGTCGAGGGCCTGCTCGCGGCCGACAAGCAGGCGCGCGTGGTCGTGCTCGGAGACCTCAACGACTTCGAGTTCTCAGAGACGCTCAATGTGCTCCAGCGTGGGGCGCCGGGGTCGGAGTACGAGCTCACGGAGCTCTGGCAGATGGTTCCCGAGCGAGACCATTACACGTACATCTTCGAGGGCAACGGCCAGGTGCTCGACCACATCCTGGCGTCGCGCGCTCTGCTCGCCCCGCGTCCGGACTTCGGTCCGATCCACATGAACGCGGAGTTCGACGAGGAGCAGCAGAGCGACCACGATCCGCCGCTCGCACGCTTCCTGGTGACCGGCGGGAAGTGAGCTGACCACAGGCGCACCACCAGGCATCGATCTCTAGGCTGCGCGCATGCCCAGCACAGCCACGAAGAGTCCCGCCCAAACGGTCCGCCGGGTTCCCGCCGCGGACCTCGAGCTCAAGGAGATCGAGCTTCACGGGCACCGCGTGGCCTACCGCTCCGCGGGAAGCGGTCCGGCGATCGTCCTGGTGCACGGGATCACCTCCACGTCGGCCACCTGGGAGCGCGTGATGCCATACCTGGCCACGCGCTTCACGGTGATCGCGCCGGATCTGATCGGACACGGCGAGTCGGCGAAGCCGCGCGGCGACTACTCGCTGGGCGCCTACGCAAGCGGGGTCCGCGACCTGATGGTCACCCTCGGGCACGAGAGCGCGACCTTCGTGGGGCACTCGCTGGGCGGCGGTGTGGTCATGCAGCTGGCCTATCAGTTCCCGGAGCGCTGTGAGCGCCTCGTGCTCGTTGACAGCGGCGGCCTCGGCCGCGAGCTCAACCTGCTGCTGCGCGCGGCAACGTTGCCGCTCTCCGAGATCGTGCTGCCGCTCCTGGCGAGCACCCGGTTGCTCGACGTGGGCCGCTCCGTGGGCCGCTTCCTGGGTCGGCTCGGGCTCCACGCCGGCACCGACATGGCCGAGCTGGCCCGCGGGCACGCCTCACTGGAGGACCCCGAGGCACGGGCCGCGTTCGTGCACACGCTGCGGACGATCGTGGACCCGCTCGGTCAGCGGGTGAACGCCACCGACCGCCTCTACCTCGCCGAGAACATCCCGTTCATGATCGTCTGGGGCGACCGCGATCCGATCATCCCGGTCGAGCACGGCCTCTCGGCACACGAGCTGGTGCCCAGCAGCCGCCTCGAGCTGTTCGAGGGCGCCGGCCACTTCCCGCACCTCGACGAGCCCCAGCGCTTCCTCGACATCCTGCTCGACTTCATCGAATCGACCGAGTCGGCCGACGTGGATCCGGAGGAGTGGCGGGAGATGCTGAAGTCGGGACGCGCCTAGGCGCTCACTGAAGCGTGGACGGCGCGCCGGCCGGTCAGCCTTCCATTAGCTCCTGGACTGCGTTACCGTCGGCCCCTGAGCACCGACCACGCACAAGAGGCGACGCCAGCAACGGTCAGGCTGTCGAACGCCGCGCTTGCTCGTCTGCTCCTTGAAATTCTTGCAGAGCTCGACGCTGCATTCACCGAGGTGGGGGCTGAGGCGCCGTCCGCCAGCCATCCGCTGAGTTACCGCGTAAGCGCCCTGCGAAGGGCACTCCCGGCGGCGGACTCTGAACTGGACGCAGGCAAGGAAGCCCTGCTCGCCGGCTATCTGACCATGGCTGGTTCTGCACTTGAAGCTTGGCTGACGCCCCGGGCGGATGAGATCGTTTCTCGAACCCGCACTCGATTCGAGACCTGGCGGCTCCTGCAACGTCCGCCCGATGCGCTCGTCGACTTCGACGCACTGCTCCTCGACGTCATCAAGTCCGACTCGATCCGCATCGACGCCGAGCTTGTGAAGTTCCGCCTCGACGTGCTCTCGGAGCGGGTCGGCGAGCAGCGACAGGACATCCTTGGTTCCGTCACCAGCGAGATGTCGGAGCTCGCGGGCGCGCGCAGCAATCTCGAAACGTTCCTGCTGAGTCGCGAGTCGCGCGAGGCACCCGCCGCTGAAGAGTCGCCTGCCGAGGAGGCACTCCAGCAGGAAGCACTCGAGGGGTATCTACTGGAGGCGGCGGCGGCGGCGGAGCAGGTGGTCCTCGCTGTGATCGAACGCGCTGCGCGCTCAGTCCTCTCGCAATACGCGGCCAACCTCACGCGCACGGAGCTTCAACTGGCCACTACCGACGGCCTCGCGCAGGTCATTGACGAGCGCCTCGAGATCAGCACAGAGGCCGCCACGCGCCTCCGCGGGCTCTTGGCCCGGATGAAGGGCGGGAGCGTGGGCATCGCTGGTCCGCGTGGCGCCGGCAAGAGCACGATCATTCGGCGCTTCTGCGACGGACGGGAGACGATCGGCGAACGCCCCCTGCTATCGGTCATGGTTCCGGCTCCCGTCGTCTACGACAGTCGGGACTTCATGTTGCACCTGTTCGCGGAGGTGTGTCGCGCGGCGGGGGCAAAGCCACCACCGCCCGAACCGACGGTCGACGCGCAGGGACAGGGTGTTGGTTGGTCCTTCGGGTGGGCAACCGCGCTCGCGCGCTCAGTTGCCGGCTGGCTCCCGCTGCTGGCGCTGTGGCTGATTGTCGGCGGGGCGGCAGCTCTAGTGCAGACCACGGACAGCCAAGTGAACGACTTCTTGGTTTGGGGCGTGGCCGTGATCTGCGCCGCGGGAATTCCTCTGATCTCTCCCTATCGGTGGTCCAATGGCGATGATCGGCACGGACCGCGCGTCCTGCGGCGGATTGCGGTGGTCCTGGTGCCGTTCGGCCTTCTGCTGTGCGCCGCAGGAGCTGCTGATTCGTCCCCGTCGTCCGCGACGGTCAAGGCGGCGGCCGTCACGGTGGTCGGGTTGGTGCTTTTCGCGGTCGCTCGCGACATCCAGCGCGCCATCCCGACGCCCGAACCAGAGTCAGCCCCTCAAGTGCCGCCGCGCGACACATGGCCCCCCCAGGGCGACGAGCTGGAAAGGACGGCCAGCCTCCGCCTCGAGGCGCTGCGTTACCAACAGAGCTTCAAGACGGGTATCAGCGGGAAGATCGGACTGCCGGTGGGTCTCGAGATCGGGGCGAGCGCGGAGCGAACCCTTGCGCGACACCCGATGAGCTTTCCGGAAGTCGTCGCAGACTTCCAGAGGTTCCTGGCTCTTGCCGCAAGGACCAACGATGTATTGATCGCCGTGGACGAGCTCGACAAGCTCGAGGCTGACGACGATACGGCCAACCGGTTCCTGAACGACCTCAAGGCCGCTTTCGGGGTTGCGAATACGTACTTCCTGGTCTCGGTGTCGGAGGATGCGATGAGCCGGTTCGAGCGTCGTGGGCTGCCGTTCCGGGATGTTTTCGATAGCACGTTCGACGAGATCGTCCGTGTTGATCCGCTGTCCCTGGCCGAGGCGCAGCAGCTCTTGTCCGAGCGTGTCGTTGGTTTCCCCTACATCTATTCCGGCCTCTGTCACGTACTCGCGGGGGGCATCCCACGCGACCTGATCCGTACGGCAAGGCGCATCATTGACGTGAACGAGCGACTCGGGAAACCGGACACGCTCAGCCAGATCGTCAGGCAGCTCGTGACGGACGAGCTGAAGGGTAAGACGAATGCTGTCGAGCATGCCGCGATAGCGCTCGAGCCCCCTGACCAATGTTTGGAAGCGATGCTCGAATGGACTCGGGGGTTCCACGCTGCAAGCACCGATCGGGACAACCTTCTCGCCACCGCCGCGCGGCTAGAGGAGTCCGCGACCCTCCTCGAAGTTGGCGGACAGCTCACCGAGGACCAGGCCGTCGCGCGGAACGGGCTACTGCGCCTGACGCTGGAGCTCGGGACGTATGGGTACTACGTCGTCACGCTGTTGGACTTTTTCCAAGACACGCTCACCGAGGGCGAGATCTACGCGGCGGCAAACGGCGGGGCGGCGGATCCCGCTCTGGAGCGTCTCGCGCTCGCACGGGCGGCGTTCGGTTTCAGCGCGCGCACGGCATGGCTGGGCATCAACGCCTTCCGGACGACGCAGGAGCTCGACCCAGCGGAGCTTCCAGCCCCAGCTATGACCAGTGCCTCACCACGGGCGGACGTCGAGGCCTGATCACTAGTCTCGGCAAGGAACTGGTCCTGCGGCTGGGACGCCTGACCCTCGCGTAAGAGCCGCGCATTCCCCCCGTGCGGTTGATCCGCGCCTCGAAAGGCACAGCATGTCCCAGCTTCTCGCGCGCCTGGCGCGTACCCTGTCATCGCATTGGAAGCGCAGCCTCGCGGCGGCGGTCGGCGTCCTGGTGCTGCTCGTCCTGGCGGCCGGCGCTAGCGAAAAGCCCGCCGACGACTTCTCCCTCCCGGGGGCCGAGTCGCAGCAGGCGATCGATCTATTCCAGGCGCACTCGCCGGCGTTTGGAGGGGTGGACTCGACCCTTGTCTTCACGGTCGACGAGGGCAAGGTCTCCGATCCTGGACCCAAGGCGGCGATCGAGGGCGCGCTCGCAAAGGTGCGCAAGCTCGACGGCGTCAAGCTCGCGGCGAGCCCGTTCGAGCCCGGCGGCCAGGTCTCGGAGGACGGGCGCCTGGCGTCGGTTGACGTGCGCTATTCCAAGGAGCCCGGGGATGTCGAGAAGGCGGACGGCGAGGCGCTGATCGCGGCCGGCGAAACCGCCGAGCCCGAGGTTCAGGTCGAGTCGCGCGGCGTGCTGATCGACCTGGCGTCCGAGCAGTCGGCCCCGGTCGGAGAGCTCATCGGCGTGCTCATCGCGATCGTGCTGCTGACGCTCCTGTTCCGCTCCGGGTGGGCGATGGGCGCCACGCTCATCGGCGCGCTGCTCGGCGTCGCGGCAGGCCAGATCCTGCTGGCAGTGCTCGCGGCACCGCTCGGACTGCCCTCGTTCGCTGCCGTGATCGCGGTGATGCTCGGCCTCGGCGCCGGCATCGACTACGCGCTCCTGATCATCGGCCGCTACCGCGAGCAGCGGGCCGCGGGCGACAGCATGCAGGACGCCGCCGCGCGTTCGGCCGCAACGTCTGGCATCACGGTTGTGGCCGCGGGCCTGATCGTGATGGTGGCGATCGCCGGCCTGCTGGTGATCGGCGTCCCGTACGTCGGGAAGATGGGCCTCGGCGCGGCGATCGCGATCGGCGCGGTGGTCGTGTCGGCTCTGACGATCCTCCCGATCATGATGGGCGCCTTCGGGCGCAGGCTCGTGCCGAAGAAGGCCGAGCACGTCCAGGCCTCACCCGCATTCAGCCGCTGGGGCGAGATCGTGACCCGCCGGCCGTGGGCCTCGATCGCCGCTGGCGTCGTGGTGCTGCTGGTCTTTGCGTTCCCGGTCACCGATTTGCGCATCGGCCAGCCCGACGACGGCAACCAGGCCGAGTCGCGCACCCAGCGCGTGGCCTACGACCAGCTCACCGAGGCGTTCGGGCCGGGCTCCAACGGCCCGTTCCTGCTCGCGGTGGACACGCCGAAGGGCGCGCCCGAGACCGAACAGCAGCTGCGCGCGCTCCAGCAGGCGGTCGCCGACACGCCGGGGATCGCCTCCGTGCCGCCGGCGTCGGTCAGCGAGGACGGCGAGATGGCCACGATCTTCGCCATCCCGACCACCGCTCCCCAGGACGCCAGGACGTCCGCGCTTCTCGACCGCCTGCGTGGAAATGTCATCCCGCGGGCCACCGCCGACACGCCGCTGAAGGTCTACGTGGGCGGCAACGTCGCCGGCTTCGAGGACGTCTCCGACAAGGTCGCCGGTCGCCTGCCGCTGTTCATCGCGGTCGTGATCGGACTGTCGGTGCTGCTGCTGGTGATGGTGTTCCGCTCGCTCTGGATCCCGCTCGTCTCGGCGCTCTTCAACCTGCTCTCGGTCGCCGCCGCCTATGGCGTCGTGGTGGCGGTGTTCCAGGAGGGCGTCGGCGCGAGCCTGATCGGCGCCGACTCAGGCATCCCGATCATCTCGTTCCTGCCGGTCATGCTGTTCGCGATCCTGTTCGGGCTGAGCATGGACTACAACGTCTTCCTGCTCAGCCGGATCCACGAGGCCTACAACGAGGGCGACGGGCCTCGCGAGAGCGTGATCCACGGGATGGGCCGCATCGGCAAGGTCGTCGTGTTCGCCGGACTCATCATGTCCGGAGTCTTCCTGGGCTTCGTCACCGCGAGCGACGTGATCTCGAAGATGTTCGGCCTCGGCCTGGGCCTTGCGATCCTGATCGACGTGCTGATCGTGCGGATGGTCATCGCCCCCGCGGTGGTCACCCTGCTCGGCGACCGCGCCTGGTGGCTGCCGGCCTGGCTGGATCGCCTGCTTCCGAACGTCTCGCTCGAGGGCCGCCGCCCGGAGAGCGTCGAGGCCGAAGCGGAGCGCGAGAAGATCCTCGTCTGAGCGCTGCCCTACGCCCAGCCGGCCACGTCAGCCCCGCCCTCGTAGCTGATGCGGGAGCCGAAGCGGACCAGCGCCGGGTGCGAAGCGATCTTGCCGGCGGCCAGTGCCTCGCCCTGCGCGAAAGCCGTGGCGCGGTCGACCAGGCCCGGTGGCACGAAGGAAAACACCCCGGCCACGTGAGCGAGATCGGCCACCGAGTTCATCCGCATCAGGACCAGGTTGTCGCACTGCGAGAGCACGTTCTCGTGGATCTTCTGCGGTCGCTGGGTGACCACGATCAGGTAGAGCCCGAACTTGCGGCCTTCACCCGCGATCCGGATGGCGTCCTCGGTGGCCAGCGCCGTGAGCGGGTCGGCCGCGTCCGCGGGGCACACGTTCTGAGCCTCGTCGATGACGATCGCCACCGGCTCGCGTCGTCCTCGCTCGCGCCATAGGCGCTCCAGGACCGCGCCCGCGGTGAGAGTTTGCTCGTCACGAGTGCCGAGCGAGCCGAGGTCCACCACCAGGCACCGTGGGCCCGCCGGGCTCACGAGCTCGTCCAACAGCGACTCACCCTCCGGTCCCGGCCAGATGCCGAAGCGATCGATCCCGAGGTTGCGCGCACGCAGCTTCAGGTCCTCGGCCGGCGACTCGGCGAGGTCCTCGAGGCTGCGGATCGACTCGTCCTCGAGCAGGGCCAGGAGTTCGGCGTACTCCGCACGGTCGCGGAGCGGGTCGAGGCGCAGTAGGCCGGCCTGATGGAGGGGACTGAGATCACGGAAGCGGACCCGTATGGCGTCCGGACCGCTGGAGCCGCTCCGGACCTGCACGGATGCGGCAGCGTCGCGGTAACGCTCGTCGTCCACGCGCGGCTCGCCGAGGCGCACGTAGTCCGAGTTGGGGTCGAGCACGACGACACGCAGGTTGGTCTCCATCAGCAGGCGCTCGAGCAGCACGCCCAGGGAGTACGTCTTGCCCGAGCCCGACTGCCCACACAGGAAGGTGTGGCGACCGAAGCCGCCGGCATCGAGCTGGAACGGCACGCCGTGCGGCGAGCGCCAGCTCCCCAACGTCTAGCTGGGCGCCATCGGGACGCGTGGCCTCGAGCCAGGCCCCCACCTCGTCCGTCGTGGCGCGACGCACGGCGGCGTCGTGGAACGGGCGCCCGTCGCCGTCGAGAACGACACCCTCCCCGCCGCCGGCGCGGATGCGAACCTCCCCGAGCCCAGGCGCAGTCGTGTCCTGGTGGCGGAGCTCGAGCGACAGCAGCTGGCCCAGGCGGGTGGAGCCGTCCCCCTCGATTGCCACGTAGCCGCCAGGCTCGAGCTCCAACCCATGCAGCGACACCTGGAAGTTGAAGCGCCGGCCGTCCACGGATGTCGCGAGCGGCAGCACGGCCGTCTCGAGCGCTTCGCGGATCCCGCGATACTCCTCGAGCCAAGCGCCTACATCGGTCACATCGAGATCCTATGCCGCTGGGGCTCCGTCACACTCTCCGCAGTGTCCGATCTGGCCCTGGACTCAACCTTCGCCGGCTGCCGCATCGAAGCTGTAGCCGGGCGCGGCGGCATGGGTGTCGTCTATCGAGCCACGCAGCTCGGGCTCGACCGCGCCGTTGCGCTGAAGCTCGTCGCCCCCGAGCGGGCGGCAGACGCGAACTTCCGCGCGCGGTTCGAACGTGAGTCGCGGGTGGCCGCGGCGATCGAGCATCCGAACGTCATTCCCGTGTACGGCGCCGGCGAGGAGGACGGACGTCTCTACCTCCTGATGCGCTGGGTGCCCGGGCACGGACCTGCAGGCGCTCATCCGCCGGACGGGCCGGCTCGATCCCGTGCACGCGGCGAACATCGTGGCTCAGGTCGCCGCCGGGCTCGACGCAGCCCACGCGGTCGGCCTCGTGCACCGTGACGTCAAGCCGGCAAACGTCCTCCTCGGGGGCGAGGACGGCTCGGGGCACGTCTACCTCAGCGACTTCGGGCTGACACTCGACCCGTCCGCCGACACACGCGTGACCGACAGCGGCGAGTGGTTCGGGACGATCGACTTCATGGCACCGGAGCAATTCGAGGGAGACCGCCCGGACCCCCGGACGGACGTGTACGCGCTCGGCTGCGTCCTCAACGCCGCGCTCACAGGTCAGCCGCCCTTCCATCGCGCGTCCGTTCCCGCCACGATCCTTGCCCACCTCAACGATCCGCCCCCACGACCGTCCGCGACGGCGGGCGTGCCGAAGGCCTTCGACGGGGTCGTGGCGCGAGCGCTGGCCAAGCGCCCGAGCGACCGCTATCGATCCGCCGGCGAGCTGGCCACAGCCGCACTCGCCGCTGCCGGCCCGTCGGCTGGCCAGAATGGCGGGGAGCGTACGGCGGGTGGGAGCGAGACCCTCGCGCTACCGAACCGGACGCAGGTCATACGGCCTCCCGACCCGCGACCTTCAGAGCCCACCGAGCATCGTCGCGCAACCGCGCGACTACGGCGGGCGTCGCGCCGCCCCACCTCCGCCGCGCTACTCGCTGTGGCCACCGTGTTGGCCGTCGGCGTGGCGATCGCGGCGCTCCTCGGCGCAGGGCCGCTCGGCACAGGCGACGAGTCCGGGGCCGTGACGGCGACGGACGTGCGGGACGCGGTCGACGCGTTTGCGACCGCCTACACCCGAGAGGATGCCGACGCGCTCACGACGTTGCTCACGCGCGGGGTAAGCCGCGTGACCCCCTCGGACGCCCAGCGCGGGCGTGGGAGCGTGGTGCGGGAGTACAGGCGCCAGTTCGCCGCGAACCCGACCGAGCGCTACGTGCTCACGGACCTCTCGGTGCGACCGGGCCCGATCGGCCGAGCGAGCGGCAGGTACGTCGTGACAAGGTTGGACAGAGGGCCGATCACGGGCCGGGTCGCCTTCGGCGTGCAGCGTGAAGAGGGTCGCCCCCGCGTGGCGCTCATTGCCGCCACGCCGGATCGCTAGGTCCGGGCTCAGCAGCCCTTGGCGACGGTGAGATGGACAGTGGTCCCCCTCTGTACGTCGCTGCCGGCGGGTGGGTCGCTCGCGCAGACGAACCAGTCGCCCCCGAGCAGTTCGTCCAACAGGTCGCCTTCCTCCTCGACCTCCGCGCTCAGGCCGAGAGCCTCGAGCTGGGCGACCGCATCACCCTCGGTCGCACCGGTGAGATCAGGCAACTTCACGCGGACCTCTCGCGTGACTCGCAGGGCGTTCCAGGCCGGAGCCGCTCCTCGAGCACTTGCACCGACGTCGATCAGATTCGATCCCGCCCGCAGAGGGACCACCGCACGGAACTCACCCCGGGCGACACGGACGGGACGGCCGAGGACGAGTACGCGCGCCCCGCGCGGGTGAACAACCCCGCGAACCTCGACGCTGCCGTCATGGACCACCGAGGCATCCGCCGGCGCGGTGATCTCGAGCCGAACCGGCCTCTTGGCAGGGTCGTCGCCGCACCCGGAAGCCCACCCACCTACGAGGAGGAGGGGGAGCACCAAACCACAGGAGCGCCCGGGCCGTCTCACGTTCATCAGCATCCCTCGATCAGGCTAGTGGCCGCCAGCGGGCCGGTTGAGCGCAGCCTCATCCCAACCGGGTGATGCGGGGGCGCTCTCCGCCTCCCAAGATCGCCCGCATGACTACTGAGGGCAACGCTCAGTTTTCGGCGCCCACCTGGCTCAGGAACCTGGGCTTCGCGTCGTGGCTGCTGGTCGGGTTCGTGCTGATCGTCATCGGGCTCATCTGGGTGCTCGGCGAGACCGCGACGATCGCCATGCCGGTGATCCTCGCCGCCGTACTCGGCGCGGTCGCAGGCCCTGCCGTGGGCTGGCTGGAGCGCCACCGGGTACCGCGCATCGGGGGGGCCATCCTCGTCCTGTTGGGGCTCGTTCTCGTCGGGGTGCTGATCTTCTGCCTCGTCTTCGGCGGCATCTCCGCCAACTCGGGCGAGATCTCGGCGAAGTCGAACCAGTCGCTGGAAAAGATCCAGGGCTGGTTGGGCGACCTCGGTATCGATAACCCGGAGAAGGCCACGGACGGCGCGCAGAATGCCGCGCCAGAGATCCGCAAGACGCTACTGAGCGGGGTCGCGGCGGGCATCTCGGGCCTCAAGAACCTGATGTTCTTCATCGCCTTCTCCGTGCTATGCACGCTGTTCGTGCTCAAGGATGGGCCGGTCATGCACCGCTTCGTCAACCGGCACCTGGGCGTGCCCGAACCGACGGCCAACATCGTCACGACCAACATCGCCCAGTCTCTGCGCAGCTACTTCCTGGCCGTGACGATCATCGCCGCATTCAACGCCATCCTGATCGGGGGCGCGGCGCTGATTCTCGGTGTGCCGCTCGCGGGGACGATCGCGGTCGTCACTTTCGTGGGGGCCTACGTGCCCTTCGTCGGCGCGTGGGTCGCCGGCGGGTTCGCGGTGCTGATCGCGCTCAGTACCGGGAGCTCTTCGGACGCGCTGATCATGGCGGTCGTCGCCCTGCTTGCGAACGGCATTCTCCAGCAGATGATCCAGCCATTCGTGATGGGCGCGACCCTGAGCCTCAACCCGCTCGTGGTCCTCGTCGTCACGATCGGCGCGGGCTGTCTGTTCGGGATGATCGGGCTGACCCTCGCCGCTCCGCTGACCTCCGCGGCCGTGCACATCGCGAACGAGCTGCAGCCCCGTAGCGGCGGCGCGGCGCGAGCCCAGCCGGCGCCGTCCGGCTAACTCAGTTCCCGTGGCGCCGGTGGCGCCGTTCCTGGATCTGCACCCGCAGGGTGTCCCACCGCGATCGCGCCTGGCCTGTTACCTCATCCCACTGGCGCTGGACCTCGTCCTCGGCGGGCCTTTCGCCCTCGCGGATGCGGTCGAGCTCATCACGGACCTCACGGCCGACGGCCGCCGAGCCGACCACTGTGACCATGGCGCAGAAGAGCGCCGAGATCATCGCGAATACCGCGCCGATCACGCCGTAGCGGGTTGAGTACGTGCTGAAGAGGTGCGGGACGTACACCGCCGCGCCAACCGAGTACACGGCGAGCAAGGCCGCTCCGACGATGCCGAACGGCAAGAGGTCCTGGCGCCTGATCCGCTTGGCGCTGAGCACCCAGCCGCTCCAGACCAGGAAGACCGCCGACAGCGGAAGGGCGATCAGCGTCGCCGTGAGGTCGAGCCGGGTTTGCCCCAGCGTGACCTGGAGGACGCCGCTGAGAGCGGCGTACACCGTGAGCCCGCCGATCCAGAGCAGTCCGTTGAACGTGTTGCGGACGCTCAGCGGATCGAGCTCCCAGGTCTGCTCAATCAGCCGCTGCACGCCGCGGGAGAAGCTCAGGACCGCGACCATGAGGAAAAGGAACCCGATGATTCCAAGGCTCGTCTCCGTGCCCGAGGCCGGCGAGAAGATGTCCTCGACCGCCTCGGCGCCGCCTCCGGTCAGGTCGTAGCGCTCGATGATGCGCTCGGCCGTGTCCTTGCCTCCGAGTTGCGTCGAGAGGGAGCTCGCGAGGATCGACAGCGGGATGAGGGCCGTGAGCGCTCCGGAGGCCAGGGCAATCGAGCGGTCGAAGCCCGCGACCTTCTGAAACCGGTTGACGACGCGCAACACGAACTCGGGCCGCAGCCAGAACGTCAGCGTCCGCACGGCGTTCTCGCGATTCACGCGCCGTCACCGGTCAGCTTGGGGGAATCGTCGCGTTGTGGCTCAGGTTGCCCGCGGGCGCTCGTCCCGCGCGTAGTCGTCCTCTCCGAGCACGAGGATGCCGTAGACGACCCATACGCACAGGAAGAAGATCCCGAGCGACCACCACGGGTAGGCGCCGCCGACCGACAGCAGCGCCCCGATCGCGCCGAGGCTGCCGGCGATGATCCCGATCACCCGGCCGTAGGTGTTGCCGGAGATCAGCGAGAAGCCTCCGGTCAGCTGAAGCACACCGAGGATGATCAGGACCCATCCCAGGGTGTTGAGGTCCGTGAAGATGTACCTCGTGTCATTCGCGTAGATGTTGGCGCTGTCCAACGCGCCGATGCCGTAGATGATGTTCAGCGTTCCCGCGATCAAGAGCAGGATCGCTGCGAATGTGGCTCGACCAGCACCTCTCATCCCATACCTCCTGGGTTGTCAACACTGCATTCCGAAGTGAGGTCGACCCTAGGCGGGCGCTCGGATGTCCTCCTCATCCCGTTGGGATGAGATAGGGCGGCAACGGCAAGCGCTCCGGCTACCCGAACGTGAACGCGTACGCCTCGGCGCCTGGCTCGAGGAACGTGATCTCGAGCGTCCGCTCGCGGACCGCGCCGTGCTCGCGTACGAGCTGGTACATGCGGCCCTCCCGGAGCACGCCGTTCCCCTCCTCGTCGATGTCCACGCCGTGTGACGGGCCCGGAGCCTCGCCGTCCAGAACCACGCGGAAGGGAATCGCCTCGTGGGCTCCGGGAGACAGCACGAGATGGGCGTCGCGAGCGTGGAACCGGTAGGCGATGCTCCCGCCAGGCCGGTCGAGCGCGAGGTTCTCGGGCCCGGTGGTCCACTCGCCGACGAGGGTCCACTGGTTGAGCGGTAGGTCGGCGGGCGGGACGGGAGCGCGGCCCCCGCCGCGCGCGTAGCCGAGGTAGGTCTCGGGCGTGCCGAGGTGGTCCCAGTCGGCCTCCGCCTCCGGGCCGACCCCCTCGACGGAGACGAGGTCGCGCTCGATGCCGAGCAGCCGTTGGATGACGCGCTCGGATTCCTCGTAGCGCCCCTCGCCGAAGTGCTCGTCGCGGATGATCCCCTCCGTGTCCACGAAGTAGAGCGCCGGCCAGTAGTGGTTGGCGAAGGCGGTCCAGACCGCATAGTCGTTGTCGGCCGCGACGGGGTAGTCGATGTCCCGCTCCTTCACCGCCTGCCGAACGAGCTCGATGTCATGCTCGAACCCGAACTCGGGCGTGTGAACTCCGATGACGATCAGCCCGTCGTCACAGTAGGCCCGCGACCACGCACGGACGTACGGCTCCTGGCGCAGCCAGTTGATGCAGGTCAGCGTCCAGAAGTTCACGAGCACGACGTGGCCGCGCAGCTCGGCGGGACCGAGTGGCTCGGAGTTGAGCCACCCGGTCGCCCCGTCGAGGGAGGGCATGTGGGTACGTTGGAAGACGCTCATCAGCGAAGCCCCCGGAATGCCGCTCGGACCTCGGTGGAGAAGATCTCCGGCTCCTCCCAGGCGGCGAAGTGGCCGCCCTTGTCGAGCCTCGTTGAAGTACGCGAGGCCGGGGTAGGCCGCCTCGGCCCAGCTGCGCGGGGTAGGCCCAGATCTCGCCGGGGAACGTCGTGAAGCCGACGGGCACGGACGCCGGCGGCGGGGCCTGCCCGGCCGCGCGCGCGCGGGCTCGCCCGTCATCCCAGTAGTTCCGGGCCGCCGAGGCCCCGGTCCCCGTCAGCCAGTAGAGCGTGATGTTGTCGAGGATGTGCTCCCGGGTGAGGTTGCCGGCCGGCTGGTCGTCCACGAAGGCGCGGGCGATCTTGTAGTAGCTGTCCGTGTCGTGGTCGAGCAGCCAGGCCGCCAGGGCGACGGGTGAGTCCAGCAGCGCGTAGCCGATCGTCTGCGGCCGCGTGGCCATCTCGAGGAAGTAGCCGAAGCCGTCCTCCCTGAATTCGGTGGCCGCGGCGAGCGCCGTGCGTTCCTGCTCGGACTCGGCCGGCAGCTGGTCCGCGATGGCGAGCACCGCCACGAGCAGGTTGGTGTGGATGCCGAGCAGCCCGTCGGGCGCCTGCCGGCTCATCACGTCGGTGACGGCGGCGCCCGACGTCGCCGCCCTGGGCGACGTAGCGGGAGTAGCCGAGGCGCTTCATCAGCTCCGCCCAGGCGACTCCGATATGGCCCGCGTCCCAGCCGAGCTCCCTCGGCTCTGCCGAGAGGCCGTAGCCGGGCAGCGACGGCAGCACCAGGTGGAAGGCGTCCTCGGCGTCGCCGCCGTGCGCGGTCGGGTCGGTGAGCGGGCCGACGGTCTCGAGCAGCTCGACGACAGAGCCGGGCCAGCCGTGCGTCATGATCAACGGCAGCGCGTCCTCGTGTGGCGACCGCACGTGGATGAAGTGGATGTCGAGGCCGTCGATCTCGGTCATGAACTGCGGCAGCGCATTGAGTCGCGCCTCGCACTTGCGCCAGTCGTAGTCCGTGGTCCAGTAGCGGGCGAGCTCCCGCATCGTGGCGAGCTGCACGCCCTGCGAGCGGTCGTCGACGAGCTCCTTGGAGGGCCAGCGCGTCGCCTCGATGCGCCGGCGCAGATCGTCCAGCTTCTCCTCTGGAACGTCGAGTTGGAAGGGCCTGATCTCGGTTGCGGATCCGACGGTGGTGCTCATGACGACCTCCTGGTTCGTTCAATTCCTCAGCGAGCGGAAGCCCGCGCGGAGCTCGGCGGAGAACAGCTCCGGCTGCTCCCAGGCGGCGAAGTGACCGCCCTTGTCGACCTCGTTGAAATGGATCAAGTTGGGATAGGCGCGCTCGGCCCAGCTCCGGGGCGCCCGGTACTGCTCGCTGGGGAAGACGGTCACGGCAACCGGGATGTTCACGCCCTTGGCGTTGAAGAAGCCGCCCCTGTACTCCCAGTAGAGGCGAGATGCGGACACCCCTGTGTTCGTCAGCCAGTAGAGCGTGATGTTGTCGAGCAGCTCGTCCCGCGTCAGCTCGCCCGTCGCGCTCTCGGTGCGCTCGAGTGCGGAGGCCACCGCGGCGGCCGGCTGGGCGTCAGCATCGTTGTGGTCGAGCAGCCACGCGGCCAGGCCGACGGGTGAATCCGCGATGCCGTACAGGGTCTGCGGGCGCGCCGCCATCATGTGGGCGTACTCGACCTGCCCGTACGTTCTGATCAGCTCCTCGTACGCCCGCCGTTCCTCGGCCGACAGGCTGGCCGGCGGCGGCTCGCCGGCCAGTGAGGCCTTGTCCACGTCGGCCGGAACGGTCGCAGGCATGTTGGTGTGGATCGCGAGCAATCCCTCGGGTGCCTGCAGGCCCATCTGATCGACCACGAACGCGCCCCAGTCGCCGCCCTGGGCGACGTAGCGGGAGTAGCCGAGCCGCTTCATCAGCTCAGCCCAGGCGCGCCCCATGCGCTCCGGGCCCCAGCCCGTACCGGTCGGCTTACCGGAGAACCCGTAGCCCGGCATCGACGGAATGACGAGATGGAACGCGTCCTCTGGGCTCGCGCCGTGCGCCGTGGGATCGGTGAGCCGACCGATGAGCTTCAGCTGCTCGATGATCGAGCCGGGCCATCCGTGGTTGATGACCAGGGGCAGGGCGTCCTCGTGTTGCGAGCGAACGTGGACGAAATGGATGTCGAGGCCGTCGATCTCCGTGATGAACTGCGGCAGCGCGTTCAGCTCTGCCTCGCATCGTCGCCAGTCGTAGTCGGTCGCCCAGTGGCGCGCGAGCTTCTGCATCGTCGCGAGCGGCACGCCCTGCGAGTCGTCTGCGACCGTCTCCTTCTCGGGCCACTGCGTTGCCGCGATCCGTGCGCGCATGTCATCGAGGTCCGCGTCGGCGGTCTCGATCGTGAACTGGCGGATTGTTTCGGCGTCCGCTGACTTGTCGGCGGTGACAGCCATGTGGGTCCTCCTCGTCAGGATCGCGCGCGGCGAGTGGCGCAACAAGCGACAGAAGTAGCACCGACGGCGGGACATTTGTCGATGCCGTCGTGGGTCATTTGGCTCATACGACGGCTGCGATCCGCCGATCTAGTTGAGCACTCGGACTGAGGGTCGGCCGCCTCGCCAGCGCAGCTGGAGCAGGAGCGAGGCCGCGTTGTTGGCGTAGCTGCTCTCGCGCAGTCGCCGGCCCACGTTCACGCGATGGACCAGTCGGTAGCGCCCAGCGTCGAGTCCGGTCAGGCGCAGCGACTGGCCCTCGAGGTTCGGGTCGTACACGTCCCCGTAGCCGACGGAGATTCCGACAGTGAGGCCCAGGAGACCGGTCCGTTCAAGGCCGCAGCGCCCGGTGTAGACGGGCTCCGGCGGTCGTGCCTTCAGCTTGGGGCCTCTCGCCCGGTATCGGTCGCCGAGACAGAAGCCGGTCTTGCGGTCGGTCACCACTCCCGCACGCCCGGCCGCCCGCCGCAGCTCGTAGCGCTCAAAGCCGAGCAGGTGCCAGTGCTCGTGGTCGGGGGAGCGCACGTAGCGCATCCGGCCCACGCCCTCGACCACCGCGGTTGGGGCGTCCTCCTGCTCGATCAGCTGGTCGACCGTCATGGTCGGGGTCGCGGCGTGGCGGCGCCCCGAGACGATCAGGGGGCCGGCGCCGACATTTCGAACGGCTGAGCTGAAGCCGAGCCGGTAGCCGCCGCGAGCGTGGTCGCGCGTGACCTCGAGGTTCCACGGGACTTCCTGATCGAGGTCTGGCAGACGCTGAGCGGCCGACGAGAGCCGGTCCGCTCCGCCGGCCCAGGCGGCTACGGCGGCGCCGCCGAGCACCAGGGCGATGATCACGGGCAGTAGCCGGCCGAGCATGCTCGCTCAATTATCGATGAGCTCCTGTCCGGCGTCCTCGTTGCATTCGATGCTCGGCGGCTCCTCGGCCGGGAAGGCCAGGAACTGGTACTGCGGCGCGCCGAAGCCGCCGATGTCCAGCGCGAGTCCCGGGCCGGCGAGCGCTGCCACCCTGGCCGAACAGGAATCCGAAGGCGCCATCAGCCCTGGTTGCGTGGCGCCCTTGTCGAGCGCGAGCTGGTCGGGGGCGAGTACGGCCGTCCGTGGCGGATGCCCTGGTCCTCGACACCGAGCGCCCCCTGGACCAGGGCAGCAACCCGGGGACCTCACGGGCGCGACGCACCGGCCGCGGGGCTACAGTCGTGGCATACCAGACCGCTATGGAGGTCCCCATGAGCACCACGGACGCCAGCAGCACCTCAACCGAGAGCCCCGCGCCGGGGACCATCGACATGAAGCTCGAGGTCATCGCCTTGCCCGTGTCCGACGTCGACCGGGCAAAGCGCTTCTACCTAAGCCTCGGATGGCGCCTGGACGCCGACTTCGAGCTCGGCGAAGGGCGCCGCGTGGTCCAGTTGACGCCCACCCACTCGGAGTGCTCAATCGCGTTCGGAGCCGGCCTGACCAAGGCCCCGCCCGGCTCCGCCGAGAGGCTGGAAATCGTCGTCTCCGACATCGAGGCAGCGCGCCAGGATCTGCTGAGCCGCGGCGTGGAGGTCAGCGACTTCTTCCACTTCGGCCCCGACGGGTCGGGGCCGGGCCTGGATCCGGAGCGCCGCACATACCAGAGCTACGCCACGTTCAGCGATCCCGACGGCAACGGCTGGCTGCTCCAAGAGGTCACGACCAGGCTCCCCGGCCGGGTATGGGAGGACTGAGATGGACGTCGCCTCCCTGGCAGATCTGCTGCACGAGACGGCTGAGCGTCACGGCTCATTCGAGGCTGTCGCGCCGCCACACGACTGGTGGGACTGGTACGCCGCGTACATGGACGCTCGGCAGAGCGGAAGCAGCCCGGACGAGGCCGACGCCGCCGCCGGGCGCTACATGGCGGAGGTCAAGCAGGTCGTCGTACCGTCCGCGTGAGGAGGTCGCCATGAGCAGCTCGGCGCCCGCGGCGTCGCCGGGAGCGAGTTCGTACTGGGCGCCGAGCACGTCGCGCGGCTAGTCGCGCCCGCCGAACAGGTTGAGGAAGAGCAGGAAGACGTTGAAGATGTCGAGGAAGATGCTGGCGGCGATCGCGACGGCGCTGCCGTCACTTGCTCGGCGCAACCGGTTGAAGTCGAAGATCGTGAAACCGCCGAAGATCACGAGTCCTGCGACCGCGTAGATGAGGTTGCCGTTGGGGATCGAGACGAAGATCGCGACGATCCCGAACACGATCAGGGCCAACAGCGCCCAGAACAGCGTGCGACCCCACGAGGAGAGGTCTCGGGACGTGGCGTAGCCGTACGCGCCGAGGCCGGCTACGAAAGCCGCCGTGGCTCCAGCGGCCTGCCACAGAGCGGCCGGTTCCGCGTTGGCGTAGTCGGCGATGACGGGAGCGACAGCGAGGCCCAGCAGGAG
Source organism: uncultured Thermoleophilaceae bacterium (assembly GCA_963774755.1). GTDB lineage: Bacteria > Actinomycetota > Thermoleophilia > Solirubrobacterales > Thermoleophilaceae > JACVRW01. The sequence goes on along the minus strand of CAVZGG010000026.1, from coordinate 79,158 downwards.
CCCCATCCCGAACAGGAATGCGATCGCGAGCTGCTCGCGGCCCTTCGCGGCTGCGATGTTGAGCCCGAAGATGCAGGCGAACGCAGGGATGAACAGGAGGAGACCTGTCCCGCCGCTCAGATCGCGGCCGATGTAGGCGCCGAGCGCCGCGAATCCGACCGTGACGCCAACGAACCCCATGACCTGTCCGAGCAGCTGCCGAGCATCGCGCTCGATCGCCTTGCCGGCGAGAGCCGCGGGCGCGGTGTGGGTGGTCTCGCTCGTGCTCATCGTGAACTCCTGACCGTTGTCTCTAGGCGTTGGTCAGACAAGGGTCGCTCCTCTCGTCGCACGTCGCTCCCGTGGGACACCCTGGTCTGCGCCCGGGTCCACGGCCGGCTAGGCATCCAGGGTCGGAACGACAGGATCGCCGTCGGGGAGCACGTCGCGCATCTCCTCAGGAAGGAATGGCAGGTCGAGCAGACTGAGCTTGACCCCTCTGCGGCGCAGGTGGCGCTCGGGGTCCAGCCGCACGACGAGACCCGCCCGTTGTCGCAGGCGAACCTCGAGCGCCTCGCCGGGCTGCATCCGTCGCCTGATCGTGCCGTCCACCTGAAGCGCGGGTTGCCCGCTGTCTTCGAGCAGCGCCAACGCGACCCGCTCGGCGGCCGAGATGACAAGCGGCCGGGAGATGCCGGAGATCGGCGCCACGGGGCTGATGATCACGGCGTCGAGCATCGGCGACACAATCGGCCCGCCGGCCGCGTACGAATAGGCCGTAGAGCCGATCGGCGTGGCGACGACAAGAGCGTCGCAGCGGTACTGCCCACTGGCACGGCCGTCCACGGTCAGCGACGCCCGGACCGCCCCCTCGCCGGGCACGCTGGCGAGGGCGATGTCGTTGAACGCGATCGACTCGTGGCTTCCATCGGTCAGCACCGCCGCGCTGTGTTCCTCGATGGTGTAGTCGCCCGTGTCGAGCCGGTCGAGCGCGGCGTCGAGCTCGTGCGGCTCGACCTCGACCAAGAAGCCGAGGCTTCCGAGGTTCACGCCGAGGATGGGGATGGGCCTCCCGGCGACGAGTCGCAGCGCGCCGAGCATCGTGCCGTCGCCGCCGAGACTGATCAGCGCGTCAGCCTCGTCCATCAGCTGAGCCTCGCTCACCGGCTCTACGCCGTCGGGTAAGCGCGCGGCGTCCCGGGCGTCGACCATCACCTGTTTGCCGTGCGACCGCGCCCAGCTCAGGAGCTTGCGGGCGACCGGCGTCGGATCGCTGCGCGGATGCAGCACGAGCCCGAGTCGCCCACTGGGCGTGAGCGTCTGCATGAGTGCAATCGTCGCATCAGCTCGGCGAGCGCGTCACCACCCCCAGGGGAACGGGAGGAACGCCAGGATCAGGATGAGCCCCCACGCCACCGCCATCCACCAGGTGGAGTTGAACCCCATGAGGTCGGTGCTCCGGCGAGGCTCCGGCCGGAGGTGGTACCAGCGTCGTCCGCGGCCGTTCACTTGGGGAGCTCCTCGCGCGTGAGACATGAGGTCTCTAGCGCAGCGACCGGAGGCCCGTGCGAACCTCTTCCACGAACAGCTCGGGCTGTTCCCAGGCGGCGAAGTGCCCGCCCTTGTCGAGCTGGTTGTAGTGGATGAGGTTGGGATAGGCCTCTTCTGCCCACTCCCGCGGCGCCTGATAGAGCTCGTCAGGGAAGACGCTCACGGCTACCGGGATGTCCACGCCCTTCGGGTCGAAGAAGCCGAGCTTGTTTTCCCAATAGAGGCGTCCCGAAGAGACGCCCGTGTTCGTCAACCAGTAGTGGGTGATGTTGTCGAGGACGTCGTCTCGGGTCAGGCCTTCCTGGGCCCCGTCGAAAGACGCGAGAGATGAGCGCCAAGCTGGTCGCGTCGTGGTCGAGCAGCCAGGCGGCCAGGCCGACGGGTGAATCCGCGATTCCGTACAGCGCCTGTGGGTGGGTCCCCAGCTCGATTGCGTAGCCCACGTCTGTCGCAAAGAAGTCCGTCAGCTTGTCGTAGAGGCGTGTTTCCTCGTCATCGAGACCGGGTGGCGCCGGGCCGCCGGACTGGACCGCCGCTGCGACGTCGGGCCGAACGGCACCAGGGAAGTTGGTGTGGATACCGATCAACCCCGGAGGCGCCTGTGCACCCATCAGGTCAACGATTTGGCCGCCCCAATCGCCGCCTGTGGCGACGTAGCGGTCGTACCCCAGGCGCTTCATCAGCTCCGCCCAGGCACGCGCGATGTGCTCAGGGCCCCAGCCGGCCTCGGTCGGCTTGCCTGAGAATCCGTAGCCCGGCATCGACGGGATCACCAGATGGAAAGCATCCGATGCGCTCGCGCCATTTGCCGGCGGATTGGTCAGTGGATCGATGATCTTCAGCTGCTCGATGATCGAGCCTGGCCATCCGTGCGCAACGAGGAGCGGCAACGCATCCTCATGGTCCGAGCGAGCGTGGATGAAATGGATGTCGAGGCCGTCGATCTCGGTGATGAAGTGCGGCAGGGCCTTCAACCTCTCCTCGCACTTGCGCCAGTCGTAGTCTTCCGCCCAGTAGCGCGCGAGCGCCTGCATCGTCGCGAGCCGCGGGCCCTGCGACGAATCCTCGACGGTCTCCTTTTCTGGGAAGCGCGTGGCGACGACGCGTGCGCGCAGGTCATCGAGGTCCGCCTCGGGAGTCTCGATCGTGAACGGGCGGATTGTTGTGTCGCCCGCTGACTTTTCCGCCGTGACGCCCATCTGGGTCCTCCTTGGTTTGGGGACGAGGGTGAGTCCGGACCTCCCAAGATCTCGCGCGGCAGGTGGCGCAACAAGCCGCGGATGTCGCACTGACAGCGGGACATTCGTCGATGCCGTCGTGGGTCATTTGGCTCATGGCCGGAGCGGCGCTAACGTGATCGCGTTGGCTCCCCCGAATCCCTTCCACGCGAGGGGGACGCTCCATTTCGACGCAAGCACAGCTGCCTGCCGTAAGGCCGACGCTCAGCCGGACGGCCATGCGCGGCCTGCGGTGGCCGTCGCTCCGATACGTGGGCGGCGTGTTGCTTGTCGCAGCTGCCTACTACGGCGCCGCGAAGCTTGGTCAGACGCTTCGCTACACCGCCTCGGTATCAGCGATCTGGCCCGCGGTGGGGTTTGGGATCGCAGCCCTCTATCTGTGGGGAATGCGCTGGTGGCCGGGGGTGCTGCTCGGCGAGTTCGTCGTCAACGGGGAGCTCCTGCTCGACGACGGCACGTTCCCGCTCGGAAGCCTCGTCGGGCAGCAGACGGGGAACATGGCGGAGATCATCGTGGGCGCGCTGCTCCTGCGCCGGCTGATCGGTCCGAAGGCCGCGATGGACCGCGTCGAGCAGATGGGCGGCATGCTTGTCGCTCTGGGGATTGCCACTGCGATCAGCGCAACGGCGGGCACGATCTCCATGGTCGCCGGCGGGGTGGTCGACGAGTCGAACGCCACGGAGTTCTGGCGCACCTGGTGGCTGGCCGACACCTCCGGGGGCTTGGTGGTCATCCCACTGATGCTCGCGTGGGCTCACGATCCCACGGCTGCCTGGCGTCGTATCCGAACGTGGGAGGGCGCCGCAATGATCGCGGGCGTGACGGCGGTCAGCATCGTCGCGTTCTCGACGGAGGAACCGATCAGGTACACGGTCTTTCCCGCGCTGATCTGGGCGGCGCTGCGATTCGGCCCTGCGGGCGCCACGCTGTCCATCGCGATCACCGCGGGCGTGGCGATCGGCGAAACCGCCCACGACCTCGGGCCTTTCGCCGAGCAGCCCATCGACCACCGCACACTCAGCACTCAGCTCTACATCTGGGTCGCGGCGCTGACGACGCTGTTCGTGAGCAGCGTGGTGAGCGAGCGGGAGCGATCCTCCACGGAGCTAGCCGAGGCACGCAGTAGGGAGGGAGCCCGGGTGGTGGACGAACGGCGCCGGATAGCGAGAGATCTCCACGATTCGGTGTCTCAGGCCCTGTTCTCGACGGTGCTTCACACCCGCACGGCCCAGAAGGCTCTGGCGCAGCAGGGCGCAAGCGCCGGCGGGCGAGTCGGACGATCCCTTGACGCCATTGGGGAGCTGACGAGAAGCGCGCAGGCCGAGATGCGCGCCCTCATGTTCGAGTTACGCCGTGACCCGGTCCACGACGGCCTGGTCGCGGCGCTGGCCAGGCAAGCCTCTGCAATGCGCTCGGACGGGCTACCCATCGAAGTCCAGGGACCGGAGCGGCGGCTTGGCTTGTCTGAGCCCGTTGAAACTCAGCTGTTCGCGATCGGCCGGGAGGCGCTGGCCAATGTCCACAAGCACGCCGAGGCGACCGGCGCGTACGTTCGGATCGAGGCCCAGCAACAGCAGGTCGTCGTGGAGATCCGTGATGACGGGCGCGGCTTCGATCCAACCTCCGAACCTCCGGGGCACTTCGGCCTGGAGTCGATGGCCAGCCGTGCGGCCGAGATCGGCGGGCAGCTCACGATCACGAGCTCGCCGGGAATTGGGACGACCGTACGAGTCCAGGTCCCGGCGGAGTGAGCGAGGGCGGCTCGGGGTCGCTAGCCCGAACGGGTCAGCTCCGCGAGCAGCCGGTCGGTCAGTGGATGGCTGTCCGTGCTGGGCCTGACCGCATAGATCGTCCTTCGCGCCGGTTCGCCCGTGACGGCGGCCGTGGCGATTCCCTCGAGGCGGCCGGCGAGCAGGCGGCCGGTGAGCGTCACGGCCAGCCCTGACGCCACGAGCTCTCGAAACGCGAGGACGTCGCGCGTCACGAAGGCGATGTTCGGCTCGAACCCGGCCGCCACGCAGGTGCGGTGGACCAGGCCGTCGCGCGACGGTGCCGTCCAGGCGTCCTCCGCGAGCCGGTCGAGGTCGATTCTCCTTCGACGCGCGAGCGGGTGCCGTGGGGGGAGCGCAGCCACCATCGGCTCCTCGAAGAGATCGTGGCGCTCGAGGTCCTCGTGGTCGCGCCGTGGCGCGGCGGCGTCCTGGAAGAGGACGGCGAGGTGAAACGTGCCGTCGCGCACGGCTGCGACGAGGTCCTCCTGGGTGCCCTCGGCGACATTGACCTCGAGGTCCGGCTCAGCGACCCTCATCCGCACGAGGGCGTCCGGCACGATCGTCGCGATTGCGCTCGGGAACGCCCCCACGGCAAGGTGCCGGCGCTCCTCGCCCACCAGCGCCCCGAGCTGCTCAGTGGCCAGGCGCAACCGACCCGACACGGCATCCGCGTGCGGCAGAAGGAGCGCGCCGGCCGCGGTGAGGCCCACCCCGCCGGGCTTGCGGTCGATCAGGCGGATCCCGAGCTGCCGCTCGAGCGCGAGGATCTGGTGCGACACGGCGGGCTGTGTGAGCGACAGCTCCTCCGCGGCGCGGGAGAACGAACCGAGCCGGGCCACCTCGCGAAAGGTGAGCAGGCGGCGTGGATCCAGCATTAGCTCAGTTTATCGTCATGCCAGATTCATGATTGAAATTGATGTGGACCAGAGCAACACTTGGACCCATGAACCCAATCGCACTCATAGAAGTCACCACCGCCGCCCGCAGCGCGGTGCGAGGCGCGCTGGCGAAGGACCCGGTCGTCCCCTATGTGCGAGCGCACGCGACGACTTCCGCGACGAGTGTCGCGAGGTGCTCCGAGCCCGTGTCGGGATGCAGGATGCAGGCGCGCAGCGTCTCGCGGCCGCCGAAGACGGTCCCGGTGACGAAGGCGCGGCCTCGGGCCTGAACCGCCTCCGGCAGTGCCCGGTTGAGGTCGTCCAGCCTGGCGGGCGGGCAGCCTTCCGGGCGCGCCCGGAAGGCGACCGATTGAGGTCTCGGGCGCTGCGGCCAGCTCCAGCTCGGGTTCGCGCTCGACCAGCGTCGCCAGCTCGCGGGCGAGTGCGTTCGCGCGCGCGACCTGTGCTGCGATTCCGGCACGTCCGCGCGCAGCGATGGTCGCCCACGTCTTGAGCGCGCGGAAGGGTCTCGTCTGCTCGAACCCGTGTTCGGCGAACGTGCCCACCGGTGCGTCGAGGTCGTGGCGTAGGTACGGCGGGATGAGGCTGAACGCCTCGCGCAGGTCGTCGCCGCGCCGCACGAGCGCGCAGCCGGCGTCGACCGGAACGCCGAGCCACTTGTGCGGATCGAGAACCAGCGAGTCGGCCCGCTCCATGCCGCGGTAGCGTGCCGCGATCGCCGGGTCGAGCACGCCGAACGCGCCGTACGCGCCGTCGACGTGGAACCAGAGGTCCTCCGCGGTCGCGACCTCGGCGAGAGCGTCGAGCGGGTCGATCGCGCCGGTATTGACGGTGCCGGCCGAGCCGACGAGCAGTGCCGGCAGGGCGCCGCTCGCACGATCGGCGGCGATCGACGCGCGCAGCGCGGTCGCGTCGAGCCGGCCCTCCTCGAGTGGCACCTCGCGCATGGCACTACTGCCGAGGCCAAGGAGCTCCAGCGCGCGCCGCACGCACGAGTGGGCCTCGGCCGGAACGTAGGCGGTGAGCTGGGGAGCGCCGGCGAGGCCGTCGCGACGGACGTCATGGCCGCCCGCCGCCAGCGCGCGACTGCGGGCGCCCGCGAGGCAGACGATCGTCGCGGCGGACGCGCCGCTTGTCAGCAGTCCCGCGCCCGGCGCGTGCGGGAAGCCCACGAGCTCTGCCAGCCAGCGCACCACCGCGCGCTCGAGGTGGACGTCGGCGTGATCGCCAGAGACGACGCTCGGGTTCATCGCGGCTGCGGCCAGCGAGGCCATTACGCCAGCAGGGGAAGGCGGCGGGTTGACCCAGCCGAAGAAGGCCGGGTGGCCGTTGCCCATGGCGTGCGGCAGTACATCGCGCAACGCAGTGGCGACCAGGTCGTCCAGCTCCGCGGGGTGCTCCGGCAGGGGCAGTTCGAGCAGCTGACTGCGCAGGGCATCCGGGAGCGGCTGCCAGACCGGCCGTGAGGGCAGCGCGACGAGGTGATCGGCGACGCCATCAACCAGCGCGTGTGCGGCGCTGCGGAACGCCGATAGCTCCCTCCCGCCGCGCTCGCTCGCTTCGCTCACATCCCAAGCATAGGAACGAAGGCGCGGGTGTTGATAGAGCGCCGCCTGGGAGCGATGCTTGCCGCGATGGGCGATCAGGTGATCCTGCTGGTTCTCGGATTCGGTCTGACGAGCGTCCTCGGCGGCGCGCTCGGGGTCGTCTTCCAGCGCCGCACGTGGGCGCATCAACATCTCGCCCAGCTGCGCGATCAGCGCCGCGAGCAGGCCATGAAGGTTTTCGAAGAGGTGAGCAGCCTGCTCGACAAACGCCTGTATCGGATGCGCCGCGTGTTCTGGGCCGCCAAGCGGTGCGCGCCAGCCGGCCGGGTCCCAACGGCGATAAACGAACCCCTTCACGAGTACCGCCAGGTGGTCGCAGAGTGGAACGACAATCTGAACCGCACTCTCGCCCTGGTCCACACCTACTTCGGCGGTGGGGCACGCCGGGACCTCGAGGACCACCTCTACGAGGAGTACAGCGCGATCGGCCGGGCACTCGACCAGTTCGTCCTGGATGTGTCCGTACCCGACCACGCCGACGTCCGCTGTGCCGCCCATCGGCCGACGCCTGACCTGGCTCGGCCGCCAGGTCTATGAGTTCAACCTGCAGATGCTCGAGCTCTTGGAGGGAGGGGAGCTTGGGCCGGAGGCGCCCGCCGCGGGGCCGGCGCGTCGCAGCGCCACGCCCATACTGCAGTTCGGCAGTCAGGGCAGCGACGTGCAGAGGCTCCAACGAGCGCTCCTGCGCGCGGGCAAGTTCCACGCCCGGATCGACGGCAGCTTCGGTAGAGATACCGAGGATGCGGTGCGGTCATTTCAGCAAGCAGCTGGACTCGAAGACGACGGCGTCGTGAACACGCCGGTATGGGAGGCGCTGCCTCCAGGAGACCCCGGTGCCGACCCTGGCTGAAGGGTCACGGGACATCGCGAGCGCGCTCGCCCGGGCCGAGGCGCAGGTCGCGGTCGCACGCGACGATCCGGCGGCGCGCCTCGCCTTGATGGGGTGGGTCTTCCACGGGCCGACGGGTCACGCACCGCGACACCTACCGTTCCGACGCGCGGCGTTGTCGTTCATGCGCTGGCAGGCGCGCCGCGGTGTGCTCAACCCCCTCGAAGCGTCGCCGCCGGGCAGCGTGTGGTGGCGGGCGGTCAACGAGCGACTGCTGCGAGACGGATGCGAGACCGTCGCGCTGCTGGGCGGTTTGGCCGGTGAACCGTCGTCTCAGGCCGTGCGACTGTGGCTGCAGTTCGGCGCGAGGCCGACGGGGCGCAATTGGTACCGAGCGCATAACGCGAGCATCGTGGGCGCCTACCTCGAGAACCGGGGACTCGCCGAAGCCGAGAGCTCGCCCGAGCGCTTTTTCATGAACGTTGCGCTGGTGCGCGTGCTGTATGCGCACGCACTGAACGCGGCGCCGCGGCTGGCGCTGGGACGGTTCGCTCCGGTCGGCCGCCTGGTCGGCGATCCGCGACTCGGGATGGCGGGCGTGTTCCTCTCACTCGGGCGCGTGCTTCCGGACCGCTATCCGCTCGACCTGAACGTCGAGCGCTATATCGCGGACGAGCGGCGTATCGGCCGGATGCTCGACTACGCCGTGATCGTGCCGCGCCTGCAGCGCCTATACGAGTGGTCCGCCGATGAGCTGGCCGACCCGCGCGTGCTCGAGCTCATTCGCGACGGCAACCCGATCTACGCCTGGCCCTTCGACGAGCGACACGTCTGGCGCTCGCGACACATGCCGCTCGCGGCTCGCGTACTCGAGCGTGTGACACGCCCGTCGACCCAGAAGTAGGGTGTCCGCGTGGTTTCGCTTCGTCCGCTCAGCGAATCGAACCGTCAAGCGGTCGAGGCTCTGCGCGTATCGCCGAGCCAGGAGCAATTCGTGAGCAGCGTCGCCGACTCATTGCGCGAGGCCGCAGAACACCCCGACGCGCACGCCCTGTACTGGGCGGTTTACGCCGAAGACACGCCGGTCGGGTTCGTGATGATCGCTGACGAGGTCGACAATCCCGACTACATACCGCAGTACCTGTGGAAGCTCCTCATCGACGAGCGCTACCAGCGGCAGGGCTACGGCACCGCGACGCTCGACCTGATCGTCGAGTACTTCCGTGGCCGACCCGGAGTCGAGGTGCTGAACACGAGCGCCGGCCAGGGCGACGGCAGCCCACTCACCTTCTACGAGCGCTACGGCTTCGAGCGCACCGGTGAGATCCGGTTCGACGAGGTGATGCTTCAGCTCAGGCTCCGCTGACGCCGACGTAGACGAAGCCGGTGGCCTGGATCGCGCCGGCCTCGATCAACGTGCGCTCCTCCTGTTCGAGCGCGCGCCCCAGCTCGCTGTAGAGATTCGGCGTCCAGGCGAAGAAGCTCTCCGTGAAGCGCCGGTCGAGCTCTCGGCGCATTGCCGCGGAGCCGTGCAGGCCGGCGTGGTCGGCCTCCCACTCGGCCAGACATGCCTGCGGCGAACTCGGCACGCCATGGCCCTTCGCCCGGCGCTGTTCGAGGTACCAGCGCGCCGTCGCAGCGTCGAACCGATCAAAGGCGTTCTCGACGACGATCAGCCGTCCGCCGGGCACGAGAAGGCCTTCCAGCATGGAAAGCGCGGCACCGAGGTCGGGTATGTGGTGGAGCGACCGGCTCGCGACCACCGCGTCGAACTCCGCCGGGTCAGCGAAGTCCTCGAGCGCAACGGACTGAAAGATCGCGCCCTCAGGCGCGGCCGGGTCGATGGCGGTGACCCCGTAACCCAGGTTGTCCATTGCCCGAGCGAGCCGGCCATTGCCGCAACCGACCTCGAGCACCCGCGCGGGAGCCGGCGGTAGGTGGGCCTTTACGAAGTGGAGGGTCAGTCCGGGTACTCGTCCTTGCGCCACGCTCGGGGTTCGTCGGACCCAGCCTTCGGCGTTCGCTTGAGCAGGAATGAGTTGTAGGGCGCCACGAACGGATCGGGTGCCGTCACCGTGTACGTGTGGTAGACGGTCCCGTTGTCGCGCGCGAATGCGATGAAGCTCGGGGCCTCGCGCAGGCCGTCCTCGAGCTTTGCTCCGACCTGTCGTCCCCAGTCCTCGAGCCACTCGGGTGGGTTGTCGATGATCTCCTTGACCTCGGGGATCTCCTGCGCCTGCTCGGGCGTCATGGCGAGTCTGAAGTCGAAGGGGAACTCCGTGCCATTGGTCGAGACGTAGGGGAACTGCCAGCCCATCCGCTCCTTGTAGGCGATGAGCCGATCGATCGGCGCACGCGAGAAGCAGATCAGCGTCACGTCGCGGTGGTTCAGATGCACGCGCGTGGCGTCGAGCTCATCCCCGAGGTTCGAGCACCCGGGGCAGGCGCCGACCTCGTAATCGGGGCCGAACATGATGTTGTAAGCGAGGAGCTGCGAGCGCCCGTCGAAGAGCTCGGCGAGCGTCTTCTTCCCGTCCTCGGTGTCGAACTCGTACTCCTTCTCCACCGGAACCCAGGGAAGCTCACGGCGCTGCTCGGTCACCCTCTGATCGAGTTCGGCCTGCTCGGCCTCGAGCTTCGCGAGCTCATCGCGAGCCGCCTCCCATTCCTCGCGCGTTCCAATCGTGTGCTCGGGCATTTGTGCGCTCCTTTCGCCGCTCGTTGGGTTAAGACTGCCGAAGTGGATCGAGCTCGGGCGGGCCGTACGCCACCTCGATGCGCAGGCCGTCGGGATCGAAGACGAACATCTCGTAGAAGCCTGGAATGTCCTTGTCCTCTTCGGGCGGAAAGTGGATGCTCACGCCCATGTCGAGTGCGAAGCGGTGGGCGGCGTCCACGTCCTCGCGCGTCTCGACATAGAAGGCAAGGTGCTCCATGCCGACGTCGTAGTAGCGGTACTCGCCGCCGTCGGCTTGGCGGAGACCGAGGTACTGGTCGCCGAACGCGAGATAGACGACCTCCTCGGTGCCGCGGTAGGTGGGGAAGCGCCCGGCCTCCCTCATCCCGAAGGGACCGAGCAGTCCCAGATAGAAGGCGAGCGAGCGCTCGAGGTCGCTCACCGCGATGTCGATGTGATGAATCGAGACGCCCACTTGAGGAGCCTAACGCCTGGGTGATCTGAGCCCGGTTGCGTTCGGATGGACCGTGGTGTTAGCTGTCCCTGCCGTGGGAACCCGGCCGTTCCTCGTCGCTTGGGCAATCGCGCTCTCAACCGCGCTGATCGTCATTCCCAACGCGGGCGCGGTGCGGATCGGCGAGCTGCCGCTCGAGCCGGGCAGCGGACCCAGCGATCTCGTCACGGGTTCGGATGGGAACCTCTACGTCACGGAGGACATTGCCGAACGCGTCGACAGGGTTCGCCCGGACGGTGGAATCATCGGTCAGTTCGCGCTTCTTCCCGGCGCCGATCCCGTCGCCATCACCGCGGGCCCGGACGGCAATCTCTGGGTCAGCGAGTTCTCTCACAAGAAGATCGCCAAGGTCACGACGGCGGGCGGCATTGTGCTGTTTCCTGCCGGAACGACCGCTGGCAGTCCGCGCGGGATCGCCCCTGGCCCCGACGGCAACATCTGGATCGTGGAATCAGGGCCTGACATGGTCGGGCGACTGCGGCTCAGCGACAGCAACTTCCAGCAGTTCGCGACCACCGGAGCGCCGCGCGACATCGTCGCTGGGCCGGACGGCAACCTGTGGTTCACCAAGGGATCTGGTGCGATCGGCCGAATCACGCCCGCCGGCGCCCTGCTGCCCGACTTCACCGCCGGAATCTCGCCGGGGGCGAGCACCGAACACGATCGAGCTCGGGCCGGACGGAAACGTCTGGTTCACCGAAGCCGCGGGCATCGGGCGCATCACCCCCGCCGGGACGGTGACCGAATTCTCGCTCGCGCCCTATGACGACCCGTCGTCCAAGATCACCGCCGGGCCTGACGGCAATCTCTGGTTCACCCAGTTCAACGACGATCGCGTAGGGCGCATCACGCCCGACGGCACCATCACTCTCTTCACGCAGGGCATCACGGCCAACGGATCGCCGAGCGGAATCACCACGGGACCAGATCGGCCGCATCTGGTTCACGCAGTACAACGGCCACCGGCTCGGCGTCGTGACTCTGGAGCCTCCGACCGCGGTCACGGGCGGGGCGACGTCGATCCGGCCCAACTCGGCGACCGTGACCGCCACCGTGAACCCGCTCGACTATCCCACGACGGTCAGGTTCGACTATGGGCCCTCGGCCGCGTACGGGAGTTCGTCGGCACCGGTGGCGCTGGCAGCAGGCAGCAGCGACGTTGCCGTGCCCGGAGAGCTCACCGGACTGACGCCGCGGTCGACCGTCCATTTCCGCGTGGTGGCCACGAGCGCGATCGGGACGACGATGGGCTCCGACGTCACGCTCACCACTCCGCGGGTCCCGCGCGTCACGACGCCCATCCGCAGCCGTTTTTCGCTCTTCCCCCGCTTTACACGCGTCACGCGTCTCAAGGTCCTGCGCGCGCCCGCGGGAGTGACGATCCAACTGCGCTGCAAGGGCAGAGGCTGCTTCAAGCGCGTCAAGCAGGTCAGGCTGCGCCGGGCCGCCAGGTCGGTTGACCTGCGCCGAAGGTTCCTGCGCCGGGCCAGGTTGCGGCCCAGGGCCGTGCTCGAGGTGCGCGTCCTGGCCCCGGCTTCGATCGGGAAGGTCGTGCGCTTCACGATCCGGAGAACGAAGCTCCCCCGTTCGCGGGTGCTCTGCCTGCCGCCGGGCGCGCCGCGCCCAAAGCGCTGCTGAGCCGCGTCCAGGTGTCACATCCCTTGGTCCTGAGGTGTCTAAGGAGTGACCGAGAAACGCGACGGATGTGACAGGAGGAACCACCGATGACGAAGATCGCCGTAACGGGAGCCACGGGCCGCCTCGGGCGCCCACTGGTCGACATCCTCGAGGGGCAGGGCCACGAGGTCGTCCCGATCGCTCGTTCCATGGGCGTGGACGTGATCAGCGGGCAGGGCCTCGCCGAGGCGCTCGACGGGGTGGACTCGATCATCGACGCGGCGACCGGGCCTTCGCCCGACGAGCAGGAGGCAACCGACTTCTTCACGACCTCGGCGCGCAACCTCCATGAGGCGGGCGTCGCGGGCGGCGTGAAGCGCGTCGTGCTCGTGTCGATCATCGGCATCGACAAGTTCAGCAGCGGATACAACGCCGCGAAGCTCGCCCAGGAGCAGGCGGCGCTGGCGGGACCGATCCCCACGCGCATCCTGCGGGCGGCGCAGTTCCACGAGTTCGTGGAGCAGTTGCTCGACTGGGGCCGGCAGGGCGACGTGGCCTACGTGCCGGCGATGCGGACCCAGGTGGTCGCCGCCCGCACGGTGGCCGAGACGCTCGCGGAGCTGGTGGTCGACTCGGAGCCGACCGGGCCGACGCTGGAGGTCGCCGGCCCGCGCGCGGAGCGGATGGTCGAGCTGGCTCGGATGGTGGCGGCGCATCGCGGCAACTCGCTGCAGGTCGTCGAGAGCACCGACTACTTCCCCGAGAGCGAGCTCTACGACTCAGATGCGCCGCTGCCGGGACCGGACGCGAAGCTGGCCGGCCCGACCTTCGAGGAGTGGCTGAAGGGCTAGCGCGACCTCCGCGTCAATGTGAAGAGCGATGATCGCTGTGGCGAGCCTATGACGACAAGCGCCGACCCCACGCACCGCTTCAACCTGGGCAAGCTCGCGGGTGTCGACGAGCCTGTCCGGCGCTACTTCAGCCACGCCATCAGCGATGGCGCTCCGCTGCCAAACGGCGTCCGCATGGCGATGAGCGGGCGCATCAAGGTTGGCCTGTGGCTGCCGTTCACCGCCGAGCAGACGGTCGACGGCCGATCCTTCACATGGCGAGCCCGTGTCGGGCCCGGGCCGCTGACGCCACTGCGCGTCGTCGACCGGTATGCCGACGGTGCCGGCAGCACCGAGGGCGTCCTGCTGGGACGCGTGAGCCTGTTTCATGCCGATGACGTCAACACGGCCCGGTCAGCGGCGACGCGTGCCGCGATAGAGAGCGTCGTGTTCGCGCCCGCCTGTGTGCTGCCCGGCGGTGGCGTGGCTTGGCGTGCCGAGAGCGAGCACGTCATCGTCGCTCGCTTCGACCTACCGCCAGAGCGCCCCGAGGTCCGCGTGCGCATCGACGAACGCGGCTCGATACGAGCGGTCCGCGCGCTGCGCTGGGGGAATGCCGGCGAGAAGACCTTCCAGTACATCCCCTTTGGAGGCGAGGTTCACGCCGAGCGCCGCTTCGGCGATTTCGTGGTCCCCAGCACCCTCAGTGTCGGCTGGTGGTTCGACACCGCTCGCTACGCGGCGTTCTTCAAGGCCAACATCCTCGACGTCAGTCAGTGCTGACGTCGGTGCGCCTGCGGGCTGCGACGTGCGAGCAGCATTAGCCCGACCAGCGTGACGAGGCCGAGCGTCGGCACCGCGCGGCGCGCCGCGTTCGGCGGAAGGACCAGCTCGAACAGCGGAACAGGATCCCCGAGGCGTACCTGAAGTGGCCCAAGCGGGCAATCCCCGCCGTTCGCGGCGACGAAGGCGCCCTCGGTGACGAGTGCGACAACGGCCACGCGCAGCCAACGATCGCGCCGACGGGTAATGGCGCACCACCAGACGTAGACGATCGCGGCGAGAAACGCGACGGTGATGGCACCGTGGGCAGCCCGAAAAGCCCGCGCCGCTGGAGACAGCCGCTTTGCTGACCCAGTCATCGCACCACCAGCGTCCCATGCTGCGTACGCCAGTAGCCGCCGGTGGAACACAGATAGGTGTAGGTGCCGGGCTTCAGGTCGAGGACCACACGCGTGCGGCCAGGGCCGATCGTGCGCGTGCCCCCGATGTCCTTCGACCCCTTTTGGAAGCAGCAGGTATCACCCGTATGGATGCGGATGTTGTGTCCCTTCCGCCTGTCGTTCGTCAGCTCGAAGGCGATCCGCCCCGCCTTCGCGCTCAGACGCTGCTTGTCGTATCTCACGACGCCGGGCGCCGTCTCAACCGACAGCTTCAGGACCTGCGTCTCCTCGTCCGAGGCGTCGCACGCTGCCAGCAGCGCGGCGATCACTGCAAGCGTGCCGGATCTCAACTGTCGTCGCTCCTCGTAGCGTCTACGGCGCCGCCGCTGGGCTCAGAGAGCCGCCGTCCCCTCCGGTAAACCGAGCGTAGTCGAGGATCGGCGAGGGCCTGAAGCCCTTGACGATCAGATAGATCGCAAACGCCGCCTCGAAGGCGCCCTCGGGCACCGAGAAGAGAGCGTGCAGGCCGTCCTGCTCGTAGGCGCCGAACAGGACCGCAATCGACGACAGGAAGATCAGCGGACCCCCGATTACGCCCAGCATCGCGAGCCGTGGCGGCATCAATCCAGTGCGGTACATCAGCCAGCCGAGCAGGATGCCGTTGACGCCGACGCAGAATCCCGGTCCGAGCAGGAACGTCCAGTCGTGGATCGCGACAAGGGTCTGCCCCGCGATGTCGAGCGACGTTCCGTTCGCGCCAATGGACGCGGCCAGATCGTCGCGCAGGGTGACGACGGAGAGCAGGCTGATCGCGCCGACCCCGATGATCGTCGCCTCGATCGTGCGCGAGGCGACGTAGCTGAGCGAGAGGGTTTCGCTGTATCGCCTGAGGATCGGAAACATCACGACCGCCGTGCCGACGTTGCCGATCATCAGGAAGATCTCGAGGAGGGCGCCCAGCGTGACGCGGGTGTCGTCGCCGTCGCCGAGGATGTAGCCGGTGTCGTTGAGCACCGGGTCATAGAGAATGAGCGCGGCGAGGATGGCCGTGACAAACGTCGAGGCCATGAGCCATCCGGCGATACGAGCGGTCCTTCTCTGCTGCGGCGTCTGCTCTGGCAGGGAAATCGACATGCTGGCCGTGTACGTCAGGAGCAGCGGGATTCCTCTCCACGCTCCAGGGCGCCAGCTCGCAGACGGCGGTCGCTTCTCTTGTTGTCTTCCCTTCGCCGCAGTAGCGCAGAACGGACGCGAGCACGCGCCCCTAGGTCTGCGCCACGACCAGCACGATCGTCCCGAGCGCAAGCGCTACGCCGCCGGCTGTGAATACCGCCACGAGCCTGCCGCTGATCGGGCGATGCGCATCGCCATAAAGGGAGGCCTCGAGATCGCGCTGCCGCTTGGCGCCCATGGCCAGCAGGCCGATCGCGAGGCCGGCGTAGGAGCAGCCGAGAAGCACATACGGCCACGCAGCAACGTGGAGCAGCTCCGGTGCGAAGCGGCCTACGGCGAGCGAGCCGGCGGTAGCCGCGAGCGCGGTCCGCCACCAAGCGAGCCAGGTGCGCTCGGCGGCCATCGACGAGCGCCGCATCTGATCAATGTCGGGTGTTGTTGGCGCACCGGGCGCGTGATCTGGTTCAGTCACGATCCGATCTTCCCAGCGCTGGGCTTGGCATGCGACAGGACTTCGCGTCCGCCCACCGAAACTCGCGCTAACTGACGGCGGTGCCGCACCTGCCGCCGCGAACGACGGAAGGAGAACGTCGATGGCGGAAAACCTCAAAAAGCGCTCCGGCTGGATCACCTTCGCCGGCGTAGCCGCCCTGATAGCAGGCTCGTACAACGCCCTGAGCGGGATCGCCGCGCTTTCCGACGACGACACGCTCGCCGCGCAGGCTAACGAGGTGCTCTACGGAATCGATCTCACCGCTTGGGGCTGGTTCTGGCTAATCGTCGGCTTGGTGCAGCTGCTTACCGGCGTGCTGATCCTCCAGCGCAACCCGTGGGGACTCTGGCTCGGGGTCGGGATCGCGTGCATCAGCGCGCTCATGACCGTCCTCGTGATGTTCGTGTTCCCGCTCTGGGCCATCGCTGTCCTGACGATCGACTTCCTGGTGCTCTTCGCGCTCCTGACCGAGAGCGACGAATTGCTGGGCTGACGCGTCCGCTAGCGAGAGACCTGATCGCTGGTGATCGGATCTCCGAGGACGATCCCGGCCGGGGTGATGTCGAATTCGCGGATCTCCGGGTCGTGGGCGCTGCCACGCGACTTGAGGATCGTCACCGTGCGCAGCAGTCGTGGTTCGGCGCGCAGGTACTGCAGCAGGATGACGTTGTCGGAGAGGTGCGAGATGCCGTATTCGGCCAGGCGGCCGACGTGGAACAGGTCGGGTATTTCGCTGGTCATGATCGGGCTTATGCCCGCGCGCGAGAGGCGTTGCGAGAGCGAGTAGATGAACTCGCGGAAGCGCACGGGGTCGGGCGCCGCGTATTGCAGGTCGCTCAGGCTGTCGATCAGTACGCGCTTGGCCCCGGTGCGCTCGATCAGCTCGAGCAGCTCGTACACCCATTCGTCGATGTAGACGTCGTTGGGGGATCGGTACATGACTGCCACCCGTTCGTTGTCGAGCGACCAGCCGAAGCCGTCGGCGACCCGCTGGAGCTGAATCGGGTTCTCCTGCAGGCTCGCGATCACCCCAGGCTCACCGCTTGCGGCGCCGCTGAAGATGAAGTGAAGCCCCATCAACGTCTTGCCGATACCCGACGGCCCGGCCACCAGCGTGGAGCTACCCGGCGCGTAGCCCTCAGCGAGCATCGTGTCGAGCGGCGCGATCCCCGACGAGATCCGCTCGTCGCTGAGCTGGTAGTCATCCGATCTGACGAGATCGGCGAGCCGGGGAAAGACCGTGATGCCGTCCTCGGAGAGGCGATACGTGTGACGTCCTGAGCGGAAGTCGCTGCCACGCAGCTTGGCCACCTGGATCAGGCGTAACGTGCGCTCGTTCACGCGCTCCGTGGCGAGCGAGATGATGCCGTCCGCGACCGCGAACTCCGGCGCCGTGCGCAGCTCGTCCTCGCTGTATTCCCCTATCCAGAAGCAGGTTGCCGGGAAGGCCGTGAGCAGTGCGGCGAGGTCGTGCAGAAAGCGCCGGAAGGCGCGCGCGTCATCCGCGAACGCGGCCAGGGCCTTGAAGCTGTCAATCGCGATGATCCCCGGACGCTGCTCCTTGATCAGCACGCCGATGCGCTCAACGATGGCAGCGAGCCCGTCGTCACCGCCGGCCGTGGCGCCGAGGTCCTCGTAATACACCCTCCGCCCAATGGCGTCCTGATCGAAGAAGCTGAGCGTCTGGGCGTAGCGGAGGATCTTCTCGAACGGCTCGGAGACCGTGGAGAGGTAGACCGCCGGGCGCTCTTCGGTCGCGCCGGCGAAGACGAACTGTTGGGAGAGGATCGTCTTTCCGGAGCCCGGCAGCCCCATGATCATGTTGATCCCACTCCTCGGCAGACCTCCGCCGAGGATCAGGTCGAGCCCCTCGTCGCCGCTTGTGAGGCGCTCGTCCACTAGCGAACCTCCTGCCCGGGACGAGCGACCAGCGCGCTCGCGCCGAGCAGGTCCTTGACCGTTGACACGAGCTCGAGCGGGTCAAACGGCTTTTGCAGAAAGGCGTCAGCGCCGGTGGCCAGCGCCTCGTCTCGAGCCTCCAGGACGGAGATGGCGAGCACGGCTTCAGCGCCATGTTCCTTCAGGCGCTGGCACAGCTGCGAGCCCTGGCCTCCGGAGATCATCAACTCCACGATCGCCAGCTGCGGACGGCTCTCGAGCCAGTGCTCCTCGGCTTCATCGATCGCGAAGGCCAGCTTCACGTCGTACCCCTCGGTACGCAGGAAGAACTCTTGCAATTCCGCAGACACAGGATCGCGTTCGGCGAGCAACACGAGCAGGCGCGCGCCACCACTTCCGCTGTCGCTCATCACAGGCTGGCCAGCCTCACGCTGCTCCCCGAGCAGCCGGTGAGCGTCGGCCGCCGAAAGCCCGCCTGAGACCTCCGCCGCGACGAAGCGGAGATCCTCCACCTGGTCACGGGAGTACAGCCGGTGTCCCCCCTCGCTCCGCTCTGGGACTACCGTCGCGTAGCGGTCCTCCCAGTTGCGGATCGTCGCGGCAGGAACATCCAGCATTCGAGCCACCGCACCGATGCTGTACACGCCGCGGTTCCCGCCAGTCTCACCAGACACTTTCGCCATGCTAACCGATTCCAGGGCGGAACTGGTGAACCCATGATGAGCCTCTGACGAGATTAAGCTCGTCTCAATTTCTTCACAACTTCATCAACCGGTGCTAGGGTGGCTCCAATGCCTTCCCTAGAGCCGAGGAGTAACTTCTGATGAGCTTTGCTAGTCACGCCCAGGCGGCTCCGAACGCGGAGGCAGCCACGCGGGGCGGCGGGGCGGTTCGCAACGACCTATCGACCGCACTGGTGAAGCTCTACCGCGAGCTCTTCGGCCGTGGTCCGGAAACCACCACGACCCACACATTCGACGGGGGCTACGTCACGTTCCTCCGTGATGTCCTCGCCCCTCACGAGCGCGTCCTCGTCCTGGGGGGTCGCACGGATCTCGTCTGTCAGGCGCGCGCGGCTATCCGCGAAGCCGAGCGCGAGCGTCTCATCGATGAGGTTCAGCGCGTGACCGGTCGCCCCGTGCTCCATGACTCCTTCCAGTTTCAGCCGGAGCGGAACCTGGCCATCGAACTGTTCTGGATTCCGACCGGTTCCGAGGAAGGCTCCGCCGACACTCCGGCCCTGATCACGAGCCGGAGGTTTCGGTGAGTCCCGATCCGCTTCTCAGAGTCACGGTGAAGCGGCTCGAGAAGACCCGCCTCATACGCGCCAGCGGCGAGCTCGACCGGAGTACGGCGGACCGCCTCAGCTCGGCGCTCGATGCGGCACGGGCAGACGGAGTGACGGCGCTGCTCGACCTGTCCGCGGTCAGCTTCATGGACACGGCCGGGCTGCGGGTCCTGCTCCGCTCGGCACGCGACGCCGACGCGCACAACTGGGCGTGGTTCATCATCTGGACATCCAGCGCGGTGTCGAGGCTCGTCGAGTTGAGCAGCACCGCATCGCAGCTGCCGCTGGTGGCGCCGCCTAGCTCCATGCGCATCGCGCCACCGAAGACTTCGCCTCAGCTCCTCGCTAGCTAGCGCGCGGGCCGCTGGCTCGCTCGGAGCGCTATTTTCTGTCCTTGAGGTGTATTGACGCGAACTCGGGCGAAGTAGCGGGTTGACGAGGCCGGCGATGCCGCAGTCGGCAGTCGACGGCGTACTCCGCGACGGCTACGACACCGGCGGCTTCTACGACGAGTCGTTCGAGCACGGTCCGAATGGCGTCGCAGTGCCGCGGGCGCACTACGCAGAGCTCGTCGCCCAGATCGCGTCGATGGACGGCCGCGGCCTGCGGCGCGCGACGGAACTCGCCAACCGGTCGTTCCTGCACCGCGGGGTGACCTTCACCGTCTATTCCGACCAGGATCAGGGCACCGAGCGGATCCTGCCGTTCGACCCGATCCCCCGCATCGTGCCGGCTGACGAGTGGGCCGTCGTCGAGGCGGGCCTGCGACAGCGCATCGGGGCGCTGAACAGTTTCGTCCATGACATCTACCACGGGCACGAGATCCTGAGAGACGGGATCGTGCCGCGCCGGCTCGTCGCCCTGGGCCGCCATTTTCGCCGTGAGGTCGTCGGCATCGACGTTCCGGACGACCAGTACATCCATGTCGCGGGAAGCGACCTGATCCGGGGCGACGACGGTCGCTGGATAGTGCTCGAGGACAACCTGCGGACGCCCAGCGGGGTCTCGTACGTTCTCGCGAACCGGCAGATCATGACGCGCACCTTCCCCGACTGGTTCGCCGAGCTCGGGGTGCGCTCGGTCGACTCCTATGCGGGGCAGCTTCTCGACAACCTCGCTGGGCTCTCGCCGCGACGCGCCGTCCCGGGCGCCGCCAGCGGGCCCGCCGTGGTGGTGCTCACTCCCGGCATCTACAACTCGGCGTACTTCGAGCATGCCTTCCTGGCGCAGCAGATGGGGGTCGAGCTCGTCGAGGGCCGCGACCTCTTCGTCCTCGAGAACCGCGTCTACATGCGCACGACGTCCGGACGACGACAGGTGGACGTCATCTACCGCCGTGTCGACGACGAGTTCCTCGACCCGCTCGCATTCCGCTCGGACTCGATGCTTGGCGTCGCGGGACTGCTCGGCGCGGTCCGCACCGGCAACGTCACCCTTGCGAATGCGATCGGCACGGGCATCGCCGACGACAAGGTGCTCTACCCGTACGTCCCCGCGATCATCCGCTACTACCTCGGCGAGGAGCCGATTCTCGACAACGTGCCGACGTTCCTACCGAGCGATCCGGAGCAACTCGACCATGTGCTGCACAACCTCGACTCGCTGGTCGTCAAGGCCGCGAACGAGAGCGGCGGGTACGGGATGTTGATGGGGCCGGCCGCCGACGAACGCGAGATCGAGGAGTTCCGTCGCCGGATCGTCGCGGACCCGCGCAACTACATCGCACAGCCAGTGATCCCACTCTCTCGCCATCCGACCTTCGTGGCCGACGAGGGCGACTCGGGGACGCTCGAGGGGCGGCACGTCGATCTGCGGCCGTACATTCTGAGCGGGCCGAACGGAATCAGCGTGCTGCCCGGCGGCCTGACCCGAGTAGCTCTCGTGCGCGACTCGCTGATCGTCAACTCGAGCCAGGGCGGCGGCAGCAAGGACACATGGGTGCTGCGGTGACGGGAACGAACAGATGCTGAGTCGCATGGCGGAGTCGCTCTACTGGATCGGCCGCTACGTCGAGCGCGCCGAGCAGACGGCTCGTCTCACCGAGGCGACCTTCAGCCACACCATCGCGCTGGGCTCGACCAAGGATGCCCAATCTCGCCGTGACCGCCACTGGGCGGCGCTGCTCGACATCGTCGGCGAGCACCCGGCCTTCCCGCCAGACGGCCCGCCACCGGACGAGGAGACCGTGCCCCTGCATCTGATCTTCTCATCCGAGGACGCGAACTCGATCGTGGAATGCATCACCCGTGCGCGCGACAACGCCCGCACGATGCGCCACCAGCTGGCGACCGAGATGTGGGAGGCGCTCAACCGCTACCACCTCGAGGTCCAACGACCAGCTCAGCGGCTCCGTGCGGCGTCCGGCGCGGAGAGCGCCACCCGCTTCTGCCGCTCGGTCGTCAATTTCAGCCAGCTGCTGCAGGGGATCACCGACTCGACGATGCCGCGTGAGGAGGGCTGGTACTTCCTCCAGTCAGGCAAGTTCCTGGAGCGGGCGGAGTGGACGGCTCGCACGCTTGACGTGAACTACCGGCTCCTCGTCGGCGACGACGCCGAGCGCGGCGACCGCTTCGCCTTGGCCGCGGCGGCTCACGACCTGGAGCCGTGGGTCACACTCCTGCGCTCGCTGTCGGCGTACGAGTCGTATCACCGCATCGAGACCAGAGGCGTCGAGCCGAGCGCGGTGATCGAGCTGCTCATCCTCTCGCCCGTCCTGCCACGTTCGATCCGGTTCTCGATCGGGCAGGTCGACGCCGCCCTTGCGCACATCGTCGAGCAGGCTCCCAGCTACAACGGCTCCGAGCCGATGCCGGGCTCGGCCACCGGGAGCGAGGCACGCCGGGAGGTCGGCCGGCTGCAGGCGGAGTTCGCCTATCACCGGCTCGACGACCTGCTCGAACACGGCCTGCACACTTCCCTGCTCGACATCCAACGCCGCTGTTATCGCATCGGCGACCGTGTCGAGCACGAGTTCTTCGCACACCGGCCCCTGACCGCGCAGGAGATGATGGCGTGAGGTACCGAATCCGCCACCGGACGAGCTACCGCTACGCGAGCGACGTGTTCGAGAGCTTCAACGAGGTGCGGCTGCAGCCGCTTCCCTGCGCGACCCAGACCCTGCTCGACTTCGATCTCCAGATCGAGCCGCCTGCGACCACGATGTCGTTCCGGGACTACTACGGCAACGCCGTCCATGACTTCGGCGTCGCCTACCTGCACGACCGCCTCGTGATCGAGGCCACGAGCGACGTCGTCACCCACGCGGGCGCCGACGACCCGCTTGCCGGCCCGGCCGAGGGCGAGCCGGACGCGTCGCCCTCGCTCCAGGCGCTCGTGGAAAACGAGGCGCTGGCGGACGAACACGCCGAGTTCCTCGGCCCGAGCGCGTACATCCCGCTCGGAGAAGACTCGGCGGCACTTGCCGAGTCGCTGCTCGCTGAGGATCGGGAGACGAGCGCACTCGCGTTCCTCACTCGCGCCGCCGACCATGTGCGCGGACGCCTCGAGTACCGGGTCGGCACCACGACCGTGAACAGCTCGGTCGCTGAGGTGCTCGCCGGAGGGAGCGGCGTCTGCCAGGACTTCGCACACGTGCTGATCTCGCTGTGCCGCCACGTCGGCCTCCCCGCTCGCTACGTCAGCGGGTACCTCGGCGGCGTCGGCGCATCGACGGCCTCGCACGCCTGGACGGAGGCGTACATCCCGCCCTATGGGTGGCTCGGTATCGACGCCACCCTCGGCACACTCTGCACGGGGCAACATGTCAAGGTCGGCGTGGGCCGGGACTACGTCGACGTCGCGGTGTTACGCGGCACCTATCAGGGCGGCGGCCAGGCTGAGCTTGACGTGGAAGTGAGCTGCGAGGCACTTGGCAGCGTCGATCGTGCCACAGAGTTGCGCGGGAACGACGACGAGCCGATCGCCCGACTGGTCGCGATCCAGAACCTCGGCGCGACGCGGCAGTTTCGGCGCGGGGCGGTGATGACGCAGGCGATGGGCGGGACGACGGAGACGCTCGCGGTCGAGGAGCTGCCGCCGCCGCGGGTGCAGGCACGGCTCGAGGACGGGCCGCCGAGCCAGCAGCCGCAGCAGCAGCAGCAGCAGCGCCCGGAGCGAGACGCACTTAGGCTGCGTGTCGGCTGCCGGTTCGAGCACGAGGCGACGGCTCCCACTCCGGCGGTCATCCTCGTCGCGCCGCACCTCGAATCGCCGGGAGCTCTGCTCGACGAGCGCTGGAGCAGCGAGCCGGAGCTCGCGGCGACGAGCTTCGTCGACCTCTATGGCAACCGCTGCCGGCGGCTCGTGCTTCCGCAGGGAGCCTCGACGCTGTCCTACGACGCGCTCGCCACGGTTTCGCCCGACCCAGACCCGATGCCCGGGCCGAGCGAGGTGCAGCACCGCATCGAGGCGCTCCCCGACGAACTCCTCCACTGGCTGCTCGCCAGCCGCCTCTGTGAGTCCGACCTGCTCTCGGACCAGGCGTGGGAGCTGTTCGGCGGTTTTGAGCCGGGGGTGGAACGAGTGCAGGCGGTCTGCGATTGGATCCACGAAAACATCGAGTACGGCGTCGCGAGCATCCCGACCACGGCAACCGTCGAGATCTTCGAGCGGCGCGGGGGCATGTGTCGGGACTTCGCCCACCTGGGCGTGACGTTCTGCCGCGCACTCGGCATCCCGGCCCGCTACGTGTTCGGCTACATGCCCGACATCGGCCTTTCCGGTCCTCCCCCGATCCCGGACTTCCACGCCTGGATGGAGGTCTGGCTCGGCTCGAGCTGGTGGACCTTCGATGCCCGCTTCAACACACCACGCATCGGCCGGTTGGCGATCGGCCGCGGCCGCGACGCCGTCGATGTAGCCATGGTCACGACCTTCGGCGCCGCTAGCCTGCGGCGCATGGTCGTGTGGGCGGACGAGGTCTCCGACGATGCCGAGCTGACGGCGGGGTCGCCCGCGCTGGAGGCGCCGGGTGGCCGGTGAGACCCTCGGCGACCTGATCGCCACGCTGGGCAGCATCGATGACGATGAGATCGACTGGCAGAACGTCCAGCAGACCACCGTCCTGATCCAGCAGACCTTCTCCTACGAGTATCCGGGCCCGATCACGGCGTTGCGCCACCGGCTCATGGTCGTACCGCCCGACTACCACGACAACCAGCGCCTGCTCACCCACAAGATCCGCGTCTCGGGCTGCGACGTCGACACCGAGCGCTCGTACGACACGTTCGGGAACGTCGTCCTCGACCTCAGCCTCGAGCACGTGGAGCGTGGGGTCGAGTTCACCACCTGGGCCGTCGTCGAGCGCGAGGCCGCGGTCGACGGCACGGACACCCCCGACGCAATCGCCGTCGACCAGCGCTTCGCCGAGCCCTCGCGGCTGACCCACCCGGATGACGCTCTGCGTGCAGTGGCCGACGAGCTCCGCGACACGGGCTTGCAGAGCGTCGAGCTGGCCGACCAGATCAGCCACCGTGTCTTCGAGCACTTCGAGTACCGCTTCGGTGAGACCGAGGTCAGCACGCCCGCTGCGGAGGCGTGGGCGGCAGGCATCGGGGTCTGCCAGGACTACGCCCACTGCATGCTGGCGCTCTGCCGGCTGTGCGAGTTGCCCGCCCGCTACGTATCCGGTCACGTGCTCGGCGAAGGGGGCACGCACGCGTGGGTGGAGGTGCTCGTCCGGCACCCGCAGGACGAGGACGCGCTACGAGCCGTCCCCATCGATCCCACCCACGACCGCCGCGCGGGCCTGCGTTACATCACGGTCGCGGTGGGCCGCGACTATTTCGACGTGCCGCCGACCTCGGGCACCTTCGACGCGCCCTACGGCGGCGAACTGACGACGCACAGACGGGCGGCCGTGACCCGCGTCGAGTACCTCCGGCCCCGCCGACCCCGCCGGCCAGGCCCGGTCCGGACGGCCTGACCCTTGATGCGCTGGCCCGCTCTTGTCATTGCCGCCTGCCTGCTCGTGCCCGCCACGGCCTCCGCACAGCGGGTGGAGTACACCTTCTTCAACTCGATCATTCCGAGCCGAGTCGACCACCTCATCGGCTTCACGCCGACCACGTTCGGCATGTACCCGCGCGGAGAGCGGATCGTCCCGATCACGGTCCGCGTGGGAGGGCGGAGGTACCGCTACATCTTCGACAACGCCGCCGCGGCGGTGGGCCCGTCCGCCAACATCTACATGAGGAACATGATCCGCGGGCGGCGCTTTCCGAGCCCGCAGGGGATCTTCCTCGACCGTCGGCTCAAGGCCGCTGAGCGTCGCTACTTCGAGGTGCGCGCGGAGCTCGCCCGCGACGCCGACGTCCTGGCGGTGGGACGCGGGCATCCCGCCTGTGCCTCGGGGGTGTCCCGTGCGGCCGCCCGCGGAATCGCCGCGGGCACGATCCGTACGTGGTCCGCCGCTGGCGTTTCAACCCCTGCGAGCGGGGACGCGATCGCGCTGCGCCGCGCCGGCAGCGGAGTCGACCGCTTCGTCGAGCCACGCTTCCGAGCTGGCAGCCGCCTGCCCCAGGGGGCACGGGCTTCGTACAACGGCGGCCTGTCCGAGGCCGCGTCGGGCGATTTCGCAATCGCGGCGGTGACGAGCTGGTCACGAGCCCGCGCCTATCCGGTCACGACGTGCGCGGTTCCGGTCGGCGGTGCGGCACCAAGCGACGCATCCGTCCGCGCGCTGTCGCACCCGGACGCCTACCCGATCTCGTTCGTGACGCTGCGGCGCCTCCGGGGGGTGCGTCCGATCGTCGCCGCCTTCTTGAAGTACCTCACCGGCGCGCGCGCCTCGACCTCCTTCCGCCAGCGCGGGATGCTCCTCGTCAAGGAGACATGGCCGGCGGTCCCGAGTCCGCAGGACGACCCGGGGCCGTAGCGCTACTCCGACAGCGCGCTAGTTGAACACGGTCTCGAGCGGTACGTCGATGATCTTGAGGCGCCGAGTCAGGCCGCCGAGCGCGAACTCGCGGATCTCCTCCTCCGTGACCCCGAGCAGGTCGGTCGAGCCGTCGGCGTCGCCGGGCGGCTTCAGCGACTCGGCGACCGAGGGCAGCAGCTGTCGCAGCGTCTCGCGCACGGCCTCGGCGAGCTCGGGGCGCTCGCGGACGGTCTCGCGCAGGAACCAGACGCCGTAGCCGATGTGACGGGTCTCGTCGTGATGGATCTTCGAGTAGCCGTCGACGAAGCCCGGCAGGAGCCCCTCGGCGCTCAGGTAGTCGGTCACGAACTTGAAGGTCGTAAGGCCGAGCGTGCTCTCCAGCACCAGGTGGTAGAGGGTCACGAAGCGAACCTTCGCCGCCAGGTCGTTCGGGCTGGCGATGAGCTCCTCGTGGAGCCGCACGAGCGCCTCGTCGAAGAGCTGGCGAAACGAGTCCGACACCTCCTCGCGGGCCCGCTCCACGTGGGCCGCGATGAGCTGCGGCTCTGCGATGACCTCGTCGCGAAAGCGCGCGTAGAACTGCATGTGGCGCGCCTCGTCGACCTGTTGGGTCGACAGAAAGGTGGCCTCCTCCTCCGACCCGTGGGCGGCGACGAGACCCGTGAACTTGGTCGTGATGCGCTCCTCGGCGACCATGAGTGAGGACAGCGCGAAATGGATGATCCGCTTCACGGTCGGGTCGATCGCCGGCCACTGCTCCCGGTCCGCGGAGAGGTCGATCTCGAACGGGCTCCACTGGGACTCCTCCCAGTGGCGATAGAGCGTCTGCGGATCGTTGAGCTGGATCTCGCTCACGCGGGCTTCACCGCCGGGATGATCGCGTACAGGAGCGCGGCGGCCGCCGGCACCAGGCCGAGATAGGCGTAGCCGAGTCCCTCGGCCACGAACCCGCCGACAAGCGGACCGAGGAGGTAGCCAACGATCCCGATCTGCGACCAGACGACCATGGCTGTGACTATCCGCTCCACTGGCACCGCCTCGACGAGCAGGCCGAGCGAGCCGGTGTTGCCGAGCCCGATCCCCACCGCGGCGAGGAGCAGGGCGATGAGCCAGAGCGGGACGCTCACCGCGATTCCGGCGATGGTGATCCCAAGCACGCCCAGCCCGATCGCTCCGAGGACAAGTGGCTGTGGCCTCATGCCGCCGCTCGCGCTCGCGGTGACGGCGACCACGAACGACGCGCCCACGTAGAGCGCGCCGATCTGGGCCTGGCTGAGGCGCTCGGCGAAATGCAGCGGGAGCACGCCCTCGAGCACGCCCAGCGCGAGCACGGCGAACATGATCGCCGCGGAGGCGAGCCAGAAGCCCCGGTAACGAAGCGGCCCCCGGTCGGCAGCGAAGTCGCGCCTGGTCGAGGGCTCGCCTACCAGCAGCACAAGGGGCATCGCCAGCACGAGCAACACGATGTACGCGAGGAATGGGCCCTGGATGCCGCCGACGACACCGAGTGCGGGGCCGATCAGCCCGCCCACGGAGTACGCAGCGAACACCCGGCTCATGCACACGTACTCCTGGCCGGGCCAGCGCTCGAGCGTGTCGAAGGTGACGCCGATCCAGATGCCCCCCGACCCGACGCCCATGAGCAAACGCGACGGGAAGTAGGCCGCCAGCGAATCGCCCAACACGAACCCGAGCGCACCGAGCGCGACCACCACGAGCGAGCCCGCGAGGAGGCGCTTCGCGCCGGCGACGCGGACCAGCCACCCCGCGATCGCGAAGCCGGCGACCATGCCGGCCGGGAACGACGCCACCAGCAGCCCGATCGTCGCTGGACCCGCTCCGGTCGCATCGGCGATCGCCGGCGCGACAGGGACGATCACGCTGTAGCCAGTGGCGTCGAGCGCACCGAGCGCGAGCAGCAGCGGGTAGGCCGCGGTCGCACCGCGGGCGGCCGCCATGCTCGGCTTAGGGCGTTGCCGGCTTGCGCGCGCGGACGATCGCGGAGCTGGCGTGCTCGTGCACCCGGTGGGTGTCGCCGATCTCGATGTCAACCAGGCCGGCGGCGCTGAGCGCGTCCTCGAACTCGGC
The DNA here is from genome assembly GCA_963774755.1 of uncultured Thermoleophilaceae bacterium. Classification (GTDB taxonomy): domain Bacteria; phylum Actinomycetota; class Thermoleophilia; order Solirubrobacterales; family Thermoleophilaceae; genus JACVRW01. The sequence goes on along the minus strand of CAVZGG010000026.1, from coordinate 50,664 downwards.
CCGTGTAAGCGCTCCGGCGATGCAGCCGGTCCACTGCTGCATGTCGGCGCGGGTGGCCTCGTCCATGTCGGGGTCGGCGATCACGTCGGAGACCGCGAAGCGGCCACCCGGCTTCAGCACGCGCGCGACCTCGGCTAGCACCCTGCGCTTGTCGGCCGAGAGGTTGATCACGCAGTTCGAGATCACGACGTCGACGGAGTCGTCTGGGAGGGGGATGTCCTCGATGTAGCCCTTCAGGAACTCGACGTTCGTCACGCCGGCCTCGGCGGCGTTGGCGCGGGCGAGTTCGAGCATCTCGTCGGTCATGTCGAGCCCGATCGCCGTGCCGCTCGCGCCGACACGGCGGGCGGAGATGAGCACGTCGGCTCCGGCGCCAGAGCCGAGATCGAGGACCGTCTCGCCCTCGTGGAGGTCAGCCACGGCGGTGGGAACTCCGCAGCCGAGCGAGGCCTCGACCGCCGCCCTGGGGGCCGCGTCGCCCTCCTCGTCATAGAGGGCCACGCCGAAGACCTCGTTGCCGTCCTTGTCGGTCGAGGCGATGTCCGGTCCGCAGCCAGCGATCGCGGCCGGGGCGCCGCAGCAACCAGACCCGGTGCTTTCAGCGACCGCAGTAGCGGCGGCGGCGTAGCGCTCGCGCACCCGCTCGCGGATGTCGGTGTCTGTGTCGGTGTCGGTCAGCTCAGCCATGCGGACAGTTCCTCCAGTGCTTCGGGGTTGACGTAGTAGTAGGCCCAGAGGCCGCGTCGCTCCGAGTCGACGATCCCGGCCTGCCGCAGCTTCTTGAGGTGGTGGGAGAGGGTCGGCTGCGCGATGTCGAACAGCGGCACCAACTCGCAGACGCAGACCTTGCCGGCGTGCTTTCGCAGCACGTCCACGAGCTGCAGCCGCACCGGGTCGCCGAGCGCCTTGGCCACCTCAGCCATGCGGGTCGCGTGCTCGCGCTCGACGTCGGGATAGACAACCGGCTCGCAACAGGGCTCGCCCGCGGGCCTCTTCTGCTTCGGAGCGAGCTCCAGATCGATAGCCATCTATCTACGTATATCGATTGAGTTGATCTTTGTCAATGGATTTATGGAGGTTCAACTTGGTGGCGGAGAACAGACGGCCAGTCTTCGGCTGACCGCCAGCGCCCCATTGGTTCGGCAGGGTCGTGACCCATTGACCGGCGCGCGGACAAGCTGGATCATCCTGGTGGCCCCGAAGATGGAGGCAACGAGATGGCCGACGACACGCAAGACACCGCGCAAGGCACCGTCCAGCAACCACTCGATGAAGCTATCGCCGCCACTCGGCGGGTGGTGACCGAAGAGGGTTACTCCGAGGTTGAGACGAGCGCCCCCACCACTCTCATGTTCAGGAAACGCAGCGGCGTGTTCCCCGTGGACAGAGACATCATTGTCGAGTTCGAGACGCTGTCGCCGACCGCGACCCACCTGAAGGTCATGGCGAGCACCGAAGCCACGTTTGATTACGGACGCAGCAAGCGCGCGACACACAGTGTTCTCGACGCCGTGGGTGCCCAGTACGACGAGACCAGCTAAGTAGGCGGATCAGACGGCGCCTGCCGGATCTGGGCGCGGAGCCGCTCGAATTCGGCGTCAGTCACGTGGCCGCGCTGGTGCAGTTTCGTGAGCTCCCGGAGCGTCTCGGCCGGGTCCGCGGGGGGTGCCTCGCGGACGGCGGGCGGCGACGCCTGGGCGGCGTGAGGCGTAGCCGTCGGGATGGCCGCAGCAACCGTCTGCTGGGCCCAGCGCCCGCCCTGACGGCCACCGAAAAAGGCGTTGACGCGGCGGGGGTCGACGGCGTCGGTGCGTCCCGTGATCGCGGCGGTGCGGATCAACCTGCTGAGAAGCATTGCGGCGCGGCGATCTCGGTCAGGAGCGGACGCCCGAGTCAGCCGATGCGGATGAGCTTCTTGTTCACGAACTCGTCGGCACCGTAGCTGCCGAGTTCGCGGCCGAAGCCGGATCGCTTGGTGCCGCCGAACGGCAGCTCGGCTCCGTCGGCTCCGACGATGTTCACGTAGACCATGCCGGCGTCGATCTGGTTGGCCACGCGCTCGGCCTGCTCGGGGTCGGTCGTCATCAGGTAGGAGCCCAGCCCAAAGGGCGTGTCGTTCGCGAGCTTGACCGCCTCCTCCTCGGAGGACACGCGGTAGACCTGCGCGACCGGGCCGAACAGCTCCTCGCGGTACGCGTCGTTGTCAGGGCCGATGTCGGTCAGGACGGTTGGCTCGAAGAAATTGCCCTCGCGCCCCCCGCCGACGACCACCTTCGCGCCCTGGTCGATCGCACGCTTGACCTGGTCCTCGAGTCGGTCGGCCGCGGCAGTCGACGACAGCGGACCGATCTCGCTGTCAGACGATGTCGGGTCGCCCGGCTTCACGGCCGCCAGCGCGGCCGTGAACTTCTCGAGGAACGGCTCGTACAGGTCGTCGGCCACGATGAACCGCTTGGCCGCATTGCATGACTGCCCGGTGTTGTCGAGGCGCGCGGCGGCGGCGTCCTCGACGGTCTTGTCGAGGTCGTCGGTCCCGAGCACTATGAACGGATCGGACCCACCCATCTCGAGCACGACCTTCTTCAGGTTGCGGCCTGCGATCTCCGCCACCGCGGCTCCGGCGCGCTCCGATCCTGTCACTGAGACGCCGCGCACGCGCGGATCGGCGATCACCCACTCGATCTGCTCGTTTGTCGCGTAGACGTTCTCGTACGCCCCTTCAGGGAAGCCTGCCTCCTCGAACAGCTTCTGGATCGCCTCCGCCGACTCGGGGCACTGCGGCGCGTGCTTCAGGACAATCGTGTTCCCGATCACCAGGTTCGGACCGGCGAAGCGGGCCACCTGGTAGTAGGGGAAGTTCCACGGCATGATCCCGAGCAGTACGCCAAGCGAGCTGCGACGCACCACCGCGGATCCGTCGCCGGCGAGCAGCTTGATCGGCTCATCCGCCATCAGCTGCTCGGCGTTGTCTGCGTAGAAGCCGTAGATGTCGCCGGCGAAGTCGACCTCGCCGAGCGCCTGCTCAATCGGCTTGCCCATCTCGCGGACGATGATCTCGCCCAGCTCCTGGCGACGCTCGACGTGCAGCTCGCCGACGCGGCGGACCAGGTCGGCGCGCTCGGCGACGGTCGACGAGGCCGACCACGTCCGGTGGGCTTCGTCGGCACGACCAATCGCGGCGCGAAGATCGTCGTCGCTGATGGTGGGGTATTCCTTGACCTTCTCACCCGTGGCCGGATCGACGACTGCGTACATGCTCATCTGGTTTCTCCCATCGGTATCCGCGGGCCCGTAATATCGGCGTCAGCCGAATCCCTTCTCGGCTGCTGGCTGAAGCGTATGCTCCTGCGCCGTGGGCCGCTCCGCGCTCATCGTGGTCGACGTCCAGAAGGCCTTCGACGACCCCGCCTGGGGCGCGCGGAACAATCCGGACTGCGAGCGCAACATCGGCGCGCTGATCGGCACGTGGCGCGAGCACGGCTTCCCGGTCGTCTTCGTCCGTCACGACGGCCTCGAGGAGGAATCGCCGTACGACACGCTTGGGCGCGAGCATCCCGGGAACGCCTTCAAGGAGGCGCTCGAGGGCGAGGGCGAGCCCGACCTGCTCGTGACCAAACACGTCAACTCCGCGTTCCATGGAAGCCCGGACCTGGAGGCATGGCTGCGAGCGAACGGCGTCGATGCGATCACGGTCTGTGGGATCCAGACGCAGATGTGCTGCGAGACGACCGCGCGCGTGGGCGCCAATCTCGGCTTCGAGATGACGTTCGCGATCGACGCCACCCATACGTTCGATCTTCCTGCCTATGGCGGAGGGACCCTGCGCGCCGACGAGGTGGCACGTGTCACCGCCTCGAACCTCGATCCCGAGTTCGGGCGCGTTGCCACCACGGCCGAGCTGACCGGCTGAGGCGAGGCGGCGCCCGTTACGACTGGGGCTTAGCCCGTGGCGCGCCCCTTCGCCTGAACGCGATAGCCACGCGGGCCTGACTCCACTCCCGCGTCAACACCCAGACGGCCGCCCGGGATTTGGAGCCCCGGGCGGCCGGCCTCGTTCTGGTGCAGGGTCAGTGGTTGTGGTGCCCGCCGCGACGACAGATCTGCGCCCGGATCTCGCCACCTGGGAAGGCCACGCTATGGACGTTCACGTAGGTCGCTCCGACGCGGATCGCCTGGACGAACTCCTCGAACTCGCCGGCGGCGATGCCCTGCCCGGCCGATCCGGTCCCCACGTCATCCCGTTCGATCACGCCCTCCACCGTGCCGCCGCCGGCCGGGCATTCCGGGGTGCTCGCGCGCGGCGAGGGATTCGCCGCCGAGTCGCACAACCAGGCGACGATCGGCCCGTTGTTCGTGCGCTTCTCGAAGTGGATGTGCGCCTGCCGAACGTCCGTCGGGATCCGCTCAAACGACAGCGTGTAGTGGATCGTCTCGTCGGCGGCGTCAATGCGCGCGCGGAACTCGCCAACCCCCGGAGTCGAGACCGCCATGTTCTCCTCGTAGCCGTTGAGCGTCTCCTTGATGTTGCCGCCATCGTTGCCCGCCACTGCGACGGCCCCTGCTCCCACTACCGCACTCGTCGCCACGAGCAGCCCGAGAGCTTTCCTCATGGTCCGCATTAGAAGTCCTCTCCGCGATCCCCACCAACATGGATCCAAGGAGAGGGCGTTGGGAACGCGTTGACGCACTCGCCCGGCCCCTGCCTCGCCACGCCTAACGTAGGCGGATGGATCCCACGCCAGGCATGCCCAGGCTACCCGGGCGCCGCTTCGCCGCCGAGCGCATCGGCGCCACGAACCAGCCGGCCGTCCACATGGACGCCCTGCGGAAGTCCAACACGCTTTGACGATGGCCCGGGTCCGACCGGAGCGGGCTGCTGCCTTCCAGGCGAGGACGCGAAACGGCGACTAGCCCTCGGGATTCAGCGCGGCGCAGGCGTGTTCGATCTGGCGCTCGCCGGCGGCGAAGTTCGGGTTGTTGAGCGGCTCGTCCGTAGTGCCGTCGAACTTCATGACGCCCTTAAAGGAGAAGGGCACCTGACCGCGGATCGAGACGATCACCTGCCCGGTCGGGGTCACCCGGGTCGCGTCGGAGCCGACGTCCTTGACCTTGAAGCTCCCGAACTCGGAGGTGATGATCCCGGTCAGGTTGATCGTGAAGATCTCGCGCACGCCGTTGCCTTCGCGCACGCGGGATGTCGACTTGCCCATCAGGTGGACGTTCGCTGTAACCCCGCACGCCTCGCTGAGGTTCTCGTCGACGAAGGTCTCGTCGATGTCCTCGCGAACGAACGTGGGCGGCGCGCCGACGGCGGATGCCGGGACGAGCGCGGCGGCCGCACAGAACACCGCAACAGCCTTGATTGTGTTCATACGCACGACCCTCCCGCATAGGGGCCCGCCGAGTCAAGAACAGGAAATGTGCCAGGCCACCTTCAGGATCGTCTCGGGCTAGCCGAAGACCGAGATCTCGGTCGAGCGGAACGCCCTACGCGTGATCCGGTAGCTCCCGATCCCGCCGGACTTCGTGCAGCGCAGGCCGGTGTAGGCCCGTTGCGCGTTGCCGCGCACCAGCTGGTACGTGCGGGCGCGGGTCAGATTGGCATCGGCCTTCGGGTGCTTCAGTGCGGACGGCGAGTACACGAGACTTGCGTCGGAGCGGAGCTTGCCTCCCTGCACCTGAGCCACGACCTGCACGCACGCGTTGTGCTTCTTGATCTGCGCGGCCTTGAACAGCGCGGTCATCGGTATGGCCTGCAGGCCGACCACTTCGCCGAGCCGGATCTGCCACGTGATGCCCTTGAACGCCCGGAACGCTGAGGCCCCCGCCATGGCGAGCTTCTTCCAACTTCGTTGGAGCTTGACGAAGATCGCGTGCTCGAGCGCCTCGTCGGCCGATTCGTCGGGCCCCGGTTCGGTGGCCTGGGTCTGATAGGCGGTGAGCAGAGTGGATGCGAAGACCTTGTTGAAGGAGCTATTGGTACGTACGGCTCGGGCAAGAATCTCGGCCGCCACGTCGTTCCCGATCAGGAAAACACACGCTCGTTCGCCCTTGTCGACGAACGTGTCTCGCTCGGCGATCGTCTTCCAGTTGAAGCCGGCACGTCCGCAAACGACCCCCAGGCCGTCGGTGTCGTCGGGCTCCTCGTCCGCTGCGCCCGGGATGAAGAGCAGGTCGACCGTCATCTGGCTGCGGTAGGCGCCGAGATAGTCGTTGCAAGTCTTCGAGACGGACCCGCGGATGACCCAGACCTCTTTCTCCTCGCCGTTGATCACGCGCGTCTCGGACTGCGCCGGCGGCAGCGCCTGCCGGTAGGGGCGGTACCAATCGCCTGAATCGATCGAGAGGCAGAAGCCGAGGCCCCCGTAGATCACGCCCGCCTGGCCTGCGTCCTCAGCGCCACTGCCGCGGCACTCCGGCGTGTGATCAACGCTGCTCGAGCTCGGTTCCGGACCCACGCCGGCGTCGGAGCCAAACCTGTCGTTGATGTAGTCGTCGGTGAACGACGCTTGGAAGCTCAACCGCCCCGGCGCCGGGCCGCGTTCCTCGTAGTCGGAGATCTCCGTGCAGGGCTCGCCGCAATAGATATCGGTGCACCCGTCGGGATCTTCCGTGTGGCGCTTGAAGAGATAGTCATCGCCGACGGTAGCCCGCTCGGTTCCGACGAACTCCAGGCGCCGCAATCGCGTGTTGAACTCCGCCTCGGCGCTCGCGACGTCAAGCGTCACGTGTCCGCTCTCCACGCGCTGACCCTTCTGTACGTTGCCGTAGAGCGAGCCGGAGCCGTTGCCGTCGACGGTAATCGTGCCGGTGGCGGTGCCCTTGACCACGGCCGCGTGCGCGGGGGGTCCCACGGCCCCCGACAGGCCGAATAGCAGGACGACGGCGAGCACGCATCCGCAAAGCTTCCCCATACGGGTGACACTAGCCCTAAACTGGTGATTCTGCTCGACACTGAGCGGTTCGGATCTCGGAAGCGCAGGCCACCGTGAGCGGCGGTGGAAGCGCGGCGAAGACGTTTGAGGCGTCCGTCACCGCCTCTTGCGCAACTGCCTGACGCGCGGGCGCAGGACTCGACGGCTCGGTCGCCGTCCTACCCGATGCGGCAAGCGCGCTCCAAGCAATCGCCTGACCACGCCAAGCAGCTATCACGGACGCTGCCGCTGGCGCGTGTGGATGGGCGGTGCCCGGCTCGAACGGGCTCGTCAGGGCACGGGTATCGGCTGCCAGTCGGGCATGTCGAACGTGTGGTCCGTGGTGTTCGTCGGGAGCGGCGTGACGGGCACTGCCGCACTCTCGGAGATCACCCTGGTCATCACGAAGCGGCTGCTGTTCTGGTGGCTGCGCGCGAAGGTCACGCTCAGCCCGTCGGGTGACCACGCCGGATTGGCGTCCTCGACCGTCGTTCCGCCTGTGTTCGACCCGAAGGGGAACGTGAGTTGCGTGAGGTTCGAGCCGTTCGCGTCGATGATCCAGAGGCGGTGCCGCCGGACCGTGTCACTCGGGATCGACTGGTCGCTGGCGAAGATGATCCGCCCGCCACCTGGCGACCAGTCCGGCGCGCCTTCCTCGATAAACCGAGTGTCCGTCAGGTTCCGCATGTTCTGCCCGTCGGGCGAGAAGGTGAAGAGGTCATAGGCATTCCCAGTACTGATCCCTTCACTGGCCGCTGCGATCCTCCGGCCGTCGGGGGACCAGGACGGCTCCTTGAGGCGCGCCGTGTCCGTGCCTGGAATTAGGGTCGGCGTGCCGCCGGCCGCATCGACCACATAGATCCCCTGCGGGTTGCGGCTACGCCCCGCGAAGGCGATCCGATTGCCGTCGGGTGACCAGGTGGCGTCCACGTCGCCCTCGCTGTCTGTGAGGCGGGTCGAAGTCCCGCCCGCCGCGCCGATGATCCAGATTCCCGGTTCAGGGTGGGGCGCAACGTTGAAGCCTTGCTTCGTATACGCGATCTTCTGCCCATCCGGCGACCAGGCCGGATCGGCCACAACCTGATTGGCGACCCCGGGCGTGAACTCGACGGGCGCCGCCGGCGGCTCGATGGTCCACAGCTGGTGCGGCGGGAACTGCTGGCCGAGTCCGCGCGGGCTCCGCCCCACGGCCACCAGCTTGCCGTTCGTGAACCGGGCCTTCGCGCCACAGTTGTTTGCTGGATCGAGCACCTCCGCGCGCTGGTCCTCATCTCCGTCGTAGAGGCCCGAGTAGGCCCAGTAGCAGAGCGCCAGCATGTCCGTGACGTTCGCCTCGTCGAACTCCACGCTGACGCCCTGGATCTCCACGTTCACCTTCTCGAGCTTCGGCGCGCCGCGCACCGGCGTGCTGGTCGGATCGAGGTCGAGCGGCGCCTTGTCGGTTCCGCCGGTGAAGCCATCTCCGTTCAGGTCCTGGCGCGACCAGTCGCGGTCGCCGGCGCTCGGCCGGCTTACGTTCGAGAACGACTCGAGGTCGTCCTCGTCGAAGGTGCCGTCTCCGTTGAAGTCGACGACCGCGTGCCGCACCGGAGCGGTCTGCTTGGTTGGCGCAGCCGCCTGGTCGAGACCGAGCGCAGCGTTGTACGCGTCGAGCCGCGGAGCGGACGCCACGTCGGTGCTGCAGCTCCCCGCGGCATTCGACAGCGCCGGGCGCGCGGTGTTCAGCATCAGCTCGCGCATCTGTGGCGCCTCCAGCGTCGGCTCGATCGACCACAGGAACATCGCGAGTCCGGCGACGGCCGGCGAGGCCATCGACGTGCCCGTCTTGTTTCCCGCCTGCGAGCCGAACAGGTGCGAGAACACGTCCTCGCCCACCGTGGCGATGTTGCCGTTCCGGTTCGAGGTCGTCGACAGACAGCCGGGGTCGAACGCCGGCGAGCCTGTGTCGCGGAGATTCTCGACCACCGCCGTGTTCCGGAGCGGCAGCATCGGCAGCCCGAACTGGTTCTCGAGATCGGAGCGCAGCGCGGCAGCGGAAAAGCGGCTGTTCCTGTTGGCCGGGCCCGCGATGTTGCCTGCCGAGGCGGCGTGGAACATGCGGTCCTCGAGCCCGGTCGAGCCGCGTACGAGCTGCGCCCAGTCGGAGCCGGCGCTTCGCGCCTCGGCCTCGTCCACCGGTACCAGCCAGCCGAGGCTCGTGTTGACCACCACGCGGCCACTGAGACTCGTCGCCTTCTGGAAGATTTTCAGTCCCGTCATCTGGGACGAGAGGTCGCTTGACTCGATCACGTGGAGCGGCGTCGTCGCGGGGAAGACGCCGGTGACGTTTCCGGCAGCCGTCCCGTTCGTCGCGAATCCGGAGGCGGCGATGCCGACCACGTGGTAGCCGTGCTCGAACTTCTGCGGCTTCACGGTGAGGTCAGAGCTGTTGTAGGTGGCGTCCACCTGTGACGAGAGCGCGCCGTTGCCGAAGAAGTCGGCCACGATCAGCGTCGGGCGATCGGCCAGGTCGATCGCCTTGCGCGCGTTCCAGGCCGCCGGCATACGCATCGCCAGCAGATGGCTCAGGATCGGGCCCCCGGTCGAGGAGGGCGGGGAGGCGAATCCGGTCGGCAGCTCCTCGATCGCGGGCATGTCCGCGCGCTCGGCGCGGGCGACGCCGGGCTGCGTCCGCAGCGTCGTGAGCAGCGCGTCCAGCGCCGCCAGGCTGCCAGGGTCCGGAATCCCGACGGCCAGGTGCGGCGAGCCCTCGATGGATCCCACGATCTGACCGTCGACGCTCTGGAGAGCGGCGTTGACCTGCTCGACAGTGGCCGAGGCGGTTACGTGCAGACCGATCTCCTCCCGCGCGATGCGCAGGCCCTCAGGCGTGACCGAGACATGCGCGTCGTCGTGCCGAGGATCGGCGTCGACGTCCTTCACAACGCCGAGCGCCGTCGCGCCGGCTTCGCCCGAGACCCCGCCCGGGGCGTGGTTCACGGCGACGCTCGCCGCGGAGCCGTTCCCTGCCGTGTCCGAGGCGCTCACTCCAATCGTATTCGGTCCCTCGCCGAGCGGAACCTGGCACGTGAAGGCATCCCCGTTTCGAGCTGCCGGCTGTCCGTTGCAGGCCACCGCCGCGATGCCCGAGCCGCTGTCTCGCGCCACGCCGCTCACCGTCGCATTCGCCTCCCCGAACCATGCCTCCAAGCCGGGCGAGTCGATCCTGAGCTCGGGCGGCGTCGTGTCGGGTGCTGGAGGCGCGGGTGGTGCGGGTGGGGAAGGAGGACCGGGCGGCGGGAGTGCGTTCCGGAGGCAGCGCGTCCGCGCCCGCTTCAGCGCGGTCAGCTTCTTCTTCTGCTTCGCCAGGAACGCGCGCCGCTGCTTGAGCGAGCGGTGCGTCCGGAAGAACGCGCGCTTGCGCGCGGCCATCTTGCGCGTGAATGTCCTGAGCCGCTTGGTCTCGACCTGGCACGGCTCAGCCTGTGCCGCGACCGGGTGGAGGGTGAACGCGGCGTCCGCGCTCTCACCGCCCGCGAGAGCGAGCAGGATCAGCAGCGCGACCACGAGCCAGGCGCCCACGGAGCGCCGGATGGTTCCCGTCACCCGGCGAGTCTAGGTGCGGTTGGCCGCGAGCGCGAACGCCGCGTCAGTTGCGAGCGTCGTCGTCCATGTCCCGGAACCCGCGCAGGTTCGCTACTCCGAACCACTGGAACCCCCAGGTCGTACCCCAAAGGGGAGGGCGTAGAAACAACGGGTGGCGGAGACTCCGAGATTGGGCTAGGGTCTGGTTGAAGCCGCAACGCCTCGTTCGCGTTCGACTGAACACACGTACAACCATGATGGAGGGTTCCTCTTGAAGAAGTTCATGATGTGCGCGGCGACGATCGCCGTCCTCATCGTCCCGGCCTCGAGCCTCGCCGCGGGTCACTCCCAGAACGGTCCCACCGTCGGGGACTGCATTTCCGACGGCCTGTACGGCAACGAGCCGAACATGGCGAATGGTGCACCCGGTGGCCCCTCTGAGCAGGAGCCGGGCACCAAGGGCGGCAACGTCGTGCCAACCCAGTCGCCGGGCCCGTTCGTGAACAACCCGACCGATCCCGACAATCCGACCCGCGGTAGGTCCGTGGGTCAGTGGCATCAGGACGGGGTCAATGTCCCCGAGATCTGCCGGACCCTGACCGGCCAGTAGCAACTGGCTACTCCAGTCCTGAAAGAGGCCCGCTTCGGCGGGCCTCTTTCGTTTTGCCGCTTCCATGCGCGGCAGCATTCCGGCCTCGAGTTTGCCCTTTGCGCGAAGAAGCAGCCGTCGTCGGGTGCGCGTCTCAGAAGCTGGCCAGCCAGGATGGGCGGTGCCCGGCTCGAACGGGCGACCTCCTGCTTGTAAGGCGCGAGCAGCTGCTGCGATCTACTGCGTCTGTCACCTCAGCTCTCTGTCGCGGCGGTCCCGGTCTCGTCGAGCGCAAGGGACGACGAAAGGTCACGGAAGGCGTCGATCTGCTGCTGGCGTTCTGCGAGCTTCTGCTCGGCCTGCGCGATCGCATCGGCGCCGGCGATGAAACGAAACGGCGGCTGCCGCTGGTCGGCAATGGTCAGCAGCGCCTGGGCGAGCTTGGCGGGGTCGCCGATCTGATTGCCGTTCTGGCCTTCCCAGAATTCGCGTTGAGCGGCGTTGCGCTCGGCGTAGCCCTCGATCGACGGCGTGGCGTAGTTCGTCGATTCCGTCGTGAGCAACTCGGTGCGGAAGAACCCCGGGTTGACGACCGTCGTGTGAATGCCGAACGGCTCGACCTCGGGGGCGAGCGACTCCATCCAGCCGTCCACTCCGAACTTCGACGCGGCGTAGGCAGTGCCGTACTCGAAGCCGGCGAATCCGGCGGACGACGAGATTGTCACGACGTGTCCCGAGCCCTGCTCGCGCATGACAGGAAGAACCGCGCGAGTGACGTTCATCGGGCCGATGAGACTCGTAGCGAGCTGGCGCTCCATCTGCTCGGGCGTCAACTCCTCGAAGTAGCCCGCATAGAAGCTGGCGGCGTTGTTGACGAGCACGTCAATACCGCCGAAGCGGTCAATGGCCGCCTTAACCGCCGCTTTGGCGTCCTCCGGGCTAGTGACGTCGAGCTTCGCGGCCAGCAGGTCGTCGGCCGGGCCGAGCGCCTCACGAACGGCGTCGGGATTGCGGCCGGTGGCGACAACCTTGTGCCCGGCCGCCAACGCGGCCTTGGCGAATTCGACGCCCATGCCGCGCCCGGCCCCGGTGATCAACCAGGTCTTTGTGGAAGTCATGGCTCTTAGTGAACCAACGCACAGCGTCAAGGGCGCTGCTGCTCTACACGCAGAGCAGCAGCGCCACCCCGATCCATTGCGCGCGACCGCGGTGCGCGAGAAGCCGCAGTCATACGGCACCGCGTCTCAAAACGCTCGTCGGCGAGGATGGGCGGTGCCCGGCTCGAACGGGCGACCTCCTGCTTGTAAGGCGCGAGCAGCTGCTGCCGTCTGCTGCCGCCTGTCGCTCAGGCCGCTCGGCGAGCGACGGGCCGCATGTATCTGCTGCGCTCTGCTGCGGTTTGTCGCTTCCACGGCGCTTCCACAAGCGGTGAATCCCTTAACGCCTGAACGGGCGGGTCTGGCGCCCTGCTCAGACGCTGCTGGCGAGCCCGCTCACGCGCTGCGCCTCGGTGACCGGATCGCCCGTCAGCACGAGCACTCCGGCGGGAGTCGAGTCCAGCCGACTGGCACCGGCGCCAGCGATCGCGAGCCGGTGCGTGCGTGCGAGTTCCTCCAACTGAGATCGCAGCGGCGACAGGTGCTCCGGAGCGGCTGCACTGATGACTAGCAGCGCGGGCTGGATCGCACGCGACGCCTCGACGAGACTCGCGGTCGGCGTGTCGCTGCCGAGGAAGTCGATTCGCCAGCCGCGATTCCGTAGCGCGAGCCCGAACACGATCAGGCCGAGGTCATGTCGCTCGCCTGGCGGGCACGCGAGCAACGCTCTTGGCCCTCCGCCGCTCCCCCAGCCGCGAGCGAGCCCGAGCAGCCGTCCGCGCAGGAGGTTCGACGCGAAGTGCTCCTGTGCCACCGAGAGCTCGCCGCGCTCCCAACGCTCTCCGAGTTCGTGGAGGTAGGGAACGACGACCTGCGACAGCAGCGCATCGAGAGTCGCAACCGCGAGTAGCTCGTCCAAGACGGTCTGAGCTCCGGGCTCGTCGAAGGCCTCCGTAGTTCGCGCGAGCTCGGCGCGAGCGAACTCCGGATCGAAGGGCGTGGTGGTGGACTCGCGTCCTGGCGGCGGCGTGGTCGGCTCGGCGGAAAGCCGTGCTCGCCTTGCGAGTGCTGCCGCTTCCCTCGCGGCGAGCCCCTCGGCGATGTGGCTGGACATGAGGCGAACGCGTTCCAGATCGTCGAGCGAGTAGAGGCGGAGGCCTCCAGGCGAGCGTGTCGGGTGCAGGAGGTCGTAGCGCCGTTCCCAGGCGCGCAGCAGCTCCGGGCTCACGCCGGCGCGCCTGCTCAGCTCGCCAATCCGAAGCGGCGCGTCTTCGCTCATGGCCCAGACAATACAGGATCTGTACAACACCTTGACAAGGGGTCGCTTGCCCGCTACCTTGCAGCGCATACTTGTACAACAGCTATACAGGAGGTAGACGGATGAGAAAGCTAGACCTGGTCGCCGCCACGCTTTTGATCGTGGGCGGACTCAATTGGGGACTCGTGGCGATTGCTGAGTTCGACCTCGTCGCATGGATCTTCGGCGAGGAGTTCGGCAGCACGAACGCGGCAAGCCGCCTCGTCTACGGACTCGTCGGCCTGGCGGCCGTCTACGGCATCGCGTCGCTGGTCGCGAGTCGCAGTACGGATCCCGCAGGTCACCCGGCGACGAGCACACGCTAGGCCGGACTCTCGAGAAAGGAGCAACCATGAGATCAATTCGAATCGCCCTCGCGGTGGTCTCGCTGGCGGCCCTGGCCGTCACCGGCTCCGCATCGGCCGCTTCCAGCCCGGCTGGGGCGGCGCAGGAGACCGACATCGTGCAGACCGCCGTCGGCGCCGGCAACTTCAAGACGCTCACCAAGCTGCTGAAGCGGGCTCACCTTGTCCGCACCCTCAAGCAGCCCGGACCGTACACCGTGTTCGCGCCCACCGACGCTGCGTTCGCCAAGGTGCCGAAGCGGAAGCTGAACGCGCTGCTTCGAAGCAGGTCGAAGTTGAGGTCCGTGCTCCTGTACCACGTGGCGGCCGGCGAGTTGCCTGCGGCCGCTGTCGTCCAGCGCTCCTCCGTGAAAACGCTGAACGGCAAGAGGGTCCGCGTCCGTGTGAGGGACTCGAACGTCTTCCTGAACAAGGCGCGGGTCACGACCCCGGACGTGATGGCCTCTAACGGCGTCATCCACGTCATCAACCGCGTCCTCATCCCGCGCTAGTCCGCGGACCGCAACGCGCTCCCGCCGCAGCCCAACCGCCGCGGCGGGAGCCGACGGTCCCCGAAAGCCCAACGAGCTTGGCTTGAGCTGCCGTCGCCCGCCGATGCGAACTCGCGAGGATGGGCGGTGCCCGGCTCGAACGGGCGACCTCCTGCTTGTAAGGCGCGAGCAACTGCTGCGGTCTACTGCAGCCTGTCGCTCAGATGGCTCGGGGAGCGATGAGGCGCGCTTGCTTGCTGCGCTCTGCTGCGGTTTGTCGCTTCCAAGCCGCTTCCACATGATCGCCGCTGTTCTTACGCGAAGCGATAGCGGCCTGCCTGCCGCAACGGCTCCTGCGTTTCGTCCGAGGCGGGCGTCTCGGCTGCCATCGCGGCGGCTCTCCCCTTATCTCCATAGGAGTCGCCTCGCAAGCGAAGGCGCTGTGAACGGTGTTGGATGAGGTCGACGAAAGGGATCGTCACTCCTTGTGCCTGCATCCACTCATACAGGCCGATCATGCGCTCGCCGCGGTCCACTGGCTTTGCCGCGGGCTACCCGCGCGGCATCGTCAACGCGACTTCTCCGATTGCTCAAGTTCGGCCTCACGCTCCATGCGCTCGAGTCGCTCGTAGTAGTCGGGAAACTCCTTCATATGCGCGAGCGCGATCTTGCCCGTGATGATCGGGTCGTCGTGCGTCACGTCCGTCTGGGGGTCGTGGCTGCCGTGCTCGAACTCAACGTCCATGCCGGTTCGAAACTGGTCGAGGTCGAATCGGTTCCAGTCGACTCCGATCGCGTCGCCGACGCGTCGCGCCTCCTCGGTCGATGTTCGACGGCTGTCAGTCATCCCTCGAGCTCCTTTGATCGCCGGAATGCGGTTCTTCCATGCGATCATCGCGCCTGACGCTTTCGACGGGCAAGTTCGCCCGATATTCCTGCCCGGGATCTGGCAGGGGGTTCATGGGCGGTGCCCGGCTCGAACGGGCGACCTCCTGCTTGTAAGGCGCGAGCAGCTGCTGCCGTCTACTGCGGTCTGTCGCTCAAATCGCTCGGCGAGCGGTGGTTTGCGCATATGTGCTGCGTTCTACTGCGGTTTGTCGCTTCCACAGCGCTTCCACATGTTTGCTCCTGCTTCGCGCGGAGCCGCTACTCCCGTACCCCTAGGCTTCCCGGGCCTGGGCGCGGTCGAGGAAGAACTCGACCCTCGTGCGCGCTCCCACGTGCTTTCCGACTCTAGGCCTCAGGGCGCCGGATCGGCTTCGCCTGCGGCCGTGGTCAGCGGCGCGAAGGCTTGGGCGCGGGCGTAGAGCTTGTACAGCCGCAGCTCGTCGGAGAAGTCGTTGACGCACACCCGTTGGAAGATTCGGTACGCCTCTTCGTCGGGGAGGTCCGACTCGGCCGACTCCGAGCTCTGCGGTGTGAGCTGGCCGCGAATGTCCTCGATCGTCGCGTAGCGCCGCTTCATCGAGCCCCCGCGCCAATCCCGGCAGTTGGCGAACTGCGCCGTGGAATTTCCACTCATAAGGCCCACGCCCCGGATGTCCACCGAGGCGTCCCTGTCAGGCCCGGCGGCGCCGTCGTGGTCCGTCCCTCCGCAAGCCGGCAGCGCGACTACGGCGGCGGCGAGCACGAGGACGGTGAGGCCGGTGCGGCTCACTCGCCGCGAGCCATCAGGGCGTCGAGCCGTTTCCTCAGCGCATTCGCCTCGGGCGACCTCTCGAACGCCTGCGCCGCCACAGCTCGACTCAGGACCGTGCTCCGTGCGGCCGGGCTGCCGGGCCTGGCCGGCCGTGTCCACCAGTCGCAGTCCGTGGGCCCGGTGTCGTCGTCGGGGCCGTTCCCGCAGTCGATCAGGTAGGAGAGCTTGGCCACGTCGTCGTTGCCGGTGCTGGTGGCGCAATTCGACGGCAGCACCTGAGGCGGGGCTCCCGGGAGACGCCCGGCGTCGCCTGGACCGGTCACGCTGGCCGCGGTCCCGTCTGGGCCGGTGTTCCGGTACCAGCAGTTCCCGGTGTTGGGCGCAAACAACTCGCCCCACCAGAAGTCGTTGCCGTTCGGCTTCCTCGGCGCCGCACCAGGTGTGTGCACGTTGCCGAACATGCCGATCGCACCCGGGAAGCGGAAGCCCCTCGGCGCTCTGCCGACGCTGTTGCCGAAGAACCGGTTGCCGCATGAGGTCGACAGCCCGCTCGCCGACGCATCCGGGCACGAGACGCCGGGGAAGATGTCGCCCTCGGCGCCGCCGCCGTTGGTGAAGGAGTCCGGGACGGCGAACAGCATCGCCCCGTCGCGCCAGTTGTCGAAGATCCAGTTGTGGTGGACGCGGGCGTCGTTCATGCCCGCGTAGATGATCCCGGTGCCGATCGGCACTGCCACCAGCGGGGCCACGGGCGGATGGTCGGTGTAGAGGTCGAGGTTGTTCGCGTAGATGTAGTTGTGATCGATCTCCGAGCTGTCGGCCGGGAAGCCGGGGTGACCGGCGGCCGAGAGCGTGTCACTCGAAATCCCGGTCATGTTGCCGTAGATGTGGTTGCGCGTGATGCGGACCGCGTTCCCCATCGAGCCCGAGTAGCCGAGCGCAGAGCCGTGGAGGTCGCAGTCCCTGATGACGGTGTTGGGGCGCGGGGCGTCCGGATAGAAGTCGGTCGACTGGGAGCCGGTCTCGGGAGCCGCGCCCGGGTATACCGCCGCGTCGCCTGCGCCGAACCCTTCGCAGTTCTGGACGAGGCTGTGATCCGAGGTGAACGAGAGGTGGCCGTAGTCGGCGCCCCAGAAGAACTTCACGCGGTCGAGCAGGATGCCGTCGAGCTCCTCGTTGTAGAAGGCGTGTTCCCGCGCACCGCGCACGAGGAAGTTGCGCCCGACGAAGCCGTCGGCGCGGTCGACTCGCAGAACGACGTGCTTGGCATAGCCGCTCGGCTTCGCCCCCGGCCTCTTCCCCATGAAGAGCTCAACCCGATAGCCGGTGCCGGCGTCCATGATCACGTCTTCGGGCTTCGGCCCGGTCCCCTCGATCTGCAGGTTGCACCGCAGGCACCGGCCCAGCTCTTGCGCTGGGATCCCTCGGCGGTCCGAAAGCGGTGGCACTGGCGGATCGCCCGTGACCGCGCGGCCCTGGACGTAGATCAGGTTCTGGTCGTTGGGGCAGGTGACCTGGTACTCGTAGCTCGGGGTGAGGTCCCCACTGGCATCCCTCTGAAGCAGGTTCGGGTTGCACTTGGGGTCGTTCTCGGGGGCCCTGCGTGAGGCCGGCTCGGTGTAGCGGCCGGGCATGATCACGACTCGATCGTTGTTGCCGGCGTCGAGAACCGCCTTCTGGACCGAGCTGTAGTCGCACTGCGCCGCGAGCGCGGCGTTGATCCTGACGAGCCGTCGCGCTTGGCGCTTAGAGAGCTTCACCTTCCGCTGGCTCGGACGGAGACGGTAGCCCCCCTTGCGGGCCTTACGGACCGATGCTCGCAAGAGCGCCAGCGACCGCGCGCCCCTATTGCCCTTGCAGACGACGAGCACGTCGCCCGGCCCCGCTCCGCTCGCCGCCGACTTCAACGAGCGCGCCTCGGGGACCTTGCCGCCGGCCGGCGGGCTGACTGAGTTGTCGGGGCGGGGGTCGGGCCAGTACGACGGCCGCTCGAGGTGAGCCAGGGCGAACGCCGGCAGAACCAGCATCACGGCTGCGAGCGTGGAGCCCAGCGACACCGCACGCGTTGGGAAACGCCGCTTACGTGTTGGCTTCTCCAGCAACCCCAGCCCTCCTTGGCCTTCGTCGTCGAGCCCACGCGGCCCCGGGCATGGGGACGCTAACAGGCCGGGCAGCCCCCGGGGGCCCAGCTCGACGGCCAGCATGAACGTTCCCCGGTCCGGAGCGGATCGCAGCGGCCTCGTTTGGGCGGCGGCGAGGCCCCTTCCGCCGAGGGGCTGGAGCGCATAATTCTCGCCGAGCGTCGGCTCGACGAAGCGTCGCTGCCCGGCGTGCCGATGAGTCAGCGGCTGGCGGGCGTTCCGCTCCGGACGCGGGTCGCGAGGATGGGCGGTGCCCGGCTCGAACGGGCGACCTCCTGCTTGTCAGGCGCGAGCAGCTGCTGCCATCTACTGCTGCCTGCCGCTCAAACCGCTCGGCGAGCGACGCCGCGCCGGTAGGTGCTGCACATGATCTCCTTTCGCGGAGATTCGGCTGCTAGTAGATCGTGCGGGCTCTCAGCTCGCCACTGCAGCAAGGGCGACGCCGGGAAGCTCGTAGCCGCCATCCGCGGCGAAGGGGGCGAATGCCTCGCCGAGCTCGGCCTCAATCGTCTGGCGCTCGCTTTCAGATAGCCCTCGGATCACCATCGCGAATGGGCCTGCCGTGTCAACGGCGAAGCTCACGTAATCATCGACGTCGCTGAAGGTAAAGCGCGTGGCGATCTCCTCAGTCCGTACGTCGGCGAAGCCCGCGTCCTTGAGCATCCCCCGCGTGCGCTCCTCGCTTCCCATGCTGAAGACGCCTGGTGCCCCGGGCTCCGGCGGCGGCATGTGACCACGCTCCATGAGCATCCGGCCGCCGATCGCGGCCCACGGGTTGCGCTCGGGCGGACCCCATACCGCCAGCGCCAGACGCCCGTCTGGACTTAACACGCGCCGAGTCTCGGCTAGGGCGACGGCCGGGTTCGCCATCAGCATGTATCCGAATCGGCACAGCACCCCATCGACGGAGTCGCTCTCGAGCTCGATGCGCTCGGCATCCATCACGCGATAGTCAACGTTCCCGTGCCCGAGCTCGGCACCACGGCGACGAGCGACCTCCACCATGTCAGGGGAGAAATCCGTTGAAATCAGCCTGCCGCGCTCGCCGAGCACGGCGGCCGCCGTGAACCCGGTGTCACCCGGGCCCGCTCCGAGCTCGAGCACAGTGTCGCCCGGCCTCGGGTCGAGCTCTCGGACGAGCCACTCGCCGACCGCTCGCGAGCTCTCCCAGATGTAGTCGCGCCTGCGCTCCCAACCTGGCGCCATCGCTTCCCAGGTCTCGTAACTGGTACGGCGATAGTCATCAGGGTTCATGCGACTAACGCTAGCCCCGTGGCCCGTTCTCAACAAGGCCTCCGGGGGCCACGGCCGCAGTGAGCTGCCGGTTAGCCGACCCGCCGTCTCGCAGCAAAACGCTTTCCCCGTCACCCGCTCGAGAGACGTCCAAAACCGTCGTGACCACGATCCGCGTTTTGAGCGGACCGCGAGGATGGGCGGTGCCCGGCTCGAACGGGCGACCTCCTGCTTGTAAGGCGCGAGCACCTGCTGCGATCTACTGCCGCCTGTCGCTCTGGACCGCTCGGCGAGCGGGTGGGCCACTCATGGCTGCTGCGCTCTGCTGCGGTTTGTCGCTTCCACACCGCTTCCAACGGATCGGCGGGACCCTACGCGGGCTCGGCTGTATCGAACGTCAGCGCTTCTTTTTGACGGTGATGATGACCGGGCTGCTCGTGGTCGTGGCGCCGGCGTTGTCGGTCGCACGTGCGGTCAGCGTGTAGCTGCCGGCGGCCCCGCTGTTCCACTGGGTGGTGTAGGGCGCGCTCGTGTCTTCGCCCAGCTTTGTCGCGCCGCTGAAGAACTCGACCTTGACCACCCTGCCATCCGAGTCGGCTGCATTCGCGGCGAGCGTGATCTTCGCGGGTGAGGTGAAGCTGGCTCCGTTCGTCGGTGACGTGAGCGACACAGTCGGCGCCTGGTTCTGCGGCGGTGGCGGGGGCGGCGGTGGTGGTGGGGCCGCAGCATCAACGCTGACCATCCGCGCCACCGAAGGGACGCCGGCGGAGTCGATGACAAAGAGCATGTAAACGCCTGGGGCCGCGGTGTGCACGTTCGCGGGAACCGCCGCCGTAAGCGTGCCGTCCGCGGCCGTGAAGCTGAGTGGGAGGTAGCGCTGCTCCATCTCGACCGAGTGCGTCTGGGATCCCAGTCGCACCAAGCCGACCTTCTGAATCGAAGCGGCATTCGGAGTTGTGATCTGGAACGACGCGCCGTGACTGACCGTTCCGGGCGCCGCCGTCACCTCGGGACGCGACGCGAGCTCGCCAGAGCCGTCCTTCTTGAAAAGGTATGGCGGCGTAAAGATCTCTGCGTTCTTGGCCAGATACCCCACCTGATCGCAGGTGCCGCAGATGCCGCCGCCCGAAGAGAGTACGCGGCCATCGGGGAGGAGCAACGCGGTCGAGTGATACTGACGCGTTACGGCCTGCGCCGCGAGGGTGGTCCACTGACCCGTCGCGGGATCCCACCGCTCCGCGTTGAAGACGCCACCGTTCATGTCGATGAGCCCGGCCCCCGTCGAGTTGCCGCCCGTCGCGAGGACGCTGCCGTCGGCGAGCAGCGTCAGGTTGTGCTGGCGACGGCCCCAGGCCATCGGCGCGGTCGCCGACACCTGGGGCGTCGCCCCATTCACGTCGATGACGCGCGCATCGTTCGACGATTGCCCGCCACCCGCCACGAGTGTCTTACCGATGTCATAGACGGCGTGACTGCCGTAACTTCGGTTGACGGCGTCGCGCTGGCCGAAGCTCTGCCAGGAGCCGCCCCCCGCCGGGTCGAGCTTGCGCAGCGTCTGATCTGGACCGGAGTAGAGAACGCGACCGTCGGGCGCCACGTCTAGCCAGGGATAGAGCGGCAGGTTGAGTGATGCTGTGTTCAGTGTCCGGAGGCTGCCATCCGTCCTGCGTACTTCCGGGACATCGGGCCCGCCCTCCGTGATCAGCATCTCGCCGTTCGTCAACGGGGTGACTGACGGATACCACCGGGCGGCGGCCATGTTCGGCCCGAGGAGCCAGGTGTTGGTCGCGGGGTTGAAAAGATGCGTCTGGGCGATCCCGTTGAGCTGCGCGTCCCTGTTGCCGCCGGCGATGAAGAGCGAGCCGTCACTCAGGTGGGCGAAGCCAGCGCAGAAGATGTTGTGGCCCGTGTCGACGTTGACGGCCTCGTGCGTGCCCGTGACAGGGTCATAGATGGTGGCTCGAGTGAAGTCGTGCACCGGAAAGGCCTCCGTCGCGCGGTCCCCAACCGAGTCCCACGCCAGCACCTTGCCATTCGGGAGCAGCGCGACGTGGATGCCGACGACGGGCCAGTCGACGACCGCACCCCACTGGCCGGCCTGTCCAGGATCGGCCGCGAGTGCGGCGGCGGTGGCGGTCGAGGCGGTTGCGGAACGGAGCACGGTCTGCCTGTTAAGCCGAGCCTCAGTCGCCGCGTCATGGACGACCGCATCCTCGGCCTTATGGCCCGCCGCGGTGTTCACGTTGTGCGCGAGCGCGATCCCCGGACCGCTGAGCGCGAGGGCCAGGGACACGAACAGCGAAGCGCGCAGCGCTATAGGGGCCCAGCCGCTCATTCACGGGAAGAACGGTTCGGGCAGGGTGGAACTTGTGCGCTCAAGCGCCGCCGGAAGAGGTCCGGGCGCTGCGAGAGGGTCGAGCAAACTGATGGGCGGTGCCCGGCTCGAACGGGCGACCTCCTGCTTGTAAGGCGCGAGCATCCGCTGCGGTCTACTGCCGCCTGTCGCTCAGGCGGCTCGGGGAGCGATGAATCGCGCCTGGCTGCTGCGTTCTGCTGCGGTTTGTCGCTTCCAAGCCGCTTCCACATGAGCGCTTGAACGTCGCGTAATCGCGGCGGGCCGCGCCGGCACTCCCGACGAGGTCGGCACCGTGGGCGCGCTTCTCATGGGCCCGGACGGTGTTCATCACCGGCAGCGACATCTTGATGGACGGAGGGGTGACCGCCGCCTACTGGTACGGCGAGCTCGCTCCGGTCCAGAAGTAAGCGGCTCCGGCGATGGAGGAATCGAATGGCACGAGGAACGTGCGTCCACATCCCATCGCGCGCGCTGCTGCTTCGCGCGCCGCGAGCATCTGATGCGGTCTACCGCAGTTTGTCGCTTCCAGGCTGCTCCCACGCGCGTCCGCGCCATGCCTGACGCCGCAGCACCATGCCTCGCCGCCTGCTGTCGCACGTCGTGCTCGACACCAGAGATCAGCGACATTCGGCGCGTGATCGCACAGCCGTTGTTGCGGCGACCTCCAACAATCGGTCACGGCAACGTGTGGCCCCTCTGTGGTGAACTACCCGCGCAAATGGGGAGTACCGTTCCCTACTTCTGAGGAAGCTCCAAGGGTTGGCACGGACGCGATCGGCACGCTCCAGATGGGACATGGTCCACCAGCTCTTTGTGAGCGGGGAGGACCCGTACGCGGGCGCCGACCTTCCCAGCTCGCGGAACGCGACTGCAGTCCTCGTCGCGCTCCACGGCCTCCTGATGCTGATCTTGTTGCCTTTATTCCCTCCGACCGAAGGGCTCGGCGCGCCGACGGGCTGGATCCTCGCGCTCGGAGGGGTGGTGATGAATCTCTTCACAGCCGCGTGGCTGCTCAGGGCTCGCCAGGTGCGGTTCGGCGTCATGCTCGCGGTTGCGTACGCGGGCATCGGCCAGCTCGTGCTGGTGCAGTTCCTGGCGCAGACCGTCTTGCCCTATCAGGTCCTCATGCTGATCTGGGTGGGAGCCGGTGCGGTCCAGCCACCTCGCCGTGCCCTTCCACTGCTGGCGACTCTCCTCGCTGCCACACTCGCCCCGATCGCAATTGGCGAGCCGTCGGCCGAGGCCCGCGACCTCGTGGGTCGGGCGCTCCTGTTCGCGGCGATCGGCCTGGTGCTGATCGCGTACGTCGCCTATGTCCGTGCGCAGCGAGTCATGCTCCAGGGTCAGGAGAAGGATGCCCGCGCTGACGCCCTGGCGGCCACGAAGCGCGTTCGGGATCTTCAGTGGATCACCGACGCGGCACTGCCGCATGTTGGGCTCCAGGATCTGTTAGATCAGCTGCTAGACCGGGTCGTCCAGGTCTTCGGCGCCGACCAGGGCGCGATTCTCCTCCGCGGCGACGATGGATCCCGGCTGGAGCTCCACGCTTCACGTGGAGTATCACCGCATCTGGAAGCCGACCACTACCGCTCGATTGCGGACCGCCTCGCCGGAAGACTGGCGTCGTCTCGGCGGCCCGTCACCTTGGAGCGCCGCGAGACGAGCGGGGCGCTCGAGGCGCTGCTCGCAAGCGCCGACATGCAATCCGTCCTCGGTCTCCCGCTGATTCTGGATGGGCAGCTGCTGGGTGTCTTGTACGTAGGCACACGTATCCTCAGGCCCTTCTCAGACGATGACGGAGCACTACTCCAACTGGTGGGTGACCGCGTCGCCCTCGCGGTTGACCGGGCTCGCCTGTTCGAGCAGGAACGACACATCGCGGAGACGCTCCAACGCAGCCTGCTTCCAGAGCAGTTGCCACAGATCCTCGGCCTAGAGGTCGCGGTTCGGTACCTGCCCGCGGGCGCGGGGATGGAGGTGGGTGGCGACTGGTTCGACATGTTCGAGTTGGGCGACGGGCGTGTCGTCCTCGCCATGGGCGACGTGGTTGGCCGAGGCGTACGGGCGGCAGCGCTGATGGGAAAGCTCCGGACCGCACTCGAGGCGTACGCCTTCGACGGTCGTTCCCCGGAGGAGGTCGTCGACCGGCTCCATGCCCTCATGGAGCGCCAGCACCGCGCCGAGATGGCCACACTTCTCTACGTGGCTATAGACCCTGATCGCGAGAGCGCCGAGCTCGCGAGCGCCGGCCACATGCCACTGCTGATCCGGGGGCCCGACGGAGACACGCGTTTCACCGCTCGAAGCGCCTCACCCCCGCTTGGGGCGCTCCCGTTCGTTCGGTTCGACGCGTTGCGTGTCCATATCGAGCCGGGGTCGACGCTCCTCCTGTTCACGGACGGCCTGGTTGAGGTACGTGGGACGAGCATCGAGCTGCGCCTCGACGAACTCCGGCGCACCGTGGAGGCCAGCCCGAGTGACCCGGAGGGCCTCTGCGACGCTGTGCTCGATCGGATGCTCGGCTACGAGGAGCCGCAAGACGACGTGGCACTGCTCGTTCTCTGTGTTTCGCCGTTACCCGCGCTGGGATTCACGCTTGACCTTCCCGCGGAGCCGGAAGCGCTCTTGTCGGTCCGGCAGTCGCTCGATCGCTGGTTGACCGAGGCCGGTACCAGTCGGAGAGATGTTCACGCGATCAAGGTCGCGTGTGGAGAGGCATGCGCAAACGCGATAGAGCACGCCTACCGGCCAGGGGACGCGGCCTTCCGGATCGAGGCAAGCCGGCTCGACACTGAGGTGCTGATCACGGTGCGTGACTTCGGCGAGTGGCGGCAGCCGCGGGGCACAGACCGCGGCCGCGGCCTGCCACTGATGGAAGCGCTGATGGACTCCGTCAACGTCAACCCCTCTTCGGAAGGCACGACCGTGCGACTCCGGCGCCGGCTCGTGACGGACTGACGCTCGCGATGGCACGGCTTGCACAGTTGCAGCTGGACGAGGCGAGTGGGATTACGATCGCGACCGTCGACGGCGAGATCGACCTCTCGAACGCGGCGGAACTCGAGATGGCCATCTCCCATGCCGTCGGGAACGAAGCCCTCGGGCTGGTAGTCGATCTCGTACGCGTCGACTATCTGGACAGCTCCGGCGTAACGCTGCTGTTCAACCTCGCAAGGCGGGTCGCAAGGCGCCAGCAGGCATTCGGTGTCGTCGTGCCGGCCGAGGCCCACGTCCGGGAGATCCTCTCGCTGAGTGGTGCAACCGAAGCGCTCCCTCTTCACGAATCGCTGGCGGAAGCGCTCCGGGACCTGGACCGATAATCAGCCCTCGGCTGTCTCGCAACGACGAGCCCGACTGTCGTCGAGGTGCGCGGCGTTGCGCTGTGCCGCAACTTCGGAAGCGGACCGTGAGGATGGGCGGTGCCCGGCTCGAACGGGCGACCTCCTGCTTGTAAGGGTGAGCATCTGCTGCGGTCTACTGCCGCCTGTGGCTAAGACCGCCCAGGAGCGATGGACTCGCCCCTATCTGCTGCCTTCTGCTGCGGTTTGCCGCTTCCAAGCCGCTTCCAGATAATCGCTTCTGCTTTCACGCGAAAGCGGTAGCCAGCTCAGCGAACGGCGCCACTCCTGCTTCTCGTCCCAAGCAGACGTCTGCAGGCTGGTCGTGGACACGCTCGCAAGGACGCCAACGCAGCGCGCTGACCAGCCACGGCTCACAGGCGGGCGCCGGTTACCGTTGGGTGGGTGTCGGACGAAACATCGCGCCACGAGCGGGTCCGGGCGGCCGAGGTGATCGGGACGCTGTGCCTGGCCACCGACCTGGGCATGGGCTTCCCGTTCGAGCACGGGTTGCACAGCGCACTGACCGCGATGCGGCTCGTGGAGCGCCTCGGGGTGGACCGCGAAACGGCGTCGCGGACCTATTACGCGTGCCTGCTGACCTACTCGGGCTGCACCGCCGATACCGAGATCACCGTGGACACCTTCGGCGGCTCGATGGCGACTCACCTCGCCCCGGTCACGTTCGGATCCGAGCGCGAGCGGCTGTCCGGGATCGTCCGCGCACTGCCGACGCCGGAGAGTGCGGCGCCCTTGCGCGCGATCCAGATCGCGCGCCGGCTGCCTAAGGCGGCGAGGCAGCGAGACCCCCACCTGGCCGCGATCTGCGAGGTGGCGCAGATGCTGTCCGAGCGGCTCGGGCTTCCAAAGCCGGTCGGGGAGCTGTTCGTCCATCTCACCGAACGCTGGGACGGCAAGGGATATCTGCGTCGTGCAAAGGGGGAGGAGATCCCGCTGCCTGTGCGGATCATGCAGGTGGCTCGTGATGCCACCTTGCAGCGCCTGCTGGGCGGGGATGAGCTTGCCGTCCGGATCGTCCGCGAGCGAGCGGGGCATGCATTCGATCCTCAGGTCGCCAACTGCCTCGCCGACGGTGCCGAGGAGATTTTCGCGCACGTCCACGAAGCGCCCGCTTGGGAGGAAACGCTCGCGCGCGAGCCGCAACCCGCACTGACGCTGGAGGGCGAGGGCATCGACCGCGCCCTGGCGGCGATCGGTGACTTCGCGGACCTGACCTCGCCCGACTTTGCAGGGCACTCGGCCGGCGTCGCCGAGCTGGCGAGCGCGGCGGCGCACCGTTGCCGGATCGATGCGGGGGGCGCCGCAACGATCCGGCGCGCGGGGTCCGTTCACGATCTCGGACGGGTCGTGGTCCACCCGAGGATCTGGCAGAAGCCGGGTCCGCTGACGCCCGACGAATGGGAGCAGGTGCGGCTGCACCCGTACCACACCGAGCGCATCCTCTCCCGCTCGCCCTTCCTGTCGGCGCTCGCGCCGGTCGCGGGCGCCCACCACGAGCGGCTCGACGGCTCGGGCTACCACCGCGGGTCGGCCGGAGCGGAACTCGCGTTTTCGGCTCGTCTGCTCGCCGCGGCCGACGTCTACCACGCGATGACCGAGCCGCGCCCGCACCGCGACCCAGTGCCGCCCGAGCGGGCCGCCGAGGAGCTTGGCCGGCAGGCAAGCGCCGGACTGCTTGACGCCGACGCCGTCGCCGCGGTGGTCGAAGCGGCCGGCCAGCGGGTGCCTCGACTCGAGCGGCCGGCCGGGCTCACACAGCGCGAGGTCGAGGTCGTGGCCATGCTCGCGCGCGGACGGCAGACCAAGGAGGTCGCCCGAGCGTTGGGGATCTCTGTGAAGACCGCGGACCGCCATATCCAGAACGCCTACGTGAAGATCGGCGTGTCGACGCGCGCGGCGGCGACGCTGTTTGCCATGGAGCACGGGCTTGTGACGTGGGGAGAACTCCCGATTGCCCGCACCACCGACCGCCCGTAGCGTTCGCTCACAGTCGGAAACCTCACCACCAGGAGGCGATGCCACGGATGAACGTGCGTGAGCCGGAACGTGTCGAGACCGTTGTCGTCGGCGGCGGCCAGGCGGGTCTCTCGGTCGGCTACCACCTGGCGCAGCGGGGTCTCCCCTCCGTGATCCTTGACGCGAACGACCGGATCGGCGACTCCTGGCGCAAGCGCTGGGACTCGCTTCGCTTGTTCACCCCCGCCCGCTTCAGCGGGCTGTCGGGGATGCCCTTCCCAGCCCCGGCCCAGTCGTTCCCCACCAAGGACGAGGTGGCCGACTACCTCGAGTCCTACGCCTCGCACTTCGAACTGTCGGTTCGCACCGGCGTCAGGGTCGACGGACTGTCGAGGAACGGGGACCGGTTCCTGGTCACGTCCGGCGACCGGCGATTCCGGGCCGAGAACGTGGTGGTGGCGATGACGAGCTACCAGATTCCTCGGGTGCCTTCCTTCGCCCCCGAGCTCGATCCGGGCATCGTCCAGCTGCATGCGGGCGAGTACCGGAATCCTTCTCGGCTGCAGGACGGAGGGGTCCTCGTGGTGGGAGCGGGCAACACGGGCGCCGAGATCGCCCTCGACGTCGTGGGCGGGCACGCGACGTGGCTGTCGGGCAGGGACACCGGCCACGTCCCGGGCCGCATCGAGACCGTCGTGGCACGGCACGTCTTCTTACCGTTGGTATATCGGGTCGTCGGCCACCACGTGCTGACCGTGAAGACGCCGATCGGCCGCAGGGTACGTCGGAAGGTCCTTTCCCAGGGTGCGCCGCTCGTCCGTGTCAAGCCCAAGGACATCGTCACCGCCGGCATCGAACGCGTCCCTAGGGTCGTGGGCGTGCGCGACGGGTTCCCCGTGCTCGAGGACCAACGCGTCCTTGACGTGGCAAACGTGATCTGGTGCACGGGCTTTCGTCCCGATTTCTCGTGGATCAACCTCCCCGTCTTCGGCGATGAGGAGAAAGAGCCGCTGCACCACCGCGGGATCATCGCCAGCGAACCCGGGCTGTACTTCGTCGGCCTGCTCTTCCTCTACGCGATGTCGTCGGCGTTTCTCCCCGGCGTCGGGAGGGACGCGAAGCACATCGCGAAGCACATCGCGAAGCACACCACGTCGCGCGAACCCAACGGCTGGCCCGGCGCGCTGGCCCCGAGCGCGACGCCCTAGAGCGGAATGCCCAGACGCCCGGCACCCGCACCGTCCAGTGCTGTCCTTCAAGGGACAGAGCGAACGCGCAGCGAGTTCGCGAGCATGGTGGCGGCTGGACGGACCGCGCCTAGTTCCGCGACCGCGACCAACAGCGCGAATGACCGGTCCACCCAATGGAGGGAAGATGAGTCCGTCGAATGTCGAGCTGCTCGCCCAAGGCTTTGCCGGCTGGGGCAAGGACAACCCAGCCAACATGCGCGAGGTCCTGCACCCCAACTGCGAGCTGGTGGTGCCCGATTCGATCCCGTACGGGGGCACCTTCCGGGGGGCTGATGCAGCGATTGGTTGGTTCACGCGCGAGTTATGGCGGTGGTTTGACGAGTTCACCTCTACGCCCGAGGGCTTCATCGACGGTGGCGACCAGATCGTCGTCCCTGTCCACGTCCAAGCGCGTGCCAAGAACGGCAAGGTCATGGACGTACATAACGTCTGGATCTACGAATTCAGCGAGGGCACTTTGATCCGCGGGCGGGTGTACGCCGACACGGCCGTCTTGCGCGACACAGTCGAAGGCGTCACGCCCGCCTTCGACGATGTACGAGCGTGATCTCCGCGGCCCGAGACCGATACCTCTCGAGGCCCGCCCGTGGGCCCGCTATCGCTTTGCGCGACAAGCAGCAGTGGTCAGGCGTGCTGGGCGGTTCCGCGTCAGAGAGTTGCCCGGGATGATGGGCGGTGCCCGGATCGAACAGGCGACCTCCTGCTTGTAAGGCGTGAGCACTATTCGACCCTCGAGGTCACGCGCATGGTGGGCGGCAGTGCGGCAGGCGGCGCGATCATGGGCGCCGCGGGCGTCTTCATCGGTACGGTCGTGCGCAATCCGACGCTCGCTAGCGGCGTGCTGCCCGCCTGGTACGTCGCCGAGCTGACCTTGGTCCCGGAAGCCGTGCAGCCCTACTTCCCGTTCGGCCTGGTCGACTGGCTGATGAGCGGGAGCGGTGACCTTTCGCTACCCGCCGCTATTGGACTCTTGGTTACTTACTCGGTCGCCCTCACCCTTGTTGCAGTCAAGTGGGCCCTGCCGCGTGATCTCACGTGAGCCGCGCCTCTGAGAAACGAAGGAGCCTCCCCATGCCTCGTAACAATTCCGGGCGCGGCGTCACAGCCCGAATCCGAGTCCTCATCTCCACCCTCACGCGTCACGCCGCCCGCGTGTTCGGCGTCGCGCCGGGGCTGTGGTGGGGCGGCTGAGTGCGCCTCTTTGCGCGACGTGCCCTGAGAAGAAGGCGGTCGCTTCGGAGACGACCTCGTGAGGATGGGCGGTGCCCGGCTCGAACGGGCGACCTCCTGCTTGTAAGGCGCGAGCAGCTGCTGCCGTCTGCTGCCGTCTGTCGCTCAGGCCGCCTGGTGAGCGATGGCCCGGGAATATCTGCAGCGCTCTGCTGCGGTTTGTCGCTTCCACGGCGCTTCCACAAGCGGTGAATCCCTTAACGCCTGAACGGGCGGGTCTGGCGCCCTGCTCAGACGCTGCTGGCGAGCCCGCTCACGCGCTGCGCCTCGGTGACCGGATCGCCCGTCAGCACGAGCACTCCGGCGGGAGTCGAGTCCAGCCGACTGGCACCGGCGCCAGCGATCGCGAGCCGGTGCGTGCGTGCGAGTTCCTCCAACTGAGATCGCAGCGGCGACAGGTGCTCCGGAGCGGCTGCACTGATGACTAGCAGCGCGGGCTGGATCGCACGCGACGCCTCGACGAGACTCGCGGTCGGCGTGTCGCTGCCGAGGAAGTCGATTCGCCAGCCGCGATTCCGTAGCGCGAGCCCGAACACGATCAGGCCGAGGTCATGTCGCTCGCCTGGCGGGCACGCGAGCAACGCTCTTGGCCCTCCGCCGCTCCCCCAGCCGCGAGCGAGCCCGAGCAGCCGTCCGCGCAGGAGGTTCGACGCGAAGTGCTCCTGTGCCACCGAGAGCTCGCCGCGCTCCCAACGCTCTCCGAGTTCGTGGAGGTAGGGAACGACGACCTGCGACAGCAGCGCATCGAGAGTCGCAACCGCGAGTAGCTCGTCCAAGACGGTCTGAGCTCCGGGCTCGTCGAAGGCCTCCGTAGTTCGCGCGAGCTCGGCGCGAGCGAACTCCGGATCGAAGGGCGTGGTGGTGGACTCGCGTCCTGGCGGCGGCGTGGTCGGCTCGGCGGAAAGCCGTGCTCGCCTTGCGAGTGCTGCCGCTTCCCTCGCGGCGAGCCCCTCGGCGATGTGGCTGGACATGAGGCGAACGCGTTCCAGATCGTCGAGCGAGTAGAGGCGGAGGCCTCCAGGCGAGCGTGTCGGGTGCAGGAGGTCGTAGCGCCGTTCCCAGGCGCGCAGCAGCTCCGGGCTCACGCCGGCGCGCCTGCTCAGCTCGCCAATCCGAAGCGGCGCGTCTTCGCTCATGGCCCAGACAATACAGGATCTGTACAACACCTTGACAAGGGGTCGCTTGCCCGCTACCTTGCAGCGCATACTTGTACAACAGCTATACAGGAGGTAGACGGATGAGAAAGACACGAATCTCGAGAAAGGAAAAGGAGTAACCATGAAGTCAATTCGAATCGCCCTCGCGGTGGTCTCGCTGGCGGCCCTGGCCGTCACCGGCTCCGCATCCGCCGCTTCCAGCCCAGCTGGGGCGGCGCAGGAGACCGACATCGTGCAGACCGCCGTCGGCGCCGGCAACTTCAAGACGCTCACCAAGCTGCTGAAGCGGGCTCACCTTGTCCGCACCCTCAAGCAGCCCGGACCGTACACCGTGTTCGCGCCCACCGACGCTGCGTTCGCCAAGGTGCCGAAGCGGAAGCTGAACGCGCTGCTTCGAAGCAGGTCGAAGTTGAGGTCCGTGCTCCTGTACCACGTGGCGGCCGGCGAGTTGCCTGCCGCCGCTGTCGTCCAGCGCTCCTCCGTGAAAACGCTGAACGGCAAGAGGGTCCGCATCCGTGTGAGGGACTCGAACGTCTTCCTGAACAAGGCGCGGGTCACGACCCCGGACGTGAAGGCCTCGAACGGCGTCATCCACGTCATCAACCGCGTCCTCATCCCGCGCTAGTCCGCGGACCGCAACGCGCTCCCGCCGCAGCCCAACCGCCGCGGCGGGAGCCGACGGTCCCCGAAAGCCCAACGAACTTGGCTTGAGCTGCCGTCGCCCGCCGAACCGGATCGCAAGTGCTGCAGTCCTAGGGAGCCCAGTGCTTCGCTACCGAGCTGGCGGGCGCTCTTGGTCTTCCGGCGCGCGCTCGACGAGGATGCTCGACCGTGGAGTTGAGAGGCTCTCTCGAGCTTCTTGTTCTTCAGCCGGATCGGGGGCCCGCCCAACGGCGCGAGCGGCAGGCTCGGCCTCTGCGTACTGCATCAGCCAAACGCCTGCCACCACCATGGCGAAGATGATCACACCGGCTATGAGGAGCCCCGCGGTCATGACTAACGGCGTCGCAGTGCGGCGTAGAACGCGCCGACGGCGAGTATCGAGGGCACCCACAGCCCAGTGAACAAGGCCTCCTCGCGTGAGTCCGTGAACCACAGGGTCACCGAGAGAACGAACGCGAAGAAGGCGGCGAGGGTGATCAGGGTCGCGCCCGGGTCTTTCCCCAGGACCTTCCGGACACGGGCGGCGGCCCGTATCTCGTTGTCCTGCGGGGCGTTGCCTAAGGAGTTGATGGTCGGATCTACCCTCGGATCGACCGTTCAACCCTTGCCCGAATCCCCCGTGGCTGAGATTGCACCCGTGGGTCCCACATTTCCTCCGGAGTGATCGAGAGCGGCACTTCGCACGTAGGAAGAGAGCATGGAGTGGGCACACCGCCTCACAGTGACGTTCGCGGCCGGGCGCATAGCGTTCGGCTTGACGCTGATCGCCCTACCCGACCGGGTCGGGGCGAGCTGGCTCGGGCCGGCCGGGAAGCAGCCTGCGGTGCACGTGGCGCTCCGCGGACTGGGAGCCCGCGACATCGGATTGGCCGCCGGCGCCGCGTGGGCGGCTCGCCGTGACGGCGCCGTAACGCCGTGGCTGCTGGCCGCCGTGGGCGGTGATCTAGCCGATCTCGCCGCGACGGTCGCGGCGGGCGATGCGGTCCCGTTGCGAGCCCGAAGGGGAACGCTCGCCCTCGCTGGAGCGTCGGCCCTGGCAGGCGCAGCCCTGGCGGCGGCGGTCGAGCGGTGAAGATCGCGATCGTCGGGGCGGGGGTCTCCGGACTCGTCTGCGCCCATCTCCTCCACGACCACCACGAGATCACCCTCTTCGAGGCGAACGCGTACGCCGGTGGGCACACCAACACGATCCGCGTCGACACCCCCGACGAGACGCATCACGTCGACACCGGCTTCATCGTCCTGAACGACCGCACCTACCCCGCCTTCGAGCGCCTCCTGGAAGACCTCGGCGTGGCCACGCAACCCTCCGAGATGAGCTTCTCGGTCAGCGACGGTGGTGACTTCGAGTACAACGGCGCATCACCCAACGGGTTGTTCGCGTGCCGCTCGAATATCGTGCGGCCCTCGTTTCACCGCATGATCCGTGACCTGATGCGCTTCAACCGCGAGGCGCCGACCATCATCGGACTGAATGGCTCCGGCCCGTCGCTCGCCGAGTTCCTCGACTCCGGCGGCTACTCGGACGAGTTCGTGAGGCGTCTCATCGTGCCGCAGGCCTCCGCGGTCTGGTCTGCCGACCCGAGTCGCATGTGGGACTTCCCGGCGGGCATGCTGGCTGAGTTCTTCGCGAACCACGGCATGCTGGGGCTGAGCGGCCGACCGAGTTGGCTGACGGTCTCGGGCGGCTCTGCGCGCTACGTGGAGGCGCTCACGCGGCCGCTCGCGGACCGGCTGCGCCTCTCGACACCGGTGCGATCGATCGAGCGCCGGGACGACCGCGTCGAGGTGACGCCCGCAGGCGGCGAGTCCGAGAGCTTCGACGAGGTGATCATCGCCGCGCACGCCGACCAGGCGCTCGCGATGCTCGCCGACGTCAGTCAGACGGAGGCTGAGGTGCTCGGCGCGATCCCCTACCAGGAGAACGAGGCGGTGCTCCACACCGATCGCTCGCTGCTTCCCCGCCGCAAGCGAGCCTGGGCGAGCTGGAACTTCCACCTGCTGGACGAGCCTGCGGGCCGGACGACGGTGACCTACCACATGAACCGCCTCCAGTCACTGCGCAGTCGGGACCAGTTCTGCGTGACCCTGAACCATGCGGAGGCCATCGACCCGGAATCCGTGATCCGCCGGATTCGCTACCACCACCCCGTCTATACGCCGGCGGGCCTCGCCGCGCAGGGCCGCTGGGACGAGGTGAGCGGCGCGCGCCGCACCCACTTCTGCGGCGCGTACTGGGGCTACGGCTTCCACGAGGACGGCGTGACCTCGGCTCTGCGCGTTTGCGCGAGTTTCGGCAGGTCGCTGCCGTGACCGCGAGCGCGCTCTACGAGGGCTGGGTCCGCCACCGTCGCCACACGCCGGTCGAGCACGAGTTCCACCAGCGGCTGTTTATGAGCTACCTCGACTTCGACGAGCTGCCGGAGTTGCTCGACCGCGTGCCCCTGTGGTCCGCACGGCGGCCGGCCCCGGCGTGGTTTCGGCGCGGGGACTACCTCGAGGTCGAGCACGACGGCCCGGTACGGCTGCTCACGCACGTGCGCACGTTCGGTCATCTCTTTAACCCGGTCAGCCTCTACTACTGCTTCGATCGGAGCGGCGAGCAGGTCGAGCGGGTGCTCGCCGAGGTCACGAACACGCCGTGGGGCGAGAGTCACACCTACGTCTTGGACGGCCTGGACTCGACCGTCGGCAAGGCTCTGCATGTCTCGCCGTTCCTGGGAATGGACTCCGAGTACCGGATTCGGATGACAACCCCAGGGCAACAGCTTCGCGTGCACATGGAAAGCCATCGCGACGGCGCCGTCGACTTCGACGCCACGCTCGCGCTGACGCGCCGCGAGCTCTCTGCCTGGCAGCTCGTCCGCTATCCGATCATGACCGCGCGGGTCCTGGCCGGCATCTACGCGCACGCGGCGCGATTGAAGCTGAAGGGCGCGCCCTACCACCCCCACCCGGCGACGCGATGATCTGGCGCGCACTCATGTCCGCCCTCCTGGGGCGCCTGACGCACGGGCGCATCGAGGTCGTGGAGTCCGGGCAGCGTCGCTGCTTCGGGCCGGCCGACGCCGCATTCCAGGCCACGATTGTCGTGCACGACCGATCCTTCTGGCGGGCGCTCGCCCGGGGGAGCCGCGGGATTGCCGAGAGCTATGTCGACGGGATTTGGGACTGCGACGACCTCGTGACGCTCGTGCGGATCGCGGCGCGCGAAGCCCCCCGGCTCGACCGCCTGCGGGCGCCGCTCGCGCCGCTCCGGAACGCGCTCACCCGGGTGCCCCGCAACACGCGCGCCGCGGCGCGCAGGCACGTCGCTTCGCATTACGACCTCGGCAACGATCTCTTCGCTCTGTTCCTCGACGAGACGATGACCTACTCCTGCGGTGTATGGGACTCGCCGGCCGCGACGTCTGCGCGACGCGCAGGAGGCAAAGCTCGACCTCGCCTGTCGAAAGCTCGAGCTGACGCCCGACGACCACCTGCTCGAGATCGGCACGGGTTGGGGCTCAATGGCACTGCACGCCGCGGAGCGCTACGGATGCCGCGTAACCACTGCGACGCTCTCCCGCGAGCAGTACGAGGTTGCGCGTGATCGCATTCGAGACGCGGGCCTTGAAGACCCGCGTCGAGGTCCTCCTCAGCGACTACCGCGACCTGCGCGGAAAGTACTCCAAGCTCGTCTCGATCGAGATGATCGAGGCGGTCGGGTGGCAGTACTTCGAGACCTTTTTCTCAGTTTGCTCCGAGCTGCTGGAGCCGGACGGGCTGATGCTGCTCCAAGCGATCACGATCGACGACCGCGCGTTCGAGGTCGAGAAGGGATCGCGCAGCTTCGCAAACGAGATCATCTTCCCCGGAGGCTGTCTTCCGTCGCTCGAGGTGCTAGGCCACTCCATCAACCGGGCAACCGAGCTGCGGACGCTGGACGTCGATGACATCACCGCCGGCTACCCGCCCACGCTGCGGCGCTGGCGCGAGGCCTGGCTCAGGTCCGAGGGCAGGGCCAGGCAACTCGGGTGCGACTCCCGCTTCATCCGCCTGTTCGAGTTCTACTTCGCCTGGTCCGAGGGCGGGTTCCGCGAGCGCCGGATCGGGACGGTCCAGACGCTGCTGGCAGGCCCGGCCTACCGGCGCTCACGCGTGAACATGCGGCTGGAAAGCGTGTCCAGCAGCGCCGCGGGACCGCGCGAGGCGAGCTTCGCGAGCGCGAGCCTTCCACCCGGGCCGAGCACGTGATCGTCGCGCTCGATGGCGCGGACGACCTTCGCCGCCCACTCGGAGGGGCTCTCGTCGCTCCACGCGTCGGCATCCATGTGGCCGCCGTACACCTCGCGCGTGGCGTCGAGCATGTCCGTGTCCACTCCCGGGGTAACGAGGTGGAGCACGTTCACCCCGGTTCCGCGCAGCTCTCGTCGCAGCGACTCGCTGAACGCCACGACGCCCGTCTTGGCGGCGGCGTAGGTCGTCGCCGCCGGGAACCAGGCGTAGCCGCTGATGCTGGCGTTGTTGACGATCGTGCCGCGACCGCGCTCGAGCATTCCGGGCAGCAGCAGTTTCGTCAGGTGCACGAGCCCGACGAGATTCACCTGGAACATCTCGTAGATCTCGTCCGTGTCCTGTCCCTCGAGCAGCCCACCGGTCATCACGCCCGCGTTGTTCACGAGGAGGTCAACCTCGGGCAGCGTCGCGGCCGCACGCTCGATCGACTCGCGCGACGAGAGGTCTACCTCGACCGTCCGCACCGCCCCTGCGCCTCCCGGTGGAGCCACCGGCGGCTCGCCCCCTCCGCGGCGCACGCCGCAGAGGAGCGCGCCGAGCGGCCTGCGCGAGAGCTCATCAGCAATCGCCCTCCCGATCCCCCGGTTGGAACCTGTGACTAGCGCTGTGAGTCCGTTGAAGTCCATGGGCGCCGAGAGCCTCCTTCACTACATACGCGCGGGGAGGGGTGAGCCGATCATTCTGATCCATCCCCTCGGCGCGGAGCTCGTCGTCTGGGAGCCGGTCATCGAACTGCTCGGCGCCGAGCGGGACGTGATCGCCCTCGACATGCCGGGCTTCGGGGCGTCGCCGCCCCTCCCGGATGACGCGGCGCCCACGCCGCAGGCCCTCGCCGCCGGCATCGGGCGCTTCATGGACGGGCTCGGCATGGAGCGCGCGCACATGGTCGGCAACTCGCTGGGGGGGTGGGTGGCGCTCGAACTCGCAAAAACCCGCCGGGCGCTGTCGGTGACGGGCCTGAGCTCGGCCGGGTTCTGGGGCCGCCCGCTGGGCGAGCGTGGCGGACCCGACCTACGAACGCTCGCCCACCTGCTTTCGCCCGGGTTGTCCGCGTTCGCGCGGACGCGCAGGGGCCGGCGACTGCTGTTGCGTGGGACCGTCGGCCATCCTGAGCGCGTCCCACCGGCCGCTGCCGCCCGCCTGGTGCGGGCGTACACGCGGGCGCCGTCGTACGAGAGCGCCAACGCGGCCATGCGTGCGACGGTCTTCGCCGGCGCGGAGCAGATCGAGGTGCCGGTGACGCTCGCGTGGGGCGAGCTGGACCGCCTGGTCACGCCACCTCGCCAGGTCCCCCCGGGATGGCGCTCACACGTGCTGCGCGGCTGCGGTCACGTCCCCACCTGGGACGACCCGGAGCAGGTCGCGGGCCTGATCCTCCAGGCCAGCGCCTAAGGCGTCATGTTGAGGGTCGGTCAGGCGGCAGGCACGGGGGCTGCCTCGCGCTCCGCTGCGTGGCGCAGCTTGAGCAGCCCCAGGCGTACCCGGCCCTTGACTGTCCCGAGGGGAATGCCGACCCTCGCGGCAATTTCCGCATGGGTGAAGCCCCCGAAGTACGCGAGGTCGATGACCTCGCGCTGCTCCGGCGGGAGCTCCGCCACGAGGCGGAGTGCCCGGTCGTACTCCTGGATCGCAAGAACTTGCTCCTCGGTGCGCTCCGGCGCCTCGATCCTGTCAGCGGCGCCCTCGGTGAAAGCTTGGTCCAGAGCACGGCGCCTGCCCCGCCGCAGCCAATCGATGCTGCGGTTACGCACCAGCGCGAGAAGCCAAGTGACGAGACTCCCCCGCTCGGGGTCGAAGCTGGAGGCTCCGCGCCAGAGCGAGAGGAACGCGTCTTGGGTCGCCTCCTCGGCGCCGGCGGTCACGCCCGTGATGTGCCGGGCCAGCGAATACGCCTGGCGGCTGTAGCGGTCGTAGACGGCCTCGAAGGCGCGGACGTCGCCCTCGGCGACTCGGCCCATCAGCTCTTCCTCGGTTTCGGTGGTCCCAGGCAACCGTGTGACGTTCATGAGACGCACTGTACAGCATTTGTATAGATTTCGTATAGATGTCGTCTAGATCTGTAAGATCGGGGTCATGGCACACGGTGGAAGGCTGCGGATCGGCGAACTCAGCCGGCGGGTTGGGGTGACTCCCGAGCTGCTCCGTGCCTGGGAGACGCGCTACGGCCTGGTGGAGCCCGAGCGCACGCCTGGCGGGCTGCGGCTGTACTCCACGGAGGACGAACGCCGCGTGCGGGAGATGCGCCGCCAGATCTCCGCGGGGCTTTCGGCGGCGGAGGCGGCGCGCGTCGCGCTTCGAGCCTCGCCCGCGCCGGTGACGGTGGAGGGGCGTCTCAGCCAGCTCGACCATGCTCTCACGGCGCTCGACGAGCCCGCTGCTCAGGCAACGCTGGATCGCACGTTCGAATCGCTCGACCTCGAGTCCGCGCTCGGGCAGGTGATTGTGCCGTTCCTGCACGACCTGGGCGAGCGCTGGGCGGCAATGGAGCGCACCGTCGGACAGGAGCACTTCGCCAGCAACGTGATTGGTGGGAGGCTGCGTACCCTTGCCCGCGGCTGGGGCGACGGCGACGGGCGGCGCGCACTGCTGGCGTGCCCGCCAGGCGAACAGCACGAGCTTGGGCTGCTCTGCTTCGGGCTCCTCCTGCGCGAACGCGGATGGAGGATCGCCTACCTCGGGGCGGAGACGCCGACGTCCGATCTCGCGACCGCGATCGCGGAGCTGTCGCCCGAGCTCGTGGTGCTCGGCGCGATGGGTGCGCAGCGGTTCCTCGATGCCGCTGACGGCATCCGCGCGCTGAACGGGCAGGCGCGCCTCGCGATCGGCGGCGCGGGCGCGTCGAAGGCCCTCGCCCGGTCGCTGGGGGCGGAGTTGCTCGCCGACAACCTGGTCGCCGCGGCTCGTGCCGTGAGCAGCAGCGGGTAGGGCGACCTACACCGCGGGGCATCACATCAGTCCTCAGAGGCGTGCGCGGGACGCGCGCCGGCGATATTGGAGCTCTCGACGCTCACGCTGGCTCACGCGCATGCAGCGAATGCGCGGGCTTCGCTTCGGAAGCGCGACTTAGGCCATGGGCGGTACTGGGCTCGAACCAGTGACCTCCTGCTTGTAAGGCGCGAGCAGATGCCGCAGTGTGCTGCGGTCTGTCGCTCAGACCGCTCGACAAGCGATTTGCCTCACGCAGCTGCTGCGCTCTGCTGCGGTTTGGCGCTTCCAAAGCGCTTCCGCGCGGTCACGTGCGGGCACAGAAGATGCCGACCGCACCGACCACCCTTACCTGCACGCTCTCGAACCGCTGGGTGAGTTGGTCCTTCAGGCCGTCGAGGTCGTCGTCGCGGTTGGTGAATGTGCCGTCGCGGTTGAGCCGTTCCATCATCCAGCGCGACCACCGGGTGTGCCGTACGCCACCGCTCAGAACGGTGCTGCCGAAAACGACGCCGCCCGGTGCAAGCACCGTCTTACACTGGTCGAAGACGACACTCTTGGTCGCAATGTTGCCCGGCAGGCAATGCAGCAGCCAGTTCAGCCCGACGGAGTCGAACGCGCCTGCCGGCAACCCGAACGGCTCAAGTGCATTCGCTTGATGCGTGGTGGGCTGGTAACGGCGAAGGCGCTTGGCCGCGACCTCGAGAGGGGCGGGGTTGAGATCCATCAGCGTGATGTCCGGCGACTGTGTCGGATAGCGGCACCTGTCGAGCAAGTAGCCGGTTCCGACGCCGATGTCGAGATGACGGGCAGTGACGTGCTCGTCATAGAGCTGAACGAGATGTTGCGGCGGGCATCGCCAGGCAAGATGACCGTTGAATCGCAGAACAACCGTGTCGTAGACCCGTAGGAAGCCGGCCGTATACCGCGCCTGTCCGGCATACGCAGGGTCCTCGGGCGCGAGACCGCACGGCTCCCTTGCGGGCGGATGCGGTGGCACTGCCATCAGCCCTTGGGATCGATGTTGTGGTTCAGCCGGAAGACGTTGTCCGGGTCGTAACGCCGCTTGAGCTCGACGAGTCGCTCGTAATTGGGACCGTAGGCCTGGCGAACGCGGTCGTAGTCGTCGCCCGACAGGTAGTTCGTGTACGAGCGGTCGGCCATGTAGGGAGAGAGCGCGTCGAAGGTCTCGCGCGCCCACGCGATGCCTGTTTCCGTCTGGGCGGGATCGGTCCAGTGCGAGATCAGAAACAGGTTGTAGCCGCGCTCCCTGTGTGGGTAAGCCGTCGCGGTAGGGGCCACGCGCATGACCGCCCCGTGAAAGTCCTCGATCACGAGCGCGCAGAGGTCGCTGGGCGCCCGCTCGAAAGCCATAGTCATCACCTCGACGGCCTTATCCGACAGCTCCGAGAAGAAGGCCGACTTCCAATAGCCGAGCACGCCGGCCGGGGACAGCCAGTTGAATCCTGTGTTCACGGCGGGGTACGGCATGCGCTGGATCATGTCCGCGGCAGGTGAGCCGAACCGGTGCAGCGGGCGGAGGTCGGCCTCGGCTCGGTCGGCGTCGTCGCCCGCGTGGCAAACCGCGACTCCGCAGAGCTTCGTCGCCGATCCGTCGGGCGCATGGAGAAAGGCGGCCTGTGTGGAAAGCTCGTCCGGAAGGTCGGCGGCGAAGTCGCGATAGAATGTGAAGAGCTGCGGCGCCGCCTCGAGCGGGTGCAGTACGGGACCGCCGAGGACGCTGGCGAGCGGATGCGTGCGGTACTCGAATGAGGTCACGACCCCGAAGTTGCCCCCGCCTCCGCGGAGCGCCCAGAACAGATCGGAATCGGTGTCCTCGCTCGCGGTCGTGACCTTGCCCGAAGCGAGCACCACCTCGGCCGACAGCAGGTTGTCGACGACCATCCCGTGCTTGCTCATCAGCCAGCCGATTCCCCCGCCGAGCGTGAGACCCGCGATCCCAGTACTCGAGACGACACCGCTCGGCGTCGCGAGCCCGAAGGCGGCGGTGGCACGATCAAGCTCACCGACGGTCACGCCCGGCTGTGCCCGAGCCGCGGATCGGACCGGATCGACGTGGATGCCCTTCATCAGTGAGAGGTCAATCATCAGCCCGCCCTCGGTGACCGCCTTGCCGGCGATGCTGTGACCGCCGCCTCGAACAGAGATCTCGAGGTCTTCGCTTCTGCCGAAGTTGACGGCATCGGCGACGTCTGCCGTGTGCAGACAGCGCGCGATCACCGCGGGGTGCTTGTCGATAAGCCCGTTGTGGACGCGCCGCGCCTCGTCGTACCCGGGGTCGCCCGGAGCAAGGACCGGTCCCGAGCACACCTCCCCGAGCAGCTGGGCGAAACCTTCGCTCGTCACGCTAGACATGACGCATCTCCTTGGGGTGCCGGGGCAGCCGACCTATTTGTACTGATCGGTACAGTACCGATCGGTACGCTAACAGAGCCTGATGGGACGCGCAAGAGCCTTTGACACCGATGAAGCCCTTGACAGGGCAATGACCGTGTTCTGGAGCAAGGGCTACGAAGGTGCGTCGCTCGCCGATCTCACGGAAGCGATGGAGATCAGTCGTCCCAGCCTGTACGCCGCATACGGCAACAAGGAGGAGCTGTTCCGCAAGGCCCTCGAGCGCTACGGCGAGGGGCCTTCGTCCTATGAGCGTGACGCCCTCG
Organism: uncultured Thermoleophilaceae bacterium; assembly: GCA_963774755.1. GTDB lineage: Bacteria > Actinomycetota > Thermoleophilia > Solirubrobacterales > Thermoleophilaceae > JACVRW01. The sequence goes on along the minus strand of CAVZGG010000026.1, from coordinate 9,500 downwards.
CACAGCCAACAGCGCGCGCAGTCGCCGAGGGACTGTTGCGCGGCGCCGCCGATGTGCAGACCGATCCAGCGACGCCGGCCGGCTGTCTTGCCGTCCTGGGAAGCACCTACTGCGCGGAGGAGTCCTCCCCCATCGGGAAGACCCTGATCGCGTTCCGCCTCGCCGGCCATGCCGCGATCCGCGAGCGCCTCGAGCGCGCTCGTGCTGAGGGCGATCTCCCGGCGAACGCCGATCCCAAGGCCCTGACCCATTACATCGGAACCGTCGTATGCGGCATGGCGGTGCTGGCCGCATCCGGTGTAACTCGGAAAGAGCTCGAACGCGTCATCGAGCTCACAATGCGCGCGTGGCCGCAATGACGACCCCCATCTGCGTCCGCCTCCCTAAACCATGACGGCGTGCGCGTCGGCACCTCGGGGACTGGGTGTGACCGCGGGCCTGGAGTCTGGACTCGCCCGCGAGCTCGCGGCGCACTGCGAGCAACTCGGGTACGAGTCGCTGTGGTCAAACGACGAGCCGGCCGCTCCTGGTCTCGCCACGCTCGCGGAGTTCGCGGCGGCAACTGAGAAGGTCGAGCTCGGTGTAGGGGTGCTGCCGCTGCACCGCTATCAGCCGGCCGAGATCGCCGGTGAGGTCGAGCGCCTCGGCATCGACCCGGCAAGGCTCTGGCTTGGGATCGGTTCGGGCGCGCTCTCTCCGCAAATCGACGCACTGCAGCGCGCCGTAGCCGAGCTTCGCAGGCTTCTGCCCGAGACGACTCGCCTCATCGTGGCCGCGATGCGGCCGCGGCTGTGCCGTCTCGGCGGGGCGATCGCTGACGGGGTGCTCCTGAACTGGATGCTGCCGGGCCAGGCGGGGGAGGCCCGGCAATGGGTGCGCGAGGCAGCCGCTGAGCACGGACAAATGGCACCTGTGGTTGCGTCCTACGTTCGAGTCGCCGTGGGGCCCAAGGCAAGCAGGCGCCTGCGCGAGGAGGAGGGCTCCTACCGCTCCATTAACGAGGGCCATCGAAAACACTTCGCAGCCATGGACGTCCCCGTCGGGAGCGTGGGAATCGCAGCCTCGCAGCGGTCCGAGGTCATTGACGCGCTAGCCCCGTACCACTCTGCGCTTGACCTTCCGATCGTGCGCGTGCTTGCGGACCCGGACTCGCTCAATGCCGTCACGGACGCGGCAGCGCCGTAACTCAGCGGACTCGTGAGAGTGGGCGGTGCCCGGCTCGAACGGGCGACCTCCTGCTTGTAAGGCGCGAGCAGGTGCTGCGGTTTGCTGCGGTCTGGCGCTTAGACGGCTATCGCTCGGCGTCGGGGTCGCTCGCGTTGCAGGCTGGCGATGTAGCGGGCCGTATCGACGAAGAATGGGCGGCGGTCACCGAAGTTCCGGCTGCGCTCTCTCGCCTCTTCCTGGGCGATCGCGACCTGCTGCGCAACGGCCGGTAGGTGAGTTCGTCCGCTCAATACGTCCGCGGTCCAAGCAGCCTGGGCTTCGGAGATCTGAAGCAGCGCGCGGTGAGCTTCGATCAGGCCCACGAAGTAGAGGTCCGGCGCGGCCGTGTGCACGATCCGGTGGTAGAGAGGGTGCACGCCCGGGCGCCCGTGGTCGGGCAGGAACTCGGTCGGGGGCTCAAACCCCGTCGCGTGGACAATCACGTCCGCTCTGGTGGTACTTCCGTCCGTGAAGTGGACCTCGTCGCCCTCGACTCGGTCGATCGCCGGCCGGACATCGATGAGTCCGCGCCGGACCGCACGGGGGAACGTGTCCGAGATCGCGATGATGTCGTCCCCGCAGCGACGAGTCGGGCGTTGGAGCCCGTGGCGGCGCAGCCCGCCGGTCGTCAGCGTGCACAGACTCGCGATCACTCGGCGTCGCAGGCTCCAGGGCAAGACTCGATCGAGCGTCGGATTCGCGAACCAGTCGATCGGGAAGCTGGCGAGCCGCCGCGTCATCGCCCACATTGGCGTTCTAACGGCCACGACGACGCTGCGGGCGTGCTCCGCCAGTTCACCCGCGATCTCCATGCCCGACGTCCCGAGCCCGATGACGACGACGTCGCGGTCCGTGAAGCGCTCCGGGGTTCGATACGCGGCACTGTGGAGCTGCTCGCCGGAAAAGTCGCCCGTGAGAGATGCCCAGCGAGGCCGGCCATTGACCCCTAGCGCACAGATGAGCGCGCGGTACCGACGCTCCTCGCCGTTCGCGCTGCGAAGCGTCCACGCTCCGTCGGCATGGTTCGCCGTCGCCACCCGCCATCCCAGACGGAGGTGGGGGCGCAGGCCCTCGCTATCCGCGATCGATTCGAAATACCCGCGCATCTCGCTGTGCGACGCGTACTGCCACAGCGGACCACCGATCTTTCGGCCAAGGATCTGCATGCGCAGCTTGCTCGTGTTGGCCACAAGCGACGCGTAGCACGCCGAGCCGTCGCCGTCCGGGTCGTAGCGCCAACTCCCCCCGACCCCGTCGCGCGCCTCGAGAACCTCGAAGTCCAGCCCCGCGCGCTGAAGCGAGGTCGCCACGGCGATGCCAGACCCGCCCGCACCAACAACACCGATCGCTTGTGCCGACGAAGCGCTCACCCCGCCAAGCCTCCCTTAGCCAAGGCGTCGGCGTCAACCAGCCAGCGAGGCCAGGGACGATTCCCGGCGTTGAGAAGCCCTGGCGCGCGGAGATGGGCGGTGCCCGGCTCGAACGGGCGACCTCCTGCTTGTAAGGCGCGAGCAGCTGCTGCGGTCTGCTGCCGTCTGTCGCTCAGGCCGCTCGGTGACCGATGAATCGCGTCAGGCTGCTGCGCTCTGCTGCGGTTTGTCGCTTCCACGGCGCTTCCACGTGCTGCTCTTGGTTCGACGCGAGAGCGATAGGTAGGACAGATGCGTCTGGCTACTGCTCTTCCCCCATCGAGAGCGGCGGATCGATCCGCCCGGGACACGGCTTAAGCGGCAGCGCGGCTAAGCACGGATCGCGGCTGGTAGCCTCGACCGCGGTGTGCCGGGAAGTCTGGTCGGCGTCGCATCACGATGCCCGAAATCGCCGACTTCGCCACGCTCATCCTGATCCTTGCCGGAGGGTTCTCCGTCGCCGTGCTCTCGACGCGCCTGACCGAGCGCGTCCCGGTTCCCGCCCCGGCGCTGTTCCTTGCCGCGGCGGCGCTGGCGTCGGACCTGTGGCCGAGCCTCTACGACCACGTGCTGATCCTCACGGTCGAGCGCATCGCGGTGGTCGCGCTCGTCGTGATCTTGTTCAACGGCGGCATCGACATCGGGATGCGGCGGCTGCGCGCGTCCCTGGTTCCGGTGTTGTCGCTGGGCCTCGTCGGCACGTTCCTGACGGCCGGGGCGATCGCCGCCGTCGCGCACTTGCTGCTCGGCATGGACTGGACGCTCGCAGGCCTGATCGGGGCGGCTCTAGCCCCAACCGACCCCGCGGTCATGTTCTCCGTCCTTGGCCGACGCGAGATCGGCGGCCGCTCCGGCACCACTCTGGAAGGCGAGGCGGGGATGAACGACCCCGCAGGCATCGCACTGATGATCGGGATGATCGAGCTCGCGACCACCGACCACGCCACCCTGCTCGTCGTCGGCCGCGAATTCGCGGTCGAGATGGCAATCGGCGCCGCGTTCGGCCTCATCGGCGCGCGGCTCATCGTCCCAATGCTCGCCCGCGCGCACCTGCCGAGCGAAGGCCTCTACCCGGTCCTCGCGCTTGTGCTCGCGTTCGTGCTCTATGGCGCCGCGTCAGTCGCGCACGGCTCGGGGTTCCTCGCGGTCTTTCTTGCTGGCCTGGCGGTCGGCGACGCGCGGCTGCCCTACAAGTCAGCGATCGAGCGCTTCCAAGCGGCCCTCGCGGGCTTGGCCGAACTCGTTGTCTTCATCGCCCTCGGTCTGACCGTGCGGGTATCGGACCTCGGCGCCCGGGACTGGCTTGAAGGCCTCGCGCTCTTCGCCATCCTCGCCGTAGTGATCCGGCCGATCGTGGTCGCCGGGACTCTCGCTGTCGTCCGCATGAGCCGGGCCGAGAAGACCTTCATCGCCTTCAGCGGGCTCAAGGGCGCCGTGCCGGTGTTCCTCGCCGCGTTCGCGATCATCGGCGGCGCCCCGGACGCCGATCGCATCTACGGCATCGTGTTCATCGCCGTGCTCGCGTCGGTCCTCGCACAAGGGACGCTCGTGCCGTTCGTGGCCCGGCGGCTCGGAATTCCTATGCACCTCCAAGATCGGCTGCCGTGGGAACTCTCAGTCCGGATCGGCAGCGAACCGACCGGCGCGGGCGAGCACCGCGTCGAGGCTGGTTCACGAGCGGACGGGATGGCCCTCGGCGACCTGCCAATCGGGGACGACGCCTGGATCACGCTGCTCGTACGCGACGGCAATGCCCTACAACCCGATTCCGATCTCGAGCTGCGGCCCGACGACCGGTTGCTGATCCTCGCGGACCCCGAGCGCAGCCACGACCTGAAACCGACATTCACCGCGCGATGACCGTTGCACCGCGCTCGAGTGGCAGCATGCAAGGCGGGGGCTAAGGGAAGGCGGGAACGTTTCTGCGCTCTCGGATGGTCTAACGGTCTGTCGCCGCTATCGCGCTCGTCAAGACGAACCAGTCGCCTCCGTGCTGCGTCAAGGCCCCGATTCGCACTAGGACCACCAAATGGGGTCTCGCTAGTTCGCCGCCGGAGGCGTAAAATCCCCGTCGGGGTGAGCCGGGAAGACTGGTCGGCGCTCGGGCGACCATGCCACTTCCCTCTCATACTCCTCACCTCCACCCGCAGGGGCCAATCGCGCCGCATCGCACAGGCGCAGGGCGGAGCGCAGAAGCCCTACTTGACGCCGGGCATCCGCTCGTCGCCGTGCTTTATGCGTGCGGGGAAACCATGGAATGGATCGCCGCCGTCGCCGCCGTTCAACTCGGGGCGTTGGCGCTCTGGTGGGTGAACGCGTCGTATGCGCGTGCGCTGGCGCTTGGCGCGGGGGTGGTGCAGGTGGCGCTTGGCCTGCGCTGGGCGAGTCTGCGTGTTCAGCGCCGCGAACTGTGCCTCGAACTCGTGATCGAAGGTCGCGAGTATCTGCCGCTAGCCGCTGTTGCTCGCGAATGTCGGCGTCTAGGTAGTCCCCAGGGTCAGGCTCAGTTGGCGATGTGCCTCGAAAACCTGGCCGACATCGCGACGCGGAAGCCGTGCCGCGGCGAACGGCAGCGTCCCATTTACAGCTGGCAGGCGCTGGCCGCAACAGAGCCTGAGTTGCGTGGTGTCGTCGCCCGGCTGCGCGCGGGCGGGGTTGAGCTACGCGGTGTCGCGTTGCTCGACCGATTGATCACCTCCGGAGCTTCGCCGCTCTATGGCGAGCGTGTCGGTCCGCTCCGTGAGGAGCTATCGCGGGGCAGCTACCTGCTGGCCCCGCAGTCAGAACGAGAGGAGAACGCCATGGCGGACATCGATCGGGACTACTACAAAGAGTACGAAGGCGCAGGCGAGCGAGACATGCTCATCGGGTTCTCGGTGGTCGGCTTCATGATCCTTGCGGCGCTGATCACAACGCTGCTGGCGTAGGAGGCCCGCCGAGAGTTTCGCTATGCGGATCGCCAGACCACTGCGGTAGCGCTTTGCGGTAGAAGCAGCGGTCAAGGTGCTGGCTCTCGGGAAGCTGGCCCCAGGCGGGATGGGCGGTGCCCGGCTCGACCGGGCGAGCTCCTGCTTTCACGCGAAAGTCGTACTCGGAGTCGCGTCGAGGCGCCTCCCTTCGCCTGGCAGCGGACGAGCCGTAGGTGTGCCGAGGCCTGCGCATTCCTACACTCGTTGCATGCCTCGCCGCCGCGTTCGCAAATATGGGCTGACTGCCCTGGAGGTAGCCGCTGCGACGGCGGTCGCGTCCCTCGGCGTCGCTGTTCTCGACGGTATCGCTCCGGCGGTCGGGCTGGGGGTTGTGTACCTGCTCGCGGTCGCGTTCGTCGCGTTTCGGCGTGGCGAGCTGCCGGCGCTTGCGACCGCGGTGCTGTCGGTGCTGGTGTTGAACTTTTTGTTCATCGACCCGCGCTACCGGCTCGCGATCTCGCAGTCGGATGACCTGGTGGCGCTCGGGGTGTTCCTGGTGGTTGCATCGGTGGTAAGCCGGCTTGCGGCGACGGCGCGCGCGCGTGCCGAGGAGGCGCGGGCGCGGGCGCGGGAAGCGGAGCGCCATGAACGCGTGGCGCGGTTGCTCGCCGACGCGGCATCTTCGCTGCTCGCGGGCGGTTCGGTGGAGCAGGAGCTGGCCAGCGAGCGGAGCCGGCTGAGCGCAGCGTTTGCGCAGGCCGGACTACGCGTGTCGCTCTCGCCGGTGCCGGCGGCCCGGAGCGGCGAGCTTTCGACGAGGTTGAAGACATCCAGGCGGAGCGGCTGGCTGTATGGGGATTCCGCGCGCGGCTGGGACAGGGATGCACTCGAGCGGCTTTGCGAGCCGCTGCGGCGGCTGTTCGATCTCGCTTTGGAGCGCGAGCGCGTGGCCGAGCGGTCGGCGGAGGCGGAGGCGGCGACGCGGGCGGATGTCGCGAAGACGGCGGTGCTGCATGCGATCTCGCATGATCTGCGCTCGCCGTTGACCGCCATCACGACGGCGCTCACGGGGCTACGCGACTCCCAGCACGAGCTCGACCGCGACGAGCTGCTGTCGGTGCTCGACGAGGAGACGCAGCGGCTCAACCGGATGGTCAGCGACCTGCTCGACCTGTCGCGGATCGAGGCCGGTGCTCTGCATCCGCAGACGGACTGGTGCGATCTGCGTGACGTCGTGACGAGCGCTCTGGCCGACGCGCGGTCGCGCCGCGGGGATCATCCGGTGGAGTTCCGCCTGCCGGACGACCTTCCGCTCGTGCGTGCGGACGCGGCGCAGGTCGAGCGGGTGTTCGCGAATTTGATCGAGAACGCGTTCAAGTTCTCGGCCGACGGGGCGCCGGTAGAGATCGGCGGAGGCACCGGCGGTTCGAAGGTGTTCGTGCGCGTGGCCAACCGCGGCCGGTCGATCCCGCAGAGTCAGCGTCGCTACGTGTTCGAGCCATTCTTCCGAGGACGAGACGGCGCGGTAGGCGCGGGACTCGGTCTGGCGATCTGTCGCGGCTTCGTGGAAGCGAACGGCGGTCAGATCGCGTTGCAGTCCGCGCGCGAGGGCGCGACGGCGTTCATGGTGAGCTTCCCGCTGACGAGACAGCCGAGCATGTCCCGTGAGCGGTGACGGGCCGCGGGTGCTCGTCGTCGACGACGAGCCCCAAATCCTGCGCGGCCTGAAAGTCGTGCTGCGCCAAGCCGGGTTCGAGGTTGACACGGCGGCGACCAAGAGCGAGGCGCTCGACCGCGTCGCCGTGCGCCCGCCCGAGATACTCGTACTCGACCTGATCCTCCCCGACGGCAGCGGCGTCGAAGTCTGCGAGGAGGTGCGCGGCTGGAGCCAGCTCCCGATCATCGTCTTGTCGGCCGTGGGTGACGAGCGCGAGAAGGTGCGCGCGCTTGACGCGGGCGCGGACGACTATCTGACAAAGCCGTTCGGTACGGATGAGCTGCTCGCGCGGCTGCGCGCACTCATGCGCCGCTCCGGTGACGCGGGCCAGCCAGTAATCTCGCTCGGCGACCTGTCGATCGACGTCGCCGGCCACACCGTCATGCGTGCCGGTGATGAGATCCACCTCACGCCGCTCGAGTTCGACATCCTGCGCGTGCTTGCGCTCCACGCCGGCAAGCTGGTCACGCACCGGCAGCTCTTGCGCGAGGTGTGGGGCCGGAATACCTGGACGAGACGCACTACCTGCGGGTGCACATCGCACACATCCGCTCGAAGCTCGAGCCGGACGCGTCGAGCCCGCGCTACGTCGTAACCGACCCTGGGGTCGGCTACCGGCTGCGCGAGCCTGCTTGACGAAATCTCTACGCGCGCGCCCGGAAACTTGACCCGGGCTTGACGGCGCGGCCGCTGTACTCCGAAGTGGATGGCCACCGCTGCAGAGAAAGCGACGCGGCCGACGTCGGTTAACGTGCTCGCGCTCGCGGCGCTCGGCGTCGTCTTCGGCGACATCGGGACGAGCCCGCTGTACGCGATCCAGGCCACCTTCGCCGAGGACGGCGGTTCGGTCGCGGTGACCAAGGCGGACGTCTACGGAGTGATCTCGCTCGTCGCCTGGTCGCTGACGCTGATGGTCTCGATCAAGTTCGTCACGTTCATCATGCGCGCCGACAACGAGGGCGAGGGCGGGGTGATGGCGCTCTTTGCGCTCCTCCGCCGCGCCGATATCGGCAGTCGCCGCGTCAAGCTTTCGCTCTTGTCCGCGGGCCTTGTCGGCGTCGCCCTCTTCTACGCGGACGGGATGCTCACGCCGGCGATCTCGGTGCTGTCGGCGGTCGAGGGCATCGAAGTCGCCGCGCCGGGCTTGTCGTCGATCATCCTGCCCTGCACGATCGCGGTCGTAGCAGGGTTGTTCGCGATCCAGCGCCACGGCACAACCACGGTCGGGCGACTGTTCGCTCCGGTCATTGGGCTGTGGTTCGCGGCGCTCGCGGCCGCGGGCATTGCGGAGATCGTCAAGCACCCGGACGCCCTGCTCGGATTGTCGCCGAGCTATGCCGTCGGGTTCTTCGCCGCCCAGCCGCTAGAGGCGTTCCTCGCACTCGGCGCGGTCGTGCTCGTCTTCACCGGCTCGGAAGCGCTGTACGCGGACATGGGCCACTTCGGCCGCCGTGCGATCAGCCGGGCATGGTTCTTCGTCGCGTTCCCGGCCCTGATGCTTAATTACGTCGGCCAGGCGTCGCTCATCCTCCATTCGCCCGACGCCGTCTCGAACCCCTTCTATCTCCTGATCCCGGACTCGTCGCGGGTGCCAATGATCGTGCTGGCGACCTGCGCGACTTTGATCGCCTCCCAGGCGGTCATCGGGCGCGTTCTCGGTAACCCGGCAGGTCGTCCAGCTCGGCTTCCTGCCACGCGTCGACATCGAGCACACCTCCGCCGAGACGATCGGGCAGGTCTACCTGCCTGCCGTGAACTGGACGCTGTTCGTCCTGGTCGTGGTTGTCGTGCTCAGCTTCGGATCCTCGTCGCAGCTCGCGACCGCATACGGCATCGCCGTCACCGGCACGCTCCTGATCGACTCGATCCTGTTCCTCACCGTCGCTGGGACGCTCTCGCGAAAGCCGCGCTGGATGATCGCCGCCCGGGTCATCAGCTCGTCGCCCTCGATCTCCTGTTCCTCACCGCCACCCCCGAAGATCACGCACGGCGGCTCGCTCCGCTCCTCGTCGGCGCCGTCATCCTCCTGCTGCTCACACCTGGGACCAAGGCCGCCGGCGCGTCACCGACCGCCGCGTCGCCGCCGAGGGCCCGCTGCACGGTTTCGTTGAGGAGATGCACAGCAGAGGGCGGCCCGCCACGCGGCTACCCGGGGCTGCCGTTTCCTGGAACCGTCGCCGGACACAAGCCACTCGCGCTCGCATCAGTCAGACCGCCTCCACGCGATCCCCGAAGAGGTCGTCATCGTCGCTGTCGAGA
>CAVZGG010000025.1:0-110378 GCA_963774755.1 uncultured Thermoleophilaceae bacterium | reverse complement strand
GACTCAAGGGGTCAGACCCCTTGAGTGGGGGAGACTCAAGGGGTCTGACCCCCTATTCGTAGACGACAAGGTCGGGTTGGGGGCTCAAGCGGAGCACCTGCTTTGGCTTCATCAGGTTCACGTCCTCCTCGTAGAAGAGCTTGAAGCCGTTGAAGCGGCGCTGTAGGTCGTCCGTGAACTCGTTGTACTTCGAGATCTTGTTGGGCCGGTCGCCGAAGCCGTCCACGTTCACCACGAGGGCGACGCCGGGGTGGCGCTCCAGGTCGTGCTCCGCCTCGATCATGTCGCCGGTGAAGCGGTGCACCACGAGCAGCTTCTGCGGCAGGTCGTATTTGCGGACGATGCCCGACAGGTAGCGCGACACCTCGTTGATCGCGGCCGCATCGGTGGAGCCGATCTCCTGTCCGGGGAGCTGCGGCGGGTCCATGCTCCACTCGGGATCGAGCGCGAGCGAGACGTCCGGCTCTTTCAGGAACTGCTCCAGTGCCTCTGCCTCCTGGAGGAACGGTGCGTAGCCGGGCTGGATGTCGAGCAGCATGAGCATGCGGTGCGCCCGGGCCGCTCGCAGATAGCGCCGGATGGTCGCCGGCTCCTGGCGGATCGAGTGGTCGCCGCCGTCGCCCGCCTCGCTCGTCACGATCGCGGCGATCAGCTCGAAGGCCGGTAGCACCGGCCGGCCGCGCTGACCGTAGGGGCGAGCCTGGCGTTCCAGCCTGCGCGCGGCTCGCGCCGGCGAGCCAATCCCGAGAATGCCGAGCTCGCGGTCCTGCGGGGCTCCGTAGAAGGCCACCACGCGGCTGTCCGGCAGGATCGTGCGTCCGCCGCGCGGCAGCTCCGAGCGCTTCTCCGGACTTGCCTCGGGCTCGTCGCCGTCGCCCCCGGCTCCCAGCAGCAGCCCGCCGGCCACGAGCAGCAGCACGACCACGCCTGCGACACCACCCGCCACCAGGCGTCGGCGCCGGTAGACGCGCCGCCGTTCCTCCTGCCGGCGGCTCCGCCGGACCTCCTCATCCATGCCCGGAAGTGTCGCGGAAGCTGGGCTAGGGGAGCGCCTGGCGCGTGGGCAGCGTCAGCGTCACGCCCTGCCCGAACGAGATCGAGCTCGGGATGTTGCTCGCGCGGTAGGTCGGGTTGTCGACCTGGGTGAGATCGAGACGGATTCTGTGTCCCGGGCGCAGAAGCCAGTGGTTTCCGTACAGCGGAAGGGTGATCACGCCCGCGGGCGGGTCGTTCTCGAGCCGGTAGGCGCCCCTCGTCATCAGCAGCTCGGTGCCGTCCGGCGCGACGTCGAAGAGGCGTGCGTCCAGCTGCCCGCTGGCGGCTCCGGCCCACGTGTAGGGCACTCGCACCGTCCCGATGCCGACGTACGTCTGCGTCTTGACGAGCGGCGAGGAGTAGGCGGTGTAGCCGGCGCCCGGCGGAATCGGACCGTCCGACTGCCGGCACGGTTCGCCCGGCTGCACGATCGGGCCGGCGATCGCGTCCGTGGCCGGGCCGTTCGGGTCCGCCGCGCCCAGCGGCGAGACCGTCGTGCCGCTCGGGTACTGGATCGAGAGGCTCCCGTTCGCGAGGTCCTCCGGAGTCGTGCCGACCGCCCGCGACGGGCCACCCTCGTCGCCGCAGACGGTGGCCTCGCTCGACACCGTCGTGCGCTGCTCGTGGCTCCCGTTGATGTTGGACTGAAGCCACTGGAAGGCCTGCGCGTTGAGGCGGTGCCAAGTCTCGGGCTTGTTCTGCGCGCGCGAGTGGCCCACGTCCGCCAGCGCCAACTCCACGGGCCAGCGCGGATCAAGTCGCTTGAGGTACTTGAACATGCGGAACGACTCGACCGCCGGGAAGAGGTCGTCGGTCCAGCCCTGGATCGAGAACACCGCGACCTTGCGCCCGTTCTCCTGCTGCGACCAGCCCTCGTCCTGGTAGTACGCGCCGCGGAACTCGGTCAGGCCACGCCGGATCTGGCGGATGATCGCGTCCTCTGGAGCGGTCGGATCGCCGGCATCGGTGCGCGCCTTCCACGAGTTGATGTTGATCGTCCCCTCGCAGTCGCCGTACGTGCACGCAAACGGCGCATCGGTGGAGGTGCCCGCCTCGAACACGCCCTTCGTCTGGCCAGATGCGAACAGACCGGTGACATAGCTCTGCTTAGGGACACCGATGGGATTCCCTTCGCCCAGGTCGTTCGAGGGGCGACCCTGCGACGACTCGTACAGATCGTTCAGCCCGGGCCCGCCGCCGTGCCCGTTCGGGGCGAGGGCGTATGCGATGTCGGTGGACGGGTACTTCGCCACCGCCACCTGGAGGCTCAGGATCGGCAGAGAAGCGTCGAGCGAGTGCGGGAAGGTCCAGGTGGCCTGGCTCGCCTGCAGCCAGCTCTCGATTCCGCCGTACGAGCCGCCGGTCACGGCGATGCTGTCGGGGTCCACATCCGGGTAGGTCTCCGCGGCCAGGGCCGCGAGCCACTGGGTGTCGCGGATCTCGTAGTCGCGGCTCTTCAGGTGGAGCGTCCCACGCGGGAGGCTCAGCGACCCGTCCGGGTCGAAGGGCGTGGGCGGCTGGTTGTCACCGCTCGGCCCGTCGTCCCTGAAGCCGCGTGCCGTGTAGGTGAGGACGTAGTAGCCGTGCTTGGCGAGCCAGCGGTTGTTCCAGTGGTACTTGTCGGCGCCGTCGCCCTCGTCGGTCGTGGACTCCCACTCGTGCTTGTCGTTCCCGAAGCCGTGCAGCATCACGATCAGCGGATGCCGCTCACCGCCGCCGTGCATCGGCTGCGTGAGGTCCACGTCCATCTTCGACCCGTCGAAGCTCGGCACGCTGCCGGAGCAGATGCGCACTCCGCCGTAGGACTCGCCGTCCGGGTTCTCAGTCGGGCAGGAGGGCGTGAACGACGGCGGGAGGGTGGCGGCGAGGGCGCCGCTCGCCGGCAGCGTCAGCCCAGCGACCACCAGCAGCACCATCAGAAGACCCCGCCTCATCCGGATCCCTTCCCGCCCCCGGCCGGGGCGAAACGGGACAACCGTCAGCGTCGGCCGCTCAGGTCACCTGACGTCGAGTACCACCTTGCCCGTGGCGCCGCGACCGTCGATCAGCTCGAGCGCCTCGCTCGCGCGGTCGAGCGGGAAGCGCCCGCCGACGATCGGCCGCACGAAGCCCTCGTCCACCAGTCGGTTGACCTCGGCGCCGATCTCGCGGTTCACGTCGGCCTTGCCCATCACGTACGCGCCCCAGCCGGCGCCAACGACCTCGGTGTTGTTCAGGAGCAGGCGGTTAACCCGAACCTCGGGGATCGAGCCGCCGGTGAACCCGACGACGACCACGCGCCCGCCCTCGGCCAGCGAGCGCAGGCTGTCGGTGAAGCGGTCCCCGCCCACGGGGTCGATCACCACGTCCACGCCGCCGCCGGAGCGCTCCTTGGCCTCGTCCTTCCAGGGTCCGTCGGAGCGGACCACCTCGTCGGCACCGGCATCGCGCGCGACCTGCTCCTTCTCGTCGCTCGACACCACCGCGATCGTGCGCGCGCCGAGCCCCTTCGCCACCTGGAGGGTCGCGGTCCCGATACCGCCGGCGGCGCCGTGCACGAGCACGGTCTCACCTTCAGCCAGGCGCCCTCGCATCTTCAACGAGAAGTACGCGGTGTGATAGTTCATGACGAGCGCGGCACCCTGCGCGAAGTCGAGCTCGTCCGAGAGCGGGAACGTGAGGAAGTCGGGCGCCACGGCCACCTCGGCGAACCCGCCGAGCATGCAGGCGCCCGCCACGCGGTCGCCCTCGTTCAGCCCCGAGCCGTCCGGGGCGCTGCGCACCACGCCCGCCACCTCGGTGCCGGGCACGAAGGGCAGCGGCGGCTTCATCTGGTACTCGCCCCGGGTCTGCAGAACCTCGGGGAACGCCACACCCGCGGCGTGCACGTCGATCACCACGCCGCTCCCGGGCGTGAGCATGTGGGACGGCTCGGGCTCGGGCAGGTCCACCTGCGCCAGGGCCGAGCCCGGCCCCGTCAGGTCGACGATCTGGACGGCGCGCATGGACGGAGTCTTACCGGACGATCTCGTCCACGCAGTCCCCGAGTGCGTCAAGGCTGTCGAAGCAACCCCGGAACTGGTCCTCGGTGTTCCACGGCATGTCCTCGTTGGAGCCAAAGAATGTGGTCTGCTCGTCGCTCCCGGTGATCGACTTGCCGGTGACCGCCTCCGGCACGGTCAGGACGAGGACGGCGATCACGAAGGCGAGCAGTCCGATGAGAATCGCCCCGAGGATCGGGAGGCGGCGGCGCGGCTGCGGTGGGGGCGGCGGTGCGCCGGTGGCCGGCTCCGCCGGCGCCTGCGCGTCCCCGCCCGAGCGAGCCGCCAGGTACATGCCGTCACTTGCGAGCGCGACGACCACGGGCGTTATCGCGGCGGATGCCACGACACCCGCGTCGAACAGCTCGCGCGTGATCACAGCCGCGATGACGGACGCAACGCTCGCGACGACGAGCGTGAGAAACCGTCCTGGCGGTTTGCCCTCTCTGCGCGTGCCAGTGAAACTACCTCAGGCGGCGAGGCTGCGCCAGAGGTGCATCACCGCGTAGGAGCGCCAGGGCCGCCAACGCTCGTCCGAGGCCGGGGCGCCGAGCCGCTCGAGGGCGTGGCGGATGCCCACGTCGCCCGGCAGGAACACGTCCGGATCACCGAGCGCGCGCATGCTCACGTATGAGGTGGTCCACGGGCCGACGCCCGGGATCTCGCCGAGCACGCCGATTGCCTCGGACGCGTCGCTGCCGGCGTCGAGGCGCAGCTCGCCATCCGCGCTCAGCCGGGCGAGCGAGCGCAGGGCCTCCGCGCGCCTGCGCGGGAATGGCAGCGCCGCCGGGTCGAGCTCGGCGAGCGCATCCGGGGCGGGGAAGCGGCGCGTGAGCGCGCCATCCGGCTCGGCCAGCGGCTCGCCGTACTCGGCGGCCAGCCTGCCGAGCACGGTCCGGGCCGCCTGCACCGACACCTGCTGGCCCACGATCGCCCGCACGCCGAGCTCGAACCCGTCCACGCAGCCGGGCACGCGCAGCCCGGGACGGTCTCGCACCAGCGGCGCCAGCGGGCCGCTCTCAGCAAGCTGGGAGGAGATCGAGATCGGGTCTGCGTCGAGATCGAGCAGTCGGCGCGAGCGGGCCACCGCCGCCGTGAGGTCGCGCAGGTCGTCGAGGCGCAGCTCGCAGCGGACGAAGCGCGCCGCCGGGGTGAGCGACACGATCCCGGCACCGTGCTCGAGGGAGAGCGTGCGCCGGTAGGTCGACCCATCGACCTCCTCGACGCCTGGGATCGCCCGAGCCGCCAGGAAGGCGACCAACGAGTCGCCGTCGAAGGGCTCGCGGTACGGGAGGCGCAGCTCGATCGCGCCCGATGCGGGGCGTCGCGCTCGCGCCCGCCTGCGCAGCTCGGTGGGGGTGCGCGCGTAGACGGCGCGGACGGTGTCGTTGAATTGGCGCACGCTCCGGAAGCCTGCGCCGAGCGCAACCTGCGCGAACGGGAGGTCGGTGGTCTGGATCAGCGTGCGCGCGGTCTGCGCCCGCTGGGCGCGGGCGAGCGCCACGGGGCCCGCACCGAGCTCGGACACGAGTATCCGGTTGAGCTGGCGCTCGCTGAAGTGCAGGCGCGACGCGAGCCCGCCCACGCCGTCGCGGTCAACCGCGCCGTCCGCGATCAGCCGGACCGCACGGCCCGCCACGTCGGCGCGGCGGTTCCAGGCGGGCGAGCCGGGCGCGGCGTCGGGGTCGCAGCGCTTGCAGGCGCGAAAGCCTCCCTCCTGGGCGGCGGCGGAGCTGCGGAATAGACGGACGTTGCGGCGGCTCGGCAGCCGGGCCGGGCAGCTCGGCCGGCAGTACACGCCCGTGGACGTGACGGCCACGAAGAAGAAGCCGTCGTAGCGGGGGTCACGGCTCTGCATGAAGCGGTAGCAGCGCTCGAAGTCCTCGATCACGAGAGTCATCCTCGCATGCCGAGTTGGCGGTTTTCGGACATGCCGGTGAGCGGCGCGCCAGGCGGCGGTAGCGTGGACGAGGTGCACACGGTGGACACTCCGATCGGGCCGCTCCTGCTGAGCGCGGACGAGGGCCGCCTGAGCCGTATCCAGTTCGACGCCGCGACCGCCTGCAGCAGCAACGCGCCGCCGTTCGCGGAGGCCGAGGCGCAGCTTCAGGCCTACTTCGCGGGCGAGCTGGAGCGCTTCGAGCTGCCGCTCGCGCCACAGCGGGACCGCCTTCCAGCGCAGCGTGTGGGACGCGCTCGCCGAGATCCCGTACGGAGGCACCACGACCTACTCGGAGCTCGCCGCGAGGATCGGCCGACCGAGCGCCTGCCGGGCCGTGGGCGCCGCAAACGGGCGCAACCCGCTACCCGTGATCGTCCCGTGCCACCGCGTGATCGGCGCCGCCGGAGCCCTCACCGGTTACGGGGGCGGACTGGAGCGCAAACGGCACCTGCTTGCGTTAGAGGGCGCAGAAGCGTGAGAATCGCGGCCATGAAGGAGAGTGAGCTTCGAACCATCCCGCTGTTTGAGTCGCTGTCGAGCGATGAGCGCCATGCCATCGCGCCGCACGCCGACGAAGTCGAGGTCCCCGAGGGGACCGAGCTCGTGCGCCAGGGCGAGTTCGCCTATGAGTTCTTCGTGATCGAGGACGGGACGGCCGAGGTGATGCGCGACGGCGACCGAATCGCCGAGCTGGGCCCGGGTGACTTCCTCGGGGAGATGGGCATCGTCGCCAAGGCCGTTCGCAATGCCACGGTGGCCACCACCTCGCCGGCGCGCGTGATCGTCATGACCGAGCAGGCCCTGCGCTCGCTGACCAGGACCAACCCGGGTGTGGCAGATCGCATCACCGCCGCGGTCGAGGAGCGCTGCCTCACAATGCTGGGCTGACCAGCGCCTATGGGACGTCGTTCGCGCAGGCGCGCGCAGGGGCCGGGCGCGCCCGCGAGCACAACGGACTACCGCGACCCCGAGGGCAACGTGCTCACGCTGCGGGATGAGCTGAGCGCCGGGAACGCTTCGCCAACTCGAGCAGCTCGACTCGAAGCCGGCCGCCTCTGGCGAAGATCGCTGGCAGCGCCGCGCCGAGCTCCTGTTCGAGCGGCTGGCGGTGCGCTGGGAGATCGCAGGACTGCCGCTCGACAAGCAGAAGGAGCTGCTCGGGCGCTACCGGATGGCGAGCGCCGACGAGCGGCGCTGGGTGCGCGAGACGCTCGGCGATCACCTGCGCGGCCGTCACCCGGACGTATCGGTGTGAGCTAGACAGCCCCGCCGCGAGCCAGAATCAGCGGCGATGAGCTTTCCGACGATCGAGTTCGCGGCCTTCTTCGTGGTCGTGTTCGTGCTGTCGTGGGCTCTGATGCCGCACCCGCGCGCGTGGCGGCCATTCATCCTGGCGGCGTCGTACCTCTTCTACGGCTGGATCGACTGGCGCTGGGTGCTGCTGCTGATCGCGTCCAGCGTGGTCAACACGGTGGCGGCACAGGTGATCGCGCGCAGCCCGTCCGCGGCCGCCCGCAAGCGCGCGCTGATTGCCGCGGTGGCATTCGACCTCGGCCTGCTCGCGGTCTTCAAGTACCTGAGCTTCTTCGTCTCGGAGACGGACAACGCCCTGGACTCGATCGGGCTCGGCTCCTCGATCCCGCTGGTCCAGATCGTGCTTCCGATCGGGATCTCGTTCTTCACCTTCCAGGCGATCTCCTACGTGGTGGACGTGTACCGGGGCGAGACCCGCGCCGCCCCGCTCGTGGAGGTCGCGATCCTCCAGGCGTTTTTCCCGCACCTCGTGGCCGGGCCGATCGTGCGGGCGAACGAGCTTCTCCCCCAGCTGCGCACGCCGCGCGATCCGCGCACCGTGCTCGCCGGCCCGGCGATCTTCCTGATCGTCGGCGGCCTGCTCAAGAAGACGGTGATCGCCGATGAGCTGGCGCGGCGGGTGGTCGATCCGGTCTACAACGAACCCTCCGCACACTCGGGGGCGGAGATCACGCTCGCGTTCTACGCGTTCGCCGCGCAGATCTACTGCGACTTCTCCGGCTACACGGACTTGGCGATCGGGCTTGCGCTGCTGCTCGGCTACCAGCTGCCTCAGAACTTCAACCGCCCGTACCTCGCGCTCTCGCTCCAGGACTTCTGGCGCCGCTGGCACATGACGCTCTCGCGCTGGCTGCGCGACTACCTCTACATCCCGCTCGGCGGCAGCCGCGAGGGGCGCCTGAAGACGTTCCGCAACGTGATGATCACCATGCTGCTCGGCGGGCTCTGGCACGGGGCGTCGTGGACCTTCCTGCTCTGGGGCGGCATCCACGGTGCGGGCCTCTCGGCGGAGCGCTGGATCCGGGAGCGCTACGGGGGGTTGCGCGTGCCGGCATGGGTCGCCTGGCTCGTGACGTTCAACCTCGTCTGCGTCGCATGGGTGTTCTTCCGCGCGCCCGACCTCGCCACGGCGTTCGACGTGCTGGGCGGGCTCGGGCTCTCGGGGCCGTCGCCGCTCGTGACCCTTCCGCTCGTGCTGCTGGTGGTGGCCTCGGTGGCGATCCAGCTGCTGCCACCGGACTGGTGGCGCCAGGCGGAGGCCTGGCTTGTGGCGCGGCCGGTGGCGGCGCAGGGGCTGGCCGTGGGCGCGGTGTTAGTGGCGATCGACGCCGCGGTCGGCCAGCAGGGCGTGGCCCCGTTCATCTACTTCCGGTTCTGAGCCATGGAGCCCGCGCGCGACAGAGACCTCACACTGCCCGCCGGCCGCGTGCTCGGCGTGATCGTGATCGCGCTCGCGATCGCGGTGCTGTTCAACTCGGAGGCGATGGTGCGCGCCGGCGAGGGCATGCAGCCGGGGCCGACCCGCGACATCGTGCTGTCGGTTGCCCGGCCGATCGACGACGTGGCGGGCGCAATCGGCCTGCACCTGCCGCGTGAGGGCCTCGACCTCGCGTTCGGGCAGGAGGACAAGACCGCGTCGGGGACGGAGCTCGAGCGGGGCTCGAGCGCGATCCTGCGTCGCAGGACCCAGGAGCAGGCGTTCCGGCAGCCGACGGCGGCGGATCCGCTGAAGGTGCTCGTGACAGGCGATTCCCAGGCCGAGTTCCTGGGGCAGCGCCTGATCGACCAGTCACCCGAGGGGCTCCTGGATGTCACGACCGTGGCCCGAAACGGCACCGGCCTCACCAATCCGGCGTTCTTCAACTGGGAGATCAACGCCGAGCAGGAGGTGGCCGCCCGCGATCCGGATGTCGTGGTGATGGCGATCGGCGACAACGACGGGTTCAACGTCCAGACCGCCGACGGCTCGCTCTACGACCCGGGCGAGCCCGGCTGGGAGACGGAGTTCGCGCGCCGCGTCGCGGTCGTGGGCTCGGTGCTCTCGGGCGACGGCAAGCGGCCGGTCTACTGGGTGCCGCCACCCACCGCCCGCGACCCCGAGTTCAACGACATATACGCCTCCCAGAATCGTGCCGCGGAGCGCGCCACCGAGGCGATCTCGGCCCTCCGCTACGTGGACATCTACTCCACCCTCAACCGCGGCAAGTACAGCGACTCGCTCAGCATCGACGGCAGGCGGGTGCTCGCCCGCCAGGCGGATGGCGTGCATTTCACGCGCGAGGGAGCCGTGGCGCCAGTACGTCTTATCCTCGACGCCATGGCAGAGGACTTTCCCGCCCTGCGGGATCGATGAAGCGCGCGCTCGCACTGCTGGCGGCGGGCCTGGCGCTCGCGCCGCGGCCGCGTCCGCGGCGGAGCGCAGCCTGCTCGTGAACGGCGACTCGCTCGCGGAGGGCACCCGGCCGTACATCCCGCCGGAGCTGCCGGGCTGGAAGGTGAGGCAGTCCACGGCGGTGAGCCGCCACGCCAACCAGGGCGACGACGTGATGCGCCGCTACGGCAGCCGGCTTCCGCGGGTGATCCACGTGAGCCTCGGGACGAACGACGACCCCGGCGACGTTGATGGCTTTCGCAAGGCGATCGCGGACGTGATGCGGGTGGCGGGCGGGCGCCGCTGCGTGGTCTGGGCGAACATCGTCCGGCCGCCGTACCGGGGCGTCAGCTACCGCGGCTACAACCGCGCCCTTGCGGACGAGTCGAGCAGCCGCGCCAACCTGCGCGTCCTCAACTGGGTGCGGATGGTGCGCAGGCATCCGGAGTGGCTTGCCGACGACGGCGTGCACGTGTCGGCCGAGGGCTACAGGGCCAGGGCGAAGGCCGCCGCACGGGCCGTGCGGAGCTGCGAGTAGTGCCCACGCGGCTCTACGTCATGCCGATCTCGAACGCGGCCGCCGCGGGCGCCGCCATGGTCGCCCACAAGCGCATCCCGCACCGGCTGGTGCGGCTGATGCCGGGGCTTCATCCGCTGCTGGTGCGCTTCGCGGGCTTCCAGGACTTCACGGTGCCGGCGCTCGAGCTCGACGGGCGCAAGCTCCAGGGCACGCGCCGGATCGCCCGCTTTCTCGACGAGATCCGGCCGGAGCCACCGCTGTTCCCGGCGGACCCCGAGGAGCGCGCGCGTGTGGAGGAGGCGGAGCGCTGGGGCGAGCAGGTGTTCCAGCCGGTGCCGCGCCGCATGTTCCGCCACCTGCTGCTCGCGAGCAGTTCCGCCCGGGAGTGGCTGGGCACCGAGATCATGCACGTGCCGGCCCCGCGGGTGCTCGCGGTGCTGTTCATGCCGGCGATCCGGCGGCTCGCGCAGATCTCGCGCGCGGACGGCGCACGCGTGCGCCAGGACATCGCCGAGCTGCCGGAGCTGCTCGACCACGTGGATGGCCTGATCGCCGCCGGCACGATCGGAGGGCCGGCGCCGAACGCGGCCGACTTCCAGATCCTCGCCAGCGTGAGCGTGCTGCGCGCTTTCGCCGACCTGGGTCATCACGTCCGCGGCCGGCCGTGCGAGGCCGCTTCGCGCCGCCTTTATCCGGACTGGCCGCCGATCCCCGGCGGCCTCCCGGTGAGCCCGGCCGCGACCGCCTAGTTCAGCGAGGGATCCGCCGGCATGGTCGCCATCAGGCGATAGCGACCGCCTTTGCGCTCGAGCGCATCCGACCAGATATCGCCGGGGCGGAACGGATCCGACGGGTCGGCCTCGTGGACGATCCACGCCCCCTCCTCGAGCTCGCCGTCGAGCTGGCCCGGTCCCCAGCCGGCGTAGCCCGCGTAGACGCGCACCCGGACCAGTGAGTCGTTCGCCCCGTCCGGGTCGAGCGTCCCGAGCGAGCCCACCACCTGCGTGCCGGCCTCCTCGGGGTGCCCGAACTCGCCGAGCGCCACCACCGACTGCGGCGAGACGGGCCCGCCGAGGTACACGAGGTCGTCCGCGCCGGGCAGCTCGGCCAGCGCGGGCACGGCGTCGGCCACCCGCGTCTCGGAGCTGCGGCCGAGGACGACGCCCATCGCCCCCTCCTCGGTGTGCTCGAGCACGAGCACCACCGTGCGCCGGAAATAGTCGAATAGCGACGGCGCCGCGATCAGTAGGTGTCCACGCACGCTTTCCTCCACCCACGTACATTCTGCGGCATGAACGGCAAGCTCGATACAGCACGGGTCTTCGAGCGGATCTTCGAGATCTACCGCGACCAGTTCACGCTGCTGATTCCGGCGGCCCTGGTGGTGTTCGTACCGGTGGCGATCGTCAATGGAATCGTCTATGCGGGTGACGTGAGCCTTGCCGGCGTGCTGCTGATACTCGTACTCGGAACGATCGCGAGCTACTGGTTCCAGGGCATGGTGGTCGAGGCCGCGCGCGACATTCTCGACGGCAGGCGCGACTACCAGGTCAGCACCCTGCTGCGCTCAGCCGCACCGGTGATCGTTCCGCTGTTCCTGGCAGGCGTCCTCGCAGGGCTCGCGTTCCTGATCGGATTCCTGCTGTTCGTCATCCCCGGCCTGATCGTTCTCACCTTCTTCGCCGTGGTCGCTCCGGTGATCGTGATCGAGCGACCCGGAGTGATCGACGCGTTCCGACGCAGCATCGAGCTGGTCCGTGGAACCGCGCTCCAGGTGTTCGGCGTGATCGTCGTCCTCTTCCTGCTCCAGTTCATCGTCGGGGCGGTGATTCAGGCGATCGCCAACGACGTCGCCGACTCGTTCGTGGGCTACGCCCTGGCGGACCTGATCGTGCGTCTACTCGTCGCGCCGCTGAGCGCCCTCGCGGCCGCGGTGATGTATTTCGAACTGAAGTCGCTCCACAGCGAGCCCGTGGCGGCGACGCCGGCCGCGACCGCCGCCGCCGCCGCCCGAAGCGCCGCCGCCAGCCTGACTCCTAGCGGCCGGTGGCGCAGGCCGCTTCGACCAAGAACCGCGCCGCGAGTCCCCGCCCGATCTCGTTCTGACCCTCGATGCGCTGTTCGCTCGCGGCGCGGATGCGCTCGGGGTCGAAGTCGACATCGAACCGCCTCCGCTTTCTCCCATCCATCGAGCCACGAGAACAGATCCTCCCGCGTGACCTCGGCGTGGAACTGCAGGCCCCACGCCGGCTTCCCCTCGATGCGAAACGCCTGAACGCACATGGGCGTTCGGGCGAGCTCCACGGCGCCGGGAGGCAGCGGCGCCACGTAGTGGTGCCACTCGAACAGCTCGACCGAAGGGGCGAGCGGACCCAGAACCGGATCCGCCGCGCCGGCTTCCGTGATCTCGATGTCGTACCAGCCGATCTCCGGTTCGGGAATGCGGTGAGGCTGCGCGCCGGCGGCCTCGGCCAACAGCTGGCTCCCAAGGCAGACGCCGAGGATCGGCGTGCCGCGCTCAAGCTGCTCGCGAAGGAACGCCTTTTCGGGTGTTAGCCATCGGTGCTCGTCGTTCTGATCGACATGCATCGACCCCCCGAAGACCATGAGCGCGTCGAAGTCGTCAGGAGGAGGCCCGGACGACGGCACCCACGTCGGAAACTCGCCAAAGACGCCGGCCCCAGCGTCCGCCTCGTGGACTACGGAGAGGACCTTCACTCGGGCGTCACGTAGGCGCCGGAGAGCCCGCCGTCCACGAGGAAGGTCTGCGCGGTCACGTATGACGACTCGTCGCTCGCGAGGAAGAGCACTCCGTTCGCGATCTCGCGCGGCTCGGCGAAGCGGCCCATCGGCACGTGCACGAGCCGGCGCTGCGCGGCCTCCTGGTCCTTGGCGTACAGCTCCTGGAGGAGCGGCGTGTTCACCGGGCCCGGGCAGAGCGCGTTCACGCGCACGCCCTGGCGCGCGAACTCCACGCCCAGCTCGCGGGAGAGCGAGAGCACGCCGCCCTTCGAGGCGGTGTACGAGATCTGCGAAGTGGCCGCCCCCATCACCGCCACGAACGACGCCGTGTTGATCACGGATCCCCCGCCCGCCTCGAGCAGATGCGGGATGCCGTGCTTGCAGCACAGGAAGACCGACTTGAGGTTCACGTCCTGCACCCGCTGCCACGCCTCGAGCGAGGTCTCGAGCACCGACACGTCGTCCGGCGGCGAGATGCCGGCGTTGTTGAAGAGCACGTCCACGTGGCCGAACTCCTCGCGTGCGCGCGCGTACATGCCTTGCACCTGCTCCTCGTCGGTCACGTCGGCCTGTATGGCGAGGTCGCCCTCGGCGTTCTCGGAGAGGTCCACGCCCACCACGGTGGCGCCCTCCTCCTTGAAGCGCCTCGCGGTCTCGGCGCCGATGCCGCTCGCCGCCCCCGTGATCACGCACACCTTGCCGTCGAGTCTCGCCATCAGCCCTCCGTCGCGTAGTAGACGTTCTTGACCTCGCTGTAGTGGTCGAGCGCGTCGGGTCCGAGCTCGCGGCCGTAGCCGGACTGCTTGAAGCCGCCGAACGGCGTGGACACCCGCACGGACGTGTTCGAGTTGATCGAGACCACGCCGCTCTCGATCGCGCGTGCGGTGCGCAGCGCCTTGGCGCCGTCGCGGGTCCACACGGATCCCGAGAGGCCGTAGATCGTCTCGTTCGCGAGCCGGATCGCCTCCTCCTCGTCGCGGAACGGGATCACGGCGGCCACCGGGCCGAAGATCTCCTCGGCCGCTGCGCGATCCGTGTTCTCGACCGGGCACAGGACCGTGGGCGGGAACCAGAAGCCGGGGCCGTCCGGCTGCACTCCCGCGGATCGCCACGGGCGCGTCGTCCGGCACGAATGACGCGACGGTCTCGCGCTGTCCCTCGGAGATCAGCGGTCCCATCTCGGTGGACTCGTCGAGCGGGTCGCCGACCTTGATCGCCTCGACCGACTCCTCGAGCACCTCCATGAAGCGATCGAGTGCGGAGCGCTCGACGAGGATCCGCGAGCGCGCGCAGCAGTCCTGGCCGGCGTTGCCGAACACGGCGCTCGGCGCCGCCGCGGCGGCCTTCTCGAGGTCGGCGTCGGCGTAGACCACGTTCGCCGACTTCCCGCCCAGTTCGAGCGTGACGCGCTTGATCGTGCCCGCCGCGCCGGCGGCGATGCGCCGGCCCACCTCGGTGGAGCCGGTGAAGGCGATCTTCGCCACGTCCTCGTGCTCCACGAGGCGCTGCCCGCAGACCGAGCCCGGCCCGGCCACCACGTTCACCACACCCTCGGGCACCCCGGCCTCGAGCGCGATCCGCTCGAACTCGATGGCGGTGAGCGGGGTGAGCTCCGCGGGCTTCAGGACGATCGTGTTGCCCGCGGCGAGCGCAGGGGCCATCTTCCACGACGCGATCGTGAGCGGGAAGTTCCAGGGCGTGATCAGGCCCACCACGCCGAGCGGCTCGCGGAAGGTCATGTCCACGCCGCCGGCCACGGGGATGGTGCGGCCGGTCATTCGCTCGGGGGCGCCGGCGTAGTAGCGGAAGGTCTCCACGACCATCCCCATCTCGCCGCGGGCGTCGGAGATCGGCTTCCCTGCGTTGCGCGCCTCGAGCCGGGCGAGGTCCTCGAGGTTCTCCTCGAGTGCGTTCGCGAGCCGGTGCAGCAGCGCGGAGCGGTCGCCGGGCGCGACGGCGCGCCAGGCCGGGAACGCCTCCTTGGCGCGCGCCACCGCGGCGTCGGTCTCCTCGACACCCGCCTGCGGCAGCTCCGCCATCACCTCGGCGGTTGCGGGTTCCACGACCTGAATCACTGTGTCGGGGCCTTCATCCGATCTCGTGCCTCGTTCACGAGCGACCCGACCACGCGGCTGCGCTCGTCCTCCTCCGGGTGCCACAGCACCCCGACCGCGAAGCTTTGGCCGGGGAGGTCGATCGCCTCGACGATGCCGTCATCGGCCCAGCCGCTCGCAACGACGCCCTCACCGAGCTCTTCGAGGCCCTGATGATGCGCCGACTTCACCTCGGTGTGCTCGTCGCCCACCACCCGCGCTGCGAGCGATCCGGGCTCGAGGCGGACACCGTGGTCCGCGAAGACCCCGGGCGTGTGCCGGTGCAGCTCCAGTCCCAGGTGCTGGTCGAGCGTGCCGCCCTGGATCACGTTCAGCATCTGCATACCGCGGCAGATCCCGAGCACCGGCATGTCCCGCTCCAGCGCGCGCGTGCCGAGTGCGATCTCGAAGCGGTCCCGCTCGGGCCGGGTGCCGCGCGTCTCCGGATGCGGCTTCGCCCCGTAGCTCGCCGGATCGATATCGGACCCACCGGCGAGGATCAGGCCGTCGAGCATGTCGAGCAGCTCGTCCGGCGACTCGGCCACGACGTCGTCAGGCGGCAGGATCAGCGCGAGCCCGCCCGCCCGCTGCACCGCTTGCGAGTACGTGCGCGGGGAGAGGTTCACGACCACCTCCCACGCAGCCCAGCGGGCGCTCTCAATGGCGGCACAGATGCCGATGACCGGGCGTGTCACGCCCTACAGTCTTTCGAACCCGCGGAACTTCTCCCAGTCGGTGACCGCGGCCTCCATCGCATCGATCTCGATCCGGGCGCGGTTCAGATAGTGGTCGACCACGTCCTCGCCGAAGGCCTCGCGAGCGATCGCGGAGCCTCCGAACAGCTCGCGCGCGTCGTACATGTTGTGCGGCACCCGCGGCTTGTCGGACTCGTAGGCGTTCCCCTCGAACGCCGGCTCGAGCTCGAGCTCGTTGTCGACGCCGTGCAGTCCGGCGGCGATCATCGCCGCCAGCGCGAGGTACGGGTTCACGTCCGCGCCGGGGAGCCTGTTCTCCACGCGCAACCCCTCGCCATGCCCCACCACCCGCATCGAGCAGGTGCGGTTGTCGTGGCCCCACGCCACCGCGGTCGGCGCGAACGAACCGGCCACGTAGCGCTTGTACGAGTTCACGTGCGGGGCGAACATCAGCGTGAGCTCGCGCAGCGCGGCGAGCTGCCCCGCCACGAAGCGGTCGAACGTGGCCCGGTCCTCCGCGAAGACGCTACCGCCGCCGTCCTTCTGGATCGACAGGTGGATGTGGCACGAGTTGCCCTCGCGCTCGTCGAACTTCGCCATGTAGGTGATCGACATGCCCTCCTGGGCCGCGATCTCCTTCGCGCCGGTCTTGTAGATCGCGTGGTCGTCCGCGGTGCGAAGCGCCTCGCCGTAGCGGAAGTTGATCTCGTGCTGCCCAAAGTTGCACTCGCCCTTCGAGTTCTCCACGTTCATCCCGGCGCCCATCATCGAGTTGCGGATGCGCCGGATCAGCGGCTCGACGCGGGCGGTGCCGAGCATCGAGTAGTCGACGTTGTACTGGTTCGCCGGATCGAGATCGCGGTAGGCCTTGGACCACGCGTCCTCGTAGCTGTCGTTGAACACGATGAACTCGAGCTCGGTG
This sequence comes from uncultured Thermoleophilaceae bacterium, assembly GCA_963774755.1. Lineage (GTDB taxonomy): Bacteria > Actinomycetota > Thermoleophilia > Solirubrobacterales > Thermoleophilaceae > JACVRW01. The sequence goes on along the minus strand of CAVZGG010000025.1, from coordinate 93,724 downwards.
CCCGCCGCGGCCGTCCAGCCGCGCTCGGCGAGCCGCGCGAGCTGACGCCGCAGGATCTGGCGCGGCGACGCCACCACGTCGGAGCCGTCCTCCCACGCGAGGTCCGCCATCAGCAGAACGGTGGCCGGGTGCCACGGGATCTCTCGTAGCGTGTCCATGTCCGGCTTGAACACGAAGTCGCCATAGCCGCGCTCCCAGCTCGACATCGCATAGCCGTCGACCGTGTTCATGTCCACGTCCACGGCGAGCAGGTAGTTGCAGCCCTCGGCGTCGTGCTCGACGACCTCGTCCAGGAAGTGCCGCGCGGTCAGGCGCTTTCCCTGCAGGCGGCCCTCCATGTCCGCGATGCAGAGCAGCACGGTGTCGATCGATCCATCGTCAACGGCCTTCTTGAGATCACCGAGTTCCATGAGCGGCGAGCCTAACCGGAGCGACACCCACTGTGGTAGGAAGCGCAGATGCTTTTGCTCGGCATCGACGAGGGAACGACGGGCGTAAAGGCGGCGCTGTTCGACGAGCGACTCCAGCCGGTGCGCGAGGCGCGACGGGACAAGGTGAACACCCACCCGCGTCCGGGATGGGTCGAGCAGGACGCTGGCGAGGTGCTCCAGGCGGTCGTGGACGCCGTTGCCGAGCTGCTCGAGACAGCCGACGACGAGGTCGTGGCGTGCGGGCTCGACCACCAGGGCGAGTCGGTGCTCGCCTGGGATGCCGAGACCGGCGCAGCCGCTCAGCCCGATCGTCGTCTGGCAGGACAAGCGCTCCCAGGAGGTGCTCGACCGGATGGGCGCCGCCGAGGACGAGATCCGCTCGCTCAGCGGGCTTCCGTTCGACCCGTACTTCTCCGCCGCGAAGCTGGCCTGGCTGTTGGAGAACGAGGAGAAGGTCCAGCAGGCGCGCGAGGCCGGGACGCTCCGCATGGGCACCGTCGACTCCTTCCTCTGCGACCGCCTGGGCGCCGGCTTCGCCACGGACAACTCCACGGCGTCGCGGACCCAGCTGCACCGCCTCGGTACGCCCGGGTTCGACACGCGGCTGTGCGAGCTGTTCGGCGTGCCCATCGATGTGCTGCCGGAGGTGCGGGACACCGCGGGTGCGCTCGGCACGCTCCGTCACGAGTCCTGGCCGGTGGAGCTGCCGCTGTGCGGACAGGTGGTCGACCAGCAGGCCGCGCTCGCCGGCGCGGGCTGCGTCGTGCCGGGGCGCGTGAAGGCCACCTACGGCACCGGCGTCTTCGTGCTCGGCCACGTGGGCGACCAGGTGCCGGAGCCCTCGGGCGGGCTGCTGCCCACCGTGGCCTGGCGCATCGACGGCCGCATGGAGTACGCGATCGACGGCGGCGTGTTCGCGGCGGGCGCGATGCTCGAGTGGATGTGCCGCGAGCTCGGGATGGCCGAGAACCCCGCCGCGCTCACCGAGCTGGCACGTGCGGGGGAGGACAATGGAGGCGCGCGCGTGCTCCCCGGACTGGCCGGTGTTGGCGCCCCCTGGTGGAAGCCGGAGGCGCGGGCCGTGATCGCCGGCATGCACGGCGGGACGACGCGCGCGAACGTGGCGCGCGCGGCGCTCGAGGGCATCGCCTGGCGCGTGGCCGACGTGGTGGCAGCGATGCGTGAGACCACGGACGTCAGTTCGCTGCGCGTGGATGGCGGGCTCACCAACGAGCCGCTGCTGCTTCAGCTCCAGGCCGACACGATCGGGGTGCGCGTGGACGCTGCCGGAGCCGACGCCACCGTGCTCGGCGCCGCGGTGCTGGCCGCCGTCGGCTCAGGCGTGATCGCTTCGCTGCCCGAGGCGGCCGAGCTGCTGCCGATCGACCGCTCGGTCGAGCCACAGCAGGACGATGACTGGCGTGTGCGCGAGCACGAACGCTGGAAGGCGTTCGTGCTCGGCGCTGCTGAGCTTGCCCAGGCCTAGGCCGGGGCGGCGGGCGGTGGGGCCGCCGCGGGCGGCTCGCCCGGCTCGTCGATCTGCTTGATGCCGATGCCCTCGTCGAACTCGATCGTGCGGATGGGCCCTTTGTAGCGCTTGTTCATGCCACCAAACCAGGCGATGGTGATGGCGACCAGAAGCACGCCCATGACGAGCGGGGTGAAGTTGGCGGCGTTCCAGTCGAACGAGTCGTCCCACCACACCGCCGCCGGCCCGTAGAACGGCAGGCAGAAGTAGATCGAGGTGAGGATCACCCAGATGACGGCGATCGGGTTGAGCCACCTCCACTTATTGCCCAGGTTCCACGCCCCCTGCTTGAAGTTGGTCCCCGCGCGCCAGCGCAGGTACACCGGCATCACGTATGCGGAGTAAAGCCCGAGCACGCCGATCGACACGACTGCGAAGAAGGCGACCGGGACGCCCGCGGCGTTACCCGACAGCGCCGGAAGGGTCAGGATTCCCGCGAGCACGCATGAGCCGATCACCGCCGCCACCGGGACGCCGCGCGCGCCGTTGACGCTGGCCCATAGCCGGTGGCCGGGCGTCATACGGTCTCGCGAGAGCGCGAAGAACGTCCGCGAGCAACTGGTGACGCATGCCATTCCGCAGAAGAACTGGCCAATCGCCGAGATCAGGATCACGGTCTCGGCCCAGCCCTCCGACATCGCGCTCTGGAAGATGGCGAGCGATGTGCCGCCGCCCTCGTTGACCGCGCCGACGTCACTCGCGGCGAAGGTGATCGCGAGCAGGACGAACCAGCCGATCAGCGCCGACAGGGCCACCGATTGCCAAACGCCCTTGGCCGCGGAGATCTCGGCGTCCCGCGTCTCCTCCGCCACGTGCGCCGACGCGTCATAGCCGGTAACCGTGTACATGGTCAGCAGCAGGCCGGTGGGCAGGATGTACCACCAGTACATGCCCATGCCGAATCCCGAGTTGTTGATGCGCTCGGTGAATACGAAGTCGGCGCTCTGATGATTGTCGGGGACGATGATCAGGATCCCGATGATCACCAGCACGCCGACGCAGTGCCAGAACACCGAGATGTTGTTGAACAGCGCGACGAGATGCGACGAGAAGATGTTGATCATCGCGTGGAGCGACCAGGATGATCACGAAGACGATGAAGATCTCCTCGAGCGACACCGCGTCGGCGAAGTTCATGATCCCGAAGTCGACGCCCCAGAGGTTGAAAACGAACGTGAAGAACTGTGCGCAGAACCAGTCCACCGTCGCGACGATTGCGATCAGTCCGAGCAGGTTCAACCAGCCCGTGTACCAGGACCAGACCGGTCCACCGAGCTCGTTGGCCCACCAGTAGGGACCGCCGGCCGTGGGATAGGCCGAGGCCACCTCCGCCATGCTGAACGCGACCGTGAGGATGATGAGGCAGACGATCGGCCATCCCCAGGAGATGGCGATCGGGCCGCCGAGGTTCCATGCCTGCGGATAGGTCGTGAAGCACCCGGCGAGGACCGAGATGATCGTGAACGAGATCGCGAAGTTCGAGAACCGCGACCAACCGCGGGTCAGCTCCTGCTTGTAACCGAGCTCTGCAAGCTTTTGCCTCGTCCCGGTCCAGAGCCTCGTCGGCCATGCGTCCCTCCTGTTCGGCGACCCGGAATGCGCAGCGCAAGACGCGGCGCAGCGACCTTTCGCGGGCGACTGTAAGCCACCGTTCAGACAGATTGCAACCTTTGCCTCTTGTTTCTCAGCGCGCGAGCGCGCCGATGACCTCCTGCCACCACGCCCGCGCGGCGGCGTCGTCCTCGCTCGTGAGCTGGCGTCTGGCGTAGCGCTGGACCTGGAGCGGCCCGCCGATCGCCACCAGCGGCCCGGTCACGGCGAAGCGACCGTCCTCGAGCGCCACGAGCGCGCCGCGATGGTCACGGCGCGTGCGCATCTGCTCTGCCACCGGCACGCCGTGAACCTCCTTCGGATAGCCCGCGTCGCCGTCCGCCTCGGTCCAGCGCCGAGTGGTGAACACGGCCGTGCCCGCGCGCAGGGGCGCTTGCCGGACGGCCGGGACCTCCACCGGACCGATGCGCCAGCGCTCCAGAAGCTCGGGCATCTCGCCGGCCACCTCCTCGCGCACCATCACGTGGAGCCGGTCGCCGGCCTCGATGCGCGTGGAGCCGCGCGGGAGCAGCGCCTCCTCGCCGCGCACGATCACGCTGAGCAGGGCGTCGCGCGGTAGCCCCAGCGCACGCACCAGCTGTCCGACGATCGCGTCGTCGTCGCCCACCGGATATTCCACGATCTCAGCGCCGAGCCGGCGGACCGTGCCGGTCTCCATGAGCGGGCGCGGGAGCGCGGGCTCGGTGGTCGTGACACCGAGCTTGCGGGCCAGCCACTCCACGCTGGTGCCCTGCAGGATCGTGGACAGGACGACGGCGAAGAAGACGATGTTGAAGAACTCCCTGCTGTGCTCGATGCCCTCGATCACCGGGAAGGTGGCGAGGACCACCGGCACCGCGCCGCGCAGCCCGGCCCAGCCCAGGACAATGCGCTCCCCGGCGGTAAAGCGGTCGAACGCGGTGGCGAGCGCGGCCGTGAGCGGGCGCGCGATGAAGACGAGCAGGAGCGCCAGCGCGGTTCCCTCGAGCCAGACATCGTCGAGCTTGCTCGGGAACACGAGCAGCCCGAGCGCAAGGAACATCGCGATCTGGGCGATCCACCCGAGTCCTTGGTGGAAGACCGTGACGGTCTGCCTGGCGGGGATGCGCGCCGAGCCGAGAGCGAGACCGGCCAGATAGGCGGCGAGGAAGCCCGAGCCGTGCAGCGTCGCGGCCCCGCCGTAGGCCAGCCCGGCCGTGGCCAGCGTCGCGACCGGGTAGAGCCCGGGGCTGGCGAGCTTCGCGTTGCGCAGGCCGCGCACCGCAAGCCACCCCACGCCCAATCCGACCACCGCCCCGATCCCCATCTCGGTCACGAACAGCAGGAGCAGGTCGGGCACGCCGTAGTCCGGCTGCTGAATCCACTCGATGAAGCCCACCACGAGCAGCACGGCCACCGGATCGTTGAAGCCGGCCTCCCCCTCGAGCGTGCGCGCGAGCCTGCGGCGCAGCGTCGACTCGCGCAGGAGCGCGAAGATGGCCGCGCCGTCGGTGGAGGAGATGATCGCGCCGATCAGCATCCCCTCGAGCGTGCTGAGGTCGAACAGCCAGGCTGCCGCGAAGCCACAGATGACAGCGGTGCCGAGCGTGCCGAAGACCGCGAGCGACAGCGAAGGCCGGAGCACGGGGCGGATCTCGTCGAAGCCGGCGGACAGCCCTCCCTCGAACAGGATCAGCGCAAGCGCGACCACCCCGATCGTGCGCGCCAGTTCGTAGTTGTTGAAGTCGATCCAGCCGAGCCCGTCGGACCCGATCGCCATCCCGAGCGCGAGGAAGAGCAGCAGGCCGGGCAGGCGGATTCGTGACGCAAGCAGGGATGCGCCAATTCCCGCGGCGAGCAGGGCCGCCGCGACAAGGATCAGCTCGCCGTCCGACATCCGGGACAGAGAGCCTCGCATGTGACGCGGCCTCGGCGTAGAGTCGCGCCATGAATCCCGAGTTCACGATCCCGGAACTGACGGAGGTTGTGGCGCGTCTGGCCGCGCTGCTCGGACCGCGCGAGGGCACCGTGGTCCAGCTCGAGGGCGGGATCACCAACCGCAACTTCCGGGTCAACTTCGGTGGCCACGACTACGTGGTGCGGCTACCCGGGAAGCGCACCGCGCTGCTCGGCATCGACCGCGAGGCGGAATGCATCGCGAACAAGGCAGCGGCCGAGCTCGGCATCGCCCCAAAGGTGGCTGCCCTGCTCTCCGAGCCGTCCGCCCTCGTGACCGCGTTCGTCTCCGGCCGCGAGATGAAGGCCGACGAGCTGCGGGAGCCCGAGACGATCGCAGAGGTGGCGCACGACCTGCGCTCCCTGCACGACTCGGGCACGGAGCTGCCGAGCGGCTTCGACTCGTTCAGGCTCGTTGAGGAGTACGCGGAGACCGGCCGTGCCAACGGCAGCGAGCCCCCCGACGGCTACGACGAGGCACTCGAGGCCGCCCACGCGATCGAGCGCGCGGTCCGGGACCAGCCCAGCCACGAGCCGGTGCCCGCCCACAACGACCTGCTGCCCGCGAACTTCCTCCGCGGCGGCGAGCGCATGCAGCTGATCGACTGGGAGTACGCGGGAATGGGCGACCGCTGGTTCGACCTCGGCAACTTCGCGGTGAACAACGAGCTCGACGACGACCAGGAGGTCCTGCTGCTGGAGGCCTACTTCGGCGAGGCGCCGGACGGCCGTCGCCGGGCGACGCTGAAGCTGTTCCGGTTCATGTCCGACTTCCGCGAGGCGATGTGGGGTGTCGTGCAGGCCGGGGTGTCCGAGCTCGACTTCGACTTCCGCGACTACGCGCAGAAGCACTTCGACCGCCTTGAGAAGGCGCGCAGCGACCCGCGCTTCGAGGGCTGGATCGAGGAAGCCCGCAGCTAGTGGCCGCGCGGCGGGAGCTTCCCGGCGCAGCGCGCTGCGTGATCGTCGGGGGCGGCGTGGGTGGCACCTCGATCGCCTACCACCTGGCCGAGCTCGGCTGGGACGACGTTGTGCTCGTGGACCGCAACCAGCTCACCTCGGGCTCCACCTTCCACTCCGCCGGCCTCGTGGGTCAGCTGCGCGGCTCGGTGAACCTCACCAAGATGATGATGTACTCGGTCGAGCTCTACCGGAAGCTCGGCGACGCGTGCGGCTGGGTCGAGTGCGGCGGGATCCGGCTCGCGTCGAGCGAGGAGCGCATGGAGGAGCTGCGCCGGCAGGCCGGCTGGGCGAAGACGTTCGGGCTGCCGCTCGACCTGATCTCGGCGGAGGAGGCGCAGGGGCTCTTCCCGCTGATGTCCACCGACGGCGTGCTCGGCGCCGCCTGGCTTCCCACCGACGGCTACCTCGATCCGTCGCAGCTCACGTTCGCGCTGGCCGAGGGCGCTCGCGAGGGCGGCGTGCAGATCTTCACGGGCACGCGCGTGACGGGGATCGAGCAGGGCCGTGTGCGCACCGAGCGCGGCGACATCGACGCCGAGGTCGTGGTGATCGCGGGAGGCATGTTCTCGGCGGAGCTGGGACGGCTCGCGGGCGTGCGCATCCCGATCGTGCCCATGTCACACGAGTACATCGTGACCCAGCCGTTCCGTGAGCGCGATCCACAAAACCCGCTGCCCACGCTGCGCGATCCCGACCTGCTCATCTACTTCCGCGAGGAGGGCGGCGGTCTGGTGATGGGCGGCTACGAGCGCCCCGCTGCGCCCGCCTTCACGCCGCACGGCGGCGCGGATTTCGAGCGCATCCCGCCCGACTTCAACGGCCGCCTGCTCGAGGACGACTGGGACCGGTTCGAGGAGATCGTTGTGAACTCGCGCCGGCGCGTGCCGCAGATGGAGGACGTGAAGGTCACGCGCATGATCAACGGGCCGGAGGGATTCACTCCCGACAACGAGTTCTGCCTTGGCGAGACGGAGCTGCCCGGCGTGTTCGTGGCGGGCGGCTTCTGCGCACACGGCCTCGCGGGGGCGGGCGGCGTGGGCAAGGTGATGGCGGAGTGGATCGTGGCGGGCGAACCCTCGATGGACCTCTGGCAGATGGACGTGCGCCGCTTCGGAGCGCAGTACCGCTCCCCCTCGTACACGCTCGCGCGCGTGCTCGAGACCTACGAGACCTATTACGACATCCACTACCCCTTCGAGGAGCGCCAGGCCGGCCGGCCGCTGCGCACCTCCCCGGCGTACGAGTGGCATCGCCGGCGCGATGCCGCCTTCGGCGAGAAGTCGGGTTGGGAGCGCGTGAACTGGTACGAGTCGAACGCGGACCGCGGCGACGAGTCGCTGCGGCCGCGTGGCTGGGCGGGCAAGCACTGGTCGCCCGCGATCGGCGCCGAGCACGTTGCCTGCCGCGAGGGGGTGGCGATCTTCGACGAGTCGTCGTTCGCCAAGCTCGAGGTGGTCGGCCCGGGCGCGCCCGCGCTGTTCGAGCGCCTGTGCGACAACGAGGTCGCGCGCGATGTCGGGCGGGTGACCTACACGCAGATGCTCAACTCACGCGGCGGCATCGAGTGCGACTTCACGGTCGCCCGCCTCGCCGAGGAGCGCTTCTCCATCGTCACGGGCACCGCATTCGGGAACCACGACCGCGAGTGGATCCGCCGCCACCTGCCCGAAGACGACTCCGCGCAGGTGCACGACGTCACGTCCAGGTCGGCATGCTTCGGGATCTGGGGCCCGCGCGCCCGCGAGACGCTCGCGCCGCTCACGCCGCAGTCGCTCGAGAACGACGAGTTCCCCTACATGAGCGTTAGGGAGATCACCGTGGCGGGCGTGCCGGTGCGCGCGCTGCGGGTCACCTACGTAGGCGAGCTCGGCTGGGAGCTCTACTGCCCCAGCGAGTACGGGATGGCGCTCTGGCGCGCGCTCTGGGAGGAGGGCGAGCCGCACGGGATCGTGGCCGGCGGCTACCGGGCGATCGACTCGATGCGGGTCGAGAAGGGCTATCGCGTCTGGGGTGCGGACATCACGCCGGACGACACGCCCTACGAGGCCGGTCTCGACTTCGCGGTGAAGCTCGACAAGCCCGGCGGCTTCATCGGCCGCGATGCGCTGGTGGAGGCACGCGAGGCTGGGCCGCGCAAGCTGCTCCGTTGCATCACCCTCGAGGACCCCCGCTCCGTGGCGCTCGGGAACGAGCCGGTGAGGGTGGACGGGGAGATCGTCGGCCGGGTCACCACCGGCGGCTACGGCTACACGGTCGAGCGCTCGGTGGCCTTCGCCTATCTGCCGCCCGAGCGCGCGGAACCCGGCACCGCGGTCGAGCTCGACATCTTCGGAAGCTGGGTTGGAGGCGAGCTGACCGGCGAGCCGCTGTTCGACCCGAGCGGTGAGCGGGTACGCGGCTCCGCGTGAGCCCAGCCGCCGATTCCCCGCTCCCCTACGACGAGGCGTACGACGAGGACGGGAGGCCGCGCCCGCACTACGCGGCCCTGCTGGAGGCGCTCGGCGACCCCGCCGCCGTCGCCGCGGAGGTGAAGCGGCGCCTCAGCGCCCGCGGCGTGAGCTTCGGGGCCGCGGCCGACGGGCTCTTCGCGCTCGACCCGGTGCCGCGCATCCTCACCGAGCCGGAGTGGTCGGAGCTCCAGGCCGGCATCGTGCAGCGGCTGCGCGCGCTGGAGGCGCTCGTGGCGGACGTGTACGGGGACGGCCGCGTGTTCGAGGCGGGCGTGCTCACGCGCGAGGACGTGGAGGCCTCGCCCCACTACGAGCCCGCGATGCGCGGAGCAACGCCGCCGCGCTGGGTGTCGTTCGCGGGCCTCGACGTGGTGCGCTCGCCCGACGGGCGCTTCCGCGTGATCGAGGACCAGGTGCGCATGCCGGCCGGCATCGCCTATTCGGTGACCGCCCGCGACACGCTCCGCGACGTGCTCGGAGTGGAGCCACCGCAGCTGGACCTGTCGCACGTGTTCGGCGAGCTCGCGCTGGCGCTGCGCGATGCCGCGCCGCCCGCAGCGCATGAACCGCGCATGGTGATCCTCTCCGAGGGACCGTCCGCCGCGGGCTGGTGGGAGCACGAGCGACTCGCCCGCGAGCTGTGCGCGCCGCTGGTGAACCTTGGGGACCTGGAGCAGCGCGACGGGCGCCTCGTGGCCTGGCTCGACGGGCGCACGCGCGGCGTGGATGTGGTCTACCTGCGCACCGACGACGATCGCTTCAGGGCTGAGGACGGCACGCCGACCGCGGTCGGGGAGGCGCTCCTGGGGCCGGCCGCCGCGGGCACGCTCGCCGTGGTCAACGCGCCCGGCGCCGGCATTGCCGACGACAAGCTCGTGCACGCCCACGTGGACGAGCTGGTCCGCTTCTACCTCGACCAGGAGCCGCTGCTGCCCTCGATCCCGTCGCGCCTGCTCGGGCCAGACGATGAGCTCGACGAACTGGTGGTCAAGCCGCGCGGCGAAATGGGAGGCGAGGGGGTCACGATCTGGCGAGATGCCGACAAGGACATGCGCGAGCGCGTGCGAGCGCAGATCGCCGCGGAGCCCGGCGGCTGGATCGGCCAGGAGCGAGTGGAGCTGTCGGTGCACCCGACCGTCGTCGACGGTGGGCTCGAGCCGCGCCACGTGGACCTGCGCCCCTACGCGCTCCTGACCGCCGAGAACGCCCGCGTGCTCCCCGCGGCCATCAGCCGCGTGGCACTCGAGCGCGGCTCGATGGTGGTGAACAGCGGGCAGGGCGGCGGGGCGAAGGACACCTGGGCACAAACCCTCAAGGGGGTCTGACCCCCTTGAGGGTTGAGGGTTAGTCCGGCATCAGCGCGGCCAGGATTGGGCCTGTCACGCCGTGGGCGGGGGTCCACAACTCGCCGCACCCCCCGCCCGCGAGAAGGGGTTGGTGATGTTGTGGTTCGAATAGGAGCGCAAGAGGCCTAACCCCCCGCCCGAAGTGCTCGAGTTTCGTGTTGTGGACAGACCCCTTCACCGCTGCTGTAGACGTGACAAAGCGCGGCGGCGGCGGCCGCGGAGAGTCGCGCCCCTAGTCCGGCATCAGCGCGGCCAGGATGTGCTCGGTGCCCTCGCAGTGCTCCCGCATGAGCCGCACGGCGCGGGCGGTGTCCCTGCGGCGCAGCAGCGCCACGAGCCGCCTGTGCTGGGCATTCGAGTGGCTCAGCACCTCGTCCGGGTGCGACACCCGCTGGATCAGGTCGCTCATCTGGCCCTGCACCTCGGTCATCGCGACCACGAGCCGGGGCGAATGGCATGCCTCCGCAAGCCCGATGTGGAAGCGCACGTCGGCCCGCCGGTAGACCTCGAAGCTACTGCCCTGGGTGAGGGTCATGTCCGCTGTGAGCCGTTCCAGGCCGTCGAGGTCCTTCTCCTCGGCCCGCTCCGCCGCCAGCAGCGTGGCGCCCGTCTCCACCACCACTCGGTAGTCGAGCACGGCGCGCGCCTCATCGCCCAGCGGCGGGCCCTCGGTCTCCCGGGAGAGAGGAGGCTCCTCGGCCACGAACGTCCCGCCCGAGCGGCCGCGCAGCGAGACGAGATACCCGCTCTGCACGAGCGTCGTGAGCGCCTGCCGCAGGGTGGAGCGCGAGATGCGGAGCTCCTCGGCCAGCTCGCGTTCCGGCGGCAGCCGCGTGCCGGGTGGCAGCAGGCCCAGGCGTATGGCGGTGCCCAACCGCTCCACGGTCTCCTCGAACGTGGTGGGCGGCTGCACCGGCTGGAAGACCGCCTCGAGCGCAGGACCGCGCCCACTCGGCGCCGCGCGCGTCATCACACGGGACCGTAACCGCTAGATTCCGCCGCCGTGGAGAACCGACAGGAAAAAGTTGTCGTAGAGACTGACCGGTACAGAGTGGAGGGGATGTTGACACTTCCCCGCGAGGGCTACCGCAGTCGCGTCTCCGATCACGTGAACCGCCGCGATATCGAGTTCTTCACGGTCCTCGACGCCGAGCTCGTGGCGCTCGACGGCTCGGGACGCGACTGGACCGCCCCGGTCCTGATGCTGGCCCGCAGCCACATCCGCCTGATCGTGCCGGCCTCCGACGGCGCCTGATGCAATCCCACTTGCAGGTCGTAGCCCCGTTCCGTCCGACGCCGGGCGCAGCATGGCTCAGGTCATGCTGTACGCCGTCCTGATCTGCACCGACGAGTCCTGCGCCGAGGAATTCGAGGCCTGGGGCGAGCTCGAGGACTTCGACGACATGCTCTGCGAGGGCTGCGGCTGCACCCTGCAGGCGCTGGCCTTCTCCGAGGTGAGCATGTCGACGATCGTCGCCTTCCCGCGCCGCACGCCCCACGTGCAGCTGCGAAACGCGGCCTGACGCCGCTCCCGCGGGCGGTCCGGCCCAAGCTAGGCTAGGAGCCGTTCTGGAGAGGTGACCGAGCGGCTGAAGGTGCACGACTGGAAATCGTGTGGGCGGGTCACACTGCCTCGTGGGTTCGAATCCCACCCTCTCCGCTGCCGCACCCGTCAAACGGGCGCATTCATGGGAATTGCCGGGGATGTCGATGGGAATATGTGGCGTCCCGAATCTTCCATTGGCTGATGATCCCCGCCGCGCTTGGCTGTCGCCCTGGCGACCGCGTTTGCGATCACGGCACTCAGGACGCAGGGAGATAACGCCCGCTTGACGCAAACCGCCCTCGCCAATGTCCGCGCAGACCTCAACGAGGAGAGCGCCCTCGAGTGGCAGGCTCGCTCGAGCGGCGAGGTCAGCGCCGAAGTCTTCGTCAAACACCAGAAGCTGAGGGCCGGGCTGTCAGGCGAGCTCGACACCCTGGCACGCCACGACGGCGACGACTGGAACCCCAACGGACCATCACGGCAGCTCCTGTCCACCTACCAGTCCGCGATCGACGACATGTTCCGCCTCATCGCGAGCGATGACCTCGCAGGCGCCGAGCGGGTGGACTCCCGCCGGGTTGATCCGATCCACGACCGGTTGCTCGAGCGGCTGGCGAGCGACGAGCGGAAGCACGGCGACGATGCGGTCGCGATCCTGCTGAAGACGAGGCTCGGCACCTACCTGAGCCTCGGCGGTGCCGCGATCCTCCTCCTCCTGCTGTTCTGGCGTTTCCGCCAGATCGAGCGGAGGAGGGATCGCGAGCAGAGACGCTTGCTCGAGTATGAGGCCACCCACGACCACCTGACGGGACTGCCCAACCGCCGGCGGTTGATGGCCGACCTCGACGGGCCGGGCGGGCGCCGCCTGTTCGTCTTCTTCGACCTCGACGGCTTCAAGAGCTACAACGACACCTTTGGGCACGTGGAAGGCGACCTGCTGCTCCAGCGTCTGGGCCGGAAGCTGGCCAAGGCCATAGGCACGGACGGAGTCGCGTACCGCCTCGGCGGCGACGAGTTCTGCCTCGTGGCCCCATATGCGACGGATGCGGCGGACGAGCTCGTGGCCCGCTGCGTGGAGGCGCTCTGCGAGCGCGGCGAGGGCTTCCAGGTGCGCGCATCGAAGGGCCGTGTGCTGATGCCCGACGAGGCTGCCACCGGCGCCGCCGCGCTCGTGATCGCCGATCACCGGATGTACGCCGACAAGGGCGCCGGCCGGACGTCGGCGAGACAGCAGACCCGCGACATCGTGCTGCGCATGCAGGCGGAGCGCCACCCGAAGCTCCAGGACCACGCCAGCGGCGTGGCCCACCTCGCCCGTGCGACCGGGACGCAACTGGGGCTCGATCAGAACGAGATCGACGAGCTCGAGCGTGCGGCGGAGCTGCATGACATCGGCAAGATCGCCATCCCGGACTCCATCATCGACAAGGAGGCTCCGCTCGACGAGGACGAGTGGCGCTTCATGCAGCGTCACACGCTGGTCGGGGAGAGCATGCTGAGCGTCGCGCCGGCACTCGTGTCCGTGGCGAAGGCGGTGCGCTCGAGCCACGAGCGCTTCGACGGCGGCGGCTATCCGGACGGACTGGCGGGGGACGCCATTCCATTGGCGAGCCGCATCATCTTCGTCTGCGACGCCTTCCATGCCATGACCTCAGAGCGGCCCTACGGCATGACCCTGAGTGCCGACGAGGCCCTGGCGGAACTCCGGCTCTGCGCGGGCGCCCAGTTCGACCCGCTGGTGGTACGAGCGCTCGAGGCGTTCGTCAACGCCCCCTCGCCCGCGCTTCTCGCCGCCTGAGGGCGAACGCCCTAGTCGTGCAAGAGCAGTGACGCGCCCAGCCGATGCGCCAGGCCAACGCCGCCCTGCGCCATGACGCGGTCATGGTTCCAGCGGAACGCCGGGCGCGGCAACGGGCCCCACATGTTCATCCACAGCTTCGTGGTGCGGACCCGCCACGAGTAGAGCGCCGCCGTGCTGTCCGGGCCGGCGAACAGGCGCCAGACGCCCACGCCCTCGAGCTCACCGGTCGCGTGGCCCTCGATCAGGTACGGCGGCTCCACCCGCGTCACCTCCGAGTCGAACGTCAGCGTGTACGGCAGGACGCTGCGCCAGCTGTAGCGGGCCCGCTCGCCCACACCGTCGGGGCCGCCGGGTTCCAGCATTTCGACGGACGTGACGCCCTTCCACCACTCGGGAAACGCCTCGGAGTCCCGCAGCACCTCGAAGACGCGCTCGATCGGCGCGTCCACACACCAGCTCGTCAGGAACTCATACTGCGCCATTAGGTATCGCCTCCTGGCGGCTCATGCTGCGGTACAGGATCAGCAGTGCGATGTCCGCCGTTACGAGCCCGCCGATGTAGAAGTAGGTCAGCGCGTTGTCGGTGTCGAAGTCGTCCCAGGCGCGGATGGCGCCGATCAGGAGCAGCCCGGTCGCGACGAAGAAGGTCTCGACGATCAGCTTCCAGGAGCCCCAGCGGCGGTCGAGCGAGATCAGCAGGGCGCCCACGCCCACCTGGGCCGTGAACGAACCGATCACGCGCGAGGTGAGTGGCGTCAGGTCCCAGGGCCAGACGTCGATGGCCTCGTCGGGCGCGAGGTAGAGGAACGCCGCGCCCGCGAACGATCCGACCGCCACCACCTGGGCGATCCGGCGCACCCACAGGGGGACGATGGCCTCACCGGGAGCGGGCTCCCCGGAGTCGGTGCGGCGGTTGAACCACCACAGACCGAAGACAACGAACGGCGAGATGATGTACACGGCCACCCAGCCGTAGAAGACGAGCGCCCCGATCAACGGCGCGTCCCCGTGGTTGAACTTGTCCCAGTGGATGAGCGTCGCGATCAGCATCAGCAACGCGAAGAACGCCGCGCCGAAGATCCCGGCAGCCGACGGGGGGAACTTGTCCGACAGGAACGTGCGCAGGAAGAAGTAGGCCCCGGCGCCGTAACCGGCGCCCAGGAAGATCGGCGTGAGCTCGGGCTGGATCGTCCAGGCCCAGGCGTCCGCCGTGCGATCCGGCATGCCCCAGAGGATCACGAGCGCCGGCACGAGGATCGCGAACACGACCAGGCTCGCCCAATGCGTCGCGGGCAGGATGCGTCCGTCCTTCACCGGAAGACCCTATGCCGCGCGGCGTTGGTTAGCCACCCCGGCCGGGCTAACGGCTGGCATTGAAGACAGCGCGGTCCGGGGTGCCGCACTTTATTCACGACATTCCTGAAGAAAGTGCGGCAGCGGCCATCCGCGGGCCCTCGGTGCTGTCGCTTTGGGTCGGCGCTTACGTACGCAGACGGACCGGCAGTGTCTTCAGCTGGTTGAGGAACGGCGACTCGGCGAAGAGCGCGGGTCCGGCGAGCTCTATCTGCGGGAAGCGCCGCAGCGTCTCCTCGAACAGGACCTTCAGCTCGAGCCGTGCCAGCGCGGTGCCGAGGCAGAAGTGCCGCCCGCCCGCGCCGAACGCCTGGTGCTCGGGGTTGCGCCGCACGTCGAACGCGTCGGGATCGTCGTAGCGGCTCTCGTCGCGGTTCGACGAGACGTACCACATGACCACCTTGTCGCCCTCGCGGATCCGCTGGTCGCCGAGCTCCACGTCGCGCGTGGCGGTCCGGCGGAAGTGCGCGAACGCCGGGAACATCCGCAGCGACTCCTCAACGGCGCCCGGGATCAGCGACGGGTCGTCCACCAGCAGCTGCCGCTGGTCCGGATTGTCCATCAGGGCGCGCATGCCGCTGCTGTAGGTGGCCTTGGTGCTGTCGTTGCCCGCCGCCACGAGCAGGAAGAAGCCCATCACGATCTCGTGCTCCTCGAGCCGCTGGCCGTCCACCTCCGCATGCACCAGCACGCTCGTCAGGTCGTCTGTCGGCCGCTCGCGCCGCTCGGCGATCAGGCGCCCGCAGCGCTGGAAGATCTCGGGCACGTCGCGGGCCATCACCGCCTCGACGCCCTCGGGATTCAGGTCGGGGTCGCCGGCTCCGAGCGTGGTGTTCATGAGGCGCGCCCAGATCGCGTCGTCCTCGGGCGGGATGCCCATGAAGCTGCCGATCACGCGCGACACCACCGGCTGCGCCACCTCGGTCACGAGGTCGCAGGTCTCGCGGTCCTCCAAACCGTCGAGCACGCGCACCGCGATCGCGCGGATCTCGTCCTCGTGCTCGGCGATCCGCTTCGGCGTGAAGCCGCGCTGGAAGAGCGCCTTGAGCCGATCGTGCTTCGGCGGGTCCATCCCGATGAACATCGCGCGGGACAGCTCGAGCGGGAAGATCGCGTCGGTGAGCGCCGTCACGCCGCCGAGCTCGGACGAGTAGGTCTGCCAGTCGCGGCTGACCTCGTGCACGTGGTCGGCCGTCGTGACCGACCAGAAGCCGGCCTCGCCGGGGTACTCGCTGATCCGCGGCGTCCAGTGAACCGGGCAGCCTCGACGCAGATCCTTGAAGAGCTCGTGGGGTGGGCCGTCGAGCCAGTGCTCGCGCTCGGTTACGAGGGTGTGCTCGAGAGCATGCGGGTCCAGGGCCATGCGAACGAGCCTACAACCCGAGTTCGCGTACGCCCGGCTCGTCCCAACCGAGGTGGTGAGCCACCTCGTGTCGCAGCGTCCGCTCCACCTGAGCGCGCAGCAGGTCGGGGTCGTGGCCGAAGTCGCGCTCGAGGGTGTCCTGGTAGAGCACGATGCGATCGGGATAGTTGTCCCGCGCGACGGTGTCGCCGAAGTAGTGGCCGTAGGCGCGGTTCTCCATGCCGTGCTGCGAGACCACCACCGGCGTGTCGTGGAGCAGACGCTGGAACTCGACGGGAAGATCGTCGATCGCGTCGGCCACGAGCAGGTCGAAGTCGCTCGTCTCGGAGCGCAGGCCGGGCGTGGCGGCCAGCTCCTCGCTGCGGCGGACCAGGCGCTCGAACTCGGGCTCCGGCATCGCGTCGCTGCCCGTGAGCGCCACGGTCGCCCATGCGGTGGCGAGCATCAGCATGATCCCGCCGCCCACCAGCACCGCCATGCCCTCCGCGCCCGAGAGCGAGGGTGGGTTGAGGAACAGCAGCACGAGCCCGACGGCGAACAGCGCCGCCGCTCCTGCCTTGAGCGGCCCTCGGACGAGATCCACCCCTCCGAGGTTAGAGGTGCCCGGAAGGTCGGGCTACTCGGCCGCGCCGGCGTTGTCCGGATTGCCGGTGCTCGTCTCCTCCTCGCCGGGCACGCCCGGGCTCTCGCTCTCACCCTCGTCTGAGCCGGAATCGTCCTCCGGCACCACGTCGGGCGGCGCCTCCTCCGGAAGCTGGTCTGACTGGTCCGGTGTCTCGGTCATGTCGTCCTCCGCATCAGCTGGGTCGGGCCGGGCGCCGGGGACCGCGGGGTCCTGCTCCTTGCTCGACCAGTCGCTCTGGATGTCGTCGATGCGCTCGCCGAGCTTGTCGGAGTGTTCCTCCATGCGCTCGGCGTCCTCCTCCATGCGATCTGCCTTCTCCTCGTGCTCCATGGACAACCCTTACCCGCCCGCGGTGACCCGCACGCTCACCGGACCCCCAGCCGGATCGACCGCGGCGGTCCACGCATGCGGCAGAGCGGCGGAGCGGCCTGGGACCAGGCGCCGGACACGACCCGACCAGAGCGTGCGGCCGGCCTGCGCGATCTCCACGCGGGGGCGCTGCACGAAGCTCGACGAGCGAAGCGCGAAGCGTCCTCGTGGTGGCGCTCCCGCATCCGCCACGACGGCGTTGGGAGCGATCCACCGGAGCGGCGGCTCGCACTCGATCGGCACGCGCGCCTCCGGCCAGGAGCCGCCGTTCGCCAGGTACGCCGCAGCCGCGGCACCCGCGTGGCGACCGCCGAGCGCGGCCACGTCGGCGGTCTCGGCGCCGTGCAGCAGGTTGCCGGCGGCGAAGACGCCGGGGCGGGAGGTCCGCAGCGCGGTGTCCACCGCCGGGCCGCGCGTGCCGGCGTCCATCGCGATCCCCGCCATCACGGCGAGCTCGTGATCGGGGATCCAGTCGGCGCTGAACACGACGGTGTCGCACTGCAACGCTGCGCGTGGCACCGCTGTCGAGGTCGGTCAGCTCGACCTCCTCCACGCGCGGCCGGCCGTGGATCGCGCTGACGGCGGTGCGCGTCCAGAGCGGCGTCCGGAAGCGCACGGCCGCGCCGGCTCGGAAGAGCGCGAGCGACTGATGCCGCGGCAGCTCCGTGACCATGCCCACGGCTCGCGCTCCGCCGTGCGCGAGCGTGAGCAGCGCGGAGAAGCTCACGTGCTCGGCTCCCACAACGAGCGCCCGCGTGCCGGGACTCATCCCCTTGAGGTAGACGAGCTGCTGGAGCGTGGAGGTCGTCATCACGCCCTCGGGACGCGAACCCGGCACGAGCCGAGCCGAGCGCGGACGCTCGCGACAGCCGGTGGCGAGCACGACCGCGGCGGGCTCCAGCTGCTCGCGCCCCTGCGGGCCCGTGAGTTCGAGCGGCCCGCCGGGAGCCCAGCCCGTGACCATCGTCTCGGTGCGCAGCTCGGCGCCCGCGGCCGCCGCGAGCTCGGCGTAGCGGCGCGCGTAGCTCGGCCCGGAGAGCGGACGGCGAAGGTCGCGCAGGCCGAAGCCCTGGTGCTGGGCATGACGCGGGATCCCGCCGGGCACCGCCTCCCGCTCGAGCACGAGCACGTCGGCCATGCCGCGGCGCCGCAGCTCGAGCGCCGCGGCCAGCCCGGCGGGACCGGCCCCGACGATCACGACCGGCCCGGCGCTCATCGACTGCCCTCGAGCAGCTCGGCGAGCTCGGCGCCACAGAAGAAGCCCTGGCAGCGCCCCATGTGCGCGCGCGTGCGGCGGCGCAGGCCGTCGAGGTCCACGGCCGGCAGCGGTCCGTCCAGCGCGTCCCTGATCTCGCCGCGCGTGACGCGCTCGCAGAAGCAGACGATCCTCCCGTAGTCGCGGTCGGCGTCGATCAGCTCGCCGCGCTGGTACGGTCGCTCGGAGCGCTCGCCGATGTTCGGCATGGTGAACTCAGGCGGCGGAGCGGCCCTGGGCTCGAGCCGCAGCCCGGCCGCGCCGAGCTCCTCGCGCACGTGCTCCGCGATCGCCATCGAGGCCGACAGGCCCGTGGAGCGGATGCCGCCCACGCAGGCGTAGCCCTCGGGCGCGTGGACGCTGAGCTGGTAATCCACGTGCTCGGTGGCGGCGCGCAGTCCGGCGTACACCGCGGTCACCTCGTGCTCGAGCAGCCTGGGCATGATCCGCGCGCCCTCGGCGCGCAGGTACGCGAGCCCCTCGGCTGTGGACTCGGTGTCGTCCTTTCGCTCCACGTCCTCGGCGGTAGGGCCGAGCATCACGTTGCCGAACACGGTGGGCGCTATCAGCACGCCCTTCGTGATCTTGGTGGGCACCGCGAGCACGATGTGCTCCACGAGCGGGCGCGCGAGCTTGTCGAAGACGATCAGCTCGCCGCGCCGCGGCGTGACCGTGAAGCGCTCGTGGCCGAGCATGCGGTCGAGCTCGTCGGAGTGCAGGCCCGCCGCGTTCACCAGGTAGCGGGTGCGCAGGGCACCGCCCGGGGTGGAGAGGCGAAAGCCGCCCTGGCCGAGCCGCTCGACTCCCGTGACAGGGCTCGCGCGGCGGAGGTCACATCCGCCCAGCAGCGCCTCGGTCGCGTAGGCGAGCGGCGTGGTGAACGGGCAGACGAGCGCCTCGTCGGGCACCTCGAGCGCGCCGCGGGCGCCTGGCCCGAGCTGGGGCTCGCGCCGGTAGAGCTCGTCCACGCCGAGCTCGGGGATCTGGCGGTGGCCGTTCGCGTGGGCGCGCTCCACGATGCCGGGGAACTCGGCGAGCTGTTCGTCGTTCCACGCGACGAGCAGCGCGCCCGTGCGCTCTACGGGAATGCCGACCCGGTCGGCGTAGTCGGACAGCAGCCGGAACCCGCGCGCCACCAGCCTTGCCTCGAGCGTGCCGGGCTTGGCGTCGAAGCCGGTGTGGAGCAGCGCGGTGTTCGCCTTGCTCGTGCCGGCCCCCACGTCCGGTCCGGCCTCCAGCAGCGTCACACGCAGGTCGAAGTGCGACAGCTCGCGCGCAATAGCGCAGCCGACCACGCCCGCGCCGACGATGGCCACGTCCGTGTCGAGCGGCTCCTGCACGGGCCGCAGTATCGCCGGGCGGGTACTTCAGCGTTGCGCGGGCCTCGCCACGACGACCGGGCAGGGCGCCCGCCGGATCACGTCGCGCGAAGTGCTCCCCAGGACAACCTCGCTCAGGCGGCTGTGACCGTGCGCCCCGATGACGATGGCGGCGGCGCTCCGGTCGGCCGCAACGCTCACGATCGTCTCCGCCACGGGCATGTCCTCGTGGTCGGCCACCGCCAGCGCCTCGGGCTCGAAGCCGGCGTCGCGCGCCAGCTCGGCACCCTGCTGCGCCAGCGTCTGGGAGCGCTCGGCCAGCTCCTCGTCGACCTCGATCGCCGCGCGGACATCGAGCTGCGGGGGTGGCAACCCGCCCCTGATGTTCGGCATCTCCAGCAGCTCGAACCCGATGCCCTGCTTGTAGACCACGACGACCAGCGCGCGGCGCCCGGCCAAGAGCCCACCCGCCTCGCGTATCGCGTGGTCCGACGACGGTGAGCCGTCGTAGGCGATCAGGATGGGCGCGGCACCCTCCATCGGCCTAGTGAGATCACAGTGGCTCAGCGTGCAAGGAACGAGGCGAGCGCCTGCGGCTCCGTGCCGCAGCCTCGCGACCGCCGCCGACGATCATCTCGCTCGCCGCGACGCTGTACTGCGCACCGGGATCGAGCTGCTCGGGGCCCGCCACGTAGGCGCCATCCTCGATCAGGTCGAGCAGCTCCCGGCCGCTCATCCTGACCCGCACCACCGGGTGGTCGAAGGCGAGCGCCTCCGCGACCTCGGCGTAGGTCACCGGCCCGGCGTCGATGTCCGCGCGCAGGCTCACCGGCCTTGACCACCGCCACGTCCGTCCGCGCGAACGCCCGCTCGGCACTCGCCACGAGCTGTCCCAGCTCGCCACCGCCGCGCGTGAGCGGTGCGGGCGCCACGCCGACCACCTGATTCGCCAGCGGCGCCACCCGCTCGCGGTAGCGCTCGACGAGCGCGGCCACGCCGGCGTCGGCCTCCACCCCGTCGTGACCGGTGTCCGGGATCTCCGCCGACTTGGACACGACCTCGCCGGTCCGCGTGTCGACGAGGATGTCCACCCGGTCGTAGGCCACGCCGTAGGAGAGCGCCTCGACGATGAGCTTGTCGCCCGATCCGTCGGCATTCGGCACGCGCACGTTGATCCGCGAGTGGCTGTGACCGGCCACCACCACGTCCACCGCCGAGCTCATCTCGCGCGCCTCGTCGATGATCTCGCCGACGTAATCCGGCGCGTCCGTGTCGTCCTGCGCCGGTCCGCCGGCGTGAGCGAGGATCACGATCGTCTCGACGCCGCGTCGGCGCAGCTCCGGCACCCAGCGGTTCACCGCCTCCGAGATGTCCGTGAAGCGGAAGCGGGCGGCGTGGCGCTCGAGCAGGAACGTCGGCGTGGAGCGCGTGGTCACGCCGATGAAGCCCACGCGCACGCCGGCGCGCTCCACGATCTGGAACGGCGGGAGGAGCAGCTCGCCGTCGCGATCGACCGTGTTCGCCGCGATGTACGGGAAGCCCGCCCCTGCGAACTCGGGCGAGGAGGTGTTCACGAGCTGCCCGGTCACGTCGGGCTTGAGTGCCTCCGGCCCGGTGCGCCGGCCGCCGCGGAGCAGGCGCATCAGCTCGTCGCCGCCCTCGTCGAATTCGTGGTTGCCGACCGTGCCGACGTCGAAGCCGAACTCGTTCGCGGCCTCGATGGTGGGCTCGTCGTGGAACCAGCTCGAGATGAGCGGCGTTGCGCCGACCATGTCGCCTGCATGCACGCGGATCGTGCGGCCGGGCAGGGTCGCACGGTCGAGGTGGGCCTTCAGCCACGCGGCTCCCCCGATCCCCGCGCGCGGCGGGTCGAGGTGGCCGTGAAGGTCGTTCACGCCGAGCAGCCGCAGCTTCACTACGCCGCGCAGTGACTCCTTCTCACGCGGCTCCGGAGTGCCCGCCTGGGCGTAGAGACCGAACAGGGCGACGAGCATGGCGGCGGCAAAGGCGGCCAGCCCGGGCAGCAGTCGCGTCATGGCTCTGGACGCTAAATGCCTGCAAATCGAGGGTTGTTACGCGTTGTGTCCCGTCGCGTGAAAGGAACGTGAACCCCTGAAGGGGCCCGAGACCTCGTAGATCGCGCCCGGCCCGGGCAGCCCGCCCTTGGGAAAGGCGCGCTGGGAGGAGAAGTACATGCGGCTCCCGGATGGGTCGAAGGTCACGCCGGTGAGCTCCGAGCCGGCGTGTTGCGGGCCGGTGGCCGAGAGGAAGCGCGAGACCCGGCCGGCGCGGTCGATCAGCCCGATGTCGATCTCGTCGGTGGCTATGTCCTCGCACACGAACACCTCGCCGGCGCGGTTCGCCGTGAGCTGGTCCACGCGCAGAAGCGGCGCGGCGGCCGACGCGAGCCCGTCGTAGATGACCTCGATGCGCTCACTGGCGATGTCGTACGCGTGCACCCGGTGATCGCCCGTGGTCGAGATGTAAACCCTGCCCTCGTCGTGCCAGATGCCCTCGGCGCGCTTGAACTGCGTGCTGCCGCGAACCTGCTGGCGGGTCGGCACGCGGCGTGCGGCCGGGTCCGGCACCTCGCTCCAGCTGACGGCGCCGTCCTCGGCCACCGTCGCGATCTCGAGCAGGCCCGCGCTGAGGTCGTGCCAGTGGGTGGGCGTGAAGCGGTAGACGCCGCCGTCCATGAGGTCCTCGGTCAGGTAGATCCGCCGGCCGCGCGGGTCGACCGCGGCCGCCTCGTGCTTGAAGGTGCCCATGGCCGGGCGGGCCAGGCCGCGCCGCTTGCCGGCCGGGTCGCATTCCCACACGAGGCCACCCATCACCTCCTCGCACGAGAGCCAGGTGCCCCATGGTGTCGGCCCGCCCGAGCAGTTCTGGGTGGTCCCGTCGAGGATGCGGTAGGCGGCTCTCGGGTGCGCATCGGCGCCGAAGCGCACGGCCGAGGCACCGCCGTCGAGCACCTCGGAGTTGGAGACGAGGATCCAGCCGCCGTCGTCCGTGGCGAAGCACGCCATGCCGTCGGACGCCTGGTGCCAGCGATAGCCCGTGCCCGACACCGGCTGCCCGCCGCGGGCGATCAGGCGCGAGCGGAAGCCCTCCGGGAGCCGCAGGCCGAGCTCGTTCGCCGCGCCCCGCGGGCCGTAGCCGTCGCCCGTGCTGCGCGCGGCGGAGTGCGCGGATCCGAACACGTCGTCCCAGAACGTGGCGCCGAGCGCGACGGCGGCAGCAGCGCCCACACCCGCTCCGATGAACTCACGCCGCGTGCCCGCCACCGGTCACCAGTGTGGCGGCCGATTGGCGGGCGCGCGTGAAAACCGTGTAACCAGCTAGCCGGAGTTGATGATGCAGGGCTGCGTTTCCGAGGACTGGTACTGGTCCGTGCCGGCGTACCGTGCGGTAATGAACCAGTCGCCTGACCTGTTGCCGACGTACGAGGTCTGGTAGTTCCCCTGCGCGTCGGTCGTGTCCGAGACCTGCGCGACCGTCCCGGAGCGCGGATGCTCGTACGTCACGGTCACCTCCGAGCCTGCCGGGGCCCCGGAGAGCGTCCCCGTCATCAGCATCGGATCGCTCGTGCCTGCTCCGCCCGAGCAATCGCCGCTGATCGTCGTTGGCCGAGGCGCTTCCTCGTCCTTCACGTCGATCAGCACCGGCAGGTAGCCGTCGGCTTCGAGCGCGACCTGCAGCTGTCCGGAGGGTGCCGAGCTGTCCGCGAGGCCGGCGGGAATGTTCACGTTGCCGCCGGCCGCGACGCCCTTGCCGATGACGACGCCCCGGCGCAGCAGGCTGAACGCCTGCCCGTTGAACTCGGGCGGCAGCGTCACCTGAACCCAGTACGGCGGCGGGTCGGGTGGCGGCGGGCCGATCTGCTCCTTGAACACGGCGGTGAAGATGTTCGGGTCGAGGACGATCGGGTCCCTCGCGCCCCACATCTGCATCGTGGGATCGCCGAAGTAATGCCAGAGGAAGAACTCCGAGCGGGTGGTGCCGTTGGGTAGCGGCGAGATCCCGTTGAGACGCATCTTGCCGTGGATGAGCGCGTCGCCCACCCGCTGCCTCGTGGCCGGTCCCTCGCTCGGGAGGATGAACGGCAGCAGCGCGTCGGCGAAGCCGAGCGAGATCTGGGTGTTGGCCGTGCTCGGGGAATCGCGCGTGTCGCCGAAGGCGCCCACCGCTCCGCCGTTCGGATTCACGAGCGCCTCCGAGACGAACGAGGTCTCGTCGTAGTCGAAGGCCGCACTCGAGCAGTTGATGCTCATGAGCACCGGCAGCATCGCGCCGTTGGTGAGGGCCTGCACATCGGCGGTGCCGTAGCCGGGCGTGCCCCAGCCGTCGGACCAGCCGTGGTCGCGGTGGACCATCAGGAAGCGGCCCTCGTTCCATGCCGTCGACACCTGTGCGCCTGTGCCGTTCCACCCGAACGTGGGCTTCAAGAGCGCGGCGGGCAGGTTGGTGCCGTCCTGGAACTTCTGGGGGTTGTTGCCAGGATGCTCGCCATAGACGCGGTCGACCGACTCGCCGTGGCCCACCAGGCCGTTGCGGACGGTCTCGGCCATCGTGATGAAGGTCCGGTTCTCGGTTCCGTCGTTGTCGTCGTCCTGGAACTGCGCCGCGACGGCCGCGCGGCGCAGCCATGCGCCGCCCGGAGGCGAGTTCTCGTAGCTGATGATCTTGTTGACCGCGGTGGCGACGTTCGCCTGGGCATTGCCGAGGATGCGGCCCACCGCCAGGTCCGGCAGTTCGTCCGTGTCGTTCTTCAGCGAGTACTTGAGGTCCGACGGGATGCCGCTGGGGCCGTCCGTGAACGTGGGCACGAGGTCGTCGTCGCCCATGATCGTCACGTAGCTCGGGCGGATGCAGAGCAGGTTGTTGTTGACGCGGGTGCGGATGAAGGCCTGGATCTCGGCCGCGGTGGTCCCCGCCAGGCCTGGCCCGATTCCGGTCTGGAACACGTTCGTGCGTATTCCCGCCGCGTTGCGCGCGGCCGCGAACGTGTTGGCGGCGGTGAGCGTCGATGGATTGGTGATGACGACCATCTGCTCGCCGCAGCGGCGGATGATCTCGCGGAGGTCGATCCTCCGAAGCAGCCTCACGTTCATCAATGAGTGGGTGAGGCGGCGCTGGAACTCCTCCCAGGGGTCGCCCAGCTCCTCGGTGAAGGTGTGCGGCCCGCCCACGAAGCCAACGGTCACGTCCACCGACTTCAGGAGCACGAGCTTCTTCGAGTCGGCGTTGTACTGCGCGGTCGGGATCTGCAGCGCGCCGATGTTGAGGTCGCGCATCGTGCCCAGTGAGTCCACGTCTGCGGGCTTCGCCGGCACCACGCTGTCCTTCGCATAGGCGTTCTCGTTCAGCTGGAACGGCCTGTCCGCGAACGGGGGCTTGAGGAAGTCCGGGCGGGGCTCGGTCTCCTGGTCCATCGGCTCGGGCTGCGCGGGGAACACGTCGACACCGTCGATCAGGATCTTGTCGACGTCGTTGACCGACAGCTTCAGCTTCGCGCCGTCCGGCACGGCGAAGATGTCGCTCACCACGGGGATCCCGGGCGTGCCCGGTGCCCCGCCCAGGCCGGAGTTCTGCAGCACGAGCTGCGTCCAGGCCTGGCCGTCCGCCTCACGCGGCACGAACTGGACGGCCGGGAGCTCCACGCGCACGCGCAGCCGGCGCGCGTCGCTCCTCAGGATCCTGACCTTGGGGTTGTCGCCCTTCGGCGGCTTGACCCCGCCGCCGCAGCGCCTTGTGCGCTTGCTCGCGAGCAGCAGTCGGCTTGCGGTCACGGACGCCGGGCTGAGCGCGCTCAGCCGCTTCGCGCCGCGGCGGCGCTTCCTGCTCACGCCCTTCGACCTGACCGGGACGCTCGCCACGATGCGGCGGAAGCGGTTCAGGTCCTTCACGGAGGCGCACGGCCGCCGGCGCGCCGAGCGCCGGGCATGGCCCGCGAGGCGCTTCAGGGCGCGCCGCTTCGTCGCCGATGCGACATACGGCGGCAGCGAGTTCACCTGGCGCACCAGCGACTTCAGGGAGGACTTCGCGGTCGGAGCCTTGGCGGCCCCAGCGTCGGCGGCGGCGAATCCGAACGCCATCGTGATCAAGGTGAGCAGGACGGCGAATCGAACGCGCTTGAGGTCGCATGGAGTCCTAACCGAGTAGGCGGCGAGTTTGTTACGGCGCGGCTTGGGGCCATTGCGAGTCCGCGCTCAGGCGAGCATAAACCCGCTTGTCAAGCAGGGAAAGTCAGCGTGCTGCGACCCGAAGGTCGCGCACGAGGCTGCGCGGACTGTGCATAACCTTGTCGCCTGCAACCGCCACGAAGCGCACGCGCCCGCCGCGGATTCCGAGCAACCGCGAGCTGCGCGGCGAGGCTCGGAACAGGCCGGACGCGATGCGGCGTCGCGTGGGATATGCCCGCTGGAAGGCGGCCGATGGAGCGGTGCTGAGGATGAGCTCCACGCGGCCGCGCTTCGAGAACACAGCCGTGACCCGGCCGGAGCCGCGCTTGGTGCAATAGCGGTAGGCGGCCCGTGTCCGGCGCACCGGCGCCACCGGCAGGCGCCCCAGCGCCCGCCGCGTGAGGCCGAGCCGGATGCGACCGATGCCTCGCCCGCCGATCGCCGGCCGGTGCGCCAGGCAGCGCGACACTCCACCCGGCGAGCCCGTCCCGCCCGGCCGCGGCTTCTTCAGCTGTGCGATCGCGGAGCGCGCCATGCTCGCCTCGCCCTTGCCGTTCGGATGCAGTGGGTAGGCAGGCTCGGTCGGCACGAGGCCCTCGAACCAGCGGTTCGGCGGCAGCTTGCAGACGTCGTGGCCGCCGCTGTCCCTGTAGGTGTCCACGAACTCGGCGTCGTTCGTGGCAGCCTGGCCCGCGATCATCGCGTTGATGCGGATGATGAGCTCGTCGATGTAGCGAAGGTCGTCGGCGCTCAGCGGGACCATCGGGTAACAGCTCTCGCCGTTCTTCGGCGTCACGTCCGGGTAGCCCACGATCGCCACACGCGCCCTCGGGCTGCGCTGGTGGATCCCCTGGAGGACGGCCGCGATCTTCGGCTTCGCGGCCTCGATCTTGGCCGCGACCTGATCGTTGCCCCCCGGCGCCCAGTAGTCACGACAGGCCGTGCCGGTCGGGTTCGTCACGCCCAGCTGGGCGCACTTCTCGGCCACGCCAACCAGCCCGGCGTCGTTGCCGCCGATGCCCACTGTCACGAGCGTGGCGTCCGCACGCAGCCCGTTGAACTGAGGCGGGTTGGTCCCACCGGCCGGAAGATCCGTCTGCGGCTCGGTCATGTGCTTCGTCTGCGCGCTGCCGCAGCTCACGTCGATGAACTGGTCCACCTTGAACTCCTGCGCCACCAGCGACGGGTAGTTGTGGTCGGAGCGGCCGCAGTCGATCGGCTGGCCGTGCTGGTTGGGCACGAGCGGAGCGGAGGTGTACGAGTCACCGAGGGCGACGTAGATGCCCGCGGCCTGGACGGCGCTCGCCGTCAGAGCGCACAGGGCAGGCCAGGGCCAGCGTCAGGCACAGAGCGAGCTTCACCACAGACGGCAACTACCCGCCCCGCCGCGGCGTGCAAACAGGGGTAGCGCGTCAGTGCGGCTGCGGCACGATCCGGATGTACGGCCGCGGCGACTCCCAGCCGTCCGGATAGATCTCCTTGGCGTCGTCGTCTGAGACCGAGCCGGCGATGATCACGTCCTCGCCCTGCTGCCAGTTCGCGGGCGTCGCGACCTTGTGCTGGGCGGTCAGCTGGAGCGAGTCGATCACGCGCAGGACCTCGTCGAAGTTGCGGCCCGTCGTCATCGGATAGACGAGGACGAGCTTGATCTTCTTGTCCGGGCCGATCACGAAGACGTTGCGCACCGTCTGGTTGTCGGCCGGCGTCCTCGACGTGGGGTCTCCTTCGGTGTCCGCCGGCAGCATGCCGTAGGCCTTCGAGACCTCGAAGTCGCCGTCGCCGATGATCGGATAGTTCGGCCGGTGACCCTGCGTCTCCTCGATGTCAGTGGCCCACTGCTCGTGGTTGCCCACCGGGTCGACGGACAGGCCGATCACCTTGACGTTCCTCTTGTCGAACTCGGGCTTGATGCTGGCCATGTAGCCGAGCTCGGTCGTGCAGACCGGGGTGAAGTCGCGCGGGTGCGAGAACAGCACCGCCCACGAGTCGCCGATCCAGTCGTGGAAGCGAATGTCGCCCTCGGTCGTCTGCGCCTCGAAGTCGGGCGCGGTGTCGCCGATGCTCAGAGCCATGACCTCTCCCTAGTCGGGGGAGGCCATCCTCTCACCGAGCCGCAACCCCGGTCCAGTCCGGGATTGCGGCAAAGGAAAGCGGAGGGGGAGAGATTCGAACTCTCGGACGACGTTACCGCCGTCAACGGTTTTCGAGACCGCCCCGTTCAACCGCTCCGGCACCCCTCCGAGGGCTTCGATCATAGGGACGGGCGCGCGGCGCGCGCTCAGAAGTGGATGGCCGCACCGAGAAGCGAGTCGATCTCCTCGGGCGGCCGCGGGGCGCCCTCGCAGCCCTCACCGCGACCGGCCGCACGGACGATCGCCGCGCGCGCACCCTCCGCCTGCTGGCCCGCATCCTCGCCGCGGCCCTGATCGCCGGCGGCGTCGCGCTCGCCCTCGCGGGCCTGCTCGACGTCTAGATTGCCGCCATGGCAAGCGCGCGGGTCGAGCTCCACACGCTGGTGGCCGGCGATCGTGACGACCTCGTCGACGCGATGATCCGCAGCCGCGAGCTCCACGGCCACTGGGTCACGCCGCCGACCACCGCCGCCGAGTTCGACGAGCTGCTGCGGCGGACGGAGGACGACTCGTTCGTCTCGCTCGTGATCCGGCTGCGCGGCGACGGCCGGATCGCCGGCCTCTTCAACATCTCCGAGATCGTGCGGCGCGTGTTCCAGAGCGCGTACATCGGCTACGGCGGGGTCGCGGGCCTGGAGGGGCAGGGCTACATGACCGAGGGGATGCGTCTCGTCCTCGACCACGCCTTCACGGACATGGGCCTCCACCGGCTCGAGGCGAACATCCAGCCCGGCAACGTGGCCTCGATAGCGCTGGTCCGGCGCTGCGGCTTCGTGCGCGAGGGCTTCTCCGAGAAGTACCTGAAGCTCGGCGGCAAGTGGCGCGACCACGAGCGCTGGGCGATCCGCGCAGAGCTCTGGGAGGAGCTCTGCGGCCGCGAAGGGGCCTAGAGCGGGGTAGCCACATGAGGCAGATCGACGTCACCGGACCCGCGGCCGCCCCGCCCGGGAGCGAGCCCTTCGAGCGCTGGGATGTGGCCGCGATAGGCCCTGGTTGGGTCCCGAGCGCCAGCGAGGCGGAGCTCTGGCCCGTAGAGGGCCGGCTCGCGCTTCACCCCGAGGGTCTCGTCTTCAGCGCCGAGGGCACGGTCGACCGCACGAGCGGCGAGCCGGTCGTGGGAGTGATCCCGGCGGGGTCGGTTCTCGACAGCGGACCGCTGTCACCGGGATCACTCATCACGCCATCCGAACTCGCGGGCCTATGGATGCCGCGTTTCTTGCGTCGCTTCCGCTGTCCCGGGTTTTCGGTGCGCACGCGGGACGGCGACTGGGTGTTCGACTGCCCTCACGGCCAGCGGCGGTCGGACGAGGTCAGCCGGCGCTACGCGTCCGGATGAACGTGGCGCCACATCGTGCGGCTCGTAATGCGCAGGCGGTCGAGGCCTAGAAGGGAACGTCGGCCTCGAGGAGCCCGTCGAGCTCCTCCGGCGGCAGCGGTCTGGAGAAGAGGAAGCCCTGGCCGAACGGACAGCCGAGCTCGCGGAGGTCCGCCACCTGCTCGGCCGTCTCGATGCCCTCCGCCACCACTTCCATCTCGAGGGCGCGGCCCATCGCGACGGCGGCCGCCACCAGCGCCGAGTCCGGTGAGTTCGCGGCCATGCCGGCCACGAAGGAGCGGTCGATCTTGAGGATGTCGGCGGGCATCTCGCGCAGATGGTCGAGGGAGGAGTAGCCGGTGCCGAAGTCGTCGATCGCGATGCGCACGCCCGCGGCGCTCAGCTCGCGCAGGGCGCGGAAGCCGGTCTCGCGGTCGGCCATCGCGGTGCTCTCGGTCACCTCGATGGTGAGCCGGTGCGGGTCGAGCGCCGAGCGCCGCACGGCGTTCAGCACCGTGGTCACCACATCGGGGTGGGTCAGCTCGCGCGCGCTGAGGTTCACCGCGAGGCTGAACGGGGAGCCGTGGCCGTTGCGGCGGTCCCAGTCGCGAAGTCGCCGGCAGGCCTCGCCGACCGCCCAGGCGCCCACCTGCACGATCAGGCCACTCTCCTCGGCCACGGGAAGGAACTTGTCGGGACGAGAGCAGGCCGCGCTCGGGGTGCTGCCAGCGGATCAGTGCCTCGGCGCCGACCATCTCGCCGTTGTCGAGGTCCACGAGCGGCTGGTAGAAGAGCCGCAGCTCGCCGCGCTCGAGACCGTGCTGGAGCTCCTGCTCGATCGAGAGCTCCTCGACGGCGCGCTCGCGCATCGCCATGTCGAACAGCTCCGTGCGCGCGCCTCCGCGCTCCTTGGCGCGGTACATGGCCGCGTCAGCATCCTCCACGAGACGCGAGCCGTGTATCTCGTCGCCGGGCTCGGCCATCGCGATACCGATGCTGGCGCTGAGACGCAGCTCGGCGCCGCCCGCGAACACCGGCTCGGCGAGCTCCCGCTGAAGACGGTCCGCAACGCCGACGGCCTCGAGCACGCCGCCGACCGCCTCGCACAGAACCGTGAACTCGTCGCCGCCGAAGCGGGCCACGGTGTCCTCCGGGCGAATGGTGCGCTGGATGCGCGCGGCCACCTCGCGGAGGACCTCGTCGCCGGCGCCATGGCCAAGGCTGTCGTTGATGCGCTTGAAGCGGTCCACGTCGAGGAAGTAGACGGCCGTGGCGTGGTTGCGGCCGCGGCGATCGATCGCGTGCGTCAGCCGGTCACTGAAGAGGGCGCGGTTGGGCAGCCCGGTGAGCGAGTCGTAGAGCGCCAGCCGCTCGAGCTCGGCCTCCATGCGCTTGCGGTCTGACACGTCGAGGAAGACCCCGAAGAAGAGCGGCGCCTGCTCGTCCCGGTCGCCGCGCACCACCGTCATCTCGTCGCGGATCCACACGAAGCTGCCGTCGGCGCGGCTGATGCGGTACTCCTGGACGAGCGCTTCGCCTGACTCGGCGCACTCCAGCTCGTTCGAGATCACGCGGTCCGCGTCGTCCGGATGAAGAAGGCGATCCCAGAGGCCGCCGTCCTCGATCCAGGCGTCCTGTGCGTAGCCCAGGACCCGCTCGATCGAGGGGCTGATGTACAGGCATTGGCCATTAACGCCCGGCTCGTACACGTAGGCGACTGAGGGGACCCCCTCGGCAAGCGGGCCGTATGTGGACTCGATCCGCTGCAGGATCGCCTTGGGATCCACGGACATTGCCTCTTTTATCGGCAGAAACCCGCGGATCTATCGCCTGGAGGCGAAGAATGCACGCAGTAGTTCTGCGGCCTCGTCGGCGAGCAGGCCGCGCGCGACCGCCGGGCGGTGGTTGAGGCGTGGCTCGGCGAGCACGTCGAGCACGCTTCCGGCCGCCCCAGCCTTCGGGTCATCGGTGCCATAGACGACCCTTGGAACGCGCGCGAGCACGATCGCGCCGGCGCACATCGCGCACGGCTCGAGGGTCACGTAGAGCACCGTGTCGAGCAGCCGCCAGCTGTCGAGGTGGCCGGCCGCCTCGCGCAGCGCGAGGATCTCGGCATGGGCGGTCGGGTCGCGGCGAAGCTCGCGTTCGTTGCGGGCGGCGGCGATCACCTCGCCCTCGTGGACAACAACGGCGCCGATCGGCACGTCGTCGTGGTCGAGTGCGCGCTCGGCCTCGCGCAGGGCGAGGCGCATGTAGTACTCGTCGCGCGGGAACAGCCCCGGGCTCACGGTCACGGCGCCACCATCCTGCGGCCCACGTAGCGCTCGGCGGCCCGCAGGACGCCGAGCGCGCCCGTGCGGTCCGCCACGCGCATGCCGGCGGCGGCGAGCGAGAGCGCGGACGGGCGGCCGCCGCCGAGCGCGCCACTCTCGATCAGCTCCCGGTACCAGTCGATCGTGTCGGCGAGCGTCCGGTCGAGGCCACGCGAGCGGTAGCCGAGCTCGCGCCGCGCCTTGCGCGACGAGTAGCGCCAGTTCTGCGCCATGAGGACGAGCCCCTCCGCGGAGATCGGGCTCGGCAGGCCGGCGGCCTCCGCGGCCCGCGCGATGGCGCCCGCCTCCGTCGGCAGCACCAGCAGCGGATGGCGCACGCCCGACAGCTCCGCCACGCGCTCGAACAGGCTCGCCCAGCCGATGTCGTGCCCGCCCAGCACGTAGCGCTCGCCCGGTGTGCCGCGCTCGGCGGCGAGCAGGTGGCCCTTCGCCACGTCGCGTACGTCCACGACGTTCGTCTCTCCGTCCACGAGTGCCGGCAGGCGGCCACGCATGTAGTTCCCGATCATGCGCGTCGAGGTCTCCCCCGGTGCGCTGCGGTCCACGGGCACGCCGAACACGTACGAGGGGTTCACGATGACCACCTCGACGTCGCTGCGCGCGCCGGCCGCAAGCGCCTCGGCCTCGCCCTCGTGCTTCGCGTCCGGATAGGAGAGCCCGAGCCCGCCGCCCCGGTAGAAGTCCTCCTCGGTGCCGATCTCCCCGGGCGGGGCCGGGCCGATGCCCGCCACGCTCGACGTGACCACCACGCGCCGGACCTCCTCGGCCGCCGCCGCCTCCACCGCGAGACGTGGCGCCAGCGCGTTGATCTCCCAGACCCGCTCGGCCGGGTGGGAGCCCACGAAGCCGGCGCAGTGGAATACCGTGTCGCAGCCCCGGAAGGCGCGCCGCAGCGCCGCCCGGTCCAGTACGTCAGCGCGGACCGGGTCGACCTCGATGTCACCTAGGCGTGTGAGACGGGCCTCGTCTCGGTATGTGACACGCACGGGACCGTCGGCGGACGCAAGTCGGGCCACGTGCGCGCCGATAAACCCTGTGGCGCCCGTTACACAGACCGTCACAACTTCTGCGTGGGCAATTTGTTCATGCCTTCGTACACTCGGAGCCCACCGTAACCCAATGCCGATTCGCCTCTCCCCCCTCCTAGCCGCCCTCGCGCTGCTGCTGCTCGCTCCCGCCGCCGCGCGGGCTGCGGACTACGTGCCGGACGAGGTCATCGTTCGCTACGAGGAGGGAACGGGCGGCGGCGTGGCGGCCCAGGTGGCGGCCGAGGCGGGCACCGAGCCAGTCCAGGCGCTGCCGGGCGGCTCTGAACAGCTCTCGATCGACGACGGCGATTCGGTGCGCGAGACGATCGCAGAGCTGCGCGAGGACCCGAACGTGGCGTACGCGGTCCCGAACTGGCGCGCGCACGCGGCGGCCGACGCGACCAGCGATCCCGGCTCCCGCCTCCAGTGGAACTTCTTCGGCACCTACGGGATCAACCTGGCCGAGGCGTGGACGCTCGCACAGAGCCTCGGCGCGCCGGGCGCTCGCGGCGCGCTGGTGGCCGTGCTCGACAGCGGCGTGGCCTTCGAGCGCTACGGCCGTTTCCGCCGGGCGCCGGATCTCCGCCGCTCGACCTTCGTGCGGCCCTGGGACTTCATCGACAAGGACCGCCACCCGAACGACGTGTTCGGCCACGGCACGCACGTGGCCGGCACGATCGCCCAGACCACGAACAACGGCGTCGGCACGGCCGGCATCGCCTACAACGCGAGGATCATGCCGCTGAAGGTGCTCGACTCGAACGGCGAGGGCGACTCGGTGGCGATCGCCCGAGCGATCCGGTACGCCGCGCGCTACCGCGCCGATGTGATCAACCTGTCGCTCGAGTTCCCCGCCGAGGTGCGCGCCGCGGAGATCCCGGACGTGCTGGCGGCGCTGCGCTACGCGCACCGGCGCGGTGCCGTGGTCGTGGCGGCGGCGGGCAACCAGGCCGACTACGCGGTTGCCTACCCGGCGCGCGCGCAGTCCGTGATCGCCGTCGGGGCCACCACGGTCACCGGCTGCCAGGCGGACTACTCGAACGCCGGCGAGGACCTCGACGTCGTGGCGCCGGGCGGCGGAGCCGACGCCCCCAACACCGACAGCGTGTGGGACGCCGCCCACTGCGACCCGGACTCGACCGGCAGGCCGATCATCCAGGAGACCTTCACCCGCGGGGTGCGCCGCTTCGGCCTGCCGCGCATCTACGAGGGGACGTCCATGGCGAGCCCGCACGTCTCCTCGATCGCGGCACTGCTGATCGCGACGAAGCGGCTCGGTCGCAACCCGAGCCCGGGCGAGGTCGAGCGCCACATCGAGGCCACGGCGCGGCCGACCGACCGGCCGGATCGCTACGGCGCGGGCCTGGTGGACGCGGCGAACAGCTCTGCGCTAGGTCATCGACCTAGGTAGTGCGAATGATCATCACGCTGCAGGGAGCGTGATGCGAGACCTTGTTCGGCACGCTGCCGAGCAGGAAGCGCTTGGCGCCGGTCATTCCCTTGTTGCCGACGACGATGAGGTCGGCGTTTTCCTCCTCGGCCACGTCGAGGATCGCGTCCGCGGGGTCGCCCTCGCGCGCGTGAACTTCGACGTTCACGCCGGCATCGCGAAGCGACGTGGCCGCCGCTTCAAGCGTTTCCGACACGTCCTCGCGCGGGTTGACCATCCACTGGAGGTCACCCGGCACCTCCTGGCGCTCCTCGCGCAGGCGCCCCTCGGGCACCGGCTCGTAGGCGCTCACGAGATGAACCTTCGCGCCGACGCTCTTTGCAAGCTCTGACGCCTGGCGCACCGCCTCACCGGCAGTCTCAGAGCCATCCGTTCCTACGACCATTGAAGTGAACACCGCTCGATCATATGGGGGATGGCCCTTTCATGGCCTAGGCATTAAGGTGGACTGCGGATGTCCACACCGACCCGTTGCATGGCCGTCGACGATCACCCGACGGTGCGGCAAGGACTCGGCCTCATGTTCGGACTGGCCCCCGACCTTGAGCTCGTGGGATCGGTCGAGAACGGTGAGGACGTGATCGAAGCCGTGAAGCGCCTCCGCCCGGAGGTGGTGATCATGGACGTGCGACTTCCCGGCATCGACGGAATCTCCGCCGTGAAGCGCATCGCCGAGGCCGCGCCCGAGGTGAAGACGGTGATGTTCTCGGCCTACGGGGACAAGCGCCTGCTCTCGGATGCGATCGCCGCAGGCGCCCGCGGCTACGTGATGAAGGGCTCGCCGCCGGAGGACCTCCTGCGCGCGATCCGCACGGTCACGGGCGGCAAGCCGTTCGTGGACCCGTCGCTCTCCCCTGCACTGCTGATGTCGCAGGTCGGGCCGGATGCGCCGCTCTCCGAGC
The DNA here is from genome assembly GCA_963774755.1 of uncultured Thermoleophilaceae bacterium. Lineage (GTDB taxonomy): Bacteria > Actinomycetota > Thermoleophilia > Solirubrobacterales > Thermoleophilaceae > JACVRW01. Next base: position 58,508 of record CAVZGG010000025.1, on the reverse strand, counting down.
GCGAGCGCGAGATCCTCCAGCTGCTCGCCGAGGGCCTCCACACCGAGGAGGTCGCCAGGCGCATCGGGCTGAGCACCGAGACGGTGAAGTCGGACACCAAGCGCGCGATCCTCAAGCTCGAGGCAGATACGCGCGTGCACGCGGTTGCGATCGCGCTTCGTCAGGCGATCATCGAGTAGGCGTTCTCCGGTGGAGCTGCCGCGCTTCTGGATCGTGCTTCAGATCCTGATCGTGATCTTCGTGCTGATCGGCGCGGTGATCGCGATCACGAAGCTGGCCTGAGCGGCGGCGCCTCGCCGGCGTCGGGCGCGAGCTGCTCCTCGACGTGATCGGGCAGCTCGAGCTCCGATCTTCGCGTCTCGGCGTAACCCTCCTCGACGGGCTTCACCCAGAACTCCTCCACACAAATGATGATCAGCGAGAGGATCGGCACGGCCACGAAGAGGCCGACGAACCCGAACAGCTGACCCACCACCACCACGCCGATGGCGATCACGGCCGGGTGCAGGCGCACCCGCTGGGCCATGATGATCGGGATCGTGACGTTGCTCTCGAGCTGCTGGACGAGGATGTACGCGCCGAGCACGAGGATCGCCTTGCCGGGCGAGTCGGTGAGGGCGAACAGCGTGGGCGGGATCGCGCCCGCGATCGCTCCGAAGTAGGGCACGACCACGAGCAGCGCCGACAGCACGGCGAAGAAGATCGCGAAGTCGAGACCCACGATCGTGAGCGCGACGTAGAGCATCACGCCGGTCACGAGCATGTCGATCGCCACGCCCTCCATCCAGCCGATCCAGGAGGTCCTGATGCGCCCCAGCACCTCTCGCAGGTGCTCCCGCCTCGGTGGCGGCGCCAGTCGCACGAGCCCCTCGACCAGGGGCTCGGGACGAATCGCCATGTAGTAGCTCGTGATCAGGATCAGGATCAGCGCACCGAGCACGCCGGCGATGTTCAGGCCGATCGAGGTGAGCGGCCCGATCAGGCGGTCCGGCTCGTCGGTGTAGCGCTCGACGAAGTTCTGGACCTTGTCCCCCACCTCGCCCGAGCTCTGGCCGGTCACGTCGGCGTAGACCTTCTCGAGGTCGTCGACGATCGACGGCACGTCCTCCACGAAGCGGTCCGTCTGTTCCACGAACGGCGGGATCAGCAGGTAGATCACGAGCGCGAGTGCGCCTAGGCCGGCGAGCAGGGCGAGCAGCGCGCCCACCGGTCGCGGGATCCCGAAGCGCTCCAGGCGCCGCGCGGCAGCGGCGAGCGGGATCGCGACGATCACGGTCACGAGCATCGCCAGCAGCAGCGTCACGAGCTGGCGGAACAGCAGGCCGAACAGGAGCAGCGCGGCCGCCAGCAGCACCGCCCGGTAGACGACCTGGGGAGCTGAGATGTTGCCCTGGTCGTTCATCGGCGCGGCCTACGGTACGCCCCTGGAAAGACGGACGGACGCCCCATGAGCGCCCGTCCGAACCTCTGAATACTGGTGTGCGTCGGGCTAGGTCCGGCGCTCGAGGTCGGCCACATCCGCGGCCTTCTCCTCAACGCGATCCTGCGCTTCGTTGAGCTTCTCCTTCTCCTCGCCCTTGCGCTCCTCGCGCCGGCCCTCTGCCCGCAGGGAGCCATCGCCCGCCACGTCGCCGGCAGCCTTCTTGGCACGTCCCGTGATCTTGTCAATGATGCTCATGTAAGGATCGGTACCCCGGTCGACGCGACCGAAAACGCGTATAGCGTCCAGGACCGTGAGCAATGAGGAGGCCCACCAGCTCGCGCGGGAGAAGGGTGTTTCGCGCTGGCTGTACGCGCTGGTGCGCGGGATCGTCTCACCGCTGTTTCGCCTGTATTTCCGGATGCATGTGTCGGGCGCAGAGCACATCCCGGCGAACGGGGCGGCCGTGATCGCGCCCAACCACAAGAGCTTCTGGGACTCGTTCTTCATTGGCGTGTGCACGCGCCGGCACCTGCGCTTCATGGCGAAGACCGAGTTGATCGAGGCGCGCTACGGGCGCCTGCTGGTGCGCCTCGGAGCCTTCCCGGTGCGACGCGGCCAGGCCGACGCGGACGCGCTCGAGACGGCGCGTGTGATCCTCAGCCAGGGCGGCCTGCTGGCGCTCTTCCCCGAGGGCACACGCGTGCGCGACCCGGACCAGCTCGGCAACCCCCGCCGCGGCGCGGGCCGCCTGGCGCTCGAGACGGGCGCCCCACTCGTGCCCTGCGCGATCACGGGCACCGAGAAGATCTTCCGCGGCGGCTTCCCGGTCCCGCGCCGGGTGCAGGTGGCGTTCGTCGGAGCCGATCCCGGTGTCGGACCTGGCGGCGACGCCGGAGGCGGCCGCCGGTTTGATCGAGGGCACGCTGTGGCCGGAGGTGGAGGGCGAGTACCGCCGGCTGCGGGCACGGCCGACGCTGATCGCGGCGGGGCTGGCGGCGCTCGGTGTGGGTGGCGGGCTGCTGGCGCGCAGTCGCCGCAAGCCCAAGCCGCGGCGCGGGCTCGATCGTCTACGGCGGCGGTGAAGAGGTGGTGCTATCGGGATTTGTCCGGCCCAGCCGGACCTTTTCCGATAGTCCCCACTTCAATGCCCGCCGTTAGCCCCGTCCGAGCCCGGCACTACGTTGGGCCGACCATGCGCCTCATCGTCGCCCGCTGCGAGGTCCGCTACTCCGGCCGCCTCTCCACAGTCCTTCCGGAGGCGCTTCGGCTGCTGATGCTGAAGTCGGACGGGTCGGTGATGGTGCATGCCGACACGGGTGGCTACAAGCCTCAGAACTGGATGACGCCGCCCACGGTGATCGAGGAGGAGCCCGGGCTGCTCGTGGTGCGCAAGAAAGGCGCCGAGGATCGCATCGAGATCCGCATCGCCGAGGTGCTCTCCGACGTGACGCACGACATGGGCGAGGCCGCCGCGCTCGAGAAGGAGGGCGTCGAGCGGGAGCTTCAGGAGCTGCTGGCCGACGCCCCGCCGGAGGGGCTCAGGCTCGTGCGGCGCGAGTGGCCCACCGACATCGGGCCTGTGGACCTGATGTGCCGCGACGAGGACGACGAGTTCGTGGCCGTCGAGATCAAGCGCGTCGCCACGATCGATGCCGTCGAGCAGCTCTCGCGCTACCTCGAGCGCATCTGCGAGGAGCCAGGCCTTCACCGCTGTCGTGGCGTCCTGGCCGCCCAGGCGATCAAGCCGCAGGCGCGCGTGCTGGCGGAATCCAGAGGTATCGCGTGCGTCGAGGTAGACCCCTCAGTGCTTCGAGGAGATCGCGAGCCCGACCTGACGCTGTTCGCCTAGGCCGCCGGCGCCGGCGGCACCGGAAACCCGCGTTCGCGCATCCCGCGCTCGACCTCGGCGATCACCGTCTCGATGACCTTCACGCGCGCGTGGCGCTTGTCGTCGCCCTCCACGAGCTGCCAGGGAGCGTGCGCATGCTCGGTCCGCTCGAGCATGTCCTCGATCGCCTCCACGTACTGCGGCCGCTTCTCGCGGTTCCGCCAGTCCTCGTCGGTCATCTTCCAGCTCTTCAGCGGGTTCTTCTCGCGTTTCTCGAAGCGGTGGAGCTGTTCCTCGTCAGAAACATGGAGCCAGAACTTCACGAGCACGCCGCCCTCGATGCAGAACGTGTCGCTCGAAGCCGACGATCGTGGCGTACGCACGCTCCCACTCCTCCGGAGTCGCGAACCCCTCGACGCGCTCCACGAGCACGCGGCCGTACCACGAGCGGTCGAATACGGACATCCCACCGAGTCCCGGAAGCGCCGGCCAGAAGCGCCACAGGAAGTGATGGCGCTTCTCGGTCTCGGTCGGTGCGGCGTACGACGTAACGCGCACGTGCCGCGGATCGAGCGGCTCCACCAACCGCTTCAGTGCCCCGCCCTTCCCGGAGGCATCCCAACCCTCGAAGACGACCGCGAGCGCCGGGCCCGAGCCTCCCCTCATAGCCAGGCAGTTTTCCGCCAAGGGCCAACCGCAGCTCGGCAAAACGCGTCTGGGCGGCGTCCAGCCGCTCCTTGTAATCGCTCTTCGAGAGCGACTGGCTCAGGTCGAGCTCGTCTAGCCGGCCCACTCGGAGGCCACCTTCGCGAGCTCGTCGAGCTGCCGCTCCACCTCGGCCGGGTCCGCCGGGGGCAGGTAGAAGAGCGAGCGCGTGACGCCCGCCGTGCGCAGGCGCTCGAGCAGGCGGACCTCGGGCTTGGCGCCGAACACGGTCACCGGGATCGGGTCCCGGCCGGCCGCCTTGGCGCGTCGCTGCAACTCTGCGATCCGCTCGCCGAGCGCCTCGGGGTTCTGGACGCGATTCGGGATCCACTCGTCGCCGTAAGCGACCACGCGGTCGTACACCTTCTCGCCGAGCCCGCCCACGAGCACCGGAGGGTGCGGCTTCTGCACGGGCTTCGGCCACGACCAGATCGGGTCGAAGTCGATGATGCGGCCGTGATACTCGGCCTCGTCCTGGGTCCAGATCGCCTTCATGGCCTCGACGCTCTCGCGCATGCGCCGGAAGCGCGTGTCCGGATCGGTGCCGTGGTTTCGCATCTCCTCGCGGTTCCAGCCCGCGCCGACCCCGAACAGGAAGCGGCCGCCCGAGATGTGGTCGAGCGTCGCGACCTCGTTGGCCGTGATGATCGGGTCGCGCTGGATCACGAGGCAAACGCCCGTGCCGAGCCTCAGCCGCTCCGTCGTCGCGGCTGCCGCGCCCAGCGCCGCGAACGGGTCGAGCGTGTGGCTGTACTCGCGCGGCAGCTCGCCGCCACCGGGGTAGGGCGTGTCGCGGCTAACCGGGATGTGCGTGTGCTCCGGGAGGAAGAGCGACTCGAACCCGCGCTCCTCCACCTTGCGCCCTAGCGCCGCAGGCTGCATCCCGTAGTCGGTAAGAAAATGCGCCAGCCCTAGGTCCATCGCAGCGGCAACCGCTCCAATCCGTAGATGCCGTGAATCGAGCCGAGCTCCGGCTCGTCGTCGAGCGCCAGCCCCGGCATGCGCGCGGGCAGGAACGACAGCGCCTCCTGAAGCTCGGCGCGCGCGAGGTTGGCTCCGAGGCAGTAGTGGATGCCCGCGCCGAAGGTCAGTGGCTTGGCATCGCCGCGGTCCGCGGTGATGTCGAATGCCTCGGCGTCGCCGTCCACGCCGTCGCGGTTGCCCGCGAAGGAGCACACCATCACGATCGTGTCCGCGGGGAACGTGACGTCGCGGTACTCGACCTCCTCGTGCAGCAGGCGCGCGGTGAACGGCGTGATCGGCTCGAACCGGAGCAGCTCCTCCACCGCCGCCGGCGCAAGCTCAGGCCGCTCGGCGAGCAGCTCCCACTGGTCCGGATGCTCGGCGAACACGCGCAGGCCGTGGGCGAGCTGCGACTGCGTGGTGTCCACCCCACCCACCAGCACGTTCAGGACGAGGTTCATGCACTCGGCGTCGTCGAGCCGGTCACCCTCGTGCGACGCCGCGATCAGCGTCGAGATCAGGTCGTCGCCCGGATCGTCCTTGCGGCGCTCGATCAGGGCGCCGGCCCACTCGTAGAACTCCTCGCAGGCGCGCTCGATCGCATCCCGCTCGTTCATCAGGCTGGGCGGGTCGAACTGGCGCTGGATCAGGTTCGACCACTCGTGCAGCCGCGGCGCATCCTCCAGCGGGGCGCCCATCACCGTGGCGATCGTGAGCGACGGGTACGGCTTCGCGAAGTCGGCCACGAACTCGCAGCGCCCCGTGCCCTCGAGCGGCGCCCACAGCTCCGCCAGGAACTCGCGCATCGCGGGGCGCCAGCGCTCGGTGGCGCGCGGAGTGAACGCCGGGTTCACGAGGTTGCGGAGCCGCCTGTGCCCATCGCCGTTGATGTGGAGGATGTTGCGCCGCATCTGCTCGAGGAGCGGCCCCTCCTCCACGCCGAACATCTCCGCGATCCGGAGCCCGGGGAACGTCGCGCTCTTCGTGCGCAGGAAGAACGTGGCGGCGTCGCGATCGAGCACGAAGTACCCGAGCGGCGAGTTGGCGAGCCAGGTCTCGGCGCGCAGCCGGTTGATCGTCTCGTGGAAGCGCTGGCCGGTGAGATCTGGCGCCAAATAATCGAGTTCAACCACGACGCGGACGTTACCCTGGAAGGACCATGAGCTTCCTCTTCCGTGACAAGACCGCAATGCCCGAGCCGGCCGACGCCCTCCCCGGCCGCGACTCCCGTCCCTACGACGTTCCCGAGACACACTTCGTGCTCGGTACGCCGCTCGAGCCGCCCTTCCCCGAGGGCGTCGAGACGGCGATCTTCGGCATGGGCTGCTTCTGGGGAGCCGAGCGCGTCTTCTGGCAGGCGCCCGGCGTCTACACAACCGCGGCGGGCTACGCCGGCGGGTACACCCCGAACCCCACCTACGAGGAGGTCTGCAGCGGGCGCACCGGCCACAACGAGGTCGTCCTCGTGGCCTTCCGCCCCGACGAGATCTCCTACGACGAGCTGCTGCGCCTGTTCTGGGAGGGCCACGACCCCACGCAGGGCATGCGTCAGGGCAATGACGTGGGCACCCAGTACCGCTCCGAGATCTACGTGACCTCGGACGAACAGCGCGCCGCCGCCGAGGCCTCGCGCGAGCGCTACAAGGAGCGGCTGCGCGACGCGGGCTACGGCGACATCACCACCGGGATCGTCGACGCGCCGGAGTTCTTCTACGCCGAGGACTACCACCAGCAGTACCTCGCGAAGAACCCGGGCGGCTACTGCGGGATCGGCGGCACGGGCGTCAGCTGCCCAGTAGGGCTGCCATCAGCTTGAGCCGCTCGTCCGCCTCGGCGGGCCAGCGGTCGATGTCGGCGGGCCACCAGGTCCACTCGTCGTGCTCGGCGTCGGGCACGGGCTCGCAGCGGTCCGGCACGGTGGCGAGCCCGACCAGCATGTTCATCCCGCCCGGCAGCGCCAGCAGCGCCTCCACGGACAGCCGGTCCGGCTCGAGCTGCCACTCCTCCTGAAGCTCCCGCGTGAGGGTCTCGGCGGGGCTCTCGCCGAGGTCCACCGATCCGCCGGCGCCGAGCGCCCAGCGGTTCGCCCAGGTTGACACCCAGCCGGCGCGGCGGCCCGCCAGCCAGCGGCCGTCCTCCGAGCGCACCACGCAGAGAGCGGTGAGGCTCTCGGAGGCGTCGTCGAGCAGGCGGAGCGCCCAGCGCACCGGCTGAAGCTCCAGGCGCAGGCGCTCGCCGTCGGCGTCGAAGCCCACCATTCGCGTGGCCAGCCCATCGTGCGCGGGCGAGCCGCGCTCGCGCAGGCCCGTCCACCGCGCCGTCGGCCTGCCGGGCGAGCTCGTCGGGGACCTCGAAGGCCTCGTCGCGCCAGCTCACCTCCACCTGGTCCGGTCGCCAGGGACCCCGGGCGAGCACTCCGGGTCGCGTGGTCACGGGCTCCAATCTAGACCGCGGGCACGCAGCAGCACCCGGCAGCAGAGCGAACCCTCGCGCGCCGCCGGCACGAGCTCGGCGGGCTCGCCCCAGCGCAGGTCCGTGTACTGCGTGTTCGGACCCGGCTGAGGGACGGCTGGCTTGCCGGCCGCGATACGCGCCTGCCAGTCGGTCATGCTGCCCTCGCGGCCCACGGGCTCAAGCGGCTCCACCTCCACCCCGAGCTTGTCGCGACCCGCGCGGCGCACCGCGTCCTCCTCCGACTCTCCGGGCTTAAGGCTCACCGCGGGCAGACCCCACACCCCGGGCAGGCTGTCGTCGTCGTCCGGCCGGCGCACGAGCAGCAGCCCATCGGGGCTCTCGATCACGAGTGAGACGGAGCGCTTAGGCCACTTCAACGTTGCGGACGCTACTGCTCGCGCTACCGCTGTTCAGCGCGGTGAGGAACGCCGCGACCACGCGGGAGTCGAACTGATCGCCCGAGCAGCGCAGGAGCTCGGCGCGCGCCGCGCGCTCCTCGATGCCGGCGCGGTAGACCCGGTCGGAGGTCATCGCCTCGTAGGCGTCGGCCACGGCGACGATCTTCGCCTCGAGCGGGATCTCCGTGTCGGTGAGGCCGCACGGGTAGCCCTTGCCGTCGGGGCGCTCGTGGTGCGCGAGGATCCACTCGCGCAGGTCCTCGAGCCCGCGGCTGTTGAGGATCTGGGCGCCGATCTCTGGATGCGTGCGGATCTCCGCCAGCTCGCCCTTGCCGAGCGGGCCGGGCTTCTGGAGGATGGCGTCCGGCAGGCCGACCTTGCCGATGTCGTGCAGCACGCCGGCAATCTCCACGCGCTTCACGCGTTCCGGTGGCAGGCCGAGCTCGTGCGCGATCATCGCGCAGTAGCGGCCGACGGTCCACGAGTGGTCGGACGTGCCCGTGTCGCGGAGGTCGAGCGCCTCGGCGAGCGAGACCAGCGTCGAGAGCGCGAACTCGTCGGCGCCGCGCCCGTCCTCTGGGGCGAAGATCGCCGAGAGCTCGGGGTTGAAGATCACGCAGCGGTTGCGGCCGAGCGCCTTCGCGGCGTAGAGGGCCTGGTCCGCCGCCTCGAGCACCGAGTCAGCTGAGCCGCCGTGGTCCGGGAAGGTGGCGACGCCGAAGGAGAACGTCAGCACGGCGGGGTCGTTGCGGAACTCGTGCTCGACCGCGGTGCGGATGTTCTCGGCGAGGAGGTAGGCCTCGTGCTCGGTGGCGCCCGGCAGCAGGATCGTGAACTCCTCGCCGCCGGTGCGGGCTATGCAGTCGCCCCCACGGCGGTGCCGGAGCAGGACCCTGCTGGCGCGGATGAGCGCCAGGTCGCCGGCACGGTGGCCGAGCCGGTCGTTCACGGACTTGAAGTAGTCGAGGTCGCCGATCACGACGCTCAGCGGCTTGCCCGAGCTCTGCGTGATCTCGACCTCGGTCTGCAGTTCGCGGTCGAGCGCCAGGCGGTTCCTGAGGCCGGTGAGAGTGTCGGTGAGGGCGGCCTCGGAGAGGCGGTGCACGAGCTGGGTGACGCCATCGCGCACGGCCCGCAGGACGCCCGCGGCCGGGAACAGGATCCCGACCAGGGTGAGCCACCCTGCCGCCACGGAGTCAAGCGGGGTGGTGGCGAGGAGGACGGCGAGGTACGCGCCGGCCATGAAGGCGAGCTGCATGGCCGCCTGGCGCGTGCTGAAGAAGTAGGCGGCGTAGAGGCCGAGCCAGATGTAGAGCATCTCGCCCGACAGCGCGGGCTCGTGCTCGGCGCTCCAGACGTGAGCCGTCACGAGCACCGTGCCCAGCGCGGTGAGCGCCGGGAGGAAGCGTGGGCGCACCCAGCTCGCGCCCGCGTAGAGGAAGACGGCGATGACTGCGCATGTGGCTGGGATCGCCACGCGCCCCCCGCCGAGCCCGTCCGAGCGGGATGACAGGACTGCCACAGCGGTGAGGATCAGCGCCTCGCCCGCGAATATGCCCGCGGCAACGCGTGCCGCAAAGCGCGGGCTCGGCTCCACGGCCGGTATGGGATGGACTGGGACGTCCCCCAGATGTGTCGGGGCCGGGGACATAGACCCTTATTCGGGTTCTGTCAGCGAAAAATTAGCCCGAGCGCTCTTCGCGGAGCGTTCGCAGCTCGGCCCTGAGCTCCGCGACCTCGTTCTCGAGCCGCTCGAGGCGCTGTTCGAGGCCCTCGGGCGCGGCCTGCTGGGGGGCGGGCTCCGTCTCACCGTCCGGAGATTCGTCGCCGCCAAGCAGATGCCTGTAGCGCTCCTCGCGCTGCCCCGGCCGGCGGTCGAGACGCACGACCAGCTGTCGCTCGATCAGACCCTCCAGCGTCGCCCCAAGTTCGTCCATCCCGGCGAACCGGTGCAGCCGCTCGGTGCGGGTCTTCAGCTCCCCGGGCGTCTGCGCGCCGCGCAGCATGAGCACGTCGAGGACCGCGATCTCCGCATCGTCGAGCCCGAGTGCGCCGTCGAGCTTGTGGCGGTACTTCATCGAGCGTCGGTTCGACCAGCTCGCGAGCGTGGCCCACTTGCGCTGCACGAGGCGGTCGATGCCGCCACGGATCGTGTTCTCGTCGTAGTCCACGACCGGATCGCGGTTGGTGGACTGGTTGCAGGCCAGCCGCAGCGCGTTCAGCGTGAGCGGATAGACGTCGGGGGTGGTCCGCTGCTTCTCGATCAGACAGCCAAGCACGCGGAGCTCAACAGAATCCGGTTCCATCTCTGCCTCGGCCACGGTATAACGAGAGCATGTGCAGACGCCTCCTCGTGATTCTCGTCATCGCGGTCGTCGCTCTGCCCGCCACCGCCGCGGGTCACCGCCCCGGCAGCGACGGCGGTGGAGGCGAGAAGGGCTGCGGCACGCTTCGCGGGGTCTCAGAGTTCGGGCCCGTGGGCGTGGGTGCGACGAACATGCGCTGCCGGGTGGCGCGACGTGTGGCCCGCCGCTCGGTGCGCGGCGAGCGGTCGAGGGCTGGGGCTGCACCGGGAAGGGCACCCGCTTCGGTCATTGCCACGGACACGGCGCGCGACGCGGCAAGACCGCGCATTGGTTCGCAGCGCACTAGGGCGAGCGGGGCTAACTGCGGCATTGACTGGCCGGCCCGAATGGGGCCTACAACTCGCCCAACCCCCCGTCCTCCGACGGGGGATGCTCACCTTGACGTTCGAATAGAGCCACTAGCGCCCTAACCCCCTCGCAGAGGGCCTCGAAAGACAAGTTGTTGACCACCTCCTTCACCGCTGCTGTGAGCGCCGGCGTGCCGGCAGCGCATAGGCTCGCAGGGCATGGGAAACATCAGCGGTGAGCGCTCCGTCGAGATCGATGCTCCGATCGAGCGCTGCTACGAAATTGCCTCCGACATTGCGAAAGCGCCCGAATGGCAGGGCTCGCTCAAGGACGTGGAGGTCCTCGAGCGCGACGACCAGAAGCGCGCCCTGCTCGCCGAGACGGAGTCGGACGCGAAGGTGAAGACCGTTCGCTCCACGCTGCGCTTCTCGTACGAAGAGCCGACCGCGATCCGCTGGGTCCAGGAGAAGGGCGAGACCAAGTCGCTCACCGGCTCCTGGACGTTCGAGGATCTCGGTGAGAGCCGCACTCGCGCCACGTACGCCCTGGATGCCGACCCCGGTCGCATGCTCGGCATGCTGCTGCGCGGCCCCGCCGAGTCGAAGGTGCGCGACTTCCTCCTGGGCGACGCAGCCGAGGGCCTCAAGCAGCGCGCGGAGGCCTGAGCGATGGCTGGCTACACGCGCGTGAACCTCAGGTCCGACGTGCAGGACATGGCGCCGAAGTTCGGCATGGAGGGGATCGAGTCGCGCTTCGCGAGGACCAACCTGGAGCTCGAGAACTCCGGCCTCAGCTACTTCCGCCTCGACGGCGGCTTCCGCACGCCTTTCGGCCACACGCACTCCGAGCAGGAGGAGGTCTACGTGGTGATCTCCGGGAGCGCGCGAGTGGCGCTCGACGACGAGCTCGTCGAGCTGGGCCAGTGGGACGCCATCCGGATCCCGAGCGGGACGATGCGCGGCATGGAGGCGGGCGACGACGGCGCCGAGATCCTCGCGTTCGGCGCTCCGAACACCGACAACAAGGACGCCGAGATGCAGCCGGGCTGGTGGCCCGAGGGCGGCTAGCGGAGCGCTGCCCTCGCCGACTCGAGGTCTGGGTAGGGCACGATCCGCGTGACCTTCCCGTCCTTGACCGTGTGCGCCACGACGGTCTGGAGCTCGACCTCGAGTCCGCTCGATACACCGCGTCCGGCCAGGCGAGCACGGGCGAGCACGTAGTCGCCCTCGGGCATCAGCTCGAACACCTCGTAGCGAACGTCCTCGAGCATGCCGTCGAAGCCCGCGAAGTAGCGGCGCGCGCCCACGTGCCCGCGATAGGTGTCCGGCTCGGCCGACACGTCCGGCGGGATCACGATCTCGATGTCCTCGTCCATCATCTCGAGCACGGCCTCGATGCCGCCGCTCGCGTACAGGTCGAAGAGCCGCTGCACGACCTCGACGTCGCCCTCGCTCATCCCGGACACGATACGGCTCGGATAGCGTTCAGCGGGTGAACGACTCGGGCGTGCACGAGGTCGTGATCGTGGGCGCCGGCTTCGGCGGGCTCGGCATGGCGATCCGCCTGAAGCAGGAGGGCATCGGACGACTTCGTCCTGATCGAGCGCGGTGACGATGTCGGCGGTACCTGGTGGGCGAACAGCTACCCCGGCGCGCAGTGCGACGTTCCCATCGAACCTGTACTCGTTCTCGTTCGCGCCGAACCCGGACTGGACGCGCGCGTACCCGCTTCGAGACGAGATCCAGGCATACCTCCGCGATTGCGCCGAGCGCTATGGCGTCGTGCCGCACATGCGGCTTGGCTGCGAGCTGCTCGGAGCGACCTGGGTGGCCGACGAGCAGCGCTGGGAGCTCGAGACCTCGCAAGGCCCGATCGCCGCACGCGTGCTCGTTGCTGCGCCCGGGCTCCTGAGCGAACCGTTTGAGCCCGCTCTACCCGGCCTGGAGCACTTCGAGGGCAACGCCTTCCACACAGCGCGCTGGGATCACGACGACGACCTGACCGGCAGGCGCGTGGCTGTGATCGGGACGGGCGCCTCCGCGGTGCAGGTGGTGCCGGCCATCCAGTCGCGCGTCAGCAGGCTCACCCTCTTCCAGCGCACGCCGCCGTGGGTGGCGCCGCACGCGGACCACGAAGTGACGCCACGCATGCGCGAGGCCTACCGGCGCCTACCGGCGCTACAGCGGCTCTCGCGCGCCTTTATCTACTCGCTCGTCGAGCTTCTGCTCGCTCCGGGGATGACCCGCGACACGCGTCTCCTGAAACCGGCCGAGTGGATCGTGAAGCTCAAGCTGCGCCGCGAGGTCCCGGACCCGGGCCTGCGGCGGCGACTGACGCCCAGCTTCCAGCTCGGCTGCAAGCGGCTTGTCTTCTCGAACGCGTGGTATCCGGCGCTCCAGGCGCCGAACGTCGACCTCGTGAGCTCAGGCATCCACGAGGTGCGCGAGCACTCGATCGTTGATGGGGACGGCGTGGAGCACGAGATCGACACGCTGGTACTCGCAACCGGCTTTACGCCCGCTGCGCTGCCCATCGCGGAGCGGATCCACGGACGCGACGGCCGCTCGCTCGCGGAGGTCTGGGACGGCAGCCCGCAGGCCTACCTGGGCACCACCGTCACCGGCTTCCCCAACCTCCTCTTCTTCTACGGCCCCAACCTGAACCTGGGCCACACGTCGATCGTCTACATGCTCGAGTCCCAGCTCGCCTACGCGATCGACGCGCTGCGCACGATGCGACTGCGCGGTGCGGCCGAGTTCGAGGTTCGGCCCGCGGTCCAGGCCGCCTACAACGAGGAGCTCCAGGAACGGCTCGCCGGCACCGTATGGAACACGGGCTGCAGCAGCTGGTACTTCGACCGCAACGGCCGCAACTCGATCCAGTGGCCCGGCTTCACGTTCGAGTACCGCCGCCGCACCCGCCGCTTCGACCCGGTTGCCTATCGGCTCGCGCCTCCGACGCGAGCCGGTGCTCAGTCTCCCGTGGGTGGCGGCGCCACCGCCGGCGTGGGCGGTGCCGGCAGCGTGACCTGATAGATGTCGATCGTGTTGCGACCCGCCTCCCCGAGGCTGAAGTCACCGGTCGCGCCCCAATAGGTGAACGTGCCGTTCGGGTTCGGCTGCACCTTGAACACCGCGGACACCCACTCGTTCGCGTTGCCCGGGATGAACCAGCCCGCCTCCTTGAAGTCGAGCGTGCCGTCGGCGTTCTCGGTGAAGTCGATCACCTGCGTGCCCTGCGAGTACCACGCCATGAAGATCCGGTTCTGGCCCGGGATCTGGTGCATCACGTGCGCGGTGCAGACCGTTGCCTGCGGCTTGGTGCGCACCTGGGCGCGATAGATCGCCTTCTCACCGGTCGAGCTGCGCGCATACGGCTCCCAGGCGTCGAGCACGGAGCCCGGCATGGTGGTCTGGAGCTTCGAGACGTCGTACGCGTGGACGCCGCCGTTGCCCTCGGTGTTGTCCGCGCCCGGCGTGCAGGTGGCACCCGGGGGCGTGACGCCGCCGCCGCGCTCGTCGGTGGCGAGCAGGAAGCGGCCCGAGCCGGTGAGCTCGGCCTCGTGGTTGAAGTCGATGTCCTCGGTGGACGGGTAGGTGGTCTGCCCGGTGGCGTTGCGTCCCTGGTGATGGACGCTGCCCAGGTAGCGCACGCCCGTGAGCGACGGCGCGCCCGATGCCAGCCAGTTCGGGATGTTCAGGTCCTCGGTGCCCTCACCGGTGCCGTCGACGCAGTCGGTGACCATCGCACCGGTCTTGAACGGCGGATTGGACATGCTCCCGCGCAGCGTGCACGGCAGCGGCGTGCCACGCGGCTTGTCGTCGAGCGGCGTCGCCGTACCGCGGTCGTCGAAGGCGTCGCTCATGTCGAACATGATCAGGGCGCCACCGCTCCCGCAGGTGAGCCGATCGTCCTCATAGACCTCGAGTTCGTGGCAGCCGTAGATCGAGCCCTTGTTCGTGTGACCCAGAGCGATGTCAGCGCTCGGCCAGCGATAGCGGTAGACGACGGGCCGGCAGGCAAGGCGCTTCTCGATGATGCTCCGGCCCTTCGGGAAGTACATGCACGAGGACATGTCCACGACCTCGAAGCCGTCGAGGTTGTAGCGCTGACTGCTCGTGGGATTCTCGTTCGCGCGTGTGCCATCGGCAGCGACGCCGACGCTGTCGGACGTGACGGAGTAGGCGATGTGCGGACGCTTGGGATCGACGTTCACCGTGTGCGACTCGCCGGTGTGGCTGGTGAGGCCGATCTCCTTGGGCTTCGCGACGTTCGTGACGTCGATCAGCTCGAGGCCGCCGCGCGGCTGGGTCTCGGTACCGAAACCGCTGGAGTCGTGGCAGCGGCCGCGCTGGTCGGTCGCGTCGACGAGGAGCTGAGCGTCCGTCCTCACCGCAGAGGGGCTGGTGGCGTTCAGCAGCGCGTCGCCCTTGGGGGTCGCCTCCACGTCGTGCTGGAGTCCCAGGGCAGCGTTCGGGTTGCTCGGGCAGGTGGCTGACGGGTGGCCCGCGACGAACTTGGGCGAGGACGAGGTGACCTGGCCGTTCCTCGTGAGCTGCACGATCGACTGGCCGCCCCCGTTGGGGCCGATCGCGAGCGTGCCGACCGAGGCGAAGGTCTCGCCCCCCTGCGTGAAGTAGTCGATGTCGGTGTGCGGGTTGCCCGTGGGGATCGACGCGACGTGGTCCCAGTGCGCGCCTGGGCCGCCCGAGCTGAAGACGGGCGACGGCGGGACGGTCGGCGCAAAGGCCGGCATCGGATGGTCGTAGTTCGCCTTGAGCCACGCCTTCAGGCCATGACCGGCGGAGGCGGTGCTCGGAACGGCGAGCATCAGAGCGAATGCGGCAACCAACACCAGCTTGCGCGACATGCGGAAACAGCTCCCAGCGGTAGACGTCGTCGGGGTCTGTAACGCGGACCGGTGGCAGAACTTGCGGGTCACTACCCTGCGTTGCCGGTGGTCCACCCCGCAGCCATCCACCCCCTCACGCCGGGAAGCCCCGCCTACGCGGCGCTGAAGGTCGGCGCCATTGGCACCGTCATCGCGCTCCGCTTCGCGCTCACGCGGCGCAATCGCGAGCAGGAGCCTCCGGCCGAGCCGGAACCCTCAACAACGCATCCGGTGAGCCGCAAGAAGAAGAAGCGCCGCCGCCGCGGCTGAAGGCTCAGCGCTTCGGCTGCCAGAACGCGATCTCGCCGCCCGCCGGCGTGGCAACGACGCTTCGCCAGCCTCCTGGGCCCTCGCGCGGCTCGAGTAGAACGGCCGCGCCCGAGGCTCTTGCACCCTCCGTCGCCGCGCGTATCTCCGCCACCTCCACGTAGGGCAGCCACAGCGCGCGATCGGTCGCGCACTCGACGATCCCGCCGCCGAGCCCGCGTCCCAGCTCGAGTGCGAGGTAGGAGCGCTGGCCCGCTTCGATGCGCTCCTGCTTCCACCCGAACAGGTCGGCGTAGAACGCGCGTGCGCCCTGCAGGTCGCCCGTGTGCAGCTCCAGGTGAACCACTGGCTTCATCTGGTGGATAAGACCCGGCACTGCGGCTGAAACTCATCGCGGGCGATGAGTTTGGGCCAGTTGCGCGGTCTAACCTGGCGAGGCATGGCTATCCACTTCCACCGCGCAGGAACGAGAGTTGCTCCAGGCCGCCCGAGGCGGCGACGAGAACGCGTACCGAGACCTACTCGAGCCGTACCGGGGCGAGCTGCACGCGCACTGCTACCGCATGCTCGGCTCGGTGCACGACGCTGAGGACGCGCTCCAGGACGCATCGCTGCGCGCGTGGCGAGGGCTCGGCAAGTTCGAGGGACGCAGCTCGCTGCGGTCGTGGCTGTACACGATCGCCACCAACACGTGCCTGAACCAGATCGCACGGCGCCCCAAGCGCGTGCTCCCCGTGGACTACGGCCCCGCGGCCGACCCCCACAGCGGTCCCGGCGAGCCCGTCGTGGAGTCCGTGTGGGTGGAGCCCTACCCGGACGAGACGCTCGGGCTCGAGGACGGCCTCGCCGCCCCGGAGGCGCGCTACGAGCAGCGCGAGAGCGTCGAGCTGGCCTTCATCGCGGCGCTTCAGGTGCTCCCGCCGAACCAGCGCGCCGTGCTGATCCTGCGCGAGGTGCTCGGCTTCTCGGCGCAGGAGGTGGCGGAGTCGCTCGACACCTCGGTGGCCTCCGTGAACAGCGCTCTCCAGCGCGCGCGCAAGACCGTAGACGACCGCCTTCCCGAGCAGAGCCAGCAGGCCACGCTGCGCGCGCTCGGCGACGATGAGCTCAGCGAGATCGTGGAGCGGTACGTCGAGGCGTGGGAGCAGAACGACTTCGAGACCGTGGTGGAGATGCTCGCCGAGGACGCGACCTTCGCGATGCCGCCGCTCGCCAGCTGGTTCGGCGGCAGGAAGGAGATCGCCATGTTCCTCGAGGGCTGGCCGCTGTCCGGCAGCTGGCGCTGGCGCCCGATCCGCGCGACCGCGAACGGCCAGCCGGCGCTGGCGTTCTACGCGTGGGACGAGGACGAGCGCGCCTATCTGCCGTTCGCGCTCAACGTGCTGACCTTCCGCGGCAAGCTGATCTCGGACGTGGTCGCCTTCGTGGCGAGAACGATCGACCTTCCGCCCACCCATTCCTACGCACGCTGGGTGGACGAGGAAATCGACCCCGCACGGCTGAACGCGAGCTTCGAGCGGTTCGGCCTACCCGCACGACTGGAGGAGTCCCGATGATTCGGAACGAGAGAGGAGTGGCTCGCCGCCCGCCGCGAGCTGCTCGAACAGGAGAAGGCGCACACCCACCGCGGCGACGAGCTCGCTCAACTGCGCCAGGAGCTGCCCTGGGTGCCCGTCGAGGAGGAGTACGAGTTCGAGGGGCCGGACGGCAGCCAGGCGCTCGGCGACCTGTTCGCCGGACGGTCGCAGCTGCTCGTCTACCACCTGATGTTCGGTCCGGATGACGAGGCGGCCTGCCCGGGCTGCTCGTTCACCGCCGACAGCCTGGCCGGCGCTGTGACCCACATCGAGAACCGCGACGTGAGCTTCGTGGCCGTGTCGCGGGCGCCGCTCGAGCGGCTGCTCGCCTACCGCGAGCGGATGGGCTGGAGCTTCCCGTGGGTGTCCTCGCCGGGCAGCTTCAACGGCGACTTCGCGGACCACTGCGGCTTCGAGCTGAACGGCATGGAGCTGCACGGTCTCAGCGCGTTCGCCAAGGAGGACGGCCGCGTCTATCACACCTATTCCACCGTCGACCGCGGCACGGACGCCCTGTGCAGCTCATGGCAGCTGCTGGACCGCGCGCCGAAGGGTCGCGGGAGCGAGCTCGGCGACTGGCCGCGCCGCCACGACGAATACGAGGAGGCAGTTCATGCTGGCTGACAGCAAGGCATTCAGCGGTTTCGCGGTTCCCGACATCGAGGAGGCGCGCAGGTTCTACGGCGACACGCTCGGGCTCAAGGTCGAGCTGATGGAGGGACCGGGTCTCCTGACGCTGCATCTGGCGGGCGACCGCCCCACCCTGATCTACCCGAAGCCAGACTTCGAGCCCGCCACGTACACGATCCTGAACTTCCCCGTGGATGACGTCGACGCCGCCGTGGACGACCTGGCTGCGCGCGGAGTGCAGTTCGAGCGGTACGAGGGCTTCGACCAGGACGAGAAGGGCATCGCCCGTGGCCAGGGTCCGAACATCGCATGGTTCAAGGACCCGGCCGGGAACGTCCTGTCGGTGCTCGAGAACGACTAGCGCGGCCGCCAGGCCGGTTCGAACGACACAACCGAGCCGCTCTCGCCGCTGATCTGGGTGGTCGCGATCTCGCGCGCCTGCGCGTGGCTCCCCACTCGCTTCACGTGAACGCCGAGGTCAAACCCGTCGTACGCGATCCAGCGCGCGTCCGGAGACCAGACCGGGTGGGAGACATTCTTCGAGCGCCCGACGCGGCGGAGGTCGCGACCACTCGCCGCAACGGTGTACAGGCGCCCGAAGGCGGCCGCCGGCAGCGGACGCACGAGCGCGAGGCGGCGGCCGTTCGGCGACCAGTCCGGGGAGATGCCCGCGGTCACCCGGCGCCGAGCGTGGCCGGTCGAATTCGCGGCGTAGACGTCGCCGTCCCGCACGTAGGCGAGCCTTCCCTTCGACGACCAGGCCGGCGCACCGGCATCGCGGATGATCAGGCGTGCCGCGCCGCCCTCGAGCCCGCGGATGTAGATGTCGGTCCCGCCGTGATCGTTCACGCCGGTGAAGGCGATCCGCCTACCGTCGGGGGAGAAGCACGGGTCGCCGTCGTCGGCGGTGGCCGCGGTCTGCAGTGCCACCTCCCCACCGTCCGCGTCGACGATCGCGATGCGGTCGCCGGCTTCGAAGACGATCCGCTCGCCGTCGGGGGAGTACGAGGGCGCGCCGTAGTGCGTGCCGCTGCAGTCGCCGCGGGTCGGGACTCCGTCGACGATCTCGCAGTCGAGCAGCGTCCGCGTCCTCGGGTTCCTCTGCAACGGCGGAAGCGCGACCCTGAGCCGCGCGTGGTCCGTGGGCTGCGGCGCGGAGTCGCCGCTCCCGATGCGCTGGCCGAACGCGACCCCGCCGTTTCGCCCCGGGAAGGTGGCCTGCGCGGGCGCAGCGAAGGCCACGAGCGCCGCGATCACCGTGAGGGCTCCGACCACGCTCCGCATGCGCCCTCTAACACCGATCAGCCGTCGAAGGATCGGTGTCTGAGCACCCTTCGGGGTGTGATCCTGCAGCGATTCTGATCCCGCCCGCTCAACCCATGTCGGACGTCTTGACCGCGCGGCGCTCGCAGCGCTAGCCTCGCGCCAAGACGGTCCCCGGCCCGGATGGCAGCCGATGATCGAGGTGCTGATCGTCTCGGACGTCCGCCTCTACCGCGATGGGCTTGCGGAGATGGTCGCCCGCGACGGGGTCATGGAGGTGGTTGGCACGGCGGCGGATGCTCGCGAAGCGCTCGCGGCTGTCGTGGCGCTCTCGCCGACCGTCGTGATCATCAACGTGGCGATGCGGGACGGGATCCCACTGGCGCGCGCGATCGGCGCCTCGCGCTCCGATGCCAAGGTCGTGGCGCTGGCCGTCCCGGACGACGAGCACGATGTGATCGCATGGGCCGAGGCCGGCGCCACGGGCTTCGTGACCGCGGAGCAGTCGCTCGCTGACCTGCTCGAGGCGATCAAGGGCGCCGCCCGTGGCGAGCTGGCCTGCACCCCATGGCTGGCCGGAGTGCTGTTGCGCAGGGTGAGCGCGTTGGCGGAGGAGGTCCCACACCACGAGGGCCCCTCGACGTTGACCTCGCGGGAGTTCGAGATCGCGGATCTGATCGAACGCGGCCTCTCGAACAAGCAGATCGCGAGCACGCTCTTCATCGAGGTGACCACCGTCAAGAACCACGTGCACCGGATCCTGGAGAAGCTCGGGATCCACCGGCGCGCCGAGGTGGCCGCCAGGATCCGCGGCGAGCGCCTGGTCAGGAACTAGTTCCCTCGCGCCCGGGGGCCCGGGCGGTCTGGATCCCGGCGGGTACCGAAGTCAGATCCCGCGATCCATTCCATGCGCCGCGCGCAGCGTCGAGGATCGGCGAACACGACTGGACCACCGGTGCGCCCCACCCGCGTTCTCCTCATCGACATGGCACCAATGACGCGCGAGATCATCAAAGACACCATCTCGAGCGCGAACGACATCGCGCTTGTGGGTGAGTTCCCGGCCGACGCCGAGCTCGTGCAGGTGGCAGAGGACCGGGACGCGGACGTGGTGATCTTCGGGACAGCGGGCGAGGGACTCCCCTCTCACTGCCTGGAGCTCATGAGCAGCAGGCCGCGAACGAAGGTCCTCACCCTGGAACGCAACGGACGCGCTGCCTTCCTGTACGAGCTGCGCCCGTACGCCGTGCCGCTCGGCGAGGCATCGCCGAGCACCCTCCTCGACGCGGTTCGCGGCGCTGCCGCGGCGAGGTGACATCCATGCGACGCGCGCCCGCCGCAGCGCGGCACCAACGAGGAGGCAGCTGATGGCAGTGATCACCTGGACAGTCAAGGCCGAGGTCGCGAACGGGCCGTCGTTCAGCAAGGCGACCAACATCAACGTGGAGGCCTACGAGAAGATCGACGTGGTCATCCCGGCCGCCGAGCAGGACCTCGAGGTCACGATCGACGGCAGCGGGTTGCAGTTCCTGGCCATCCGCGTCGACACCCCGTCACCGCTCCCGACGCCGTCGGAGCTGCTCTACAAGGTCAACGACGCAGCCGGAACGGAGATTGCGCTCGACCAGCCGGTCCAGCTGATGGTGGGCGAGGGCTCGATCTCGCTTTTGGGCGCCAATCCGCTCGAGAGCCTCTTCTTCACCAACGATGGCGGCGACAACGCCACCATCTCGATCCTCGTCGGCCGGGACGCCACGCCATAGCCGTGCGCGAGCGTCGCCCCTCGACCCGAAGGAAGGAACCGCAATGCCGGTAACGCCAACGTATCCCGGCGTCTACATCGAGGAGGTCCCGAGCGGCGTCCACACGATCGTCGGTGTTGCCACAGCCATCACCGCCTTCGTGGGTCGCGCGCAGCGTGGCCCCGTCAACGAGCCGATCACGATCCAGAACTTCGCGGACTACGAGCGGGGCTTCGGTGGGTTGTGGCAGCCGAGCACGATGAGCTACGCCGTCCAGCAGTACTTCCAGAACGGGGGCGGCGAGGCCCTCGCCATCCGGATCCACCGCAACGCCACCCTCTCCACCGCGTCGCTCTCGGCGGGCGCCGACACGCTGGACCTCGAGTCGGCCGACCCCGGGGCGTGGGGCGGCAATCTGCAGGTGACCGTCGACCATGACACGGAGCCGGTCGATCCCGACCGCTTCAACCTGACCGTCGAGGAGGTCCGGCCCGCCACACCGCCGGCGGACCCACAGATCGTCGCGACGGAGACCCATCGCAACCTCTCGATCGACCCCACCCATCCGCGCTTCGTCGAGAACGTGCTGCGCGACTCGAACCTGATCCGAGTCGACGGCTCGGCCCCCACGGACCGCCCCGACGAGCAGGGCCCCGTGACCTTCATCGTCGGCAGCGACGGCGACGTTCTGGACGCCAACGCGTACCTGGGCAGCGAGTCGCAGAAGACCGGCCTGTTTGCGCTGGAGAAGGCCGACCTCTTCAACCTCCTCTGCATCCCGCCGCCTGAGCAGGGCGGCGACACCGACCCGTCGGTCTGGGGAGCCGCGCTCCCGTACTGCAAGCGCCGCCGGGCAATGCTGATCGTCGATCCGCCCGCGGACTGGGATCGCGTGTCGGACGCTCGCGACAAGTTCGACGACCTCGGGCTGACGCGCGATGAGAACGCGGCGCTCTACTTCCCGCGGCTGAAGTTCGCCGACCCGCTCGCCGAGAACCGCCTCGCGGACTTCGTGCCCGGCCCCGCCGTGGCCGGCGCGATGGCGCGCACGGATGTGGCACGCGGCGTCTGGAAGGCGCCTGCCGGGACCGACGTGAACGTGCGTGGCGTGCGTGCGCTGACCGTCCCCCTGACCGACGGGGAGCAGGGCCAGCTCAACCCGCTCGGAGTGAACGTGATTCGCAGCCTGCCGGTGATCGGCAACGTGATCTGGGGGGCGCGCACCCTGCGCGGCGCCGACCGGCTCGCGTCCGAATGGAAGTACGTCCCCGTCCGGCGGCTCGCACTGTTTCTCGAGGAGAGCCTCTACCGCGGCACGCAGTGGGCGGTCTTCGAGCCCAACGACGAGCCGCTCTGGTCACAGATCCGGCTGAACCTCGGCGCGTTCATGCAGAGCCTGTTCCGGCAGGGTGCGTTCCAGGGCCGGTCACCGCGCGACGCGTACTTCGTCAAGTGCGACAAGGAGACCACGACGCAGAACGACATCGACCGCGGAATCGTGAACATCGTCGTCGGATTTGCGCCGCTGAAACCCGCGGAGTTCGTGATCATCCAGTTCGAGCAAATCGCCGGACAGATTCAGGCGTGAGGAGCGAGAGATGGCTCAGTTCACTGTCAACGCCAAGCGCCTCGACCCGTACAAGAACTTCAAGTTCCGGGTGAAGTGGGACGGCCGCGAGGTCGCCGGCGTGAGCAAGGTCAGCGCGCTCAAGCGGACGACCGAGGTCGTGGAGCACCGCGAGGGCGGCGACCCGAGCTCGGGGCACAAGTCGCCCGGGCGCACGAAGTACGAGCCGATAACGCTCGAGCGCGGAGTCACCCACGACACGGACTTCGAGGTCTGGGCCAACAAGGTCTGGAACTTCAACGCGGGTCCCGGCACGGAGGTCTCGCTCGAGGACTTCCGCAAGGACATCCAGATCGTGGTCTACAACGAGGCGGGGCAGGTGGCCCTTACCTACAACGTCTTCCGCTGCTGGGTGTCCGAGTTCCAGGCGCTGCCGGATCTGGATGCGAACGCCAATGCCGTCGCGATCCAGACGATCAAGCTCGAAAACGAAGGGATCGAGCGGGATTACGACGTGCCGGAGCCGGCCGAGCCCTCGTTCGTCGAGCCGGAAGTGTGACGTGCCAGCAGGCCTTGCGTTCACCCTCCCGCACGGTCTGCGCGTGGGCGGCGAGTGGACCCGGGACGTCCGGCTGCGCGCTCTCAGCGGCGCAGAGGAGGAGTTCCTCGCCGCGCACGCCGAGGGGCTTCTGCCTGCCGAGCGAACGACCGAGCTGCTGGCCCGCTGCGTGTGCCGCATCGGCCCGGAGGAGGCGTCGCCAGAAACCGTCCTCGAGCTGACGCTCGGCGATCGCGAGGCGCTGCTGCTTGAGATCCGCCGGCTCACGTTCGGGGACACGGTCGACGCCGTCGTTGTGTGTCCCTCGCCGGACTGCGTCGAGCGCATGGACCTCGAGCTGAGCGTGCGCGACCTGCTGGTCGACCCGTACCCGATCGACGGCGACTGGCGCGAGGCCACCGTCGAGGCGGGCGCCACGCGACACAGGATCCGCTATCGCGTGCCGACCGGCGCGGACCAGCTCGCGGCGGTGCGGATGGCCGACGACCTACCTGCCGCCGCCCGGCTCGTGCTCGAGCGGTGCGTGCAATCGGTCGGTGACGGCGAGCCCGTGCCGCTCACCGAGGTCTCCGAGGAGCTTGGCGACGCCCTTGCGGATCTGCTCGCCGACGGAGATCCCCAGGCCGAGCTCGTGCTGTCGCTCACCTGTCCGGA
Source organism: uncultured Thermoleophilaceae bacterium (assembly GCA_963774755.1). Taxonomy (GTDB): domain Bacteria; phylum Actinomycetota; class Thermoleophilia; order Solirubrobacterales; family Thermoleophilaceae; genus JACVRW01. Next base: position 34,933 of record CAVZGG010000025.1, on the reverse strand, counting down.
GTGCGACACCGACTTCCGGCTGCTGTTCGACGTGGGCGACTACCTCTTCCGCGAGCTGGCGGCGCAACAGGACAGGCTGCTCGAGGAGGTCCACCAGCTCGCCCTGCAATACCACTGGGGCGAGGCCGAGATCATGGCGATGCCCACGGGCAAGCGACGTCGCTACCTCGAGCTGCTGGGCGACGCCGTGCAGCACGGTGGGTGATGGGCGACTTCGTCCACAACGTCGTCGCGCGGGGCGCCGGGCTGCCTGTCGCCCTGCCCGTCGAGCCGGGCCCTCGCGCCCCCCTGCCGGGGATCGCCGACCCGGGTGCGCTCGCCCACGAGGGCGGGCACCAGGAGATACCGCGCCCCGCGGAGCTGCGGGTCGACGAGGATTCCTCGGCGCCGGCGGCGGCCTTGCCGCCCACCGCTTCGCACGAAGCGAGTGCTCCGGCGCCGACGGCTCGAGCCGAGCGCGGGACCAGTGGAGATGCCGGGGCCGAGAGTCAGCCCCGGTGCCGCCAGCCCCGCCGCCGGCTGACCCAGAGGCGGTGGCGGACGCGATCACGGTGCTGGACAGGGCGACGGTGTTGGACGCGGCGACGCCCGCGCCGCGCCGTCCGTCCGCGGAGCCGCCTGCGGAGGCTTCTACCCGCGCCGAGGAGCCGGTCGAACCCGAGCCGGCAAGCCCCATCATCGAGCCCGAGCGTCCGCCGGCGCGACCACCCGGCGTCCTCGCGAGAGCCGCCACCCGTTCCGGATCTCGAGGCGGGACCCGCGGCCACACGGGCGACGCCCGAAGTGGAGCCGGCCCCGCCTCCGCGGGGGCGGCCCGCCGCCCGGGCCGAACCCGCGCAGGAGCCGCTGTCGGAGCCACCGCCGTCCCGGAGCCGCAGGCGCCCGGGGAGGTGCCCGGGCCCTCCGCCGACCCCGGCGCGCCGCCGGCGCAGCGCCGAGGCGAGCGTCCGGTCCGGGCCGGTCGAGCCCGCCCCAACCCCGAGCTTGCACGCACCCACGCGCGAACCGCGCGACGCCCGGCCCACGGAACCGCTGCGACCGGCCGTGGCCGCGCCGCGCCCACCCGAGCCGGCCGAACGCCCCACGGCTCCCGCCGAGGCGCCGAGGATCCTCGAGCCGAGGCCCGAGCCCGCCCCGCCCGCGCGAGCCCGGCCACCCGCTGCCGCGAAGCCCGCCGAGCCCGCCCGCCGCCGCGACGCCCGCCAAGGGCCCGGAGCCGGTCGCCCGGCCCGCTCCCGCCGAAGCGCCTGATCCCGCCCCGGCGCCCGTGACCAGCCGGCACGCCCCCGACCCCGTCTCCGCGATCGCCGCACGTCCCGCACCGAGCTTCCCACCCGTGCCGCCGCCCGCGCGGGCGCCCGACAGTCCGCGTGTGGAGGTCCGCATCGGCGCCGTCGAGGTGCGCGCGCCGGCACCCGAGCCGCCGGTGGAGCCGCAGGCGACGGTCACGCCGGATGGCGGCTTCGACGGGTACGCCGCCCTGAGGTCGTACCGGCTATGACGGACTTCCACGGCATCGGCGCGGTCAGTTCGACGCTGATCACGCTCCTCAAGGATCGAGCGGAGTTGCCCGCGGGCGCCGACCCGGTGCTCTTCACGTTGGGGCCGCCGCGTTCGGAGGCCGGCGACGGCACGGCCGAGAAGGCGCGCGTGAACCTGTTCCTCTACAGGGTCACCGAGAACGGCCAGCTCAAGAACCAGGAGCTCCCGGGCCGCGCCAGCTCGAACGGCTATGGCCATCCGCCGCTGAGCGTGGACCTTCACTACCTGCTCACCGCCTATGGCAGCACCGCGATCGACGACGACTTCGTCGACGAGACGCGCGCGCATCACCTGCTGGGCAGCGCGATGCGGGTGCTGCACGACTACCCCGTGGTCACCGACGACCTGCGAACGGTGCGCGCGCCGACGGGGCAGCCGATCCTGGACAGCGGGCTGCTGGGCGAGTTCGAGCGCGTGAAGCTCTCGCTCGACCCGATGTCGCTCGAGGACCTCTCGAAGGTCTGGACTGCGCTGACGCTGCCCTACAGGGCCTCCGCCGCGTACAAGATCACCGTCGTCCAGATCGAGAGCCGGCGCCCCGCGCGATCCGCCCGGCCGGTTGGCGAACTGCCCGCCGCCGGGCCGCGGGTTGGGGTCGTGCCGATGCGCCGCCCCCGGATCCGGGTGCTCGCCGTGCGGCGACCCACCGATCCGCCGGATCACGAGCGCCCGCAGGCGTATGCCCGCATCGGAGACACGCTCGTGATCCGCGGCTCGGGCCTGGGCGGCGAGCGAACCCACGTGATGATTGGTTCGTTCGACGCCACCGCTGCGATCACGAGCGCCGCGGAGGATCGGCTCGCCCTCGTGCTGCCTGACGATCCCGAGCTCCAGCCGGGCGCCCTGCCCGTGCAGGTCCGCGTTGACGCGCCCGGTGTGGCCACGCCGCTCGCCGGCTCCAACGTGGCCGTGTTCGCACTGGTGCCGCATGTGGACACCGTGGTGTTCAAGACCGGCCCGAAGCGGCTCCGCGTAACGGGCGCGCGGCTGTTCGCGCCGGACCGCGAGTCGGTGGCGATCCTCGGCGACCGGCTGGTGGCCTCGGCGGCCTACACCACCTCGCGCCCGGACGAGATCGCCTTCCGGCTCCCGAACGGCGTGGCCGCCGGCACCTACTCGTTGCGAGTGCGCGTGAACGGCGCCGAGAGCATCGACGACGGGACGGTGGAGGTCACATGAACGCAACGGACATGCGTGACGAGCTACTTGCCGCGTGGGCGGCCGCAAACGGCGCCTATCTCGACGGGCAGCTGCGCAGGATGCGCCTGCTGCTCAAGCGGCGCGCGCTCTGGCTTCGGGGCCGCTGGCGCCAGGATCCCCTGCAGGAGTACCGCGGGCTCCTCGTGAGCGACACCCAGGCCGACCAGCTCTTCTCCGACGGCCGCGCGGACGAACGCCGCTTCTACGCCGACGACCCAGAGGCAGCGGCCATCGGCGAGGAGCTGGCCGCGCTCGAGCGGGAGCTGGACGCGAGAGCCGAGGGCAACGGCAGCGCTCCGCCTGCGGTCGAGCTGCTGGCGAGCCTCTTCGGCCTGTCGCGCTTCGAGCGGGACGTGATCCTCCTCTGCCTCGCGCCCGAGCTCGACCCGTCCTTCGAGCGAATCTACGCCTACGTCCAGGACGACAACGCGCGGACCTACCCGTGCGCCCATCTGGCCGTCGCGCTGTTCGCCGGGCAGGGCGAGGCCAAGGCGGAGACGAGCTTCGGCCCACAGTCGGCGTTGCTGCGCTTTGGCCTCGTCGTGGTGGAGCCCCCTCCGCATCCCGGCGCCGCGCTCGCAGCCCGGCCGCTGCGTCTGCCGCCCCGGCTCGTGGAGTACGCCTGCGGGACGAACCACATCGACGAATCGGTGGCGGGGCTCGTTCGGCCGGTGAGCGCCGCACCCCTATCGCCTGCGCACACCGACCTGGTGGAGCGCCTCGAGCGCGCGCTCGAGCGGAACCCGGCGCGACGCCCCGGCGTGAACCTCGTCGGGCCGCCGCGGGTGCGGGAAGCGGGCGGTGGCACGTGGCCTCTGCGAGCGGCTCGGGCTTCAGCTGCTTGCCGTCGACAGTGCGCAGATTCCGCCGTCGGGGCCCGCGCGCGAGGAGGTGCTCCGGCTTCTCCAGCGCGAAGCGGCGCTGCTCCGGCTCGCCTTCTACGTGGCCGAGCCTCCGGACGCGCACGACCGGGCGGCGGTCGCGAGCTTCGAGGATCTGATCGACCGCCTGAGGCCGTTCGTGATCGTCGGATCCGAGCGGCGGCTGGCCTCGAGGCGGTACCTCCCCGCGGCCGTCCCGGCGCCCGGCACCCGAGAGCAGCGGTCGCTCTGGAACGACGCCCTGACGTCGGCGGGAGTTTCGCCGCGTCCGGTGACCGAGGCGCTGGCGCAGCAGTTCCACTTCGGCCCGGCCGCGATCGTCGGCGCCGTGGGAGCGGCGCGCGCGCGTGCCGCCCTGCGCGGCACAGGCCCGGAGGGCGTGGGAGATTCGGACCTCTGGGATGCCGGGCGCGACCAGGCGGCCTGGAGCCTCGACGATCTGGCACAGCGCCTCACGCCGTCCGCGCGCTGGGACGACATCGTGCTGCCGGAGGACGTGCTCGCCCAGCTGCGAGAGATCGCGGCACAGGTCGCGAACCGCGCTCAGGTCTACGACCGCTGGGGATTCAGCCGGCAGCTCGGACGTGGCCGCGGCATCACGGCGCTGTTCGGTGGTCCGAGCGGCACGGGCAAGACGATGGCCGCGGAGATACTCGCCAGCGAGCTCGAGCTCGACCTCTATCGCGTGGACCTCGCCGGGCTCATGGACAAGTACGTCGGCGAGACCGAGAAGAACCTGCGCTCGGTCTTCGACGCCGCCGAGCGGAGCGGCTCGATCCTGTTCTTCGACGAGGCGGACGCGCTGTTCGGCAAGCGCACGGAGGTGAAGGACAGCCACGACCGCTACGCCAACATCGAGGTGAACTACCTCCTTCAGCGCATGGAGGACTACCGCGGCCTCGCGATCCTGGCCACGAACCGCAAGGCCGTCCTCGACCGCGCCTTCCTGCGCCGCCTGCGCTTCCTCGTGGACTTCTCGTTCCCCGACGCGACCAGCCGGCGACGGATCTGGGAGAAGGTCTTCCCGCAGGACGCCGAGCTCGGCAAGCTCGACTTCGCCGGCCTCGCGCGCCTCGAGCTGTCCGGCGGCCACATCAAGACGATCGCGGTGAACGCGGCGTTCCTCGCCGCGGGCGAGCACGTCCCGATCGCGATGCCGCACGTGATGCACGCCGCACGCCGCGAGTACGCGAAGCTCGACCGCTCGACCTCCAAGACCGAGTTCGGGCGCTACCACCAGGCGGTCCGGTGAGCATCGCCGTGGAGATCGAGCGAATCGTGGTCGACGACCCCGCGCTGGTACCGGGGCGCGCCGAGCGGTTGGGCGAGCTCGTGGCCGCCGAGGTCACGCGGCTTCTGGAGGCCGAGCCACCGCCTGAGGGTTCGGATCGCGAGCGAGTGCGCGCGCGTCCGCTGCCGGTGGCACCCGAGACCGAACGGGCGCTCGCGCGCGAGCTCGCGCAGCGAGTCGTCGAGTCGCTGGGAGGCGGCTCGTGAGGCGGCGGAGTCGGCGTGCGGAACGGCAGGCGCCGCCAGCTTCTGGCGGCACGGTGGGAAGACCCCTGCCGGAGCACGTCCGGGATCCCATAGAGCGCCATCTCGATGCCGACCTCTCGGACGTGCGGGTGCACACCGATGCCGGCGCGGCCGACCTGGCCCGCTCGGTGGACGCCGAGGCCTTCACAGTCGGTCGCAGCGTGGTCTTCGGCGAGGGCCGGTTCGATCCTGACAGCGACGAGGGCACACGCCTGCTCGCGCATGAGCTCACGCACGTCGTTCAGCAGCGGGACGCGGGGCATGCCGCGGTCGACAAGAAGATCGACCGCATCAGCACGTCGGGCTGCTCGGTCGTGATCGAGCTCGCGATCGGCCTGTACGGCCCGCGCGCGACGCCCGCGCTTGCCGCCCAGTGGCAGAGCTGGATCAACTCATATTGGAGCGGCACCACCACATGCTCCCGAAACAGTGCCGGAAGCTGCCAAGCGCGCGTGGTCGCGACGGTCACGGCCCACCCGGCCATGAGCTGGTGGATGTTCGTGCCGGAGAGCAACACCGTCCTCGTGCGCGAGCCGGGCTTCCGCGCTTTCGTGAACATGGCGATCAGCAGCGGCGACTGGGCCGAGGACGAGAGCGCGCTGGACGTGGCGCACGAGACCGGTCATCTGCTGGGGCTTTCCGACCAGTACTGGAACCTCCCCCTGCTCGAGGGCCGGAGCAAGTCTGGCTTTGTCAACGACATCATGGCCAACTACTACCGCGACCCGGGGCCCACACATTTCGGTCCGGCGCTCACGCGCGTGCTCGACGCGCACGACGTGGTGTGCCCGTGCTGCGTGCGCTATCCGCCCTGCGGGCCGAACAACTGCGCCCTGAACCCGGGTCTCCCGTGTGCCGCGGTGGGCGAGCGCCGCCATTGCGAGTGGATCCAGGCGAACAACGGGCCCGAGGCGCTCGCCCGATACGGCGTCGACTGCAGGACGCTCGAGCGCTGACGATGGCCGAGCTGATGCACGCACCCGACGCGCCATCCGCCGACATTGACGCGTCGCCGCCGCACGACGAGCGTCACCCTCCGTCGAGCAGCGACCCATTCACCGAGGCGCAGCGCGGCATCGGGAATCAGGGAATCCAGCAGCTGCTCGCACTGTTCGGCGTGCAGGCGAAGCTGAGCGTGAGCGAGCCCGGTGACGAGCTCGAGGAGGAAGCGGACGAGGTGGCGGACCAGGTGCTGCGCATGGAGTCGCCGACGCCGGAGGCGCTTCCCCTGGAGGAGGAGGACGACGAGAAGAAGCTCGGCGTGAAGCGCAGGGCCGACTCGAGCTCCGGCTCAGCCGCTGCTCCTGCCGTGACGCCGGACGTCGGCGCCGGCATCTCGGCCGCGCGCTCCGGTGGCGTCGGCCTGCCGAGCTCCGAGCGCTCGTTCTTCGAGCCGCGCCTCGGGCGCGACCTGAGCGATGTGCGCGTGCACACCGACGCGGCCGCGGCGCGCTCCGCACGGAGCGTCAGCGCGCACGCCTACACGGTCGGCTCGGATGTGGTCTTCGCCCCGGGGCAGTACGCCCCGCGCACCACCCAGGGACGCAGGCTGCTCGCGCACGAGCTCGCCCATGTGGCCCAGCAGCGGCCCGCCGGCGGCGTGGCGAGAAAGCCGGACGTGGTCGCGCGCCAGGCGCAGACAGCGACGGCGCCAGCGCCACCCGCACCCGCTCCGGCCACCTCGACCGCAGCCGCGCCCGGCCCCGCGGCCGTGACCACACCCACTCCCGCCACGCCCGGCGCCGTCCCGGCGCCGCAGGCGCGCGCCGAGTCGCCGCCGGCTCCGCCCGGCGTGCCGGCGGAGGAGGTGATGCTCCAGGGAGCGTCCACGTTCGCCCCTCCCGCAACCGTCGCCGCCTACCTCGACGAGCGCGGCAAGGGCGGTGGCGTGGTGCGAGCACGCTTCGGGAACGTCGCTGCCGGTCTCATCAATGTGCAGAAGCGCAAAGACTCCTATGAGACGGCCGGGGGGCGCTACTCGTCGATTCCGCTCGTGCATCCCGCTCTGGCCCCACTCGCCGGAACCGGTGTGCAGCCGGTGCTCGCGGTCAGGATCAAGGAAGGCAACGTCGAGGGCTTCGTGTCGCTCGCCGCGCTCGAGCGACAGGCGCCCAAGCGTGACGCGCTGCTCGACTTCATCGAGGAGCACCCCGACGCCATGCGCTGGGCGGGGCTGTCCGACCTCAAGTTCGGGAAGGGCTTCACGAACAAGCTCGAGGGCGGGAACCTCATCCTGCGGGTCGACAACTTCCCGTTCCGCATCGGGGGCTTCCTGAAGGGGAGCGGCACGTTCGGTCTCGAGAACGAGGCCGTCGCGTTCAAAGCGCACGCTCACATCAAGGTCAAGAAGGTCGCCGAGGCCGACCTCCAGATCGAGCGGGACGTGACCGGCGGCCTGAAGGGCAAGGTCGAGCTCCCGGTCAAGATCGAGAAGTTCAACGGCAACCTGATCGCGGCGTTCGAGAACGGATACGTCGACATCAAGGGCCGCGTCAAGTACTCGACGAAGAAGCTGACGGGCGAGGTCACGCTGCTGGTGACCGACGAGGAGACCGCCCGCAACGTCGCCAAGCAGAAGCTTCCGCCTGACCAGATCATCGTGTCGGCGACCGAGGCGACGGCCCCCGCCGGCCAGCCGGCACTCGCGCGGCCGGGCCCGCGGGCGATGGCGGGCTGGGGCGACCTCGACTTCCGCTTCACGCCGTGGCTGACCGGCAAGGCGACGGTGATCGTGGACGGCGACGGCAACGTGACCGTCGTCGGCGAGATCGCACCCCCGCTGCGGATCGAGATCTTCCCGCAGAAGGACATCGTCAAGCCGGTCTTCAAGCTCGAGGCGCGCGCGCTCTACGGCGTGCCGGTGGTCGGGAACATCTTCGTGTTCGCCAACGTCGGCATCGACGCGCTCGCGAAGTTCGGCCCCGGGACGCTCTACAACATGCGCATCGAGGGCACGTACTCGACGGACCCGGCCGTCCTCGACCGCTTCAGCATCTCGGCCACGCTGAACATCTCCGCGTTCGCAGGACTGCGGCTGCGCGGAGAGGGCGGCGCGGGCATCGAGGTCCTCGACCACGACATCAAGGCCGGCGTGGGCGTCTGGGCGCTCGCCGGGATCCGCGGCTACGTCGAGGCCACGCCCACGATCGGCTACCGCGAGCTGGCCGCGCCGGTCGAGGGCGAGGAGGGCCAGTTCTTCATCAAGGGTCACATGGAGCTCGCCGCGCAGCCGTTCCTCGGACTGGGCGGCGACCTGTTCGTCGAGCTCGACAGCCCCTGGTGGTCACCCGCGCCCGACAAGAAGTGGACCTGGCCGATCGGCGAGCTCGACTACCCGCTCCCGGGCGCATTCGGGATCGGAGCCGACGTGGACTACGTGATCGGCTCGGACGAGCTCCCGGAGATCGAGTTCACAGAGGTGGACTTCAACGCCCAGAAGTTCATGACCGACCTGATGAACGACAAGGTCGCGCCCGAATCCAAGGGCGAGGAGGAGAAGCCCGGCGAGTGGAAGGAGGGCGAGGGCGCGGCGGGGGCGGAGGCAACGAGCGCAGAGCCCGGCGCCGTCGACACCCAGGGCGCGCCGGCAGAAGGCGAGGCCGCGCAGGGCCAGCAGGACCCGGCGGCGGACGGCAAGCCACCGGACCCCGAGACGGCGGAGAGATGGCAGGGCGGGATGCAGGCGCTGAAGGGGCTGGTGGAGCAGTCCAAGTCGGATCCGTTCACCAAGAAGGAACTGGATCCGAAGCTCGAGGAGATTCGCGATGAATACGCGTTCACCGAACTCGAGGCCGAGCACGTTGGGGAGGACTGGAAAGTCTCGGCATCGATGAACCCCGACGGCGAGTTCACCGTCGAGGGCGAGACTGAAGAGGGTCCGACGGGACTCACGGAGGACGACGCGATCTCACTCGTGTGGAACAAGCCTCCAGAGATGTATCCGGAGGAGATCGAGCTTCCGCGCATGGGGACATACCGTCGAGACGATCCGACCACCATCCCGCTCGGCATCCTGCCGGGGCGAGAGGTTCCAATTGGCGTGCCGGACGAGTACTGGCCTTTCGTCGGCAAGGTCATCCAATACGTGCCGGCGGACCGCGATGAGAGCAAGACGGCAACTCTCATCGCCACCTTCCGCCACTACGGGTGGGACCCGATCGCGGATGGGCTGCAGATCGACCACGTAAACGATCTCGAGTTCGGGGGGCCGGACGAGTTCGAGAACTTTTGGCCGATCGATCAGGGCGCAAACTCAAGTGCGGGCAACCGACACAACCGCCAAGAGATCACGTGGTTCGACGAAGAAAACGAGGAGCTCGTCAGGGACCAGTTCCAGGTGCTGAAGCCCCAGCTCGGCGGCCGTTACTTCGAAATGACCGAGGTCCGGGTCTAGCGTGGCGAAGCACGCCGAGTTCACGCGCACCCCGAAGCTCCTCAAGGGTGCGATCGCCCTGTATCCGAAGGAGGATCCGAACGAGACGCCGGAGCTGATCGTCTTTCAGTACAACCCGGATCAGGTCAAGCGCAGCTTGGCGGCGCGCACGCCGCCGAAGAGCGGGAGCGGTGGCAACGCGGGTGCGCAGAAGGAGGACATCCTGCGCGTGGTCGGTCCGCCGGTGGAGACGATCCAGATGTCCGTGGTTCTGAGCGCGACCGACCAGTACCAGACCGCTCTCAACATGCGCAAGGACATCGGGGACGGCCTGCACCCGGCGCTCGCGCGGCTGGAGCTGCTCATGTACCCGCCGAGCTCCATGATCCAGGCCGCGAGCGACCGCGCGGACAAGGGCGCGGTGCAGGTGACGCAGGCGCGCGTGCCGCTCACGCTGCTCGTCTGGGGGAAGTCGCGCGTGGTCCCGATCATGCTCACGAGCTTCTCGGTCGCCGAGGAGGCCTTCGACCAGAACCTCAACCCGATCGAGGCGAAGGTCGACATCGGACTGCGGGTGCTCACGTACATCGAGTTCCTCAAGCGCGACATGGGCCGCAACGCGTTCAAGGCGTACCACTCCTCCAAGGAGAAGCTCGCGGCGCAGTACAGGCACGGCTTCGACGAGCAGCCGATCATGGGGCTGCTACCTCCGCTCGGGAAGGCGTGACGTGTTCTTCAAGGGCAGCAGATACACGGGCCTCCCGGTTCTCCACACCACCGACAGCCGCGGGCGAGTGGTGGCGTACATCGGCACGCGCTTCATCCGCGAGAGCGACTTCGTGTCGGGCCACATGGTGATGCAGGGCGACAGGCTCGACCGGATCGCATACGACCGCTACCGCGACGCCGAGCGGTTCTGGCGCATCTGCGACGCGAACGTGACGATGTGGCCGGAGGAGCTCGTCAGCGAGCCCGGCCGGGTGATCGGGATACCGCCGCCGGAGGACACGCGTGCCTGAGATCGCCTACAAGCTCCTGCTCGACGGCCAACCGCCCGACCCCGACCTGCTCGCGGCGATCGAGCAGATCGAGGTGGAGGACCACGCGGACCTCGCGGACATGCTGCGGCTGCGCGTGGCCGTGAGCGTGAGCGAGGACGGAGCCGGCTGGACCACTCTCGACGACAGCCCGTTCGCTCGCCTGGAAAAGCTGCGGGTGGATGCGCTGATCGGCAGCTCGAACTCCGAAGCGCTCATCGAGGCGCACGTGGTGGAAACCTCGGCGGAGCTGTCGAACGAGCCCGGCAAGTCGTTCCTGAACGTCGTCGCGATGGACCCGACGGTGCTCATGACGCTCGAGGAGAAGGTCAAGCCGTGGCCGAACATGACCGACAGCGACATCGCCTCGGCGATCTTCGGCGACCACGGCTTCACGCCGGATGTCGAGGACACCCAGCCGTCACGCGACGAGGTGAAGCACACCACGATCCAGCGCGGCAGCGACATCCAGTTCCTCAAGCAGCTCGCCAAGCGCAACGGCTACGAGTGCTTCGTCGAGCTGGACCCCGCGGGCGGCGCGGTGAACGGCCATTTCCATCCGCCGCGTGTGGAGGAGACCTCACAGGGCGTGCTGTCGGTGAACCTGGGCGAGGCCACGAACGTCAACTCGTTCAGCGCGCGCTTCGACATGCTGAAGCCCGTGACCGCCCAGGTCACCGGGCTCGACATCGACGACCAGTCCGACCAGCCGGCGGAGATCGAGAGCGCCGCCCTCAAGGACCTCGGCAAGGAGCCCGCGGGCTCCTCCGACAAGCCGCGCAAGGTGCTGCTGGCCCAGACCGGGCTGGCTCAGGCGGGCGAGCTCCAGACCTACGCGCAGGCGGTGGTGGACAGGTCCTCGTTCGCGATCACAGCCGACGGCGAGCTGAACACCGTGGCCTACGGCGGCGTGCTCCGAGCGAAGCGGCCCGTGCTGGTGCGCGGCGCCGGGCGCCGGTTCAGCGGCAGCTACTACGTCGACCGCGTCCTCCACACCTTCACGCCGCAGGGCTACACGCAGCGCTTCTCCCTGCGCCGCAACGGCGTCGGGCTGACGGGCCAGGAGAGCTTCTCGGAGGACCAGGCGGCATGACACCTCACTACGGCAAGTACCGCGGAGTGGTCACCGACAACGAGGACCCGAGCAACCTGGGGCGTCTGCGCGCGCGTGTGCCCGAGGTGCTCGGCGACGTGGAGTCCGGCTGGGCGCTCCCCGTCTGCTCCCTATGCGGGCGACGGGCTCGGCTCGTTCGCGGTGCCGCCGGCCGACGCGGGCGTGTGGATCGAGTTCGAGTCGGGCGACGTCTCGCGGCCGATCTGGAGCGGCTGCTGGTGGGCGAGCGACCAGCTGCCGGCAAACGAGGACGGCACGGCCGCGACGCCGCCGCTCAAGATCGTGCGCACCGAGAAGGGCCTGATGGTCTCGATGGACGACGACGGAGAGACCATCTCCGTCAGCGACGAGAAGGGCAAGAACATCCTCAAGATCGAGGTCCAGGCCGGCCAGGTCACGATCAAGGCGGCGACCAAGGCCGTCATCGAGGCGCCCAAGATCGAGCTGGTGGACGGCGCGTCGCACCCTGCGGTCTTCGGCGACGAGCTCAAGCAGTACCTCCAGCAGATCGTCCAGATGTACCAGAACCACATGCACCCGGGGCAGCAGGCCGGGCCCTTCCCGGTCACCCCGATGACCCCTGTCCCGCCGCTCCCGTCCCCGTCACCCAGCCTGCTCTCGCAGAAGGTGAAGGTGGGGTAGCGCGATGGGATCGCAGCTCTACGGCGGCTCCCCCGGAAGCGGCTTGGCGGGCAGCATGGCCGCCGAGATCGACGCGGCCTTCACCGCGCTCCGGGCCCAGGCAGGCACGCACCCGGCCTCCGGCTTTCCCACGATCGGGGTGAAGCCATCGCCATGAGCGAGCACCTCGACTTCCCGTTCGCGTTCGACGTGCGCGGCCGTGCCGCCACAACCGGGACCGACGATCACGTGCGCGACATGATCCACCAGGTCCTGTTCACGAACCCGGGCGAGCGGGTCAACCGCCCGGACTTCGGCTGCGGGCTGCTTCAGCTCGTGTTCATGCCGAACAGCGACATCCTCGCGACCGCGACCCAGTTCACCGTGCTCGCCGCCCTGCAGCGCTGGCTCGCGGACGTGGTGGACGTGGAGAAGGTCCGTGTCGCGAACGAGGACGAGCAGCTTCACGTGGACGTGGTCTACACGCGCCTCGATGACGGAAGCCGCCGCGAGGACCGCTTCGCGGCACCGGGGTCCTTGTGATGGACACAACGTTCGCCCACCAGGACCTGCGCTGCGGCGACGACACCCGCCGCGAGCAGCTCCGCCGCGACAAGAACCGGCATGGGATCGACTTCCTCGAGGTGGCGACCACGACCGGCTCCACGAACCAGCGCGTGCTGCGCGTCTTCTTCATAGACAAGGCCGACCCGACCAGCCCCAGCACGCTTCCCGCGCTGCTGAACCAGCTCCACGGGGACACCGCCGCCGTCCGCGTGACCGGCGGAGAGCGGATCCGGAAGATCCGCGTGACGGCGGTGACGAAGGAGGGCGATCACCTGCGCGTGGATGTGAGCGAGCCCGGCGACTTCTCCACTTACACGCTCCATATCCAGAACCCCATGCTCGACCCGCCATACGCGCGCGTGGACTTCACCTTCAAGGCGGGCTGCCCGAGCCGCTTCGACTGCCGGCCCGACCACGAGTGCCCGCCCGAGGATGTCCCCGAGCCGCTGATCGACTACCTCGCCAAGGACTACGCGAGCTTCCGCCAGGCGCTTCTGGACCTCGTGCCCTCCCGTATCCCCCAGTGGACCGACCGCCACGAGGCGGACCTGGGCGTCACGCTCCTGGAGCTGCTCGCGTACGTGGGCGATCAGCTGAGCTACTACCAGGACGCCGTGGCGAACGAGGAGTTCCTCGAGACCGCCCGCCGCCGGTCCTCGGTCCGCCGGCACGCCCTGCTGATCGACTACCGGATGCACGACGGCATGAGCGCACGCGCCTTCGTGGAGATGCGCGTGGTGGCCGGGACCCACGGGGTTCTGCCGAAGGGAACGCAGATCCTCACGCGCATCGACGACCCGCTCGACGCGGACGCGCCGCCACATCCACCACGTCTTCCCGCGCGGCTGAAGACGCAGGCGCTCGAGAAGGCGAGCGCGGTCTTCGAGACCTTCGAGGACGCCCGACTCCGATCGGAGCTGAACGAGATCAAGTTGCACACCTGGGGCAACCGCGACTGCTGCATCCCCCGCGGCGCGACGACCGCGGACCTCGTGGGAGACCTCCATGAGTACCTCCGGGCTGGCGATTTCCTGCTCTTCGAGGAGGTGCGCAGTCCCGAGAACGGCCTCGTCCAGGACGCCGACCCTGCCCACCGCGGGGTCGTGCGGCTCGTGGACGTGGCGCCCACCGCAACCGACCAGCTGCGCGGCGTCCAGTACACGCGTGTGACGTGGAACGAGCGAGACGCCCTGCACTTCCCGCTGTGCGTGGCCACTCCCGCGGCCGGGGCGAAGGATCCGGTGTCGGTCGCGCGCGGGAACATCGTGCTCGCGGACCACGGCCAGACGCTCTCCGAGACCTACCCGCCCCCCTCGGACATCGGTTCGACGACGATCGTGGCGCGCCCGTCGTACCGGTTCCCGCTCCGCCACGGCCCCGTGAGCGGACGCATCGCGCCTCGCGAGGAGCGTGGCCTGCCGCCCAGTGCCACCTCGATCCTGGCGGACGAGGGCCACGAGGTGGACCCGCAGGTGGCGCTCGAGGTCCACACGCTCGGCGACGTCCTCGCCGACTGGCATCCCGTGCCCAACCTGCTCGAGAGCCAGTCGCTCCAGCATCACTTCGTGGTCGAGACCGAGAACGACGGGCGCGCCAGCGTGCGCTTCGGGAGTCGCGGGTTCGGGCGCGAGCCCCCGGACGACTCGTTCATCGAGACCACCTACCGGGTCGGGGTCGGGCGTGCCGGAAACATCGGCGCGGAGGCGCTCGCCCATGTGATCGACCCGGGCAACGTCACGGGCTGGGCCGACGTGGCCACCGTCCGCAACCCGATGCCCGCGTCGGGCGGCGTCGACCCCGAGTCGAGCGAGCGGGTGAAGCAGCTCGCCCCCGCGGCCTTCCGAGCCGTTCAGCACCGGGCGGTCACGGCCGAGGACTACGCGCGCATTGCCGAGCGCCATCCAGACGTCTCCCGCGCGGTGGCGTCCTTCCGCTGGACGGGCAGCTGGCACACGGTCTACGTCGCCATCGACCCAAAGGCGCAGGCCGACCTCTCGGAGGACCTCGAGCGGCGCGTCGGCAACTGGATCTACGCGCACACGCAGGCGGGCTACGACCTCGAGATCGAACCGCCGACGTTCGTGCCGCTCGAGATCGAGATCACCATCTGCGTGGCCCCGGAGCACTTCCGGGCGGACGTGGAGCAGGCCGTGACGGACACCCTGAACGCGCGCACGGGGTTCTTCCGGCCGGACAACTTCACCTTCGGTCAGCCGCTCTACCTGAGCGTCCTGTACGCGGCGCTCGAGCGGATCGAGGGCGTGGACTCCAGCGTCGTGACGGTCTTCAAGCGCTACGCGAAGGTGGCCGCGGACGAGCTCGAGACCGGCGTGCTCGGGGTTGAGCGAACCGAGGTCGTGCGCCTCGACAACGACCCGAACTTCCCGGAGCGGGGTCTGCTTCGGCTGAAGATGGTGGGCGGCAAGTGAGCGAGCGCGTGCTCGACACCTGCGGATGCTGCGACCCGCGGCCCGAGCGACCTCGGATCGACAACCGGCCGGCGCTCAGCTCGGTCGGCTACCGGATCGGCACCTACGGAACGTTCCGCGCGGAGATGCTCGCCAAGGTGTCAAGCCGTCCCGAGCTGCGCACGTGGACGGCGCGCTCGAGCGAGGACTACGGGATCGCCCTGCTCGAGATGTGGGCGTACATCGCCGACATCCTGACCTTCTACCAGGAGCGGATCGCGAACGAGGCATTCCTCCGCACGGCCCAGTCGCCCGACTCGCTCGTGCATCTCGCTCGCATGCTCGACTACCGGCCGGCCCCGGGCGTCTCGGCGATGGCCGAGCTGGCGTTCAGCCTCGACCCCGACAAGCACGTGGAGCTGCCGGCGCACCTGCGCGTCCAGAGCGTTCCCGAGACGCGCGAGCAGAAGCCGCAGAAGTTCGAGACCTCCGAGACCGTGAATGCCGCGAGCGGGCTGAACGAGATGCGGCTGCGCGCCGTCCGCACGCCCGCGCAACCGCTCCGCAAGAACGACTCGCTGGCCTACGTGCGCGACGTGGGCGCCGGGGTCGAGGTGGGTGATCACGTGCTCGTGATCGGGGCGGAGGTCCGGGAGGACGCCGGCAGCGAGCGCTGGGACATCCGCCGTGTGATCCGGGTCGAGCCGGACCCCGAGCATGGGCTGCTCCAGATCGAGATGTCGCCGCGGCTCGGATCGCGATTCCGCCAGGTTGCACCGTCCAGCGAGGAGCAGCAGCTGTACGTGATGCGACTCCAGGCGTGGCCCTTCGGCTACAACGCGCCGGACTACGCGCTGATCCCGGCCGAGCTCAAGGAGACGAACGCGGTCTTCGAGCATTCCTGGGCGAGCGCTCACCTGCCGCACGACGCCGCGCACCCGGAGCGCCTCTTCCTCGACGACGTCTACCCGGACCTGGTGGCCGGCGACTGGGCCGTGCTCATGACGCCGGAGCCGGTCGAGGTCGACGGTCGCACGTTCGGACGCGGCTACAACGAGGTCTACGAGATCACCCGTGCGGAGCCCACGGTGCGAACCGCCTACGCCATGAGCGCAGCGGTCACGCGCCTCGACCTCGACGTGCCCAAGCGCGGTGAGCCACCCGAGCACATCGACATCTTCCCGCTGAGGGGCACCTCTGTGCTGACCCAGGCCGAGCGGCTCGAGCGCCTCGAGCTGCTCGAGGAGGCGGCCGGCACCCAGCTCGAACTCGACGGCGCCTTCCCGGAGCTCGCGCAGGAGCGCCGGATGCTGTTGGTGGGTGTTCCCGTGGGAGGCGAGGAGGAGCAGGTCGAGGGAGTCGTGGTCTGGCACTCCGAGGTGCTCGGAGACCCGCCCCACACCCTCGTGACGCTCGCGACGCCACTGTCCGTGCCCTACCAGCTCGAGACGGTGCGCCTGTACGCGAACCTCGCGCGCGCGACACATGGCGAGACGGTGAGGGACGAGGTGCTCGGCAACGGCGACGCCTCGCGCGAGTTCCAGTCCTTCGGGCTCTCGAAGCCGAGGCTCACCTACCTGCCCAAGCCGGGTGGCGCGGAGGACGTGAGCGCGGAGCTCGAGATCCGCGTGGACGGCGTGCTCTGGCACGAGGTGCCGAGCTTCTACGGCCGCGGGCCCGAGGACCGGGTCTACACGGTGCGGGCCAATGCGGACGCTGAGAGCACCGTGCAGTTCGGCGATGGAGTCACGGGCGCGCGCCTGCCCACGGGCAGGAACAACGTGCTGGCCACCTACCGGCACGGAATCGGCCGTGCCGGCAACGTCAGCGCGGGCGCCCTGCGCACCCTGCTCGACCGCCCGGTTGGCGTACGGGCGGCGCACAATCCGACGGCGACCGGCATCGGAGTCGACCCCGAGCCCCCGGAGATGACCCGGCAGAACGTGCCCAACACCGTGCGGACGTTCGGTCGCATCGTCTCGCTGCGCGACTTCGAGGACGCCGCGCGCGAGGCGGCGGGCGTGGCGAAGGCGCGCGCCACCTGGGAGTGGGACGGCGAGGGCCAGGCCGTTCATCTCACGGTTGCGGGCGAGGAGGGCGTCTCGATCATCGGGGACGCCCTCGGCGGCCTCGTTGGCAGGCTGAATGCCCGCCGCGACCCGAACCGGAAGCTCGTCGTCCGCCCCCATGTCCCGGTCCCCGTGGAGGTCGAGGCCGTCGTGCGGGTGCACCCCGACTACCTCGCGCGGGACGTCCGTCCTGCCGCGCGCGCGGCACTCGGTGCGTACCTCTCGTTCGAGAACCTGGACTTCGGGCGGGCGGTGCACCTCAGCGACGTGTATCGCGCGCTCCAGGACGTGCCGGGCGTTGTCTCGGCGGATGTGGACGTGCTCCGCTTCAAGCCGTTCGGCAGCGACGAGGAGTACGCGCGCTTCGTGCGCGAGCGCGGCGGCAGGTTCCGCGTCGAGGGTGGGGTCGAGCGGCCCGACCACCTGCAGCCCCACCTGCTCGTGCGCGCACCGGAGCTGACGGTGATCGCAGAGCCCGAGGACGCCCAGGTGAGAGACGAATGAGGAGGCGACCGTGGCGCTGCTAGAGCCGACACGCACGGACCTCGACATCGAGTCGCTCCTGCCGGTGGTCTACCGGATCCACGACGAGGCCCGCAGGCGCCCGCTCGCGTCGCTGCTCGAGGTGATCGGCGAACAGGCCGGCCTCGTCAAGGGCAACATCGACGACCTCTGGGACGACTTCTTCATCGAGACCTGCGCCGACTGGGTGATCCCCTACATCGGCGATCTCGTCGGGAACAACCTGCTCCCGGGACGCATACGCCGGCCGCGAGCCGACGTGGCGAAGACGATCTACTACCGGCGGCGCAAGGGCACGCTTCCGATGCTCGAGGAGCTCGCCAGGGACGTGACCCTGTGGCGGGCACACGCCGTGCCGTTCTTCGAGCTCGCGAACTGGACTCAGAACCTCAACCACCTGCGCTTCCATCCGCTGCCTGAGCCGCGCCCGCCGCGGCCACGCGGCCTGGTCGGGACGGCGAGCGTCCGCGACCCGGAAACCGCCGAGCTGGTGGACGGGCCCTTCGACGTGACGTCGCACAGCGTGGACATCCGGCCCGTCGCGCGCCGCGAGGGCTGGCCGGCGCTGCGGAGGCTCGGCTTCTTCCTCTGGCGGCTCGGGGGCTACCCGCTCGTCGGGGTGAAGCCGCGCACGGGGCCGAAGCCGCATCTCTTCCATTTCAATCCGCTCGGCCTCCAGACCCAGCTCTTCACCAGTGCGGCGCGCGAGGCTGCCGAGACCGAGCTGGCCGAGGAGGTCCACGTGCCGGCTCCGATCAGGCGCATCGCGTTCCACCGGCAGCTGCGCGACTACTACGGCCACGTGAGCACGGGGTCGGACGCAACGAGATCCCGCAGCGTGGCCGTTTATCGCGGGAAGGCGGCCGCGGCCTCGACCCTGGTGCCGCCCGAGAAGGTGGTGGCGCGAAACCTCTCGAAGTGGGAGAACGCGGCGTCCCTGCCCGCCGTGGGCGAGGTCGCCATCGATGTCCGGCTCGGACGCCTCGCCTTCAACGAGGCCGACGTGCCCGCCGATGTGCGCGTCTCGTACACCTACGGGTTCAGCGCCGACATCGGCGGCGGGCCCTACACACGCGAGATCGTGAGCGGCCCCAGCCTCTGGACCAAGACCGTGCGGCAGACGGGCAACGCCGACTTCGACAGCGTCGCCGCCGCCGTGCTCAAGTGGGAGTCCGAGGGGCGTCCGAGCGGCACGATCACCATCCTCGACAGCGCAACCTACGACGAGGCCATCGAGCTGAGCGTGGCCGACCGAGGAACGCTCACGATCCAGGCGCACGACGGGGTGCGGCCACACCTGGTCCTGCCCGCAGGGCTCGACGTGAGCTACGGCGGGCCCGCCGCCGCGGAGACTCGCGACGCGTCGCTGACACTCAGCGGCCTGCTGGTGGAAGGCCCGGTGCTCGTGGGCCCCGGCTCCCTGCGCGAACTGCGGATCTCGCATTCCACGCTGGTGCCCGCCGGGGCGGAGAGCGTCGTCGTGGCCAAGGACAACGACTCGATGCAGGTGGTGGTCGACTCGAGCATCGTCGGAGCGCTGCGCGTGCCGGCGGCGACGCGGGGACTGATCGTCACCGACAGCATCATCGACTCGGCCAAGGCCGGAGTCGAGGCGATCGGGCCGACGCAGGGCACCGGGAGCTTCGGGCCCACGACGACTCTGGAGCGCGTCACGGTCTTCGGCACCGTCACGGTGCGCGAGCTGCGGCTCGGGTCGGAGACGATCTTCGTGGACAAGGTGACCTCGCAGCGGAGGCAGGCGGGGTGCGTTCGCTTCAGCTACGTCCCGCCGGACTCGCTGACCCCGCGGCGCTACCGCTGCTGGCCGGACCTCGCGCTCGAGAACAACCCGCCGAAGCGCGAGCTCGAGCACATCCTGCGGCGCCTGCACCCCGCCTTCACCTCAATCCACTACGCCGAGCCCGGGTACGGGCAGCTCGCTTCGACATGTCCGCGTCAGATCAGGACCGGCGCGGCGGACGGCGGCGAGATGGGCGCCTTCAATCAGCTGGAACAGCCGCAGCGCGAGGCCAACCTGCGTCTGCGTCTCGAGGAATACATGCCCTTCGGCCTCGAACCCGGCGTCATCCACGTCACGTGATCGGGGAGGAACGATGAAAGCCGACTACACCCGCTTCACGTTCAGGCCGCGAAAGCGGTTCACCTCCGTGCGGCTCCAGCAGGGCCGCGTACAGCTCGATTCCGACTGGAACGAGCTCGAGGAGATCACCGAGCACCTCGAACGCACCGAGGCGAGGGACGTCATCGGCGTGCGCGGGGCTCCGGAGAACGGCGGCGGCTTCGCCGTCGAGGCGCTGGACGCCGGCACTGCCGACTTCCGCCTCACGAACGGCCGCATCTACGTCGGCGGGCTGCTCTGTGAGCTCCAGCCGGAGCGGCTGCCGATCGTCGGCTTCCCGTCTGCGAACAAGATCGAGCTGCCGAGCGCCATCCTGGACGGCCGAGCGGTCGTGGAAGGCGACTGGCTGGAGCTGGATGCCACCGGCGAGACGCCGAAGCTGTTCCGGGTCACGAACGTCAAGGAAGCGAGCGTCACGCTCACGGCGTCCCCATCGAAGTTCGGCCCGGTGGACAAGAACCCGACCGCACGGCGCGCGCTCACCTACATGACCCAGCCGGAGCTGCCGAGACCCGCCCCCGCCCGTTGCCAACCGCACCGACCTCGTCTACCTCGACGTCTGGCAGCGCCACGTGACGGCGGTGGAGGACCCGGAGATCCGCGAGGAGGCCCTGCTGGGCCCCGACACCGCCACGCGCATCCAGACGATGTGCCAGGTGCGGATCGCCCCTGGCAAGACGAGCTGCAAGGACATTGACGCGCTGGTCCCGGCGGCGGGAGGCGGCCGTCTCAGCTCGCGTGCCACTCCCGGTTCCGACGCCGAGAATCTCTGCCTTGTGCCGCCCGGTGGCGGCTACACAGCCCTCGAGAACCGCCTCTACCGGGTCGAGGTCCACGACGGCGGCAATGTGGGCGGCAACGCCACGTTCAAGTGGTCGCGCTACAACGGAGCCGTCGCGTTCCCGGTGGCGCGCTTCGACGACACGGCCCCCGACCGGATCTGGCTCAGCGGCCTCGGCGACGACGACGTGCTTCGCCTCGCCAAGGACGACTGGATCGAGGTTCTCGACGACCAGACGGAGCTCGAGGGCGGCACCGGCACGCTCGTGTGCGTGGCCGACGTCGACCCCGGCGAGCGCTCGATCCAGATCAAGCCACCGCTTCCAACGAACCCGAACCCCTTCGAGGTGAGCTCGGCACGCGCGCGTGCGGCGCTGGGACGAGAACGGGGACGCGAACACCAAGGGCGTCGTGAAGATGGCCTCGGGCTGGAACGCCCTCGAGAACGGCGTGGAGATCAGCTTCAGCGGCGGCGACTTCAAGGCAGGTGACTACTGGGCATTCGCGGCCCGCGCGAATACCGGACGGGTGGACGTTCTCACCGAGGCGCCGCCGCGCAACGTCGACCACCACTTCTGTCCTCTCGCGATCGTCGAATGGGCCCCGACCGGCATGAAGCCGAACGCCATTCACGACTGCCGGCCGCCCTTCGTGTCGCTCGTGGACCTGCTCTCGCAGCGCGTGCTCCGCTACGTGGCCGGCGACGGCCAGGAGGGACGGCCCAGCACGCTGCTGCCAGGCGAGCTGGTCGTCGGCGTAGAGGACGGTCTCGGCCGGCCGGTCGAGGGCTACGAGGTTGTGTTCACGGCAACCGGTGGCGGATCGCTCGACCCGGGTGCGACCTCGACCCTCACACGCCCCACGGGCCCCGACGGTCTGGCGCGCTGCAGGTGGCGCCTCGGGCCCGATCCGGACGTGCTCGGCGAGGTCACCGCCGCACTGAAGACCACGCCGAGCCCCCAGAACAAGTCCGGGCCCGTCATCTTCCGCGCCACGTCGTACTACCTGTCGCTTCGCTACCTGTCGGGCGACGGCCAGAACGGTCGCGCGGGTCGGCTGCTCCCCGCGCCGCTCCAGGTCGGGGTCGAGGACGCGGGCGGCCGTCCCGTGGTGGATGCGAAGCTCACGTTCAAGGTCGCCGCCGGCGGAGGCTTCGTCGGCAAGCCCGGAGCCGATCCGACAACCGGCAGCTTCAACACGAAGACCGGGCCATCCGGCGAGGCTGCCGCTGTCTGGATGCTCGGACCCGACCCGGACGCCGAGCAGGAGGTCACCGCGACTCTGGACGGGCTGGGCCCGGCGCCGGGATCGGTCGGACAGGACAGTGCGCTCCGGCTCGTCTTCCGCGCGCGCCCGCATTACCTCGCGCTGCGCTATGTGACCGGTGACGGCCGCGAAGGGCGGCCGGGGGACACCCTCACCGACCCTCCGCTCACCGTCGGAGTCGAGGACGGCGATGGCCGGCCAGTGGCTGGCGTCAAGGTGGTTTTCACTCCCAGCGGCGGCGCCCAGGTGCGCGAGCCCGGCGGCGCCTTCAACGCCGGGGCCATCACGGTCAACTCGGACGCGCACGGGAACGCCCGCTGCGAGCTGCAGCTTGGTGACGACGAGGGCGTCTACACCGCCACGGCCACGCTCGACCCGGCGCTCGGCCAAGACGAGTCGCTGGCCGTCATCTTCAGGGGGCTCGCAGAGTCGCCCATCGAGCACGGAAACTTCCCCTTCGTGAAGGCGATCAACTGGGCGAACGACAGCCCACTCAGCCTCAACCAGCTGAACGAGGGCCTGGAGGTGCAGTTCTCCCGGAAGATGAGCGCCTTCTCGCTCAGCAGGCCAGAGCTGTTCGTCGTGACGGCGGAGCTGGCGGAGGTCGACGCGGCGGGCAACCACGTCGGGTTCCGCTCGCACATCCTCCCGGGAAGGCTCACGTCGGCCGCGAGCAACACACGCTGGACCTTCAAACCACAGCCCCAGGTGACGGTGCTGACGCTGAGAAACTGGCTGGCTCAGTACAAGGACAAGTTCCACACGGCCAGCGGGGTGCGGATCCGGATCGCCCTGAAGGCCCACGGGATCTTCGCGACGGACGGCGATCACCTCGACGGAGACGCCTACTGGACGGGCGTGGCCGCGACTCCCGGGACGCCCCCACCTCCCGGAACCCCGGGAGTGGGTGCCCTCAGCAAGCTCGAACGCTGCGGCGACGGGCATCCGGGCGGGGACTTCGAGAGCTGGGCATTCCTCACCATGCCACCTCCCACGGGTCGCCCGTCGGTTCCCCCGACCGTTTTCCCGACGCTGCTCCCGACAGCGACACTGAGGCCGACGATCCTGCCGACGCGCCCCACGTTCCGGCCGGTGCCCACCGGCCTTCCGACCCGCCGACCGCCGGTGTTCGGTCCGCTCGAAAGCGTGCTGCCGCTGACCTTGGTCGAGATCTCGAGGACGGGCGGGGAGAGCATCACGGTCGTGGACTCCGGAGAGGAGCGGCCCAACATCGCGGTGGCCGACGCGCCCGCGGTGATCGAGATGGAGGTTGCGCGAGCCGCTAGTCGACGACGAGGCGATCGCGTTCGCCGACTCGCTGCGACTCGTCGACAAGGCCAGCGGACGGGTCATCTCCGGCGCACCTGAGTGGCTGCCGGGCAACCGCCTCCGGATTACGCTCGACGAACCGCTTGGCGGTGGCGAGTACGTGCTGGTCCAGGACAGCGACCCGGCGGGGAAGCCGACGTTCGCGTTCGATGTCACCTAGCGTCTCGGCAGTCGTGCCCTCCCGCGAGGAGGGCACGAACCTTCGGCGCACGGTGCACGGCCTGCTGGCGACGATGCCTGCCGATGGCGAGATCGTCGTGGTGGACGACGGCTCGAGCGACGGAAGCGCCGACTTCCTCGCCGCGCGCTACCCCCTGGTGCGGGTGGTGCGACCCGATGCCCACGTCGGTCCCGCGGTGGCGCGCAACCTCGGGGCCGAGGCGGCTCGTGGCGAGATCGTGGTGTTCTGCGACGCGCACATCGACCCCGAGCCGGGCTGGTTCCAGCCGTTCGCGGAGGCGCTCTCGGATCCGAGGGTCGGCGCGGTCGGGCCCGCGATGGCGGCCTCCGACGAGCCTCGGGTCCAGGGATACGGGGCCACATGGCGTCTACCCGACCTGTACCTCGACTGGCTCGGCTTTCAGGGCACCGACCCTCACGAGGCGCCGCTGCTGGGTGGCGCCTTCCTGGCCATGCGCAGGAGCCTGTTCGAGGCGTGCGGCGGCTTCGACGCCGGCCTCATCGGCTGGGGCGGATCCGACAGCGAGCTCTGTGCCCGTCTCTGGATGCTCGGCTACTCGTGCCTCGTCATCCCGACGATCGCGGTGGCGCACGAGTTCAGAGACGCGTTTCCGTATGAGGTCGACGAAGCGCTGATCGTGCACAACTTCCTCCGCCTGGCGTTCGTGCACCTGGACGGTGAGCGCCTGGAGAGAGTGCTCGACCATTACCGCATCCACGCCGGCGCGGCGCGCGCGATGGCGCTGCTCGCGGCGGGCGACACATACCGCAGGCGAGCGGCGATCCAGGCGGAGCGGCGCTATGACGACGCCTGGTTCTTCGAGCGCTTCGCGATCGAGTGACGGTCCGTCAGGAGCCGGCGGCCGTCGCGCCTCCGCTGCCGCGCCCGCGTCCTCGGCGAGTCCGCGGACCACGAAGGCGGCGAACAGCACGAGCCCCGGCTCCAGCGCACCCGGGTCGTCCACGCTCACGCCCACGGGCCGGCGCCCCCAGCCCCTTCCGTCGAACACGGCAAGCTCGCGCTCGCCGTCGGCAAGGGCGTAGCGCTCACGCCAACGGCTGGCCGGGCGCAGCTCGAGCTCGCGGCCCGCCCACGAAGCGAGCCGCCACGGCGCAGGCCGCGCCGGTCGCCGCCGGTCCGTTTGAGCTCGAGCTCCGCCATCGAGAACAGGTTCCCAAAAGGGGAAAAACCGGGTAGGGTGGACGGCAGGGAGCTGAGCGCGCTGGCCTAACCTCTCGCTGCCTTTCGTCTCCTGACCGGTGGCCCCTCTACGAGGGAGCCTTATCTGACCCGTTGGGAGCCATAGATGTCGCATGCACGCCCGAGGCTGGGCCGGTATTCACTCGTGCTGGCAATCACGATGCTGCTGGTCAGCGCCGTGAGCGCGCACGCGACCACTGTGAACATCGACAGCGGCACGCTCGTCGTGACCGGCGGAGACAATCTCAACCACGAGCTGCAGTTCAGGTTCAACGCGGGCGCAGATGAGGTCTACGACATCCAGGGGATCACGACGACCACCTGCGTCAGCGACGGCGCCACAAAGGTCATTTGCCCGGGCAGCGGCAACCTGCAGGTCAACCTCGGCTCTGGGGACGACGACGTCACCTTCGTCAGCCAGGGATTCGACTGCTTCAACGCCTACGCGCTAAATCTCGGCGAGGGTGCCAACACGGTCAACCTCAGCGGGGACTGCGGTGACGTTCTCACGGGACCGGCGATCATCAACTCCGGGGCGGGGGCCGACGTTCTGACCGCGGGCTCTCAGGCCTTCACGTTCAACGCCGGGGGCGGCAACGACAGTGTCTACGCGAGTCCCGGCAACGACCTCCTCAACGGCGGCGAGGGGGACGACCGCCTGTTCGGCTACGGCGGCAATGACCAGGTGCTGGGCGAGGGTGGCGCCGACCAGCTGAACGGCGGGAGTGAGAACGACAACGTGGACGGGGGCACCGGCGACGACGGCCTCGAGCACTGCTCCAACTGCATCGGCTCAGGTAATGACCCTGGCGTGGGGGCGGACAACTACATCGGCGGCGGCGGCGCGGACAGGCTGTGGCTCGATGGTCACGCAGCCGGGATGACGATCTCCATCGACGGCCAGCCCAACGACGGCAGCTCGGGCGAGGGCGACAACGTGGGGTCGGACATCGAGGAGATCGTCGGCACCGTGCACAACGACGTCTTCACCGGGTCGGCCGGCCCCGACAACTTTGCCGGCGGCGGCGGGAACGACGAGATCCACGGAGCCGGCGGGAACGACGATCTGTACGGCGGCAGCAACGACGACAGGGTGTTCGGTGACGCCGGCAACGACAAGGTCCAGGGCGCAAGCGGGGCCGACAGCGTCGACGGCGGGGCGGGCAGCGACCAGATGTACGGGGACATCGCCTCCTGCTCTGTGTTCTGCTCACTCGACTCAGACACGATGGCCGCTCGAGATGGCGAGCGCGACACCGTGGACTGCGGTGGCGGCGCCGATAGCGCGGTCGTCGATCAGCTCGATGTCGTGGCCTTCTGCGTGTCGATCGACCGTGCAACCGTCGGGCTAGGCGGCGGCCCCGCAAAGGCCAGCTTCGCCGGCTCGAAGAAGACGGTGAAGGTGAACCGCAGGGGACGCTTCACCTACAGCTTCAGAGGCGGCGCCGGCCTGCGCGGCAAGGCCGTCTTCGGCAAGCTGGCCACGAAGTCGTTCAGGGTGCCCGGCAGCGGCAGGGTGAAGCTGACGGTCACGCTCGCGCGCAAGAAGCTCGCGCTGCTCCGCAGGAAGCGCACGATCAGGGCGAAGGTCACGGTGACCCTCCGGGACGCGGCGGGCAACTCCAGCCGGGCGTCCAAGACCGTGACGTTCAAGCGCTGAGGGACGTCGGGGAGCGCCCACGCCGGTGCGACTGCGACTTCGTTGGCCCTTCCCTGGGTAAGTTCCGCGCGTGCGCACCTCCCGCTGGACTTCGTTTGGATTGGTCTCGCTGCTGCTTGCGCTCGCCCCCGCGGCGGCCGCCGACCCGATTCTCGACCCGCTCGGCACGACCCAGCCGAGGTACCAGGGCGCACCGGCCACCGCCCAGCAGCTCGCGTACACGAAGGCGCCGCGCAACCCGTTCATGGCGCCGAACCCGCGCAGCAACATCCACAACGACACCTGGATGACCGACGCCTACCGCGGGCCGGGACCGCTTGGGCGCAACCCCACCGCGTTCTCAAACGCAATGCCCCCGGCGCTGTGCGGGTCGCTCACGTTCCACTCGCGCGGGTTCCTGGTGAGCGTCTGCCCGTCGCTGGTCGCGGCGCCGCAGGTGCGGGTGATCGACCCGCAGTCGCTCGAGCTGCTCGCCACCTACAACATGCCGAACGCGCCCGACCCGCCGGGCACGAAGGCGTACCAGAACTTCGCCGGTGGCGGCTACTTCTTCCTCGACGGGCGTGACCGCATCTGGAGCGCCACGAAGACGAGCCACCTGTTCGTGCTTCAGGTCTCACCCGACGGCCGGAGCATCACGCAGACGCACGACTACGACCTGACCAGCGTCCTCGAACCGGACGAGCGGATCAGCTCGGCGCTGCCCGACTTCAGGGGCCGGATCTGGTTCGTCTCGAAGAAGAACGGCAAGGTCGCCATCCTCAACACGAAGACGCGCAGGATCCGCGCGATCCGGTTGGGGGAGGACATCCAGAACTCGTTCACGGTCGACCGGCGCGGCATCTACGTGGTGTCGAGCAAGCGCATGTACCGCTTCCGCGCGCGAAGGGGCAAGCCGAAGGTCCAGTGGAAGGCGACGTACGGCAACTCCGGCGTCGTGAAGCCCGGCCAGGCCGACGCCGGCTCGGGCACCACGCCGACGATCATGAAGGGCGGCTACGTCGCGATCACCGACAACGCCGACCCCATGAACGTGGTCGTGTACCGCAAGGCCGTGAAGCTGAAGCGAGGGCAACGGCGGGTCGTCTGCCGCGTGCCGGTGTTCGACGCGGGCGCGGGCGCCACCGAGAACTCGCTCATCACCAACGGCCGCTCGCTGTACGTGGAGAACAACTACGGCTACCAGGACCCGTTCGGCCCGAACTCCGGCGCGCTGACCACCCCCGGTTTCGCGCGGGTGGACGTGAACAGGAACGGCAGGGGCTGCCGAAAGGTCTGGACCAACACCACCGAGCGCGCGCCCACGGTCGTCCCGAAGCTGTCCACGAGGACCGGCCTGATCTACACCTACACGCGCGATCCCGACCCTCTGCCGCTCCGGCAGCCGTACTTCTGGACGGCGATCAGCGCCCGCACGGGGGCCACCGTCTACAAGGTCTACGCGGGCAACGGACTCGGCTTCAACAACAACTACGCCGGCCTTGCGCTCGGCCCCACCGGCACCGCCTATCTCGGAGTGACCGGCGGGCTGATCGCGTTGCGCGACGGTTGAGGTTGACGACCCGGCCAGGGTGCCTCGGCTGGCCATCATCGACGCCCCGCTCGACTGCTCGGGGGCGGGGCGGGGCGAGGAGCAGGCGCCCGCGGCACTCCGCGCAGCCGGACTCCTCGAGCGCGTGGGCGCGCGCGATGCCGGAGAGGCCGCTGCACGCATTCGCGACGCACGACGAGATCCTGAGACGGGCGTAATCGGCGCGGGCGACGTCCGCCGGGCGTCGATGGCGATCGCCTCGCGTGTGCGCGAGCTGCTCGACGCTCGCGAGTGCCCACTCGTGCTCGGCGGCGACTGCACGCTTCTGCTCGGCGTCTTCCAGGCCTTGCCGAGCGGCAGCGGGCTCTGGTTCGTGGACGGGCACGCGGACTTCTTCGACGGGGAGAGCTCCCCGACGGGCGAGGCGGCCGATATGGAGCTCGCGATCCTCACCGGTCACGGCCCGCCCGGGCTGCTCGATGGAGACGGGCCGCTGCTCGAGGCGGCCGACGTCGTGCTGCTCGGACATCGGCCCGCCGAGCTTCACGCCGACGTAGCCCGTGAGAACGCCCGTCTCGACCCGGCGATCCGGGCGCTCACCGCGACCCGAGCTGCGCGAGCGCGGCGGCGCTCAGGTGGGGACAGACGCCGCCGCGTGGCTCTCGGAGCGCCCCGCGTGGCTTCATATCGACCTCGACGTCCTCGACGAGGCGGTGCTGCCCGCCGTCAGCTACCCGCAGTCGCTCGGGCTCGACTGGGACGAGCTCGTCGCGCTCGTGCGGCCGCTCGTGGACGCGCCGAACCTGCTCGGAGTCTCGGTCGCCGACTTCAACCCGGACAAAGATCCCGATGGCACCCACGCTGCACGCGTCGTGGACGCGCTCGGATCCCTCTGGCGGGTACCGTGAGGCCATGGCACTGAGCTTTGGCGTCACCGTTCTGCCGGACCCGCCCTACCAGCGTCTGATCGAGCTGCTTCAGCTCGCGGAGGGGCAGGGCTTCGAGTACGGCTGGACCTACGACTCGCACGTGCTGTGGCAGGAGTCCACACCGACCCTCGCGCTCGCGGCGGCGGCCACCGAGCGGATCAAGCTCGGCCACATGGTCACGAACCCCGGCACGCGCGAGCCCACGGTGGTCGCCAGCTCGTACGCCACGCTGCAGGACATCTCGGACGGGCGCATGGTGATGGGGATCGGCCGCGGCGACTCGGCCCGGCGCTACATCAACCAGAAGCCGGTGCCGGTGGCCAAGTTCGAGGAGGCCATCCGGATGATCAAGCCGTTCATGAACGGCGAGAGCGTGCACTGGAACGACACCGACCTCCAGCTCAGCTGGGTGCGCCCCGAGCTGCCGCCGATCGAGATGCACGTGGCGGGCTACGGGCCGCGCGTGCTCGGCCTGGCGGGCCGCTACGGCGACGGCGTGATCATCCAGCTCGCCGATCCCGACATCATCCAGTGGACCATGGGCACCGCCCGCGCGGCGGCCGAGGAGGCCGGCCGCGATCCCGCGCAGCTCAAGTGCATCGTGTGCGCGCCGAGCCACATCTCGGACGACATCGAGGCCGCCCGGGAGCAGGTGCGCTGGTTCCCGGCGATGGTGTCCAACCACGTCCGGGACCTGATCAAGCGCTACGGCAGCGACGGCTCCGTCGTGCCCACTGCGCTCACCGACTACGTGCCGGAGAGCACGGGCTACGACTACGACGAGCACTCGCGTGTCGGCGCCAAGCACGGCGCGTTCGTGAGCGACGAGATCTGCGACCGCTTCTGCGTGATCGGGACCGTCGATCAGGCCGCGGAGAAGCTGGCGCAGCTCGAGTCGATCGGCGTCGACCAGTTCAACATCTACCTCATGACCGAGGGCCAGGAGCAGACGCTCGAGACCTACGGCCGCGAGATCATTCCCGCGCTTCGCAAGCGTGAATGGAGGTGCAGCATGAGGAAGCTCGTCCAGGGCGGCACGGTTGTGACCGCCACGAACTCGTCGGTGGCAGACGTGCTGATCGACGGCGAGGAGATCGTCGCGGTGGGCGCCCTCGGCGACGTGGACGCCGAGCTGATCGACGCCAGCGGCTGCTACGTGCTGCCCGGGCTGATCGACAACCACACCCACATGGCGATGCCGTTCGGCGGCACGAATTCGATCGACGACTACGACACCGGCACGCGCGCCGCCGCAGCGGGCGGCACCACATGCATCGTCGACTTCGTGATCCAGCAGCACCCGGACGGGCTGCGCTCCTCGCTCGACGAGTGGCGCGGCCGCGCCGACGGCGCCGCGCACGTGGACTACGGCTTCCACATGGCGATCACGGAGGCCGACGATGGCACGTTCGCCGACATGGAGCCGATGGTCGAGGAGGGCATCTGCACCTTCAAGGTCTTCCTCGCCTACAAGGGCGCGCTGATGGTCACCGACGACCTCTTCTTCCGCGTGCTCGAGACCACACGTGACCTCGGTGCGCTGACCATGGTGCACTGCGAGAACGGGTGGGTGATCGACGTGCTCGTGGAGCGAGCGCTCGCGGCCGGGCAGACCGACCCGATCTACCATGCGCTCACCCGGCCGGAGTCGGTGGAGGCCGAGGCCACGAGCCGCTCGGTTCGGCTCGCGGAGCAGGCGGGCGCCGGCGTCTACATCGTGCACGTGACCTGCGGGCTCGCAGCCGACGAGATCGCCGCCGGCCAGGCGCGCGGCGTGAAGGTGTACGGCGAGACCTGCCTCCAGTACCTGACCAACACGGTTCACGACCTCGAGCGGCCCGACTTCGAGGGCGGACGCTACGTCTGCTCGCCCCCGCTGCGGGAGGCGCACAACCAGGAGCTCCTGTGGAGCGCGCTCGACCGCGGTGTGCTCGAGAGCGTCTCGACCGACCACTGCCCGTTCAACAGCGAGCAGAAGGCGCTCGGCCGCGACGACTTCTCGAAGATCCCGAACGGGCTCGCGATGATCCAGCACCGGCTGGTGAAGCTCTGGGACCTGGGCGTGGTGACGGGGCGGATCACACCGAACGAGCTGGTGGACATGACCTCGACCGCGATCGCCCACCGCTTCGGACTGGACCGGAAGGGATCGATCGCGCCTGGGATGGACGCCGACCTGGTGGTGTTCGACCCCGCGACGCCGTTCGAGTTCTCCACGCGCACGTCGCACATGAACGTGGACTACGACCTGTTCGAGGGCGACAGCTCCACCGGCAGCGTGCGCCACACGCTCTGCCGCGGAACGATGGTCTGCGACCGCGGCGAGATCCTGACGGAGCCCGGTCACGGGCGCTTCGTGCCGCGCTCGCTCGGCGCGCCGGCCGCCGTGGCCTCGTGAACGCGGACAGGGCCCTCGACGACCTGCGGGAGCTGGCGCGCCTGACCGGCGGCCCGGAGGGCGCGCGGCGTGTGTGCTGGACCGACGAGTGGACGAAGGCGCGCGACTTCCTACGCTCGCGACTGGACGAGCTTCCGGTTGAGGTGAACGTGGACGCCGCCGGCAATCTGTGGGCGACCATGGCAGGCGAGGGCGACGGCTTCGTGATCGTCGGCTCGCACGTGGACTCGGTGCCGAACGGCGGCTGGCTCGATGGCGCGCTCGGCGTGTTCACGGCCGTCGAGGCACTCCGCACCCAGGCCGAGAGCGGGCCGCCGCCCGTTGGCCTGCGGCTTGTCGACTGGGCCGACGAGGAGGGAGCCCGCTTCGGTCGCAGCCTGTTCGGGTCGTCCTGCTGCGCCGGCACGCTCGACCCCGATGAGGTGCGCGACCTGCGCGATCGCGACGGCGAGCGCCTGGAAGACGTGGTCGCGCGCTACGACGTGGACCTCGATCGCGCCCGCGAGTCGGGCGCCGAGCTGAGCGGCGCCTGTGCGTACATCGAGTGCCACATCGAGCAGGGCCCCGTGCTCGAGAGCAAGGGCGAGCCGGCAGCGACAGTGCTCGGGACGTTCGGCGTGGAGCGCCATCTGGCCGTGTTCACGGGCGAGACCGCCCACGCGGGCGCGACGCCGATGCCGATGCGGCACGACACCTTCATGGCCACCGCGCAGGCGGCGCTTGCCATCCGCGAGATTGGCTTCAGGCACGACGGGGTCTGCACCGTTGGCGGGGCCACGAGTGAGCCCGGCGTCGTCACCGCGGTGCCCGGCCGCACGGAGATGCTGCTGGACCAGCGTCACCTCGAGCCGGATGAGCTGGCGGCGATGCTCGCCGAGGCCCGCGCCGGCTGCGAGCAGGCCGCGGCGGACCACGGTTGCGAGGTCGAGTTGCAGCACCTCTGGTCAATCCCGCCGATCCCGTTCGACGACCGCCTGGTCGGCTTCGCGCGCCAGGCGGTCCAGGACGCCGGCGGGAAGGACACCGCCATCCCGAGCGGCCCGCTCCACGACGCCGCCGAGATGGCGCGGCTGATCCCGACCGTGATGCTGTTCTCGTCGTCCTCCCCGCCGGTCTCGCATACGAAGGAGGAGGACACGCCGGAGGCGGACCTCCGCGTGCTGATCGACGCCTACGGCCGCACCGTCCAGGCCACTCTCGAGAGCGCCGCCGCGGGCGACCTGCCCCCGCGCGAGTGAGTGCGCTGCAGGATCAGCTCGCGTACCTCGAGGCGTCGAGCGAGTTCTACCGCAAGCGCCTCAGCGGCGTGCGCGAGCACGTGCGCACCGCGGCCGACATGCGCCACCTGCCCTTCACGACGAAGGACGAGCTTCGCGAGGGCCAGCGGCGAGACCCGCCGTTCGGCCCCCATCTGTGCGCGCCGCTCGAGCGCCTCGTCCGCGTGCACGTGACATCCGGAACCACGGGCGAGCCGGTGGCCGTGGGCTTCACGCGGCGCGACCACGAGGCGAACAGCGCGGTGGGCGGCGAGGCGTTCCGGATCGCCGGCGTGCGGCCCGATGACATGGTCGCCCACTGCCTCAACTACGCGCTCTACGCGGGCGGCATCGCCGACCACATGGCCCTCGAGGCGAGCGGCGCCACGGTGGTGCCCGTGGGGACGGGCCAGTCGCGGCGCCTGCTCGAGCTGATCCCGCAGCTCGGCATCAACGCCATCTTCGGCACCCTCTCCTTCCCCGCGTACCTGGCCGCCAGGGCGCGCGAGGCCGGGGTGGATCCGCGCGCGCTGGGGCTGCGCCACATCGTGACCGCGGGCGAGCCCGGCGCCGGCCTCGAGGCGCTGCGCTCCGAGATCGAGGCGGCCTGGGGCGCAAGCGTGGCCGACAGCTTCGGCATGAGCGACGTGTGGTCCACGATGGCGGGCGCCTGCGGCGAGGGCGAGGGACTCCACCTCACCACCGGCGAGCACGCGCTGCTCGAGCTGGTGGACCCTGACAGCGACGCGCCGGTCGAGCTCGAGGACGGCGCGAGCGGCGAGCTCGTGTGGACCCACCTGAAGCGCGAGGCCTCGCCGCTGCTTCGTTACCGCTCTGGGGACCTCGGTCGCGTCTGGACCTCGCCCTGCGCGTGCGGGCGCGACACGCCGCGAATCCGCATCGACGGCCGCCGCGACGACATGCTGCGCGTGCAGGCCGTGAACGTCTACCCGCAGGCCATCAGCGCGATCCTCGCCGCCGAGCCGAGGCTGGGGCGCCACTGCGTCGTGGCCGAGGGCGACCCCGTGGTGCCGCCGCTGCGGCTCTACGTGGAGGCACCGGAGGAGCTCGACCTCGCCGGCGTGACCGACCGCCTCCACTCCGCCCTGCGCACGCGCTTCGAGGTGACGCGGCTCGAGCCCGGGTCGCTGCCCGTGGCCGAGCACAAGACCCGCATCGTCCATCGCACAGCCCGCGGGGATCCGCTGCCGGACGCAGTCGAGGCCCTGCTGAAAAAGGAGCCCGCCCAATGACCGTCACGACCGCCGATATCGGCGCAGCCAGGGTGATCACCTGGGACCGCCAGGCCCGCCGCAACGCCTGGGACCTGCCCACGATGACCGCAATCGCCGCCGAGATCGAGGTGGCCAGCCGCGACCCGGACGTTCGCATGGTCGCGGTGCAGGGAGCCGGTGGGCACTTCTCGGCGGGGGACGATCTGCAGGCGGCGATCGAGGCAGACACTGCCGCATGGGCGGAGACGATCGAGGCCTTCCAGCGGATGACGCGAGTGGTTCTTGCCGCGCCGGTGCCGGTTGCGGCCGTGGTGGATGGCGTGTGCGTGGGCGGGGCGCTCGAGTTCGCCGCGAGCTGCGATCTCCGGCTCTGCAGCAACCGCGTGCGCCTGCTCACCCCGGAGGTCGGAATCGGCCTGGTCGCGAGCAACGCGGGGACGCTTCTGCTGCCGGAGGTGCTGGGCGAGAGCGCCGCTCGGGAGCTTCTCCTCAGCGGGGAGGAGCGCGACGCCGAATGGGCTCGGGAGCACGGCTTCGCCACTGAGCTCGTGGCTCCACTGGAGCTCGACAAGCGCATCAAGCACTGGGCGGAGACCTTCTCGCGGACATCACGAGACGCGGTGGCGGCCACGAAGGCGATGCTGAACGAGCGCTTCGGCGAGCTGCTGAGCGCCGCGATGGACCGCGAGACCTACCACTGCGTGCGCCTGTTCGACGAGCCGGACGCCCGCGCCGCGCTGAGCGCGTTCGGCGAGCGCAGCTAGGTACTCTGCCTCACGTGCCCGAGCACGAATCCGAGCTTCCGTCGCGCGAGGATCGCCAGCGCGAGCGCGAGGCTCGGCGGAGCGAGCGCCCGCAGGGAATGGTGCCGACACGAGAGCGGCGCCGTACGAAGCTGGAGCGAGGCACCATGCGCCTGGTCGCGACCGGCGGCATTATCGGCATCGCCGTTGCGCTCGGCGCGGTGCTCGTGAGCCAGGACGTGGCCGGCTGGATCGTCGGGTTGGTGATCGGCGTGACCACGGTCCTCCTGGCCGCGACCCTGTGGTCGTCGCGGCAGCTGTGAGGTCGGCCTAGGCGGCCAGCTGCTCGACCGCGGCGAGGTCGAACTCGCCGTGGTCGGTGCCGAGACCCTGGGCCACGAACGCCGCCGCCGCGC
>CAVZGG010000024.1:0-42286 GCA_963774755.1 uncultured Thermoleophilaceae bacterium | reverse complement strand
ATCGCCGCCGCGCTTTTTGCCTGCACACGCCAGGGATCGAGGCGGAGCGCCACGAAGTCGCGTCGTCCTCGATCCACGTGACCTCGCACCCCGCCACCGCGACGTCGTGGGCCGGGTCCCAGTAGAAGCACGACACGAACGGCGTGCTCTCGATCTGGGCGCGCCTCAGCGCGTGGGACGGCTACCCACCCATCCCACGAGTCGATCCCCGTCGCGCTCCCAGACCGCGTGCACGAGCCGCGAGCGCGGCCGCCCATGCCGGTCCACGGTCGCCATCGAGCAGTACACGATCCGCTCCGCGGTCTGCATGAACGCGTCGAGGGCGTCGGCCATGGCGAGAGGCTAAGCCCTCAGCGGACGACCGTGACGACCTTTCCGCTGTCCACGCTCGTGTGCCACGGCTTGCCCGGGTCGCGCGCCACGCCGAGCAGCACGCGGAACTTCGTCTTCGCGTAACGGCGGAAGAACTTCTTCGGGAGGATCTTCACGCGAAGCGCCTGGGTGCCGGCCTCCTCGAACGTCAGGATGTCGCTGTTCGAGATCCCGGGGACGCCGTGGTTGTGGAGGTCGAGCCAGTCGTCCCGCTGCTTGCGCGACTGGATGGTGGCGATGCTCGACGCCTCGGTCGGTCCGTCGCACGTGACCTGGACGGGGATTCCCTTGCGCAGCACGGGCCCGAGCCTCATCTTCGTCGGCACCTCGTAGGTGCAGTGAGGGTCCTCATTTGCAGGGAAATCGTCCGCCTGGGCGCGGCCGGGACCACGAGGGCGAGGGCGGCTAGCGAGGCTGCAATCGTCTTCATGCAGCCAGCCTGCCGGAAGAGAAAGGGGCCGGCATCGGGGAACTACCCGATACCGACCCCCAATCTTTGGGACAGACTTAGTCTGTCCCCTACGTCTCTGACTTGCCGTCGCCGTCGCCCGGCGCCGGCAGGTCGGCCAGGTCGCCGAACGCGCCCTCGCCGTCGTCTCCGTTGCCGAAGCTGAAGCCCTCGATCTCACCGCTCTCGGTGAGGCCGAGCAGCTCGGACTCCTCGAGCATGGTGAGCTCCTCCGGCGTGTGGCGCCGGATCGGCTCCGTGGGCTCGATCTCGAGCCGGCGGTAGCGGCGAAGGCCCGTGGCCGCCGGGATCAGCTTCCCGATGATCACGTTCTCCTTCAGGCCGAGCAGCCGGTCGGTCTTGCCCTCGAGGGCGGCGTCGGTGAGCACCTTCGTGGTCTCCTGGAAGGAGGCCGCCGACAGGAACGAGTCGGTCGCCAGCGAGGCCTTCGTGATGCCGAGGATGATCTCCTCGTACTGGGCCTGCTCGCTCTTGGCCTTCTTCAGCTCCTGGTTCACCGTGAGCAGCTCGTTGCGTTCGACGAACTGGCCCGGCAGGTAGGTCGTGTCGCCCTTCTGGTCGATACGGACCTTCTTCATCATCTGCCGGACGATGACCTCGATGTGCTTGTCCTTGATGTCGACGCCCTGCGACTTGTAGACCTTCTGCACCTCCTTGACGAGGTACACCTCGGTCGCGGTCCGCCGCGCCGGCTGGTCCTTTCCGCCGTAGGCGAGCAGGTCGTGCGGGTAGATCGAGCCCTCGTTGAGCTGATCGCCCGGCGTGACCTTCTGGCCGTTCTCGACGAGCAGGCGCGTGCGGCGCGGGAACGCGTAGGCGTGCTCCTCGCCGGCCGCGTCGGTGATCACGACCTTGAGGCCCTTGTCGGTGTCCTCCACCGACACGGTGCCCTCCACGGTCGCGAGCTCCGCCTGTCCCTTCGGCTTGCGGGCCTCGAACAGCTCCACCACACGCGGGAGACCGTGCGTGATGTCCGCGCCTGCCACACCGCCGGTGTGGAAGGTACGCAGCGTGAGCTGCGTGCCCGGCTCACCGATCGACTGGGCGGCGATGATGCCGACCGCGTCGCCGATCGCGACCACCTTGCCGGTGGCCGGGGCACGGCCGTAGCAGTTCTGGCAGAGCCCCTCGGCCTGGCACTTGAGGACCGAGCGGACCGGAACGGTCGCGCCCTCCTCCTCGCCGAGCGCCTCGACGATCGTGTCGATGTAGTCCTGGGTGATCAGCTCACCCTTCGGCACGAGCGACCGGCCGCGCTTGGTCTTGACCTCGATGGGCGTGAAGCGCCCCTCGAGCTGACCGTTCGCGAGGCCGTCGTCGCCGAGCACCGGCATCTCGATGTACTCCTTGGTGCCGCAGTCCTCGTCGCGCACGATCACGTCCTGCGCCACGTCCACGAGCCGCCTTGTCAGGTAGCCCGAGTCCGCGGTACGGAGCGCCGTGTCGGCGAGGCCCTTACGGGCACCGTGGGTCGAGATGAAGTACTCGAGCACCGTCAGGCCTTCCATGAAGTTGGCCTTGATCGGGCGCTCGATGATCTCGCCCTTCGGATTGGCCATCAGGCCACGCATGCCGGCCAGCTGGCGGATCTGCTTGAACGAGCCTCGGGCGCCGGAGTTGGCCATCATGAACACGGGGTTCAGATGGTCGAGGTTGGCCTGCATCGCCTCGCCGACCTCGTCGGTGGCGGCGGTCCACTTCTCGACCACCGCCTCCTTGCGCTCCTCCTGCGTGATGAGACCCGTGTCGTACTGGTCGTGGATCTCCGAGACCTGGCCCTCGTAGCGCTGAAGGATCTCGTCCTTCTCCGGCGGGATCACGACGTCGTTCTTCGAGATCGTGATGCCGGCCTGGGAGGCGAAGTGGAAGCCCAGCTCCTTGAACGCGTCGAGCACGAGTGCCGTCGCGTAGGGGCCGTGGATCTCCACCAGCCGCTCGATCACCTGGTTCATGTCCCGCTTGCGCAGGGGCATGTTCACGAACTCGTAGGTCTCCGGATCGAACTCGTCACCGAGCGTCTCCTCGAGCGCACGCTCGATGCGCTCGTTGAAGATGATCCGGCCCACGGTCGTGAGCCTGTGCTCCGTCGTGTGACGGAGGCGGTGCTCCGAGAGGTCGTGCAGCGAGACCACCCCGCTGTCGTATGACAGCTCGGCCTCCTGCGCCGAACGGAACACGTGCGGGCGCTTGCCGTTCTTCTTCTCGTCCCACTTGCCGGCACGCAGAATCTCGCGCAGGTCTCGAGCTCCTGCTCGTCCGGCCCGTAGGTCAGGTAGTAGGAGCCCAGCACCATGTCCTGCGTGGGCGTGGCGAGCGGCGCGCCGTGCGCCGGCGACAGGATGTTGTTCGCCGACAGCATGAGCAGCCTCGCCTCGGCCTGAGCCTCGGCGGAGAGCGGCACGTGCACGGCCATCTGGTCGCCGTCGAAGTCGGCGTTGAACGCGTGACAGACGAGCGGGTGGACCTGGATGGCCTTGCCCTCCACGAGCACCGGCTCGAACGCCTGCAGGCCGAGACGGTGGAGCGTCGGTGCGCGGTTGAGCAGCACCGGGTGCTCCTGGATGACCTCCTCGAGGACGTCCCAGACCTCCGGGATCATCGAGTCGACCATCTTCTTGGCGGCCTTGATGTTCTGCACCGCCTTGCGCTCGACCAGCCGAGCCATGATGAACGGCTTGAACAGCTCGAGGGCCATCAGCTTCGGCAGCCCGCACTGGTGGATGCGCAGCTCGGGGCCGGCCACGATGACCGAACGGCCCGAGTAGTCCACGCGCTTACCCAGGAGGTTCTGGCGGAAGCGGCCCTGCTTGCCCTTGAGCATGTCGCTGAGCGACTTGAGCGGACGGTTGCCCGGCCCGGTCACGGGCCGGCCGCGGCGGCCGTTGTCGAACAGCGCGTCGACGGCCTCCTGAAGCATCCGCTTCTCGTTGTTGACGATGATCTCGGGCGCGCCGAGGTCGAGCAGCCGCTTCAGCCGGTTGTTCCGGTTGATCACGCGGCGGTAGAGGTCGTTGAGGTCCGACGTGGCGAAGCGGCCACCGTCGAGCTGCACCATCGGGCGCAGCTCCGGCGGGATCACGGGCACGGCCTCGAGGACCATGTCCTCGGGCTTGTTGTCCGAGTGGATGAAGGCCGAGACGACCTTCAGGCGCTTCACCGCGCGCGACTGCTTCTGGCCCTTGGCCGTCTTGACCTGGTCCTCGAGCTCCTCGCGCTCCGCGTCGAGGTCGACCTGCTGGAGCAGGTCGCGCACCGACTCGGCGCCCATGCCGCCGCGGAAGTACTCGCCCCAGCCGAACGGCGATCCGAAGCGGTCCTTCAGCTCGCGGAAGAGCGTCTCGTCCGCGATGACCTGCTTCGGCTCCATCGTCTGGAAGAGCTCCCACGTCTGCTTGAGGCGCTCGATGCCGTCCTCGTAGTACGCCTCGGTGTCGGAGATGTCCGCGTCGAACTGCTTGCGGATCTCCTTCTCCATCTTGGCGCGCTCGTCGTCCGAGAGCTTCTTGAGGTTCACGTCGAGCGTGTCGGCCCAGAGCAGGTCGTCGTCCGCGAAGCCCTTCTGGTCCCCGGTCTCGAGGTACTTGACGCGGCGCTCGACGGCCTCCTTCAGCTCGAGCACGCGCTCCTCGCGCTCGCCCTCATAGGAGGCGATCGTCTTGTCGATCTCCTTCTCGAGCTTGCCGAGGTCCTTCTGGCGAGCCTCGTCGTCCACCCACGTCACGATCGACGCGGCGAAGTAGAGGACCTTCTCGAGCTCCTTGGGAGCCATGTCGAGCAGGTAGCCGATGCGGCTCGGCACGCCCTTGAAGAACCAGATGTGCGAGACGGGCGCGGCCAGGTCCACGTGACCCATGCGCTCGCGACGCACCTTCGAGCGCGTGACCTCGACGCCGCAGCGCTCGCAGACGATTCCCTTGTAGCGGACGCGCTTGTACTTGCCGCAGTAGCACTCCCAGTCCTTGGTGGGACCGAAGATGCGCTCGCAGAAAAGCCCATCCTTCTCGGGCTTCAGCGTCCTGTAGTTGATGGTCTCCGGCTTTGTGACCTCGCCGCTCGACCACGAGCGGATCTGCTTCGAGGACGCGAGCCCGATCTTGATTGCGTCGAAATTGTTGATGTCGATCATGTAGTTCCTCAGTCCTTCGAGCTCGCGTCTTCGATGTATTCCGCGTCCTGCTCGGCCTTGGTCTCGTCCGTCTGGCCGCCTTCGCCCTCGGCCTCGACCTTCTCCTCCGACTCGTCAGCGGCGGCGTCTGGCGCCCTCACCCCTGACAGGTCGATGCCGAGCTCCTCTGCGGCGCGCAGCAGGTCGTCGTCTTCGTCTCGCATCTCGACGCCGGCGCCCTCCTCCGAGCGCACGTCCACGTCGAGTGCCAGCGACTGCATCTCCTTCAGCAGCACCTTGAACGACTCCGGGATGGAGGGCTCGGCGATGTTCTCGCCCTTCACGATCGCCTCGTAGGCCTTCACGCGGCCGACCGTGTCGTCGGACTTGATCGTGAGCATCTCCTGGAGGGTGT
Organism: uncultured Thermoleophilaceae bacterium; assembly: GCA_963774755.1. Taxonomy (GTDB): domain Bacteria; phylum Actinomycetota; class Thermoleophilia; order Solirubrobacterales; family Thermoleophilaceae; genus JACVRW01. The sequence goes on along the minus strand of CAVZGG010000024.1, from coordinate 36,925 downwards.
ACGCGGCGCCGTAGGCCTCGAGCGCCCACACCTCCATCTCGCCGAAGCGCTGGCCGCCGAACTGCGCCTTGCCGCCCAGCGGCTGCTGGGTGACGAGCGAGTAGGGGCCGGTGCTGCGCGCGTGGATCTTGTCGTCCACGAGGTGCAGCAGCTTCAGGATGTACATGTAGCCGACGGTGACCGTGGCCTCGTACGGCTCGCCCGTGCGGCCGTTGTAGAGGGCGGCCTTGCCCGAGCAGCGGCGTCCGGGACGCTCCGACTTGTCGTAGTCGAAGTTGATCCCGCGCGCCTTGCCGGTCTCCTCGGACCAGCGGACGAGCGCCTCGTCCACGTCCTCGATGGTCGCGCCGTCGAAGACCGGGGTCGCCACGTTCACGCGGCCACCGTTGGTCTTCGAGTGCTTGTAGGCCTCCGAGCCGTCGTCGTACCAGCCGTTGCCGGCCACCCAGCCGAGGTGCGTCTCGAGAATCTGCCCGAGGTTCATCCGGCTCGGCACGCCGAGCGGGTTGAGGATCACGTCGACGGGGGTGCCGTCCTCGAGGTGCGGCATGTCGGCCTCGGGCACGATCTTCGAGATCACGCCCTTGTTGCCGTGGCGGCCGGCGAGCTTGTCGCCCTCGGCGATCTTGCGCTTCTTCGCCACATACACGCGCACGAGGTCGTTGACCCCCGGCGGCAGGTCGTCGTCGTTGTCGCGGCTGAAGGTCTTGACGTCGATCACGACGCCGCCCTCGCCGTGCGGCACCTTCAGCGAGGTGTCGCGGACCTCGCGCGCCTTCTCCTTGAAGATCGCGCGGATCAGCTTCTCCTCGGCCGTCAGCTCGGTCTCGCCCTTCGGCGTGACCTTTCCGACGAGCAGGTCGCCCGAGCCCACCTCGGCGCCGATGCGGACGATGCCGCGGTCGTCGAGGTTGCGCAGCGACTCCTCCGAGCGGTTCGGAATGTCGCGGGTGATCTCCTCGTCGCCGAGCTTCGTGGTGCGGGCGTCGATCTCGTACTCCTCGATGTGGATCGAGGTGAGCTCGTCGTCCTTCACGAGGCGCTCGGAGATGATGATGGCGTCCTCGAAGTTGTAGCCCTCCCAGGACATGAAGGCCACGAGGCAGTTCTTGCCGAGGGCCAGCTCGCCGTTCTCGGTCGAGGAGCCGTCGGCCAGGACCTGGCCCTTGCGCACCTTCTCGCCCGGGTCTACCAGCGGCTTCTGGTGGATCAGCGTGCCCTGGTTCGAGCGCCGGTACTTCTCGAGCGGGTACTCGTCCTTGCCGTCGCTCGTCTCGATGACGATCTGCTCCGCGTCGACGTAGGCGACCGTGCCGGCGTTGTGCGCCAGCACCACGTCACCGGTGTCGATCGCCGCGCGGGTCTCCATGCCCGTGCCGATCAGCGGCGCCTCCGTCTTCAGAAGCGGCACCGCCTGGGCCTGCATGTTCGAGCCCATCAGGGCGCGGTTGGCGTCGTCGTGCTCGAGGAACGGGATCAGCGCTGTCGTCACCGACCAGATCTGGTTCGGCGACACGTCCATCAGGTTCACGTCCTTGGGCACGGCGAGCACGAGCTCGCCGTCCGGCGTGCGGCACTCGATCGTGCCCTTGAGCTTGCCGGTCTTCTCGTCCATCTCCGAGTTGGCCTGCGCGATGACCATGTCCTCCTCCTGGTTCGCATCCAGGTGGACGACCTTGTCGGTCACGACGCCGTCCTCGACCACGCGGTAGGGCGTGGTCACGAAGCCGTGCTCGGAGACCTCGGCGAAGCTCGACAGGGAGCCGATCAGGCCGATGTTCGGGCCCTCCGGCGTCTCGATCGGGCACATGCGCCCGTAGTGCGTCGGGTGCACGTCGCGCACCTCGATGGGCGCGCGCTCGCGCGTGAGACCGCCGGCGCCGAGCGCCGACAGCCGGCGCCGGTGCCTGAGCCCGGACAGCGAGTTCGTCTGGTCCATGAACTGGCTGAGCTGCGAGGAGCCGAAGAACTCCTTCTGAGCGGCCACGACAGGGCGGATGTTGATGATCGTCTGCGGCGTGATCGTGTCCGAGTCCTCGGTGGTGAGGCGCTCGCGGACCACGCGCTCCATCCGGTAGAGGCCGATGCGGAACGCCTCCTGGATCAGCTCGCCGACCGTGCGCAGACGGCGGTTGCCGAAGTGCTCGTACTCGTCGAGCCTGTCGGCGATCGGCTCACGCGGCATCGAGATGGCCTCGAGCGCGAAGTCCTTGATGGGCTCGTCGCCCTCGGGTCCGCCCTCGTACATGCCGGACTCGGGGATGCCGAGCTCCTTCGGGAGCGAGATGAGCTCCTTGATCAGCTCGATGATGTCGCGCGGGGTGAGCGTGCGGGTGTCGAGCTTCTCGTCGAGATGCAGGCGGCTGTTCAGCTTGTAGCGACCCACGCGCGTGAGGTCGTAGCGCTTGGGGTCGAAGAAGAGCTGGTTCAGCAGGTTCTTGGCTGCGTCGATCGACGGCGGCTCGCCCGGGCGCTGCTTCTTGAACAGCTCGATGAGGGAGCCGTCCTCGGACTTCGTGACCTCGGTGTCGGCCTCCAGCGTGAGGCGCATGTAGAGCGAGTTGTCGAAGAGGCTCAGGATCTCCTCGTCGGTCCCGGTCCAGCCCTCGGGCACGTACTTGCCCTCGCGCAGCGTGTCGCCCATGGCGCGCAGCAGCACGCTGACCGGCAGCTTGCGCTTGCGGTCGATGCGGACGTAGACGCGGCCCTTCTTGTCGATCTCGAGCTCGAGCCAGGAGCCGCGCGCCGGCATCAGGTTCGCGATGAAGACCTGCTTCTCGCGGTCCTTCGGCCCCATGACGTAGGCGCCCGGGGAGCGGACGAGCTGCGTCACGACGACGCGCTCGGTGCCGTTGATGATGAACGTGCCCCACTCGGTCATCCACGGGAAGTCGCCCATGAAGACGGACTGCTCGCGGATCTCACCGGTCTCGCGGTTCTGGAACGCGACCTTGACGGTCAGCGGACGGGCGTAGGTGAGGTCCTTCTCGCGGCACTCCGAGATCGGAGCGACCGGTTCGTCGAAGTGGATCTCCTCGAAGACGACGGCAAGGTTGCCGGTGTAGTCCTCGATGGGCGATACATCGTCGATGGTCTCTCGGAGACCACCCTTTTCTGTGTCGACCAGCCACTCGAAAGAGCGTCGCTGGATATCAATGAGGTTGGGAACTTCAGTCGTGTTCTCCAGACGGGAGAACGATCGACGCGTACGAGCAGCGTCAACGCGTGCCAAGGCGGCAACTCCTTCGAGCTAGTGGTACGACAAGCGGCGGGGCGAGGTAAGACGGGCGCAAAGCGCGACCGACCAGAATAGCAGACCAAAACACGCCCCCGCAAGGGGCGTTTGCCCGCCCGCGATTTGCGGGCAGCTGGCCATCACGGACCCCGTCCCGAGGCACCAGGAATATGTGCTGGCGCGGCTCTACAAGGGACGGCTGCGGCTATAGACCGTGGCCTAGATTAGCAGCGGATTGGCGCCAGATGGCGGCTCACGGCTGAACGACCGCGGCGCTGCCGCCGCCGCGGCGCATCGGCTCTGCTCCCGCGAGCGTGCGGCCACCGCCCAGGAACTCGATCCCGGTGACCGCGCCGATCTCGGCCATCGAGGTGTACGAGTGCCCGCGCGCGAGCAGGGCCTGTCCCTCGGGTGAGGTGATGAAGGCCGGCTCGGCGGTGGTGGTCGCCGCGTTCCTCTGGACGGCGCGCGGCCGCGCGATCGCCTCGGGCAGCGTCGAGCCGAGGTCGAGCCGCTCGAGCAGCACCTGGAGGACGGTGCCGGGGATCGTGGAGCCGCCCGGCGAGCCGACCGCCATGAACGGCCTGCCGCCGCGGGTGATGATCGTCGGGCTCATCGAGCTGCGCGGGCGCTTGTCGCCGTCGGCGCGGTTCGGGTGCGTGAGCGAGTCGAAGTTGAAGTCGGTGAGCTCGTTGTTCAGGAGGAAGCCGTAGCCGGGCACGACCACCGCGTTGCCGCCGGTCGACTCGATCGTGAACGTGTAGGACACGACGTTGCCCTTGCTGTCCGAGACGACCAGGTGGGTGGTGGACTGGCGCGGGTGGCTGATCGTGGCGCTGCCGCGGCGGGGCTTGCCGTTCTTCTTCTGGTTGTCGTAGGGGTCGCCGGGGGCCACCGGGCTCGTGGCGGCCGTCTCCTTGATCAGCGCGCGCCGCTCGGCCGCGAAGCTGTCGGACAGGAGGCCCGCGAGCGGCACCTTGAAGAAGTCCGGGTCCGCCAGGTAGGCGTTGCGGTCCGCGAACGTGAAGCGCGACGACTCGAGCAGGAGGTGGAGCGCCCGGACGCGGTCGGCGGCCGAGGCCCTGGTAGCCCTCGAGGATGTTGAGCGCCTCGCCGACGGTGGAGCCACCACTCGACGGCGGGCCCATGCCCCAGATGTCGAGGCCGCGGTATGCGCTGCGGGTCGGCTTGCGCTCGATCGCGCGGTAGCGGCGCAGGTCGTCGGTCGTCATCAGGCCCGGGCGCCAGGCGTGGTTGGCGTCGGCCGCCTTGGGCGGGTGCTGCGAGGCGTCGGCCATCGCGCTCGCCAGCTCGCCGCGGTAGAACGCGTCCACTCCCTCGCTCCCCAGCAGCCGGTAGGTGCGCGCGAGGTCGGGGTTCTGGAGCGTCGAGCCGACGTCGCGCGGCGTGCCGTCGGGGTCGAGGTAGATCGCGGCCGTCGAGGGGATGTCGTTGAACCAGTCGATGTTGGGCGTGGTCTGGTCGAAGAAGGTCTGGTCCACGGTGAAGCCGTCGCTGGCCACGCGGATGCCGGGCTGCAGGGCGCGGTCGAGCGACCAGGTGCCGTAGCGGTCCAGGGCGCGCTGCCAGGTGGCGGGCGTGCCGGGGATGCCGGCCGACAGGCCGCTGTAGCGAGCCTCGTTGAATGCGAGCGGAGCGCCGTTCTCCCAGAAGGAGTCCGGGCGCATCGTCCGCGGCGACTCCTCGCGCCCGTCGATGGTGGTGACCTTGCCCTTGGACGGTGCGGATGACCATGAATCCGCCGCCACCGATGCCGCACGAGAACGGCTCGGTCACGCCGAGCACTCCGGCCGCGGCCACGGCGGCGTCGACCGCGTTCCCGCCCTGGCGCAGCGTCTCGATGGCGGCCTGGGTGCCGGCGAGGTCGACGGTGGCGGCAGCGCCACCGCTTCCGATGGCGGTCGGCTGCTTCTGGTTCCTGCGCAAGCGCCACCTGTGGGTCGAACAGGACGATCGCGATCGCTAGGACGGTGAGTAGACGCGCCAAAAGGGCCATGGGCGCGCCTTACCCGAGCCTTGGCGGCCCTATGCGTCCGGCTTTGGACCCTCGGCGAGCGCGCCGGCCAGGCGAACGACGGCCTTCTGAAGCGTGGCCAGCGGGCGCAGCAGGAGGGTGATCTCGGCGATTCGCCCGTCGTCGCCCGTGATCTCGACGAGGACGCCGTCCAGCTCCTCGCCCTCGGAGTGGCCCTTGATGAACGTGACGGTCTCGACCTCGCGAGTGGACCGTCACTTCCTCGAGAACGCTCCCGATGAGAGCAAGCAAATCCACCACCTGCTCGCGGCCGCGGTAGGTGGTCGCCGGGCTGTAGAAGACCACGTCGTCGGCAACCAGTGCAGCCAGCGCCTCGCGGTCGCGCTCCCGGATCGCGGTCAGCAGGTCCATGCGGCCATTATGCGCCCCCCGGAACCCTCAACCACCCTCAGAAAGGGGTCAGACCCCTTAACACGGAGTCGACCTCAAGGGGTCTGACCCCTTAACGACGAGGGGCCGCGCGATGGCGGCCCCTCTGTGACAGCTATGCGACCAGCGAGCTACTTCAGCTCGACCTCGGCGCCAGCCTCCTTGAGCTCGTTCAGGAGCTTCTCGCCTTCCTCGCGGTCGACGCCCTCCTTGACCGGCTTGGGGGCCTCGTCCACGAGCGCCTTGGCCTCCTTGAGGCCGAGGCCGGTCGCGGCGCGCACGACCTTGATCACCTGGATCTTCTTGTCACCGGCGCCGGTGAGGACGACGTCCACGGTGGACGAGGCCTCCTCGGCGGCACCGCCGTCGCCGGCGGCGGCAGCCGGTGCGGCGGCAGCGACGGCCTGCGCCGACACGCCGAACTCTTCCTCAAGCGCCTTGATCAACTCGGACAGCTCGAGGACGGACATCTTCTTGATCTCTTCGATCAGATCTGCAGCAGTGGCCATGGGCCCTCCTTACTCCTTCGCGTCGCCCTCGGAGGGCGCATCAGTGGTCTCAGATTCATCGCCCGCGGCGTCCGCCGCAGGCTCCTCGGCCGCCTCGGCGGCCGGTTCCTCCGAGCTTCCTCGGCCGGAGCCTCCTCCCGGCGCGGCGTCCTCGGCGGGAGCCTCGCGCTTCCTCGGCTGGAGCCTCCGCTTCCTCGCCGGGGCCTCCGCTTCCGGCGGCTGCCTCCTCCGCGGCCGGGGCGTCTCCGCCTACCAGGCCCTGCTCGGCGATCTGGCCGAGCTGGATCGCCAGGCCGGAGATCAGTGCGTTCAGTGTCCGGACGAGTCCGGTGATCGGCGAGGCGATGATGCCGACGAGCTGGCCGTGGAGGACGTCGCGCGCGGGCAGGCGCGAGAGAGCCTCGAGCTGCTCGGCGGTCAGCGGGTCGCCGTTCATGACGCCGCCCTTGAAGCTGAGCAGGTCGGTCTCGCGGCGGAACGTCGCCAGGGCCTTCGCGGCCAGGGCCACGTCGCCGTCGCCCACCACGAAGGTGAATGCGGTCGGCCCCTCGAGGAACTCCTTGAGCGACTCGACGCCGGCCTGGTCGGCCGCGCGCAGCGTGAGCGTGTTCTTCACCACGCGGAAGCGCGCGCCGGCGTCAATCAGACGCGTGCGCAGCTCGGCCGCCTGGGGCACCGAGATTCCGCGGTAGTCGACGGCGAATACCGCCTCCGACTCCTGGATCTGCGTGGCCACCTCCTCGATGGCCGCTGCCTTTTGTTCTCTGTTCATCTCGTTCCTTTGGTGTGTGCCCAGACGAAGACACACGGGAGGCGAGATGCTCCGGCGTCTCCACCTGCCCCGGTCTTACGAAGAACCGCCGGGGGTCTCGGGCAGAAAAGCTGTGACGGGTCAGGCTACAGCGGCGGAGTCCTCGACGATGTCGCGGGTGCGCGCGGGGTCCACCCGCACGCCCGGGTTCATGCTCGTGGTGAGCGTGACCGTGAAGAGGTAGCGACCCTTGGCCGACGCCGGCTTCGCGCGCATGATCTCGTCCATCAGCGCCGCGTAGTTCTCGAGCAGCGTCTGCTCGTCGAAGCTGGTCTTGCCGATCGGCAGGTGCACGATCGCGTGACGGTCGGTGCGGTACTCGATCTTGCCGGCCTTCGACTCCGACACCGCCTTCGCGATGTCCATCGTGACCGTGCCGACCTTGGGGTTCGGCATCTTGCCCTGCGGACCGAGCACCTTCCCGAGGCGACCGACCACCGGCATCAGGTCCGGCGTCGCGATCGCCACGTCAAAATCGGTGAAGCCCCCCTCGACGCGCTCGGCGAGGTCCTCGGCGCCAACCACGTCCGCGCCGGCCTCCTCGGCCTCGCGGGCCTTGTCGCCCTTGGCGAAGACCGCGACCGTCATCTCCTTGCCGAGCCCGTGCGGCAGCGAGATCGTGCCGCGCAGCTGCTGGTCGGCATGGCGCACGTTCAGCCCGGTGCGGATGTGCACCTCGACGGTCTCGTCGAACTTCGCCGTCTGGAACTCCTTGACGATGCGGACCGCCTCGGCGGGCGGGTAGTGGTGCTCGCGATCGACCTTCTCGAGGTTCGCGCGATAGCGCTTCCCGTGCTTCGGCATTACCTCACCTCCACGCCCATCGAGCGCGCGGTGCCCTCGATGATCTTGGCCGCCTGATCCACGTCGTTCGCGTTCAGGTCCGGCATCTTCTGCTCGGCGATCTGGCGCACCTGCGCCTTGGTGATCGTGCCGACCTTGTTCTTGTTCGGCTCGCCCGAGCCCTTCTCGAGCCCGATCGCCTTCTTGATCAGCACGGCGGCCGGCGGCGTCTTGGTGATGAAGGTGAAGGAGCGGTCCTCGAAGACCGTGATCACGACCGGGATGATCGTGCCGGTGTCCTGCTGGGTCTGGGCGTTGAACGCCTTGCAGAACTCCATGATGTTCACGCCGTGCTGGCCGAGCGCAGGGCCGACCGGCGGAGCAGGGTTGGCCTGCCCGGCGGGCACCTGGAGCTTGATGAGTGTGAGGACTTTCTTCGCCATCTAGATCTTCTTCACTTGGTCGAACCCGACCTCGACCGGCGTCTCCCGGCCGAAGATCGAGACGAGGACCTTGAGCTTAGCTGCGTCCTCGTTGATCTCGGAGATCTCGCCGGAGAAGTCTGAGAGCGGACCCGACACGACCTTGACGGACTCGCCGATCGAGAACTGAGCGCGCGTGCGCGGGCGCTCCGCGGTCTCGCGGTGGAGCAGGCGATCGACCTCGGCCTGGTTCAGCGGCACGGGGTTCTGCGCCGCGCCCACGAACCCGGTCACGCCCGGCGTGTTCTTGACGAGCTGCCAGGAGTCGTCGGTCAGGTTCATGTTCACGAGCAGGTAGCCGGGCATCGTCCGCTGCTCCTTGGTCTGCTTCTGCCCGTCCTTCATCTCCTGCACCTGCTCGGTGGGGATGACGATCTGGCGAATGTTGTTCTCCTGGCCAAGCGAGATGCGGCGATGCTCAAGGTTCTGCTTGACCTTGTTCTCGTGCCCGGAGTAGGTGTTGACTGCGTACCAGCGAAACATCGTGTGGGGCCTCGGCCTTTAGAGGATTGCCTGAATAAGCTCGGAGAAGATCGCGTCCAGCAGGCCCAGGTACCCGCCCGCGATTAGAACGAAGCCGAGCACCACGCCTGTGAGAGTGACCAACGCCTGGCGGTTCGGCCACTGGACGCGTTGGAGCTCGGCCCAAACTGCGACGAGGAACTGTACGACACGCGGGCGGTTTCTGTGCGCCTCGTGGTCGTCGCGTCCGCGACGGCCCTTTACCGCGTAGCCGGCCTCGCCCGCCCCGCCCGGCCGCTGCCCATCGACAAGATCGTCCTCGGCGAAGTCGCCTGCGTCGCGGTCGGCGACCTCCCAGTCCTCGATCTCCTGCGAGCGCCTCCTCCTCGGCGAGCCGAGCGGCCTCGTCGTCGTCGAGGGCGGCCTCGTGCTCCTCACGATCGATCGATCGCCTCGTCGTGCTCGAGCGACGAAGTCGGATCGGCCCAGCGTCCTCCGGAGAGCCCCCCGGCCTCGAGGTGGTCGGCGTCGACTGCCGGGCGGGCCGGGCCCGCGCGAGCGGGCTCGACCGGCTCGGGCGTGACGCCAGGGATGTCGGCGCCGTCCCCGCGTTGCGGGGCGCCCTGCTGCTCGAGCCGGCGCGCGCGGCGCTCGGCCTGGCGCTGCTTTGAACGCTGGCGATCACGCGCCACGGATCAGCGCGTCTCCTTGTGGGGCGTGTGCTGCTTGCACCAGCGGCAGTATTTGCGAAGCTCAACCCGATCCGGGTTGTTGCGCTTCGACTTCTCGGTTTGGTAGTTCCGCCGCTTGCACTCCTCGCATGCGAGGGTCACGGCGATTCGAACGTCTCCGCGTGCCATGGGTCCTTCGGAAGGTAGTGAGAGAGGCGACCGGGGGCACGCAAACGAGCCGCGGCCGGCCGCGAGGTCGAACGTCAGTCTAGCGGCGGAGAATCCGCTGAGGCAGCGCCGTCAGATCATGCGACACTCGCGCTTGCATGGATGCACGCGAACACCTCACCATGGCCGGCAGCACCGCCTCCACGCCCGACCTTGCCGCGATCCAGCGGGTGTACGACCGGATCGCCGCCGACGGCGTGCTCGCCGGGCTAGAGGAGCTGCTCACGTTCGTCCACGAGGACATCGAGATGCGCCCGTACGCCGGGACGGGTCCCACCTCGGCCTTCGGGGGACAGCGGGCGCTGCTTCGCGGGCCGGAGGAGATCCGCGAGTTCTTCCGCACGTCGATCGAGAGCGGCTTCAAGCCGCAGCTGCGCGCCAAGGCGTTCGACGTCGCAGGGGACTCGGTGGTCGTGCGCGGCTCGATCCGCCTGACGAGGCCGGACGGCTCCTTCGCCGAGACGAAGGTCAGCTGGATCTACCACTTCCGCGACGGCCTGGTCGACGACATCGGCTGGGAGCCGCGCGCGGGCGAGTAGTTCGGCCCCAAAGCTCCACCGAACCCGTGCAGCAGGCCGATTGCGCTTGACTACGGGCCGTTTACAAGGCTAACTCCCGCGCGACCGCGAGGCGGTGTCCACGACGGGAAGGCCTCGCAGGCGTGACTTTCGTGTATGTGCTGGCAGGGTGGTTCGGTCTCAGCCTGCTCGCCTATTTCCTGATTCTTCCGTTGCTCACCGCCTCCGCGCGGAGCGACCGGCTTGCCGGTACGTCCCGCCGCGAGCGCGCCGCCAGCCAGTCGGGTGCGCGTGCCCTCCCCGCAGCAGCTCGGCTACTCGGGGATGGTGCTCGACCGCCTGGCCGAGCACGCGCGCACCGTGCTCGGATTCGAGCAGGCGTGGATCCTTGTGAGTCCCCCGGGACGTGGCCAGCCGCCGGCGGCGGTGGCGGGAGCCGGCACCGACCCGGACCTGATCGGGCGACGCGTGGCCACGTCGGCCGGCGCGCCCGGCTTCGGGAGCGTTGCCTCGGCGACCGTCCTGGTGGGAGCCGAGGAGCGCGGGACGGTCTGCCTGGGCGGGGCCGACGGCGAACGCAAGCTCGAGCGACGCGAACGTGACCTGCTCGACGAGGTGGCCACGCTGGTCGGCGGCCTGCTGGGCCACCATGCCGCCCGTCAGCTCAGCCTCGGCGACTCCGAGCCGGAGATTCGCGCTCTCGTCAAGGCGCTTGCGGAGGCCGACGGCGACACCTACAGGCACTCGCTCGAGGTCGCCGCAACGGCGCGCGAGGTGGCGATCCGGCTTGGCTTCGGAGGAGCCGAGATCGTGGAGGTGGAGCTGGCCGCGCTCGTGCACGACGTGGGCAAGCTGCGGGTGCCCACGAGCGTGCTGCACAAGCCGGGTCGGCTCGACCCGCAGGAGCGCGAGTTGATGCGCCTCCATCCACAGTGGGGCGCGGAGATGGTGGCGCGCGTGCCTGGCCTCGAGGCGGTGGCGCTGATCGTTCTGCTGCACCACGAGCGGCCCGACGGCCAGGGCTACCCATACGGCGTGAGCGGCGACCAGATCCCGATGGCGAGCCGGATCGTCTCCGCGTGCGCCGCCTATGGAGCGATGACGAAGCGCTGGCCGCACCGCGACGCGATGGAGATCGACGCGGCGGTCAGCGAGCTCCGGCGACACGCCGGGACGCAGTTCGACCCGGACGTCGTCGAGGCGCTCGCCGCCTGCCTGCGGCAGCCCGTGCCCGTCGCGGCCTGATCGTCAGGTGTCGATCTTGACCGGGACCTCGTACATCTCGACCGACGTGCGCTGACCCATCCCGTCCTGGATCGGCGGGCTCATCGAGTTGAGCGTCGCGTCCCCCTGCTTCAGGTCATCCTCGCTCTCGTAGAGGCTGATCGCGAGCACCTTGTTCCCATCTGGGGAGATCAACATGAGGAAGCCGACCGCCGGCACGCCCTCGGGAGGGCCGGCCGCAGCGCGCTCCTTGATCTGGTCGATCGATGCGCGGGTCTGCTCGGGATCCCCGCCCTCCCACGTGGCAACTCTCGCGTGCACGTTGTAGTCCTTCGCCGGGTCAGGAGATCGTACGCCGGTCACGGCCTGCCACCCTGCGTCGCGTGGCATTGCTGATCGTCTTCGCGTTCGTCGCCGGTGCGGCGACCGCGGTGTCGCCCTGCGTGCTGCCCGTGCTGCCCGGTGGCGCTCTCGGCCGGCGTGACCGGCGGGCGGCGAAGGCCGCTCGGTGTGGTCACCGGGCTCGCGCTCTCGTTCACCTTCGCCACCGTCGCGCTCGTCTATGTAATAGACGCGCTCGGGCTGCCGGACGACCTCGTCCGGACCGCGGCCATCGTCGTGCTGCTCGTGTTCGGCCTCTCGCTGCTGATCCCGCGGTTTGGCGCCCGCATCGAGGCCGCGATCGGCAGGCTGGTGCCCGCCGGGGCCCGGCGCCCGGCCGGCTCGGGCGAGGGCTTCGGGTCGGGGCTCGTGCTCGGCGCGAGCCTGGGGCTCGTGTACGCGCCGTGCGCCGGGCCGATCCTCGCCGGGGTGATCACCGTGTCGGCTGCGCAGACCTTCACCGCGGGGCGACTCGCCGTTGCGCTCGCCTATGGCATCGGCACGGCGGTGGTGCTCTACGCCCTGATGATCGGCGGGCCGGCGGCTCACGCGCCGGCTGTCCGGACAGAGCGCGCGGCTCCAGCTCGCCACCGGAGCGGTGATGGTGCTGGTGGCCCTGCTGATGCTGGGCGATTACGACCTGCGCTTCCAGACGGCCATCGCCAACGACCTGCCCGCGTTCCTCGTGAACCCGTCGAAGGAGCTCGAGGAGAGCGGCGCGGCGAGGACCCGCCTGGCTGACCTGCGCGGGGACCGCAAGCCCGACACCCGGGCGAGACCGCACGCGGCAGGCGCCAAGCTGCCGGTGCTCGGCGACGCCCCCGACTTCGCGGGCACCCAGACGTGGTTCAACACGGCCGGCGGGCGGGCGCTGACGCTCGAAGCGCTGCGCGGGCACCCCGTGCTCGTGGACTTCTGGACCTACACGTGCATCAACTGCATCCGCACGTTCCCGTACCTGAAGGCCTGGGACCGGCGCTACCGCAAGGCCGGTCTCGTGATCGTCGGAGTCCACACGCCCGAGTTCCCGTTCGAGCGCGACGAGTCGAACGTGCGCGACGCGATCGCCCAGAACGAGCTCCGCTATCCCGTGGTCCAGGACAACGACTACGCGGTCTGGGAGGCGTACCAGAACCAGTACTGGCCGGCGTCGTATTTCCTCGACGGCGAGGGCCGCGTGCGCTACGTCCACTTCGGCGAGGGCGACTACGCCGAGAAGGAGGACGTGATCCGCGAGCTGCTCGAGGAGGAGGGCCGGCGACCGGGAGCGCGGGCAGGCGGCCGTGGAACGGAGGCGTCGCCGGGGGTCACGACCCCCGAGACCTATCTCGGTGCCGCGCGCGCGGAGCGGTTCGCCAACGGCCGGATCCAGTCCGGGACACAGGAGTTCGACCAGCCCGGCGAGCTGCGGCCGGACCAGCTCGGGTACGGCGGCCGCTGGCAGATCGGCGACGAGGCCGCGACCGCCCTGGCGAACGCGCGCCTCGAGCTCGACTTCGGAGCCCGCCGCGTCTACCTGGTGCTCGGGTCGCGCGAACGCGTGCCGAGAACCGTGCACGTGCTGCTCGACGGCCGCCCGATCGCCGCCCGCGTGGCCGGCCGCGACGTGCAGGCGGGTCGCGTGGTCGTGGAGCGCCAGCGCCTCTACGAGCTGGTCGACCTCCCCCGCGCCGAGCGCCACCGGCTGACGCTGAACCTCGACGAGGGCGTGTCCGGCTACGCGTTCACGTTCGGCTGAGCGGCGATACTTGGCCGGCGATGTCTAAGGCGAACTTGGAGTTTCTTCGGGAGGGCTTCCAGGCCGTCGCCAGTGGCGACGCCGCGTCCTGGAGGGCTCTGTCGCAATCCAGGATCAGCCCCAACTTCGAGTTCCACTCGGTGCTGCTGGGCCAGGTCTTCTCGGGGCCCAACTGGGCGCAGGAATTCCGGGAGGACATCGCGCAAGCGTTCGACGACTTCGCCCTTGAAATCGAGGAGATCCTGGACCTCGAGGAACACGTGGTCGTCGTGGTCAGGGTGTCGGGGCGCGGTAAGGGGAGCGGCGCGCCCACGGCCCGGCAGCGAGGCTTCGTGTGGACGTTCGACGGCGAGACCGCCGTCTCAGCGACCCAGTACCCATCCAGAGCCGAGGCCCTGGAGGCCGTGGGCCTGGAGAGCTGACGAGGGGACTCGAACTCCTGATCTCCTCGCTGCCAGCGTCAGACGGCGAGGCTCAACGCGAAGAGCACTGCTGCGGAAATTGCGGCCGTTGCTGTGACTGGCTGCTCCCGGACGTTACGTCCGACGTTGATCCGTCTTGCCCTTGTCGGTAGCCACTTCGTGCCGGGGCGCGGCTTCTTGCTTGGTAACCGCTCGACGATCACATCGCCGCGGGTTCCGAGGGTCAGCCTCACCGGGGCTCCGCAGACCAGGGTCACGCAGTACTGCGCTGGGACGACGACGCCCAGCCACACAAACGCCGCCGCTGTCCAAGCGAGGGCGAAGAGGATCGTTACGAGGTCGTCCCAGACCGGAGCCGAACCGGACTTATACGACTCGGGTTTGAGGATGTTGCTGATCCAGAGGAAGCCCTGGCCGAAAAACGCGAACCAAGCCGAGAGATAGTTGGTCGGATGCGCGGCGATCAGGCCCGGCTCGTCGTCGAGCTTGATCGCCAGGGAGAAAAGGCCAAGCGCGAGCGCGAGTTTCGCCCCGTTGTCCACATACCACTCGAGATAGCTGGCCCCGAAGTAGCTGAAGACGGCGTAATTGGCCGCGAGCGCGACCGCGATCACGGCGGCGTATAACCATCCGCTCCCAAACTCCCCGTCTTCATCGCCGACCGTGGTCGCACGTCGACCGGTGAGCGCTTCCGTGAATGCTTGAACCTCATCCGCGTCCCCGGATTCTTCATCCTCCAACGCGACCTACCCTCCTACTTGGAGAAGTCCGAAGACCCTCTCATACACCCACGGTGGGCGGCTGGACGAGGAGTGCAGCTGTCGGTTTGAATAGCACCATGAGCTTCGCGGTCTCCGGTGACAAGTACGACCGCTTCATGGGGCGCTACTCGCGCGAGCTTGCACCGCGGCTGATCGAGTTCGCCGGGGTCGACCCCGGAATGGCGGTCGTCGACGTCGGCTGCGGCCCCGGCGCGCTCACCGAGCGCCTGGTGCAACTGGTGGGTGCGGGGAACGTCGCGGCGGCCGATCCGTCGGAGCCGTTCGTGGCCGCCACCACCGAGCGGGCGCCGGGCGCGGACGTGCGCCAGGCCGCCGCCGAGGAGCTTCCGTGGGGGGACCACCGGTTCGACGCAGCGCTCTCCCAGCTCGTGGTGAACTTCATGCGCGACGCCGACGCAGGCGTGTCGGAGATGCGGCGGGTGGCGCGACCGGGCGGCGTGGTCGCGGCCTGCACCTGGTCCTACGGCGAGGACATGCAGATGCTGCGCGGCTTCTGGGACGCCTCGCGAACCCTCGACTCAGGTGCTCCGGACGAGGGAAGCACGATGCGCTACCGGAACGTGCAGGAGCTGGAAGAGCTCTGGCAGCGGGTCGGGCTGAGCGACGTGGATACGGACCACCTGCACGTCGAGACTGGCTACACCGGCTTCGACGACCTCTGGGAGCCGTTCACCTACGGAGTGGGCCCGGCAGGGGCGTACCTGGCGAAGCTCGATTCGGGGCAACGCGAGCAGCTGCGCACCGAGCTGTTCAAGGGTCTGGGCGAGCCGGCCGGCGAGTTCACGCTGAGCGCGACGGCATGCGCCGTGCGCGGCAAAGCCTGAAGCCGCCCGACCGGCTAGGAAAGGCGAGAGGGCCCACCTCGCGGCGGGCCCTCTCGACCGATCCGGCTGAACTACTGTTCGCGTAGAGCCGACGAGGGGACTCGAACCCCTGACCCCCTCCTTACCATGGAGGTGCTCTACCAGCTGAGCTACGTCGGCGCGGCGGGTTCAGCCTAGCGCGGGGTGGCGGGCGTCGCCCGGTGCGCTTAGTCTCGCCTGGTGCGGCGCGTGGCTGGCCCTTTCGCGGTGGCGCTGGTGCTTGCACTTGTGGTTGCGCCAGGGGCGAATGCGCGGCCGCTCGGCAAGCTCGTCGGTGGTCTTGACGAGCTCGCGCGGGGCTCGCACCCGTGGGCCCGCCAAGCCGGTCCATCGGTCGCGCCGGTGGCCGGCATCGTGCGCGACGGGCGGGTGCTGGTCGACGTCTACGTAAGCGGCGCGGTCCGCGACCGCGCGACGACATTGCGCGGCGTGGGCATGTACGTCGACGCGTTGAGTGCCCGCGCGCCACAGAGGATGGTCGAGGGCTGGCTGCCGCTCGGCGCCCTCGACGACGTGGCGGCGCTCGACGGCACCCGCGCGGTCGTGCCGGTCTACCCGGGGATCCTGAACACCGGCGGCACGCTCTCCGAGGGCGACGCCGCGCACCGCGGGCCGCAGGCTCGCGCGCTCGGGCCAACCGGGGCGGGCATCCCGGTCGGGATCATCTCCGGCTCGATCAACAAGAGAGGGGCCGGAGTGGCCGGCTCGCAGTCGACAGGCGACCTGCCCGCCGGTGTCCAGATACTCGAGGACGGGGCCTCCACCACGGACGAGGGGCGGGCGATGGCGGAGATCGTTTACGACACCGCACCCGGACTTCCAAAGATCCTCTTCTCCACAGGAATTGGCGGGGCGTCGAGCCGCGTGGACAGCATCGACGCGCTCGTGGCGGCCGGCGCGAAGATCATCGCGGACGATGTCACCCACCTGACCGAGCCCTTCTTCCAGGACGGGATCATCGCCCAGGCCGCGGATCGGGCGAAGGCGAATGGCACCGCCTATCTCGTCGCCGCCGGGAACCGCGCGCGACAGAGCTGGGAGGGAACGTTCACGCCGGTCGGCCTTCTGAACGATTTCGAGCCCGGCGCGGCGACGGATACGCGCCAGACCATCGCGACCGTTCCCAGCGGCCAGCAGCTCAGCGTCTTCGTGCAGTGGGACGACCCGCTTGGGGCCGCGACGAACGACTTCGCGCTCGACATCTACAACGAGAGCACCAGCGCATTCATCGGAACCATCGACAGCAACAACGTGGTCAGCGGAATCCCGAGCGAGAACGCGGTCCTCACCGGCAGCGGGGCCGGGACCAGCTTCGCCATGGAAATTCGCCGCGCGGGGGAAGCGGCGGCACGCCGCGCCTAAAGTGGATCGCCAACGGGGCCTTTACGGGATCGCTTCCGGCCGAGTACCCGGACACGACCGGCGCGATCAACCCCGATGCCGCCTCGGCCCGCGGCGCGCTCGCGGTCGCCGCGGTCAGGCACAACGACGTCGGCCTGGACACCGTCGAGTCGTTCAGCTCGCGCGGACCGACGGTCACGCGCTACCTCGACAAGGACGGTGTCAGGCTCACCACGCCGGACGTACGCCTGAAGCCGGACCTCGCCGGAGCCGACGGCGTCGCGACCACCGTTGACGGCCCTCCCCTCGACTTGAACCCATTCTTCGGGACCAGTGCCGCCGCCCCGAGCGCGGCCGGCGTAGCCGCGGTGGTCTGGTCGGCGAAGCCGTCCCTGAGCGTGGATCTGCTGTACGCAATCCTCACGGATCCGCGCGGGATGATCGACTGCACGTCCGCGGCCGGGCAGCCGGACGGCGATTGCGGCTGGGGCTTCCTGCAGGCGGACGCCAAGCTGGGCATGGCACTCGACGCGTCGCCACCCGCGGTGGCGGCCGTGACCGCGCCGGGCGCGCCCGACGGCGCCAACGGCTGGTTCCACAGCAACGTGGGGCTGAGCTGGAACGTGGCCGACTCCGACTCGCCGGTGGTCACCTCGAACTGCGGCCCGCAGACCGTCGCGACCGACGGCACGATCGCGTTCACCTGCACGGCCACGAGCGCCGGCGGCACGACGAACCAGCCCGTGACGATCATGCGCGACACCGTTCCGCCGAGCAAGCCGACGTTCACGGGCATTAGGCCGGGCGCGAAGCTGAAGAAGCCGCCGCGAAGGGTCGGCTGCAAGGCGGTCGACGCGACCTCGGGCGTCGAGTCGTGCATCACCGGCCGGCTCTCCTCAAAGCCGGGGAAGCACAGACTCCGCGCAACCGCGACCGACGTGTCGGGCCTGGTCTCCACGTCAAGTCTGACGTACACCTTCAGGCCGCCGGCCGCCCGAAAGCTGGCGATCGCCAAGAACCAGAGCCTCGGCTCGGTGGTGAGCTCCGGTCTGCGATGCAAGCTCATCACAGCAGCCAGGGCCACCACACTTCGCGCGACGCTCAAGCTCGGGAACACGGTCGTGGGTCAGACCAAGGCCAAGAGGAAGAAGCGCGGCAAGACGTCGCTGACCGTCCCCCTGAACGCAGCCGGCCGCGCGCGGCTCGGCGGGGCGCCCAACGCGACGCTGACGTTGATCGTCAAGGCGCAGAGCCGAAACACATCCCGCGTGAAGCTACGCGCAAAGCGCTCGCTCGGGCGCTAGGCGCGGGAAGTGGGGGGAGCAGGATTCGAACCTGCGTACGCGTTGCGACGTGGTTTACAGCCACGCTCCTTTGGCCGCTCGGACATCCCCCCAAGCTGATCAGGAAGCGATTGTAGAGGCGGACTCTTCGCCGGAGCGAGTAGGCAGCGGTCGGCCGGCGCTCGACCTCGAATTCGGCGTACTTGGGACCACCGAGGGCGATGCTGGTCTTACCTTGAAGAGCGTCCGCTGGAATGCACCATCGCCGTCCGTCGCCAACGACCGCGAACAGGTAGTCGCAGCTCACCGGGTCGAAGCGCTTCACGAGGCCGCTCCAGCTCTGGTTGCCTCCGCGGGTGCAAACGGTCACATGCCATCGCCGCTTGTAGAACGCGATGCACGACTTAACCTGAACGCGAAGGAGACGGCCGTCGAGCTGAGCTACGAAGTCCCAATCGGGGCTGTGGCCAATCGGGAAGCAGACAATTGCGCCGCGGGACGCGAACCACTCCATGGCGGACAGTTCGCCCAGGTCCCCTCTGACGGCGCCAGTGCATCCTCTTAGAGAAGATGCCGCCCGTGGAAATTCGCCCCCTTGACCAGACCGAGTACGACGCGGCGGCCGTGATCTTTGCCGACGCCTTCCTCGACGACCCCGGCTGGGTCGCCGTTGGGCCGGATCGGCGCAAACCATCGGCACTCGATCCTCAGGCGCTATCACCGGACCGCTCTGAACGTGATCCACCGCTACGGCCGTCCGATCTACGGCGCGTTCACAGACGACGGGCTCGCCGGCGTCGCCGCCACGTTCGCCGCCGGCCTCTATCCCCCGCCCGCCTGGACCACCGCCTACTTCGTCCCCGGCTTCCTGCTCGCCGGCCCCGGGCCGATCATCCGCGGCCTGCAGGTTCTCCGCCATCCAGGAGAGCGGGCACCCGAAGGACGAGCACGTCTACCTGTGGTTCCTCGCGGTCGACCCGGCCAAGCAGCGCGGCGGCGTCGGCCGTGCTCTCCTCGCGCGCGTACATGAGGAGGCCGAGGCGCCCGTGTTCCTCGACACGGCCAACCCGGCCAACGTCCCCTACTACGCGAGCAACGGTTACGAGGAGATCGGCAGGGCCGACGGTCCCCGCGGCGCTCAGATGTGGTTCATGATATAAGCGTCCCTGAGGCGCTGCGCCTCGGGAAGCCCCTCGAGCTTCTTCAGCGTGTTGTTCTCGATCTGGCGGATCCGCTCGCGCGTGACACCGAACGCGCGGCCCACCTCCTCGAGGGTCCGCGCCTTTTGGCCCTTCAGCCCGTAGCGCATCTCGATCACCTCGCGCTCACGCGGCGGCAGGGCATCCAGCGCCCGCCTCACGTTCTCGCGCCGCAGGTTCTCGCTCGCCTGCTCGAAGGGCGACTCGGCTGAGTCGTCCTCGACGAAGTCGCCCAGCTCGGAGTCCTCCTCCTCGCCGATCGGCTTCTCGAGCGACACCGGCAGCTGCGCGATCCGCAGGATGTCCTTCACCTCGCGCGCCGTCCACTGGAGCTCGGCTGCGATCTCCTCGGGCGTCGGCTCGCGACCGAACTCCTGCACGAGCTGGCGCTCCACGTGAACAACCTTGTTCAGCTTCTCGACCATGTGCACCGGGATGCGGATGGTGCGGGCCTTGTCGGCGATCGCGCGCGTCACGGCCTGGCGGATCCACCAGGTCGCGTACGTGGAGAACTTGTAGCCGCGCCTGTAGTCGAACTTCTCGACCGCGCGGATCAGTCCGAGCGAGCCCTCCTGGATCAGGTCCAGGAACGACAGGCCGCGCCCGAGGTAACCCTTGGCGATCGACACCACCAGGCGCAGGTTCGCCTCGATCATCTGCTGCTTCGCGGACATGTCGCCGCGCTCGATGCGGCGCGCGAGCGCCACCTCCTGGTCGGCGGTCAGAAGATCCACGCGCCCGATCGAGCGCAGGTAGAGCCGCAGCGAGTCGAGGCTCGGCTCGACCGTGAGGTCTATCTCCGGCTTCTTGGGGGGAGCCGGGCCCTCCGCGCCGGCGGGCGAGTCGTTCAGGCCGCCGTTCTGGGGGCGGCCGTCGGCGGTCGAGACGATGTCCACTCCGGCTTCGACGAGGTGGGCCCTGAAGTCGCTGATCTGCTCCTTCGTGACCTCGACCTCTTCGAGACAGGTGGCAATCTCCTCGAAGGTCAGGTAGCCGCGCTCGCGTCCCTCGGTGGCCAGCCCGCGCAGCTCCTCGACGTCCATGAATCGCGCCTCGGCGGGTTCCTCCAAAAGTCCAACAGCGGCCTCGTGCTTCTCCGTCAACCCTCGCTCCTTCAACAACGGCGGGACCCGTTCTGGGCGGTTCGGGACTGCTGGGCGTTACGGGGCCGCGGTAATAACCGCGAGGGGCTGGCCGTGGGGGCAAGGCCACATGGCTTACAGCCGACTTCGGGCCATAGTACAACGACTTGTGCGATTTGCCTCGCTGTGGGTCGTAGGTATCGTCCAACTGTCCATATGTCCGACCCAGTGACACTTCTCGGCGGCGACGTCCAGGCCCGGCGTCCCTCAACCCACGTGAGCCTCTCCCGGGTTGGGGTAACCGGTGTGGAGAAGGTCATCCGCATCAGCTCGAACGGCCAGGAGCAGCTCTTCTACGCCGAGCTCGCGTGCTTCGTCGACCTCGGGCCCGAGCAGAAGGGCGCGCACATGTCGCGCTTCGAGGAGATCGTGAACGAGGCGATCGACGAGGTCGTGCTGCGCGAGGCCTTCAAGGCGGAGACGCTCGCGGCCCACATCGCGGCGCTCGTGCGCGACCGCCAGGACGGTGCCCGCGCGGAGGTCACGATCGCGGCCCGCTACCCCGAGACCAAGCCGGCGCCGGCGTCAGGCGTGCTCACGCAGGAGATCTACACGCTGTTCGGCTCGGCCGTGGCGTCCGCGGCCGGCACGCGCCGGCTCGTCGGCGTCGAGGCCCAGGGCATGACCGCCTGCCCGTGCGCGCAGGAGATGGTGATGGAGCGCTCGCAGGAGCGGCTGCGCGACGACGGCTTCACCGACGACGAGATCACCCGCGTGTTCGAGGCCGTGCCCGTGGCCACGCACAACCAGCGCGGCATCGGCACGCTCCACATCGGCTGCCCCGAGGACTGCGACGAGCCGATCGAGGCCGCGGCGCTGCTCGACATCGTGGAGAGCTCGATGAGCTCGGAGATCTACGAGCTGATGAAGCGCCCGGACGAGCTCGAGGTGGTCGAGAAGGCCCACATGCACCCGCGCTTCGTGGAGGACTGCGTGCGCGAGATGGTGCGCATGGCCACCGAGCGCTTCTCAGACCTCGGCGACGCCTCGTTCATCTCCGCTCGGCAGGAGAACCTCGAGACGATCCACAAGCACAACGTGGTCGCCGAGCGGCACGGTCTGCTGGGAGAGCTCACGCGCGAGATCCGGGACGGCGAGCGCGCCGCGCGGCATGTGACAATGCGTGAGTGGCTCGAGTCAGACTGAACGGAGTCTGTGCAACACGAGTCGGAAGTCAAGGATTTTGCTATCCCGTCCGATTGAACTCGTGTACTCGAAAAGCACGGAGGAAGTTTCTTGACTGACGCCCGGCAGATCCCTCTCTCACAGGACGCAGCCCTTGTGGTCGCCCTTGTGGGAACTGCCATCCCATTCGCCCATTCGGCTGAGGACGAGGCGGAGCGTTGGCTCCGCGCTATGCGTCTCCACGGCCAGGTCGGCTCGACACTGCAGGCCCTGGGCGTGGGCGAGGCCCCGCTCATGACCGGTGGCGAGCAGGACCACCCCGAGGGCCACGGCACGCCCCCGCTCGGCCCGGACGTTCTCGAGAAGGTGACCGACCGCGCGGCGGAGTTCGCCACGGGGCGCGGAGGCGAGAACGTCGGCACCACGGACATCCTGTTCGCGGTGTTCGAGATCTACGGGAAGCTCTTCGACCGCGTGCTCTACATGCGCGGCACGACGCGCGACGAGCTGGTCGAGCGCCTCACGGCTGCTGCCGCGCGGCACTAGAGCGCTTCTGGGCGGCCTCCTCGATGGTGCGCCTGAAGTTGAGGAAGTAGTCGGCGCCGGAGGCGACCGTCACGGCCACCATCGCGTAGACGAGCGCCTGCACCCAGACGGCGTCCGGGTCGTTGGCCGCGATCAGCGCTAGAACCGCCGCCACCTGGATGATCGTCTTCACCTTGCCGAGCCCGCTCGCCGGGATCACCACGCCCTGCTGGCCGGCCGCGATCCGCAGGCCGCTCACGGCGAACTCGCGCGCGATGATCACCATCGCCACCCAGGCGGCCAGCCGCTCGAGGCTCACCAGGCTGATCAGCGCCGCGGCGATCATCAGCTTGTCCGCGATCGGGTCCATCACCTTGCCGAAGTTCGTGACCGACTGGCGCGTGCGCGCGATGTAGCCGTCGAGCCCGTCGGTGAGCGCGGCGATGGCGAAGACCACGGCGGCGATCGTGGGCCCGTGGGGCATCTCCACGGTCAGCGCCACCACGACCACCGGCACGAGCAGGATCCGCACCAGCGTGAGCGCGTTGGGGAGGTTGAGCGGGAACAAGCCGGGAGTCAGGCTACCCGGCGCCGCCGCGCCAGATACTCGATTCCCGCGGTGCAGCCGATGGGGCCGAGCGGCGAGACGGTGGCCGCCAGCAGCGGCCAGGGAAAGGTGCCGCGCCTGCAGCCGTAGGCCACGAGCAGGCAGAGGATGATCCAGCCGACCCCATGCGTCCAGCCGAGGATCAGCTCCGCGTCCTCGCTGAGACCGCCGATCGCGGTCACGAGCAGAGCGGTGAAGATGCAGACCTCGACGAGGCTGTAGAGCCGGACGGCCTGGAAGTAGGACACTTGCCCGAGACTAGGTAGACGGCGCGTAGGAGAGGAGCCAGCGGAGCATGTCGCGGGCGGGCATCGGTCTTGCGATCGCGAATCCCTGGACGTAGTCGCAGCCGAGCCCGATCAGGCGCTCGGAGACGCGCTCGTCCTCCACGCCCTCCGCCACCGTCTCGAGCCCGAGGTTGCGGGCCAGGTCGATGATCGACCGGACGATCGCCTCCGAATCCGGTTCGTCCAGCAGGTCCGTGATGAATGAGCGGTCGATCTTGAGGGCGTGCACAGGCAGCTCGCGCAGGTAGGAGAGCGAGGAGTAGCCGGTCCCGAAGTCATCGATTGAGGTGCGCACGCCGATGCGGCTGAGCCGCGCGATCGCGTCGCGGGCCTGCACGTGATCGCCCATCAGCGTGCTCTCTGTGATCTCGATCTCTATGGCGTCATCGCTGAGGCCGAAGGCGCGCCGCTGCTCGTCGATGAGCTCGGGCAGCTTGGGATTGACCAGGACCCGCGCCGACACGTTCACCGCCACCGGCACGAAGCAGCCCTGGTCCTGCCAGCGCCGGCAGTCGCCGGCGGCTATCTGCAGCGCAAGCGACGTGAGCGGCTCGGCGAGGCCGGTGCGCTCGGCGAGCGGCACGAAGGTGCTGGGACCCACCTCGCCGAGCACCGGATCCGTCCAGCGCGCGAGCGCCTCCACCCCCACCACGCTGCCGCGTGCGAGCTCGATCTTCGGCTGGTAGTGGAGCGTGATCGCGCGCAGGTCGATGGCGCGCTTCAGGGCGGTCACGAGCACGAGCCGCCGTGGTGCCTCCTCCTCGAGCTCCGGCGTGAAGAACTCGATGCGCGACTGCGCGCGCTTCGCGCGGTACATCGCCGCCTCCGCGCGCTGAAGCAGCTGCTCGGCGCTGTTGCCGTGAGCGGGGCCGCATGCGATCCCGACGGTGGCGTCCACGCTGAGCGTGGCGCTCTCCACGACGATCTGGCGGCTCAGGTCCTCCACGAGCTTCTCCGCCGTGGCGCCGGCAGCTTCGGCGCCGCGCTCGAGGCCCGACAGCAGCACACCGAAGCGGTCCCCCTCAATGCGCGCGACCATGTCCGTCGAGCGCAGCGCGCGCTTCAGCCTCGCGCCGATCTCGATCAGGACCCCGTCGCCCTGCACCCGCCCGAGCGTGTCGTTCACGTCCTGGAAGCGGTCGAGGCCAATACTCAGCAGTGCCGTCTCCTGCTCGCCGTGCTGAAGGACGTCGTCGGTCCGCTGCTAGGAGCAGGGCGCGGTTTGGAAGCGAGGTCATCGGATCGTGAAGCGCCAGATGCTCCATCTCCGACGCCTGCTTCGAGGCGCGGTGCACCGCCGCCATCGGAAGCGCGAGCGTGGGCACGAGGTAGAGCCAGTTGTCGGCGATCACCGCGACCGGCGGGCCGAGTGCGAACAGCGTGCCGGCCGACCAGCTGCGGAAGATGAGATCGCCGAGCAGGTGGGCGCCGATCGGGATGCGCTGCAGCAGCGCCTCGGCCGTGCGGACGAGCGTGGAGTTCGCCACGAAGAAGACGACGGCGCAGATGGCTATCGCCGGCAGGTCGCTGGCCGCCAGCCCGCCGGGGTCGCCGAAGCCCGCTCCACCCAGCGGCCTCGAAGACCGCGCCCGCCACGAGCCACGAGAGCGCGAGCTGCGCGAGGTTGAACACGATGCGGTCGATCGGGCGGCGGCGGATCAGGTCGGCGAGCTAGCGACGCGAGGACCTGCACGGCAACGACCTCGGGGACGCCGTAGACGAGCAGCAGCGCAAAGGCGAACGGAGTCGAGAACGTCTCCTCCCCGACCTGGCCGTGCACCTGGATCGGGAACAGCTCACCGAGCAGGACGAGAAACGCGAGGACCCAGAACTCGGCGTCGAGCGGGCCGATGTCGGTCGCGCCCACAACGGCGAGACCGACGAGCGCCACAGCACCCGCGGCCGTTACGAGCCGCAGGTAGAGGGTGAAAGGAGAGGGTTGGCCAGGCACTGGAGCGCGACGCGGCTAGGCGGAACGCTCCAGGCCTGGGCCAAACGGACGCCGCTCTTCCGAGCGGCCCTCTACGGCACGGGAACGTCTAGAGCTTACGGGGCGCGCCAAGCGCCTCGAGCAAGACGAGGAGTCCTGCCAGGGCCACCGCGGAGCGATAGGCCTTGGCCTGGAGGGTCACTGACGTACGACGGAGCTTCGAGGGCACTAATGCCTCCTCGGAGTCGGGGCTAGCCGGCGGGTCTACCGGCCTGGGCGGTCCATCGGCTGCGGTTTACAACGGGTTCAGTCACGGCGTCCACCCTGGACGAGGTGTTCGTCATACATTCGTCCAGTTACGCTTTCAGACTGGTCAGACGGACCCCGCAAATAGCGACGATGAACCTGACCGCCCCTGCATGACCCTCGCCCTCGCCTTCCTCCTTCTGCTCCTCACCGTCCCGCTTTTCGGGGGCAAGTTGAGCCGGGTCGGGGAGGTGCGGATCCGCTGGATCGGGCTCGCTGTGTGCGGCCTTCGCGATCCAGGTCGTGCTCGTCACGGTGGTGCCCGACGGCGACAGCACGGTGCACCGGATCTTGCACCTCGGGACCTACGTTTTGGCCGCCGCGTGTCTGATTCGGAACCTGGATCTGCGCTTCGTCTGGCTCGTGGGCGTGGGCGGGCTCCTGAATCTCATTGCGATCGCCGCCAACGGCGGGGTGATGCCGGCGTCGCGCGGTGCGCTCGAGACCGCGGGCCTCGACGTGAAGTCAGGCGAGTTCGCGAACTCGGATTACGTGGAGGACGCGCACGTCGCCTTCCTCGGCGACGTCTTCGCCATTCCCGACGGCTGGCCGGGCGCCAACGTCTTCAGCATCGGGCGACGTGCTCATGCTGCTGGGGGTGATCCTCGCGATTCACGCGGTGTCGGGCTCGCGGCTAGTCGGTGGCGGACGAACAGAGCTCCGGCGATCCCGAGAATCACCAGCAGCGCGATAGCGGTCAGGGCCTCGGGCGAGGTGAGGTCGCCGAGGCTCCCGCCGAGTGCGGTGTAGGCGAAGACCTTGGGCGCCGCGCCGATCACCGTGCCGAGCGCCATGTCCCTGTAGGAGAGGTGGGTGAGGCCGGCGCTGTAGTTGACGAGGCCGTAGGGCAGCACCGGGATGATGCGCGACTCCATCACCGCCACCGCGCCGTTCTCCGTGAGGAAGTTCTCGATTTGCTTCGTGCGGCGCGGGAGGAGCTTGCCGCGGTGCTCGCCGGCGAGTCGTCGTGAGACCGCCATCTGGGCGAGCGAGGCGAGCGTCACGCCCGCGAGGGCGAGCGGCGTGCCGGCCGCCGTTCCGAAGAGGAGCCCCGCCGCGCCGGCCAGGATGATCCACGCGACGATGAAGTTGGCGACGACGAAGAGCGGCACGTAGAGGAAGGGGGCCAGCGGGCCGAGGTCGTTGCCGAAGTCGCGGACCTCGTCGGCGCTCGGGAGGGAGCCGGTGGCCACGGCGATGCCGAAGACGATGCCCACCGCGGCCGCGTAAAGCGCGATCCGGATGATCGCCGACCGGCGGGAGTCCATTGAGTCGAGAGTAGGTGGTCGCCGTGGTTA
Source organism: uncultured Thermoleophilaceae bacterium (assembly GCA_963774755.1). GTDB lineage: Bacteria > Actinomycetota > Thermoleophilia > Solirubrobacterales > Thermoleophilaceae > JACVRW01. The sequence continues at coordinate 10,348 of CAVZGG010000024.1, read as the reverse complement.
CGATCGATTTGCCGTGACGGCGCGTGCGCTTCGAAAGCTGTGCCTGGGGTTTCCGGGAGCGTTCGAGGATTTCCCCTTCGGGCCGGAGACCTCGGTGTTCAAGGTCGAGGGGAAGCTGTTCGCTCTCAGTGCCTTGGCGGCTCTCGCCGCTGAAGGTGTCGCTGAAGTGCGAGCCGGAGCTGGCGGAGCAGCTGCGGGCTGCCCATTCGGCGATCGTCCCTGGCTACCACCTGAACAAGCGCCACTGGAACACGGTCACGCTTGACGGCTCCGTGTCCGATGCGATGGTGCGCGACATGGTGGAGGACTCCTACGACCTGATCGTGGCGGCGATGTCGCGGGCGGTGCGGGAGCGACTGGGCTGGACGGTGTCGGCCTGATGTCGGAGGAGAACGTGGAGCTGGTGCGCGAGGGGATCGAGGCGTTCAACCGGGGCGACATCGACTGGCTGCTCGAGCGGATCGACGACGACTTCGTGTTCGACTGGTCGCGCAGCCGCAGCCCGTTGAGGGGCGTCTACCGCGGAGCGGATGGAATCGCGGGCTTCCTCCGCGAGCAATGGACCACGTTCGAGGAGTTCGTCATCGAGCCGGGCGAGTTCATCGACCGAGGACGGCACGTGGTGGTCCCGGTCACGCTGCGCGCGCGAGGGCGGGAGGGGATCGCGGTGAGCGCCGACAACACGCACGTGTACACCGTCGAGGACGGGCGTGTGGCGCGCGTGGCGCTGTACCAGCAGACGGACGAGGCGCTGGAGGCGACGGTCGAGTGATGTCGCAGGAGAGCGTGGAGCTGGCGAGGGCGTCGGTCGACGCGTTCAACCGCGGAGATCTGGACTGGCTGCTCGAGCACATCGACGAGGACTTCGTGTTCGACTGGTCCCGAAGCCGCGGGCCGTTGGCGGGCGTCTACCGAGGGCGCGCAGGGCTCACGGAGTTCTGCCGCGAGCAGTGGGAGACGTTCGAGACGTTCCACATGGAGGCGTTGGAGTACATCGACTGCGGGCGTTTTGTGGTGGTGCCAAACAAGGTGAGCGCCCGGGGCCGAAACGGAATCGAGGTCTCAGCGGAGGCGAACCAGGTGTTCACGCTGGAGCCCGACGGGCGGGTGTCGCGGGTGGCGATGTATCAGGAGCTGGAGGAGGCGCTGGCGGCGAGCTGAAGCCTGACGCGCGCCCTTAGGCACGCAGCCCGTCGGTCGGGCACCTGAACCACGACTTCCGGTGCAGGGCCTAACGGCGATAGGCCTTTCTGCGTCCCACCCCGACCACGTGACCACCTGGAACAACCAGCACGTCGCTGGTCATCGGCGCACTGCCCCCGGAGGCTCGGTGGGGGCGGAATAGTGTCCGTTGCTGGTGTTATGCAGCAACAGCCAGTGGCGGTCCAAGGACACGAGCGGCGTGTTCCCGGATCCAGACTGCAAGCTCGGCGACTTCGGCCAGCAGCTCGGACGGCGCCTGCATGAGCTGTACGGTCCGAACCTCTAAGACCGTGTCTGAGTGAACGATTCGGTACTGCCCCGGCTCCGATTCACCCGCCGCATAGACCAGCAGCCCGGTTTGAAGATCGGCTGCTTGAGCGTAGGCGAAGAGCTGGTACAGGTCGGGGTGTTTCACGCCAGTGCTTGCAGGGGTCCGCTTGTATTTCGCATCCCCTACGAATACGCACCGACCACTTTCCCACCAAGAGAGGTCGGGCTCTAGTCGGATCCTCCCGCCCCAATCGAGCCGGAGCCTGCGGCCTTGGGCTCCTTGTGGGAAGGCGCGTTCAGAGAGACCGAGCGCCTCCCGCAGCGCGATAACCAGAAAGTCCTCGAAGACTTGGGCCATGTTCAGAAAGAAGCCGCGTGCTCGTATCTCGGATGGCCCAAGCTCGACGGTAAGGCCGCGGAGGATCAAGCGAGCCAACTCTGTGGCAATCCGGTAGTGCAGCGGTCAGGCGGGTGTAGCGCACTGCTGGGACCGCATGGGGCGCATAACGGATCCGGGACACCTCCCCGAAAAGGGTGCGCAGAGAACGGAGGGAGCCAACCGATGCGGCCCCCAGCCCGGGGAGCGCCAGCAGCCGGTCGGTCGCCGCCAGCAGCAGACGGTTCATTTCGACGTCGGCCGTGTAATCGTCAAAGCGGCAATCGATTGGCGGGAAGATGCCGTAGCGCTTCTTAATCAGTTGATCGAAGTCGATCCTCCCGCGAATGGTTGACAAGTCCTCGTTTCTCTCTTGATACCCCCGCAGGACACCGCGGGCGGTTGCGCGCCGTACTGCGGCGACAAACGCAGGCACGATCGCTTCGAGCAAGTCTGGGGCGTCTGCCACCTCCGGGAACTCCTCTTGCCAGCGCACCGAATCGAGCGAATAGCCGAGGAGGAACATCAGCCGGCCGACACCGATTTTTGGCTGGACCGTGATACGCCGCTCGCCGACCTCACCGACACCGACCACGCCGCCGGGGTTCAGCACCAGGCGGCCGTCGGCCGCTGGCCTAGTCGTCAGGCCTGGTACTAGCTGCCCAAGTGCCGCGAGTTCTTGGCGCGGAAGGTCTAGCGGCACCGAATCCCGGTACTCGGTGAGCTCAATTGTGGCTCTCATCGCCAATCCCAGTCTCGGCCGCGGACGGTTGAGGCTCGGCTGGTGCCTCTAGCGCCGGCTGGACGCTCGTCGCGGCAAGGGCCGATCGCAGCGTCTCAAGCTCGTAATCCGCGCGTAGTTCCTCGCGACCGAAGAACTGTTCTTCGAGATAGGGGAGGACGGCGTGACGCCAGAGGCTCTGGATCCGCTCTTCGGTGAGCTCGTGGTCGGCGTCAAGGAAATAGCTCGGGCCTAGCGCTATCTCGCGGTCACCGAGTCGGCGATTGACCTCATCGATGACGTCGGCCAGCCAAATGAACGCGGCGTAGCCGTTTTGCTCGAGCCAGGTTCGCAACAGCCCCTCGATCGGTGGCTCGGTCGGGTAGAAGTCGACGAAGTAGAACCGGCGACGGAGCGCGGAGTCGAGTAGCGCGATCGACTGGTCCGCGGTGTTCATCGTCGCGATGAACCAGAGGTTTTGCGGCAACGCAAAAGTCTGGATCGCTCGCGCCGGAGCCGTATTGAAGCCGGACCCTTTCGCCGCGGTATTCGAGTAGGAAGTACAGCTCCCCGAACACCTTGGCGACATTGCCGCGGTTGAGCTCGTCGATTAGCAGGACATAGATGTGGTCACGGTCGGCATCCGCTTTTTGGGCCAGGTCGAGGAGCGGTCCATCGACCAGCTGGAAGGCTGCCTTGTCCGTCCACCAGCACGGGCCGGTAGCCCTGCACGAAGTCTTCGTAGGCGTAGGAGGCGTGAAACTGGACAAGCCGAACGCGAGACGGATCGCCGGCCAGTGCTTTGCGAGCTCTCGCGCCACATAGGTCTTACCCGTCCCCGGAGGACCCTTGAAGATGATCTGGCGCTTGTCCTTGAGCAGCGCGACGACTTCTTGGAGCCAATCCTCCCCCAAGTTGAGCTTGTCCGCGAGCCCCCCGAGCGCCGTCCCGACGGCAGTACTCGGCTCCGCGTCACGCCACGCTAAGCCAATACAGGAAATCCTTCTGGGCCCATGGGTCGCCGGGCAGTAGGGGCTCAACAACCTCGCGTAGTAGGTCGTTTGAGCGTTCGGCCCGTTCCCCGATGCTAAGCGCATCGAGTTCAGACTGGTCTCCGAGGGCGAGAGCAGGTGCCGCCATAACCGCTCGCTTCCCCTTTTCGCCGTCATAGGGAAAGATCGGCAGCCAGCGGTCCGGATCGGTAACCGCAAGCGCTTTGATCGCGAGACTTTCCCCGAACCCAGCAACCTTGTACTCGTCCTCACCTAACACGTCGTCGATACGCTTGGCTACGGCACCTTCGCCATAGATCAGGTGCCGCAGCGCACGAGCGACCTTGCTGCGGTTTTCCGGGGCCCATTTGACCGCCTGGTTGACGTTCGCCATCGACCCTGGCCCGCCGTAGTAGTACATGTGTGCGAATTTGCCAAAGCCGAGTTCATCAAAGCGTTCGGGATCCAGTTCGACAGCTCGAAGCAGGTCTTCGCGCAAACGTTCGGCCACCTCGACTCGGCGCTCCTGCTGCTGACTGTTCTCCTCGGTGGGATACCCCGTCTGTGCACTCCATTCCTCGACGAGACGGGAAAGCTCGCTTGACGACCTCTCGCTCGAGATAGGTCGAGATAGATGTCGGTAACAGCTGCTAGGTCCTGCAGGAGCTCCTCGTCGCGCGGCACAGCACCCCGCGCGTAAAACTTGTGCGCGGCCACCGACGCTTCGTAGTCGCGGCCAAGCCCAGAATCGGACCGTAAGTCGACATCCCCGTTGAGCTCGAACCCCTTCTCAGGCAGGGGACCGCAGTACTCGTGCAACTGCTTCGCCTTCTGCTGCGAGCGCCGCGTGCGCGCCCGTCGTACCGAGTTCACGCTTTGGCTCAGTCACCCCCTGTGCCAACACCAGGTAGAAACCGCTCCCGTCTTGCCTGAAAAGGTACGCCGGGTAGACCCCATGCTGGGTCGAATCGGTTTCGCGCGCATCTAGAAACGCGAGCCAGGGCACCTTGGCCCAGTTTCCTTGGCCGATCGAGAACCGCGCGGTGAGTGTCTCAACGTCAACAACCGCTTCGGTCGTATTCAGTAGCTCGTGCGCCGCCTGGAACTCGCCCCAAAGCGGCGTGCCCTCGGCCGAACTCGCCGTGTTCGCGAGCCTCCGGGTACTGCTGCAGCACCGTTTCGAAGAACCTCCGAAGCCGCTCGCCGTCTTCCTCGCTTGGAGCTTGAAAAGGCTTCCCAGATCACGCTTTGGACGTCGAGCATGTCGCGGATCGGCACGCCCGCCTCCGCGAGCTTCTTGCGCGCCAGACGGGCGAACTCGAGATGTTTCTTATAGACCTCAACGGCCCCCCCGGTCGGCCGTGGAAAGTCCGCCGACTGCTCGCGAAACTCGAAGACCGTGCTCTTGACCACAGGCAGGCGCGCCGGCTCAGCGGCAAAGTTCAATACCGACCCCACCACCAGGGTCGATCCTCTATTGCTTCCTGGCTTCCCTGCGAAGCGCTCCGCGACCTCAACAAACGCTGTGAACCGATCTACCTCAGAAGCTCTCCGGGTCGAGGAACCCCGCGAGCGCTTGACGTATAAAAGGTTCGGCATCTCCCCCCACGTTCAGCAGCCAGTCGTGCTGGCGCCAGTTTGAGAGGTTGTAGCGCTCGCCGCTGTAGCTGCGCCCAAAGGCTTTTTTGAGCTCAGCTGCGCCACTCTCCGCCATCCCGGGCAAGCTCAAGCACATGTCTCAGGGAATCGGCAACAGCGAGCTTGAACGAGCGCTCCCGATGATCGAAGGCGGGATCGTTAAAGCTCTTCTGCCCCTGCTCAATGAGCGGCTCCCAAGCCACGGCTGCAGCCTACCCTCAGCTCAGCCGGGTCCGTCGCATTAGAGCGCCGCGAGGCGGGCAGGAAGTCAACCTGGCGACTTGGCTCGTCGTCCCGATATTGCGTTTCGATCAGACCAGGAGGGTCAGAACGCGTACAACCCGACCCGCCCGGGCAGCGGACCTGCTGTAACTACGCCGCCGTCTCGTCCCGCGGCGCTTCGACGAGCTGTATGCCGGAATTCCAGTTCGATATACGCACGTACCAGCCCCAAGCGCTTCGCTAGAGCCCCTTCAGGGTCCCGGGTGGACAACGCTATTGCGGGGTGAACTACTGTGGGCCACGCGCACGGACGCAGCGAGGATCCAGTAAAGCACGCAAGATGCAGGCGGTCGTGACCGCGCCCGTGAGGATTCGAACCTGGACCTTCGGTTCCGTAGACCGAAGGTCGTAGTCCGAAGCCGACGGTGGGATTCGAACCCACGACCCCCGCTTTACGAGAGCGGTGCTCTGGCCATCTGAGCTACGTCGGCGTTTGCGGGGACGAGTGTAGCCCGCTCCCTGCTTCGCTCTTTGTGCGGGTTGTGGTTGCGGATTCGGCCTGGGCGCAGGCTTCGGGGGCTTGCTTTTCGGCGGCGTCCGCCGGAGGGGTGGGCGCTTCTCATTCCGCGGTGCCGGTCGGTTCATACGTTCGGCATGCGGTTCCCGATTGATCTCGTGTGGCTCGATGAGGAGGGCGCGGTTCGGGAGGTCGACAGGGCCGTTCCGCCGCGGCGGGTCGTCAGCTGCCGCGGCGCCAAAGCCGTCATCGAGACCAAGGCCGGCGACGCCGAACAGGCGGCTGCCTGGGCCGCATCCCGCCGCTCTGGAATTATTCCGCCCATGGCGCAGACGCAGCAGCCACCCAATCGCTGGCTCGAGGCTTTCAACCCGCGGGTTCCGCTCTATCGCGACACCTACAACGAGTACCTCGTCTTCGTCGTCTCGGCGATCGGGTCGGTGGCCGGCACTCAGGTGCCGCTCTACCTCGTCATGGCGCTCACGGACCTGTGGTCTGTCTGGGTGTTCGTCGCGGCCTGCGTCGTCTTCGAGCTCTTCGTGATCTTCTTCATCGCCCGGCCGCAGATGAAGCCGAATGAGCGAATCATGTGGGCGGCTCTCTGGGCCGGCGCCACCGGCGTGCTCGCCCTCGCCTTCTACTACCTCGTCGCCGAGCCGACGCTCTGACGAACTAGGACACCGCCGGATCGGACCCGGCCCCCGAGGCCGCGGCGCGTGCTTCCTCGACCGCCTGGTCGACGGTCCGCACGACCTGCTCCGGGTCGTTCACCCACGCGAAGCGAAACTCCGAATCGTCCGTGCCGGCCGTGTCGAAATCGACGGTCCCAACCCCCACCACACGGTCGATCACACCCTGCTCATAGTTCACGTTCTGAACTCGCTCGAGCCGCGTCTCCTGCACCTTCTTGCTGACGATGCCGCGGCTGATGCGCAGGCGCTGGGTCGTGATCAGGTACTTCGTCGAGATCCTGCGCAGGTAGCCGATCACGAGCGTCAGCCCCACGATGACCGCAGCGATGGTGACCGCCGTGCCCCACTCGTCCGCGAGGAGCCCGAGGATGACCAGGACGAGGACGGCCACGCCAATGCCGATCAAGTAGAAGGACAACAGCGCGCGCCAAGACGGGCGCCCCTCGTACAGCTCACGCTCACTCGCTCTCAGCTCCATGGCCTCGTCAGGCTATCGCGGTCTAACGCGCGCCCGCCAGCGCTCCGAGCCTGAAGCCCAGCGCCGACAGCGCCAGGTCCTCGGTCACGTTCAGCTCCAGCGACTGGCGCACCTCTTCGCAGCGCTCGGCCGCCTCGCGCAGCCGGCGCGGGTCGCGGCTTCGGGCCTGCTCGGCCAGCGCGGGCGCTCGGTCGGAGGCCAGCACCGCATCGGACGCGTCCTCCGCCAGGCAGATCAGGTCGCGGAAGGTCAGCGCGGTCAGCGTCAGCGACAGCTCCAGTGATTCGCGGCGGGCTCGGCGCGCGTCCCGCTTCGCCGACTCCTCGAACTCCTTCTCGATCGCCTTGCGCTCGCGGCCCTTTGGCTCGAGCTCCAGTCGGCGCTTCGCCTCGACCGCCACCGCCTCCTCGGCGGCCAGGCCCTGCGCCTCGGCGCGCGCGAGCAGCGGTCGCCATGGCTCGGGGTCGTCGGGAGAACCGCCCGACAAGCGCTGCAAGCACGAGCGCCTCAACGTCCGAGCGCAGCTGCTCGCCGTCCGGCGACGCCAGGTATCGAGCTCGCGCCGCGTTGCCCAGGGACAGCCGCGCGCACGCGACCGCCCGCTCCGCCGGCACGCCCTCGGCCTCCAGATGCGACGCGATCGTCGCCGCCGGCAGCGGCTCGAAGCGCACCAGCTGGCACCGCGAAACAACCGTCTCGAGCACCCGGCCCAGCTGGTCCGTCATGAGAATCAGATGCACGTACGACGCCGGCTCCTCCAGCGTCTTCAGCAGCCGGTTCGCCACCTCGTCGTTCATCGTGTCCACGCGCTCCAGCACGAACACGCGTCGCTTCGCCTCGAACGGCGTCCGGTAGGCCGCGTTCACCACCGGGCCCTCCACGTCATCCACCCTCATCACGTGCGCGCCGCTCGGGCGCACCCACGTCAGATCGGGATGCGCCCCATGCATCACGCGCGTGCGCACGGCGTCGGGATCATCCGACCCCTCGGCCAGCAGCTCCGCCGCGAACGCCCGCGCCACCGTCCGCTTCCCGGTCCCCGCGGGCCCGTGGAACAGATACGCGTGCGAGGGCTGCCCGGAGGCCAACGAAGCCGACAGCACCATCCGCGCCTGCGGGTGGTCCTCCGTCCCTGCGAGCGTGACCGTCATCCCCGTGCAGCCTCCACCGCGGCCAGGACGTCTGCGTGAACCTCGTCGGGGGAGCGGGTCGCGTCGATGCGTCGCCAGCGATCCGGGATCGGCCTCGATCAGGTGCTCGTACGCCGCGCCCACGGCCGCCTGCAGCTCGGTCCCCTCGTCCTCGAACCGGTCGCTCTCCCCCGCGCGCGCGGCGGCGTCGTCTGGCGACAGATCCAAGAGGAAGGTCAGGTCGGGCTTCAGGCCCCGGGTGGCGAAGCTGATTCACCCGCTCGACGTCGTCGATCCCGAGCCCGCGCGCGCCGCCCTGGTAGGCGAGGGACGAATCCAAGAAGCGGTCGGACACCACGACCTTGCCGGTATCCAAAGCAGGCAGGATCACGTTCGCCACGAGCTCGGAGCGAGCCGCCGCGAACAGCAGCGCCTCGGTCTCGGGCGCCAGCTCGATCTCCGCGTCCTTCAACAGATCCCGCAGCCGCTCGCCGGCCGGCGTTCCGCCCGGCTCACGCACCCCGAGAGCGTCCTCCCCAAGGGCGTCCACCAGCAGCCCCGCCTGCGTTGTCTTGCCGGAGCGATCGATGCCCTCGAAGGTGACGAACAGGCCGCGCATCTCGCGCGGGCGAACCTAGCAGCGGACGGGGCTGGGCATAATCGCGCGATGGCCACCTACGTGCTGATCCACGGCGCCGGTGACACCGCCTTCTACTGGCACCTGGTGGCTCCTGAGCTGCGCGAGCGGGGCCACGAGGTGGTGGCGATGGATCTGCCCTGTGACGACGAGTCCGCCGGGCTCTCGGAGTACACCGACACGGTTGTCGAAGCAATCGGCGATCGCACCGAGCTCGTCCTCGTGGCCCAGTCCTTCGGGGCGTTCACCGCACCGCTCGTCTGCGCACGGGTGCCGGTCGAGCTGATGGTGCTCGTGGCCGGGATGGTCCCGTTGCCGGGCGAGACGGGCGAGGACTGGTCGGCCAACACCGGCTTCGAGTCGGCGGCTCGCGACCAGGACCTGGACGACGACAGCGAGATCGCCGTCTTCTACCACGACGTCCCGCCGGCGCTGGCGGCCGAGGCTGTGAGCAACGCTCGTGCTCAGGCGGACACCCCGGGACTGGAGCCGTGGCCGCTCGACGCGTGGCCCGACGTACCGACGAAGTACCTGCTCTGCCGCGACGACCGCTGCTTCCCGGCCGAGTGGATGCGCGGGGTCGTCCGTGAACGGCTTGGCATCGCCCCGGACGAGATCGACGGCGGACACTGCCCGGCCCTCAGCCGCCCGAAGGAGCTGTCCGAGCGCCTGGAGGCGTACCGGACGGCACCCCGCTTTACCGACTCCTAACCGAACCCTGTCCGCGCCCTCACCCCGGCTTGGGCGGCTGCTGGCCACCCTCGCTCGATGCTTGTCGAGACGTTCAAACCCGACAGGAAGAAGCACCATGCGCAGGACACTCACACTCATTCTCGGGGTCGCCCTCTTCGGAATCCTGGCCGCCGTCGTGGTGGCTTCTCAGGGCGCCGACGACCCCGCGAGCACCGAGACGGTGACCGACACCGTCGAGCGCACGACCACGGTGGAAGACAACCCCACGCGTACCGATGACGACGCCCAGACCGGCGTCGACATCTCCGGCCCGTGCGACGAGGCCGAGCACGCCAACGACCCCCGCTGCGGCGGGCAGGCGCCGACCAACCAGGCGCCGGCCCAGAACGGCGTGGACATCTCGGGCCCGTGTGACGAGGCCGAGCACGCCAACGACCCGCGCTGCACCGGCGCGGCGACCGGCGACGACCGTGGGCACGACGACCGCGGCGACGACAACTCCGGCCGCGGCAGCGACAACTCCGGACCCGGCAGCTCACACTCGGGCGGCGGCGACGACGACAGCAGCGGTCACGGCGGCGGTGGCAACAGCGGCCACGGCGGCGGTGGCGACGACGACTGACGAACCTGGCGCGCCGGCCCGCCTACCCTTCAAGCCCATGGCGGGCCGGCGCACCATCCTGATGGTGGAGGACGAGGAGTCCATCACCGTTCCCCTGTCCGAGGCCCTCGATCGCGAGGGCTTCGACACGCAGGTGGCCGGCACGGTCGCCGAGGCG
>CAVZGG010000023.1:0-29256 GCA_963774755.1 uncultured Thermoleophilaceae bacterium | reverse complement strand
CCTCCACGGACCCGGCCGCGGAGGACGCGCCCGAGCTGCCCGAGGCCGAGCTGCCGGACGACCCGGAGGTCCTGCCGGACGTGCCGGACGCTCCGCCGCCCGAACAGAACTAGTCGCTGAAGCTCACGCGGAAGCCATAAGGAGTTCGTCCAGTTCAGCGCGTACCTGCGTCTCGAACAGGCGCAGGCCCGCGCCTTCCGCGAAGCTGAGCGCGGCCTCCAGGTGCCGAACCGCGACGTCGCGCTCCCCGCGCACGGCGGTGAGCAACCCGAGCAGCCGCGTCACCGGGCCGATGCTCCCCGCGTAGCCCACCTGGATCATGCAGGAGGCATACGGCTCGAGCTGCTCGTAGAGCACCGCGGCGCTCTCGGGGTGCGGCAGCTTCGCGGCCGCCTCCGCCAGCAGGCCGATGGTCGTTAGCCAGAAGAAGTCCTGCGGCAAGTCGTTGAGCCCAGCCACGGCGCGCTCGAGCTCCCTCGCGCTGTCCGCCTCGCGGCGGTCGGCCAGGTAGGCGAGCGGCAGCGCCGCCCGCCACGCCGCGAGCGCTGGATAGGCGTCAACGAACTGCTCCACGGCGGGTAGCAGCTCGCCCACGCGGCCCTGCCCCAGACGGATCAGGAACAGCTGGGCGGCGAACACGGCCTCGGCGTCGGAGGTCTCCATGAGGCGCCGCATCTCGGCCGACGCCGCGGCCAGGCGCTCCGCCTCCTCCAGCCGGCCCTCCATCTGGGCAAAGGCGGCCAACCAGGCCACGGCGAAGTGCTCGAAGAGCGGCTGGCGCACCTCCCGGGCGAGGGCCGAGAGCTCGTTCAGGGCCTCCTTCGCGGCTCCGATCTCACCGGCCTGGATCAGGTCGAGGATGCGCGCGTGAAGGCCCTGAAGGATCCGCTCGCGATCGCCGATCTGGCGCGAGATCCGGATCAGCTCGTCGCTCACGATCAGGCGTTCCGACAGGTGCCTGATGTGCAGCAGCGACACGTGGTTGCCGGCGAGGGCGGCCACCCGCACGTGGTCATCGCCCAGGTCGTGCGCGATCTGCACGGCCTCGCGCGCGACCGCGAGCGACGCCTCCTCGTCGCCCGCGAAATGCAGGATCTCCGCGAGCCTGGCCAGCAGGCGCGCGCGCAGGTCCTGCTCGTCGTCCTCGATTTCCGCCAGCGCCTCCCGCAGCAGCTCGATCAGCGTGTTGTCCACGACCCCGGCCTCGTAGTAGCGGCCGGCGTAGCCGATCGCGGCGCGCGCGAGCTGGGTGCTCGAACGCCCGCGCGCCGCGTCTGCCGCCTGCGCGAAGGCATCGGCGAAGCCGGCGCTTCCGGCGCGGAGGCGCATCTCGCCGAGCCGCAGCAACAGCTCGCAGCGCTCGTCCGTGTCACCGGCGTCCGGCAATGCCTCCAGCTCGAGCGCCCGCTCCAGTTGAATCGCGGCGTCCTCCCAGGCGAGCGAGTCGGCCGCGCTGTCGGCGGCCTCGCGCGCATAGCCAAGCGCCGGATGGGCACCGAGCGAGTGACGCGCCTCGTAGAAGTGATGGCTCAGCTCGGCGGGATGCGGCCGGAGCTCGGCTCGGTGCTTCTCGAGTGTCTGAGCGACCAGCTCGTGGAGGTGCGCGCGAGCAACGGTTCCGAGCTCGTCGTGGAGCGTCTGGCGAATCAGCTCATGCGAGAAGGAGAGCTGCCCGCGCGCGTCCATCCCGGTGAGCAGGCGGGCGGCGACCGCGCGGTCGAGGATCGCGACCACCTCCTCGCGCACGAAGCCGCCCGCCCGGGCGAGCGCGGCCACCGGGAAGCTCAGTCCCATCACGGCCGCGAGCCCGAGGACCTCCTTCGCCTGCGCCCCGAGACGCCCGACACGCCGCAGCACGACCTCGCGAACACCCGGCGGCACCTCGCCAGGGTCGGCCGCTGCCAGGATCGACTCCTCGAGGAAGAACGGGTTGCCGCCGGTGAGCTCGTGGAGTCGCTGGGCGAGGTCGGGAGCCGGTGCAGAGCCCTGGTGGGCCTCGATCAGGGCATGGGTCTCCTCCTCGTCGAGGCCGTCCAGGGTCAGCAGCTCGAGCGAGCTCTCGCGCCGCACGTCGGCGATCACCTCGGCGAGGGGCGAGTCGGCCTCCACCTCCACATCCCGGTACGCCCCGACCACCACGAGGCGCGCCGGCTCGAAGGCCCGAGCGAGGTGTCTGAGCAGCAGCAGCGTGGGGCGGTCGGCCCAGTGCACGTCGTCGAACACGAGCACGAGCGGCCTGTCACCGGCCACGCGTGCGAGGGTGGTGACCACGGCCTCGAAGAGGCGGTAGCGCTCGGTCTCGGGCAGGCCGCCGGGGGTCTCGCGCATGGCCGGGATCTGGCGGCGGAGCTCTGGCACCAGCCGGCCGAGCTCCTCGAGCTCGAAGCGCAGGCTGTCGCCGAGCTGGTCGACCTGACCGTTCAGCACGAGGTGAGAGATCACGTCCACGAACGGCTGGTAGGGCACGAGCGCCTCCTCGTCACAGCGCCCGTACAGCACGATCGCTCCACCGTGGTGGGCCTCGCGCGCGAAGGCCGCCGCCAGGCTCGTCTTGCCGATCCCCGGCTCGCCCGTCGTGAGCACGAAGCGCCGGCCGCGCTCGCTCGCTGCTGCGAGCGCATCCCGGAGCTGCGCCAGCGCGCCCTCACGCCCCACGAACGGACGCCCATTGATCTTCGCGAGCGCCGGCGGCAGAGGCAGCTCGGCGGGCCCCTCGTCGTCCGTGGCGGAGAGCACCTGCTCGTGGAGCGCGCGGAGCTCGGCCGACGGCGTCGACCCGAGCTCCTCGCGCAGTAGCACTCGAACCCGGTCGAACGCCCGCAGCGCCTCCGCGTGGTTGCCGCGGGCGGCGTGCGCCCTCATCAGCAGCGCGTGGCCGGACTCGCGGAAGGGGGCGAGCTCAACGAGCTGGCGGGCGGCGAGCTGGGCGCGGAGCACTCCCGCGTCACCCATCGTGAGCGACGCGTCCGCCATCAGCTCGAGCGCCTCGAGGCGCTGCTCCTCCTGGTCGCGGCGGTGCTCCTCGATCCAGTGGGCGTCGAACGTGGGTACCAGGGGACGCTCGTAGATGTCGAGCGCCGCCTGCGCGGAGGAGCAGGCCAGCTCCGGGTCACTCGAAAGCGCCGCGCGCGCAGCCGCCAGCGAGCTCGCCGCCTGGTCCACGTCCACCTCAGCTTCCGCGGGCAGCTCCAACTGAAGCTCCGAGCGCCCCTTCACCAGCTCCGGGCCGAGGGCGCGCCGCAGGCTCGACAGCAGTGTGCTGAGCGTGGCCGCGGGGTCCCGCGGCGTGCTGCTCGGCCAGAGCGCGTGGACGAGCTCGTCGCGCGTGGTCGGGCGGCCGCGGTTCAGGACGAGGTAGGCCAGCAGAGCGCGTCCAAGGCGCCCTGGAAGCCTGTTCTCGAGGCGACTCCCGCCTACCTCGAGCCGCAGCTCACCACGGAGGTGGATGCGTACCGGTGACCCCAACCCACGTAACGTACCCGCTTCGGCGGGTGCCTATCCATCTGGGGCATGGCCCGAGCGATCATCGATCCCGAGATGATGGAGCGCAACATGCGGGCCGAGATCACGTCCTGCGCGGACGTGAGCTTCAGCGCTGGATCTTGACGCTGTCGACCTTGCCGGTGTTGGCGTCGATCTTGACCAGCGCCAGCTTGCGGAAGACGTCGTTCTGTTCGGTGGGGATCGACAGTGAGACGATCCAGTACGGCTTCGAGGTCACGCCCTGCCGCAGCATGCGGATCTGCGTGCGTGTCGGGGTGAAGTCGACGCGCTCCCTCGCCGTCGCGATCGCCTGATCCTTATCCACGCGGATCTGCGACTTCTGGCAGGTCTGAGCCGCGATGAAGGCCACCACGAGGACTGCCGCGATGACGGCCATGCGCAGCCACGTGGGCCCGCCACCGGTGATCCGGCCGCCCCAGCGGCCTGCTTGGGCTGTCTCAGGCGCTTGGACGGAACTCGTTCCCCATGTTCGTGAACAACACGATCACGAGGACCACGATGACACAGAGGATCGAGATGGCAAGCATCGCCATCTCAAAGCCCTTGACATGCGTCTGTAGCGGAGGGAATTGGATCTGTCGCTTGCTGCTTCCGTTGTTAATCACAGTTGGTCTCCCACTCCGCCGGGCTGCGGCGGTGGTCCGTCGGGTGGCGTCATCCGTGTTGGGCCGAGCGAGAAGCGCGCCACATGCTTGATCAGCTGCCGGTTCTCGTAGATCACCCAGGCCGCCAGTGCCGCGAGGGTCACGATGATCCCGAGCCAGGTCAGGATCATGTAGATCGACTCGGCGCCCGACCCTTCGTCACCGTAGGTCGAGCCCGGGCCGAAGGTCATGAAGCCGGCACAGTCTTGGTAGTTGGCCTGCAGGATGAAGTCCGCGCCGTCCTCGGCAAACTTCTCTCCGCCCTCGGTGTTGGTGACGCAGTCTGGCGAGCTGTCGATAATGCCGGGCATTTAGACCACCACCTCGTCTCTCGCGTTCCTGAGCACCGTCTCGGATGGCACGATCTCCCCGTCGGGTTCGATGATCATCTCGCCGGGGGTTGCGACCTCGGGGAAGTACAGCGCGTCTCCGTACTCGACAACATCGAGGCCAGCGAGCTCGACCTCCGGCGGGACCCGCAGCAGGTTGAGCTTCTTCAGGATGAACGACGCGACCCAGCCGGACAAGAAGCCGAGCGGCAGGAACGTGGCCATGCCGATCAGCTGACCGCCGATCGAGCTGTCCACGTTGTTCACCCCGGTCGGATAGCCGGCCGCGAAGATGCCGACCCAAAGCAGGCCCAGGAAGCCCATGAAGCCGTGCACGGCGACCGCGCCGACCACGTCGTCCACGCGCATCTTCTTCTCGATCCAGGTACCGACGTACACCGCGATTGCGGCGCTGCCCATCGAGAGCAGGTAGGCGAGCGTGGGCGCGTAGACGTCCGCTCCCGCGGACACGCTAATCACGCCCGCGAGGCCGCCGGACACCGTCCAGAACGGGTCTCCGCGCGAGGCGAAGTAGCCGCCGGTGAAGCCGCCCGCGAACCCGAATGTGATCACCATCGAGATCGAGCCGAGCGTTGTCGGGCTCAGGTAAATGTTCGCCCAGCCTGGGAATGCCGTGGACGAAATCACGAGACAGGCGCCGTAGAAGGCGTAGAACCCGGTGAAGATCAGCATCAACCCGAGCAGGGTGATGTGCATGTTCTGAGGTCGGAACTGGCGCGCAAGTCCTTCACGCGTGTATTTCCCTATTCGTGGCCCGAGGTTGAACAGCACACCGAGCGTGAAGGCGCCCGCCACGCCGTGCACCACCCCCGAGGCGATCGAGTCGTGGAAGCCGAACCGCAACGTCAACCAACCGCCGGCGCTCCAGCCCCAGGCCGCGTCAAGGATCCAGACCACCGAGCCGAGGATTGACGCGAGGACCAGATAGGCCGACAGCCTCACGCGCTCGAGCAGCGCTCCGGACATGATCGAGGCCGTGGTCCACGAGAAGAGCAGGAAGGCCAGGAAGAAGATCAGGTTGATGTTGTTGGTCAGGTTCGGACCGAAGGCGTCCGACCATGGGATACCGCCCTGGCATGCGGCCGCCGTGAAGTCGGTTGAGTTCGGGCCGATCGGCAGACCCGGCTGGTTGCAGTTGTAGATCCACCAACCGACGTAGTAGAAGGTCGGGGTCACGACGGCGATGGTGAGGATGTTCTTCATCGCCGTGGCGAGCACGTTCTTGCGCCGCACCACTCCGGCCTCGTACGACATGAAGCCCGCGTGGATCAGCCACATGAGTACGACGGTGAAGAAGTAGAACTGCTCGCCCAGGATCACGCTGTCAAGAGCCTGGCCGGAAGCGGGAGCCGCGTCCTTAAGGCTCTCGACCTGCGCGATCAACGTTGCGATCATGCGTCCCTCCTGGCCAAGCGGCCGCTGACACCGTCAGTTAACGAAAGGGCCCAACTGCGCGACCGTATTACCGCCCGGCGCGTTCCCGCAACGTATGATGGACACATCGTTCTTAACGAACGAGTGTCACTCCGACACATAGGGTGACGCGGCGGCCGCGGTTACGATGGCCGTCCAACCGCGAGGAAGGCTCGTTTGACGGTCTCACCGGTGGCGGGCGGCGGCGACGCTCTGGCCCGCGTACAGCGCGAAAACGAGACGCTCTACGCCGTCATCAAGACGGTTTCGTCCTCCCTGGACCTCGACCGCGTTCTGGAAGGCATCGTCGAGATCGCGACCGACGCGACCGGCTGTCACGCGTGCTTCATCTACTTCGTAGACGGTGATCGCCTTGTACTGCGGGCGGCATCCCCGCGCTACTCGCATCTGGTCGACCAGCTCACCTGGGGGATGGACGAGGGCCTGACGGGTTGGGTCGCGCGAACGAAGACTCCCGAGTTCATCCGCGACCACGCGCTCGACGACCCGCGCATGAAGTACGTGCCGGAGCTCGAGGAGGAGCGCTTCCAGTCGATGGTGGCCGTTCCGGTCATGGCCCGCGACGGCGACGTGCTGGGTGTGGTGGTTCTCCATACGCAAGCGCCGCGCGAATTCGACGACGGAGTCCTCAACTTTCTTGTGCACACGGCGTCGCTGGCGGCGGGCGCGATCGACAACGCGAAGCTCTACGAGGGCACGCGCCGGCGGGTGGAGGCCCTCACCACGCTCACGCAGCTGAGCCAGGCGCTGGCGGCGGTCACGCTGCGCGAGGACCTCTACGACGCGGTCACGCGCGGCGCGCGCCAGCTGCTCGGTGCGGACTCCTGCCAGATCTGGCGGATCGACCCCGAGGCCGACGAGCTCAACCTCGTGGGTGCGGATCCGCCCGACGGCTCGGCTCGCCCGGCCCAGCTGATGGCGCTCATGCGGGACGGCCACAGCGGAGCTGTCGAGGACGAGCTCGTGATCGCGCCGCTGGCCGCCGGGGACGAGCAGCTCGGCCTTCTCTGTTGCATCGCTCGGGGGCGCGCGTTCGACGACGAGGACGCGGGGCTGCTCCGCGCCGTCGCTCACCAGACGGCGGTGGGCCTGAAGAAGGCGGAGCTGATCGAGCGCCTGACGGCGGAGAACATCGTCAAGGACATGTTCGAAGCGCTCGCCGCCGGCTCGGTGGAGGCGGCGGAGGCGAAGGCTGCCGAGGCGAGGTGCGACCTGAGCCGCCCGCATGTCTTCCTCCACGCCGCCCGGGCGGCAATGCTGACCGAGGACGGCCCGGGATGGCCCGATGTGGCCGCTCACCTGGAGGCTCGCCTGCGCCGCCTCTACCCGCGCGCGTTCTTCGACTCCCGCCACGACTGCGTGCGCGCGATCGCTCCCCTGCCCACCGCGGGTGCCGCGGCAGTCGAGCGGCTGCGCCAGGGCTGCGAGGAGATCGCGCGCGAGGACGGCGTGGTCGTTGGCCTGAGCGACGTGGACCGCGGCGCCGCCAGCGCGCGGCGGCGCATGCGCGAGGCGGCCGACGCGGCCCGGATCGGACGGTCGCTGGTGGAGGAGGGCGGCGCGGTCTCCTACGAGGGGCTGGGTGCCTACAAGTACCTTGTCCACCTCGAGCTGGAGGATGCGCCGCACGACCGCTACCGGCTGTCAGTCGAGGAGTTGCTCCAGTACGACCGTCGCCGCGGCGCGCGGCTCGTCGAGACGCTCGAGCGCTTCCTGGCTGATCGCGGGAGCGTGGCGGCGAGCGCGCGTGCGCTCTACATCCATCCCAACACAGTTCGTCAGCGGCTCGAGCGGATCGAGCGCGTCACGGGGCTGGACCTCGGCAAGGAAGATCTGCTCTCGCTCGAGCTGGCGCTCAAGCTGGCCCGTCTCCACGACGTCCGCGGGGACCGGGAGTAGCCGGGTGCGTCTCGTCGCGACGGCGGTGCCTGCGCACCGCGATCCATACGCGGAAGATCAGGTAACCGGGCACGTGCGTGAGCAGCACGAACATGAACCACCACGCCTTGTGCAGGAATTCCAGGCCGGGTTCGTCCTTGATGTCCATCACGACGAGGTACAGCGTCACGATGAGCACGAGGATCATGATCGGCGGCGCGTTGCCGGTGAGCAGGAAGAGCAGCACGGCGGCCACCCTACATGCGGAGTCGGCCGGGTGACCATCAGGGCGAAGCTCTACGTCGCGATCCTGCTCACCGTGCTCGGGCCGGTGATCACTATCGCCGTGGCGCTGCACGGGATGGAGCGTCTGGGGGACCGCTTCGACGAGGTGCAGCAGCGCGCGGACCACCGGGCACTGGCGCTCGACCTCAAGTTCGACGTGACCGACTTCAACGGCTGGCAGACGGCCTACGGATACGACGACGGCGCCTCGCGGCCGCGCTTCGAGCGGTCCGTCAGGCAGTTCAGGGCTGACTTCAACGCGGCGCGCATCGAGCTCACGGATCCGCGCGAGGACCGGATTCTGCGCGAGATCGGCTCCAGGTTCGACGACTTCATGCGCCTCGACGATGTGGCATACAGCGCGCTGCAGCGCGGCGACGACCAGCGCGTGAAGCAGATCTTCCTCGGCCCAGAGCTGAGGCTGTTCGACGCGATGGCAGCGAGCGCCGACGAGCTCGCCCGCTACGAGGCGCGCGGCGCCTCGGTCACCGAGAAGGCCTTCGACGACAGCCGCGAGGACTCGCGCCGCGCGCTGATCGCCGTGGCGCTCGGCGCGGCGCTCGTGATCATCCTCCTGCTCGTCACCGCGTCGGACATCGCGCGCATGGCGCTCGAGGGCGGGCGCGAGACGCGCGAGGCCGAGCCCGAGTGACGGACGACGTCCTACTCACACTGAGCCTGCTGCTGATGGGCGCGCTGCTCGCGCGCTTCATCGCGAGCCTGATCGCGATCCCGGAGATCCTCGTGCTCGTGGCGTTCGGCGCGGCATTCGGCCCGTTCGCACTCGACGTGGTGGACATCCCGTTCGACTCGCTCGGGGCGCAGCTCATGTTCACGCTGGGCGTGTCGCTGATCCTGTTCTACGGCGGGCTGTCGCTGTCGCTTCCGATTCTCCAGCGCGTCTGGGTGACGCTGGCCCTGCTTGCGGTCCCCGGAATGCTCATAACGGCAGCGGTGGTGGGTGTGGCGGCACATTTCGCATTCAACCTGCCGTGGGACCTATCGCTTCTCGTCGGCGCCGTTCTCGCGCCGACGGACCCCGCGATCCTGATCCCTCTGTTCATCCGCTCGCGCCTGAAGCCCAAGGTGGCCCAGACCGTGATCGCGGAGTCCGCATTCAACGACCCAACCGGGGCCGCCCTGGCGCTCACACTCGCTGGCGTGGTGCTCACCGGGAGCGACTCGGTCACCGGCCCGGCCGGCGAGTTCCTCGTGGACCTCGGGATCAGCACGGTGATCGGAATCGTGGCCGGCGTGGTGCTGGCCGCGGCGATCTCGAGCCACCGCATGGGGATCTGGCGTGAGAGCGCGGCGATCGCGGTGCTCACCGTTGTCACGATCAGCTTCTTCTCGCTCGATACCGCGGGCGGCAGCGGCTACCTGGGAGCGTTCCTGGCCGGGCTGATCGTGGGCAACATGGAGCACCTGGGGCTGGGGGAGGCGGACCAGCCGCACGTACAGGAGGTGCGGGCCTTCGCGTTCAACCTCGCGGACATCGTGACCCTGATCGTCTTCATGGTGCTCGGCGCGAACATCCCCTTCGACGAGCTCGGGGAGAACCTGCTGCCAGCGATCGCCGTACTGGCAACGCTGATGCTGGTGGCACGCCCGCTCACGGTGTTCGCATGCACGATGCCCGACCGCGGCGCTCGTTGGACGCGCAACGAGCTGGCGTTCCTGTGCTGGACGAGGGAGACGGGCGTGGTGCCGGCCGCTCTGGTGGGCGTCCTGGCCGGGCTGGGAGTGCCGAACATCGACGTCTTCGCCAGCGTCGTGGCGCTGGCGATCGTGCTCACGCTGCTGCTGCAGGCCCTGCCGGCGCGCTGGCTGGCGGGCCGTCTGGGCCTCTTGGAGCCCCGCGCGAGCCCGGTCGCGGCCGCCGAAAAGCCGAGCACCGAGGCGGCCTGAGCCGCCGCTGCCGCAGCTTTCGTCGTCACAGTGCAGACTTTACTGCGGCACCGCGATGACTTCCTCGGTGCCCGCGGGTCCTAACTACATGACGGAACCCCAGATCCAGCAGCGCCCCGCCCAGCCATACCTCGGAATCGCCGGACGGATCACCGACGGCGTCCCGGCGTTCGTCGACAAGGCGTTCCCCGAGCTGTATCGCTGGCTCGCCGACCACGGCGTCGAGCCGAGCGGCCCGCCCTTCATCCGCTTCCGCGAGCTCGACCCCGACGGCGAGCCGCTCGAGATCGAGGCCGCCGCGCCCGTGGAAGGCAACGCAGAGGGCGACGAGCGCATCAGCGCGGGCACCCTGCCAGCCGGCCGATACCTCACCCTCATTCACCGCGGTCCATACCGGAGCGAATCAGCGCCCGACCTCGCCACCTCACGCGAGCAGCTGATCAGGTGGGCGGCGGAGCAGGGCATCGTCTACAGCCGCGCGACCACCCACGGCACAACCCTCCCCTGCTGCCTCGAGCGCTACCTGATCGGCCCGCCGGCGGAGCCCGACTTCACCAAATGGGAAACCGAGTTCGCCTACTTGGTTCTCGACGAGTGATCCACGGCTTCTAGAGCCAGCTGCGGATCCAGGTTCGCACGAACCGTTCGCGCCAGGCCTCCCTCGAACTCGAACACGTACGCAACCGGCTGTTCGAGATCGACCCCGCTCGCCGCGCCGCGCGCCAGCATGCGCCCGATAACCACCACGGTGTCGCCGAGGTCGCGGAGCTCCGCGACCTCGATTGTCATCGACCAGACCGCGTGCCAGTCGTCCCAGAAGCGGCGCAGTCCGGTCAGTCCACGCGACACCGTCTCGGCACCCTCCATCCGCCGGGCTATCTCCGAGTAGAACTCGATCTCCGGGTGGGCCGACTCGAGCCACGCATCGACGTCACCCCGGTTCCATCCATCGAGGCACCTGCGCACGGCATCCACGTTCGCCTTGGACATCCACCCCGAGTATCGCGAAGGACTAGAACAGCTGCAGGTAGCGCTTGATCTCCCAGGGAGTGACCTCGTTGTGCCACTCCTCCCACTCGTCCTGCTTGGTCTTCACGTAGTAGTCCACGTAGTCCTCGCGCGGAGTCTTGCCGAGCGCCGCGCGCAGCACGTCGTCCTTCGCAAGCTCGCGGGTCGCGTCCAGGAGGTTGGCCGGGAGCAGCTCCACGCCCAGCTCCTGGCGCTGCTCCTCCGTGACCTCGTGGAGGTTGAGCTCGGTGGTGGGGTCGCCGGGGTCGAGGTCGTTCGCGATCCCGTCGAGCCCGGCCGCCAGCACGGCCGTGGCGGCGAGGTACGGGTTGCATGATCCGTCCACCGTGCGGTCCTCGATCCGGCCAGCCGCCGGGATGCGCAGCATCTGCGTGCGGTTGTTGAACCCGTAGCTCACGAACACGGGCGCCCAGCTCGAGCCGCTGCGCGTTCCGGTCACGAGTCGCTTGTAGGAGCCGACCGTCGGCGCGGTCAAGGCGATGTACGCCTTCGCGTGCGCCTTCAGGCCGCCGATGAACTGGTACGCGGTCTCGGTGAGGCCGAGCCCGCGCGGGTCGTCCGAGGGGTCGCACTCGAACACGTTCTCGCCGTCCTTCCACAGGCTCATGTGGAAGTGGCAGCCGTTGCCGGTGAGGTGGCCGAACGGCTTCGGCATGAACGTCGCGATCATCCCGCGCTCCTGGGCGAGCGACTCGACCATGTAGCGGAAGAAGATCGCGCGGTCGGCCGTGGTGAGCGCGTCGGCGAAGTCGAAGTTCTGCTCGAACTGGCCGTTCGCGTCCTCGTGGTCGGTGGCGTAGTTGTTCCAGCCGAGATCCGTGAGGTTGCGCGCCACCTGTGAGACGAAGTCGAGGTTGCGCGTGAGGCCGCGCATGTCGTAGCAGGGCTGGTCGAGCCGGTCGAGTGGATCCGCCAGCTCGATCCCGCCGTCCTCGGTCTCCCGCACGAGGAAGTACTCGAGCTCGGCGCCGATCTTGAACTCGTACCCGAGCTCGCGCGCGCGCTCGAGCTGGCGGCGCAGGATCGTGCGCGGGCAGTAGGGCCACTCCTCACCCTCCACGTGCACGTCGCACGCGAGCCGCGCCACGCCGGGCTTCCACGCGCAGCGGCGTGAAGCTGCGCACGTCGGGCATCGCCGCCAGGTCCGGGTCGTGCGGGAACTGGCCGATCGCGCCGGCGGCGAACCCGGCGAAGCCGGCGCCGTCCTCCATCAGCCCGTCGAACAGACGCGCAGGAACGAGCTTCGCGTTCGGCTTGCCGTGCATGTCCACGAACTGCGCGAACAGGAACTCGATGTCGTTCTCTTCGATGTAGCGCTTGACGTCCTCGGGCGAGGTCGGCGCTGTGAAGGGCTCGGTCACGCTCATGCGCGCACGCTATCCGCATTCGTGCGCAGGACCAATGTGGAGATCTCACATACCGGTCAGCCGAATTGTTCGCTCATTCTCCATGGGAGCGGGGGTAGGCCCTACCTACACTCGGTGGCTCTAGGAGGCTCGCAATGTGTGGAATCGCAGGACTATTCTCGAAGTCGCTCGACGTGAGCGAGAGCCTCGGGAGCCATCTGGGGGACATGCTCCTCCAGCTGAGCGACCGGGGACCCGACAGCGCAGGCGTTGCGATCTATCGCGATCCGGCGCCGTCCGGATCGTCGAAGGTCGTCGCTCTTCAGCCCGGATCCCGAGCAGGACTGGACCGGGGTGCGCGACGCGCTCGCCGAGGCGTTCGGCGCGGGCGAGCCCGAGCCGCGCGGCAGCCACGCCGTGATCGTGGTCGAGACCGACGCCGCAGAGGCCGCGGCCTGGCTGCACGAGCGCTACCCCGAGCTGCGCGTGATGAGCGCCGGGCAGGCGATCGAGATCTACAAGGAGGCCGGCCCGCCCCAGGAGTTCATCGAGAGCTTCCGGCTGTCGGACATCCAGGGCAGCCACGCGCTCGGCCACACGCGCATGGCCACGGAGAGCCGCGTGACCACCGAGCACTCGCACCCGTTCTCCACCGGCCTCGACCTCTGCCTCGTGCACAACGGCTCGCTGTCGAACCACAACCGGCTGCGGCGCCGCCTGCGCGACGAGGGGATCGAGTTCCAGACCGACAACGACACCGAGGTGGCGGCCGGGTACCTCACCTGGCGGCTGCGCGAGGGCGCGTCGCTCGAGCAGGCGCTCGAGGGCTGCCTCGAGGACCTGGACGGCTTCTACACGTTCGCGGTCGGAACGATCGACGGGTTCGCGGTGCTGCGCGACCCGATCGCGTGCAAGCCGGCCGTGATGGCGGAGACCGACGACTGGGTCGCGATGGCGTCCGAGTACCGCGCGATCGCCGTGCTGCCCGGCGCCGAGACCGCGCGCACCTGGGAGCCCGAGCCTGGCCGCGTCTACAGCTGGGAGCGGGCCACCGTCTGATGGCCGCTCTCGGGAGCGGCCTGGAGGCTGCCGAGTTCGACCTTGCGGTCACGCCGTTGCGCGAGCTGAACGCCGCGCTGCACGCGATCGACGACTCGTCGCCGCGGCACTGGCGCGTGCTGAACCCGCGCGGCGCGCACGCGCTGGCCGTGGGGATCGACGCGCCAGTCGAGGTCGAGATCGAGGGCCACGCGGGCTACTACTGCGCCGGCATGAACAAGGAGGCCACCGTGCGGGTGCACGGCAACGCCGGCGTGGGCGTGGCCGAGAACATCATGTCCGGGACGGTGATCGTGGAGGGCAACGCGTCGCAGTCGGCGGGCGCCACCGGGCGCGGCGGGCTGCTCGTGATCCGCGGGAGCGCCGCTGCCCGCTGCGGCATCTCGATGAAGGGCGTGGACATCGTGGTGCAGGGCTCGGTGGGGCACATGAGCGCGTTCATGGCGCAGAAGGGCTGCCTGGTCGTGTGCGGCGACGCGGGCGACGCCCTGGGTGACTCGATCTACGAGGCCCACCTGTACGTGCGCGGCAGCGTGGCCGGGCTCGGCGCCGACTGCGTGGAGAAGGAGATGGGCGACGAGCACGTGGCCGAGCTGACATCGCTCCTGGAGCGCGCCTCGGTCGAGGACTGCTCGCCGGCCGAGTTCAAGCGTTACGGCTCAGCGCGCAAGCTCTACAACTTCGACGTCGACAACGCGGGCTCGTACTGATGCCAACCCTCAACCACCCTCCGAAAAGGGTCAGACCCCTTTGACAGCCACCCTCGACCACCCTCCGAAAAGGGTCAGACCCCTTTGACGGAGTTCGACGCACTCGGCAAGGCCCGCGACGACGTCGAGCGGCGCTCCGCCGGCCGCGGCTGGCGGCCCGGGCTGCGCGAGGGCGCGATCTTCAACCGCGACGTGATCCACGAGATCCAGCGCGCGGCGCGCGAGGGGATCTACGACATCCGCGGCTTCGGCGCCAAGCGCCCGGTGCCGCACTTCGACGACCTGCTCTTCCTCGGCGCCAGCATGTCGCGCTATCCGCTCGAGGGCTACCGCGAGCGCTGCGACACGGACGTCACGCTCGGCGCCCGCCACGCCAAGAAGCCGCTCCACCTCGACATCCCGATCACCATCGCCGGCATGAGCTTCGGCGCGCTGTCCGGGCCGGCGAAGGAGGCGCTGGGGCGGGGCGCCAGCGCGGTCGGGACGAGCACGACCACCGGCGACGGCGGCATGACTCCCGAGGAGCGCGAGGCCTCGAAGACGCTCGTGTACCAGCTGCTGCCCTCGCGCTATGGGATGAACCCGGACGACCTGCGGCGCGCGGACGCGATCGAGATCGTGGTCGGCCAGGGCGCGAAGCCCGGCGGCGGCGGGATGCTGCTCGGCCAGAAGATCTCCGACCGCGTGGCGGAGATGCGCGACCTGCCCAAGGGAATCGACCAGCGCAGCGCCTGCCGCCACCCCGACTGGACCGGGCCGGACGACCTCGAGATCAAGATCGGCGAGCTGCGCGAGATCACGGACTGGGAGAAGCCGATCTACATCAAGGTCGGCGCCACGCGGCCGTACTTCGACACGGCCCTCGCGGTGAAGGCCGGCGCCGACGTCGTCGTCCTCGACGGCATGCAGGGCGGCACCGCCGCCACCCAGGAGGTGTTCATCGAGCACGCCGGCATCCCGACGCTGGCCGCGATCCGCCCGGCCGTGGACGCGCTCCAGGACCTCGGCGTGCACCGCGAGGTGCAGCTGATCGTGTCGGGCGGCATACGGAACGGCGCCGATGTGGCGAAGGCGCTGGCGCTCGGTGCCGACGCCGTCTCGATCGGCGTGGCCGCGCTGATCGCGCTCGGCGACAACTCACCCGAGCTGGAGGACGGCTACGCCGACCTCGGCACCTCGGCCGGCTTCTACGACGACTGGCACGAGGGCAAGGACCCCGCCGGGATCTCGACCCAGGACGACGAGCTCGCCGCGCGCTTCGACCCGGAGCTCGGCGGCCGCCGCCTCGCGAACTACCTGCGCACGATGACGCTCGAGGCCCAGACCCTCGCGCGCGCGTGCGGGAAGTCCCACCTCCACAACCTCGAGCCGGAGGACGTGGTGGCGCTGACCGTCGAGGCCGCGGCGATGGCGCGCGTGCCGCTGGCGGGCACCGGCTGGGTGCCCGGAACGTCCGGTTGATCGTTTAGACCAATTTGTATACGGTGGGCCTGCGCCCTCCGTCGAGCCATGTCCTACGTACTCACCTGTCCAAACTGCGGTCCACGCGAAGTCACCGACTTCGGATACGGCGGCGAGCTGAACCCGCGCCCGCGCGAGGCGCCGTCGCTCCGCGAGCTCAGTGAGTACAACTACTTCCGCAGGAACGTCGCGGGAGTGCAACGCGAGTGGTGGAACCACCGCTCGGGCTGCGGCGACTGGTTCATTGCCGAGCGCGACACGCGCACGAATGAGGTCTTCTTCACCGCGCTCCCGCACGAGGTGTTCGGCGAGGGCGCCGGCGTATGACCCGCCTGCCAGAGCAGCGCGGCGAGCGCATCGCCGCGCGACAGCGAGCTCACCTTCACCTTCGACGGCAAGAACGTGGCGGCCCTGGAGGGCGACACGATCGGCTCGGCGCTGTTCGCCTCCGGCCAGCGCACCTTCTCGCGCAGCTTCAAGTACCACCGCCCGCGCGGCCTCCTCTGCTGCGCCGGCCAGTGCCCCAACTGCCTCGTGCAGGTGGACGGCGCGCCCGGCGTGCGCGCCTGCACCGAGCCGGTGCGCGAGGGGATGAAGGTGGAGCACATGAACGCGTCGCCGTCGCTCGGCTTCGACGTGATGCGCACGACCGACTTCGTCGGCGGCCCCTTCACCCCGCCCGGCTTCTACTACAAGACCTTCATCCGGCCGAGGCGCCTCTGGCCGCTCTACGAGAAGGTGCTGCGCCACGCGGCCGGGCTCGGGAAGCTCCGCAAGTCGCAGCCGGAGCGCGAGTGGCGCACGGAGTACCGGCGCCGCCACACGGACATCCTCGTGATCGGAGGCGGCGCGGCCGGGCTGAACGCGGCCGCCGCAGCGGCCGAGCTGGGCGCCGACGTCGTGCTCGCCGACGAGGGACCCGAGCCGGGCGGGCGCCTGCTCGCCGAGGGCGGGGTGGAGTACGCGCGCGAGCTGGTCGAGCGGGCACGCGCCGCGGGGGTCGAGATCCTCGACAACGCTCCCGCGCTCGGCACCTTCGACGGCCTCGTGCCGGTCTGGCAGGGCGACACGCTCCACCAGGTCCGCGCGAAGCGCCAGATCCACGCCACCGGCGCGATCGAGCAGCCGCTCCTCTTCCCCGGCAACGACCTTCCCGGCGTGATGCTCTCGGGCGGCGCCCGCAGGCTGATCTCCATGTACGCGATCCGGCCGGGCACGCGCGCCGTGGTGGCGACGGTCGACGACCGCGGCCTCCACGCCGCGCTCGCACTGCATCGTCGCCGGGGTCGAGCTGACCTGCGTGGCCGACCTGCGGGAGAACGGCAGCGCCGGGCCGAAGGGCGCGCTCAAGCGCCTCGGCGTTGAGGTGCTGAACGGCGCGACGGTGCTGGAGGCGACGGGGCGCGGGCACGTGTCGAGCGTGGTGGTCGGACCGCCGGGCTCGAACGCCAGCGAGCGCAGCTTCGGAGTGGACCTGCTGGTGGTGTCGGGCGGCAGCGCGCCCGCCACCTCGCTCGCCGCGCAGGCCGGCGCGAAGACCTCGTATGACGAGGAGCGCGGCTACTTCACGCTCCAGCATGCGCCCGAGGACGTGCACGTGGCCGGCCAGCTCACCGGACACAGCGAGCTCGAGGCGGCGGAGCTGTCTGGATCGGTGGCCGGCGCCGAGGCGGCGCACGCGCTCGGGCTCGGCAACGCGGACTCACGCACGCGCGCCACGAACGGGCGCGAAACGCTCGACCGCCCCGAGGCCTGGCCCGCGAAGGTCGCCGTGCCGCCGCCCGTCACGAGCGAGCGCGGCGGCAAGTGCTTCGCCTGCCTCTGCGAGGACGTGACCGCGAAGGACATCCACCTCTCCGTCGAGGAGGGCTACGACTCGATCGAGCTCTCCAAGCGCTACACGACCACCACGATGGGCCCGTGCCAGGGCCGCATGTGCCAGCTGCCCGCCGTGCGGCTGATGGCGAAGGAGACCGGCACGAGCATGGCCGACGTGGGCACCACGACCCCGCGCCCGCCCTGGCACGCGGTGCCGATGGGCGCGCTTGCCGGACGGCCGTTCGAGCCCGCGAAGCGCTCCTCGATCCACGCGCGTCACCGCGAGCTCGGGGCCAACGTGATGTGGGCTGGCGACTGGCGCCGCGCCTACGACTACGGCGACCCGAAGGCCGAGGCCATGGCCGTGCACAGGGCGGCCGGCCTGATCGACGTGTCCACGCTCGGCAAGCTGATCGTGCGCGGCCCGGACGCCGGCGAGTTCCTCGACCGCCTCTACCCGAACCGGTTCTCGAACCTCAAGCCCGGCCGCATCCGCTACGGCGTGATCACGAGCGACTCCGGGCGCGTGATGGACGACGGCACGATCTGCCGGCTCGACGACGACAGCTTCTACGTGACCACCACGTCGAGCGGCGCCGGCGCGATCTTCGACTGGTTCACCTGGTGGCTCGCCGACTGGCAGCTCGACGTGCACCTCACGGACGTCACGCAGGGCCTCTCCGCCGTGAACCTCGCGGGCCCGCGCGCGCGGGAGATCATGGGCAGGGTCACCGACGCTCGACTGCTCGGCCGAGGGCTTCACCTACCTCGACGGCAAGCAGGCCGAGGTGGCGGGCGTGCCGTCGCCTGATCCTGCGGATCGGCTTCGTGGGCGAGGTGGGCTACGAGATCCACTGCCCGTCCGCGCAGGGCGAGCACCTCTGGGACGCGCTGATGGAGGCCGGCCGCGAGTTCGGCGTGAAGCCGTTCGGGCTCGAGCCCCAGCGCCTGCTGCGCCTCCAGAAGATGCACATCCTCGTCGGCCAGGACACGGACTCCGAGTCCACGCCGTTCGGCGCCGCGATGCCGTGGATCGTGAAGCTCGACAAGGAGCAGGACTTCATCGGCAAGTGGGCGCTCCAGCACTACGAGAACGAGCAGCTCGAGACCTCGCTGGTGGGCTTCACGCTGTCGAACGGCCACGTGCCGACCGAGGGCGCGGTCGTGATGCCGGAGAACGGCGGGCCGATGGGCCAGGTCACGAGCGCGCGCTACTCGCAGCAGCTCGGCCGGGTGATCGGGATGGCGTGGGTGCCCGCGGCGCTGGCGAAGGACGGCGCGCGCATCACGATCTCGGACGAGAACAAGCAGATCGAGGGCGAGGTCCAGACGAAGCCGTTCTACGACCCCGACGGGGAGATCCTGCGCTCGTGAGTGCCCTGGCCTTCCTGTCACCCGGTCCGGGCGCGGTCGCGAAGAGCCCCATGGAGCCGGGCACCGTGGCCGCCGGCGCGACCATCGAGCAGCGCGACGGCTGGAACGTGGCCACCGCGTTCCCCGACGAGGAGCGCTCGCTCGCGGCGGTCGGGTTCGCCGACCTCTCGCACACCGGCAAGCTCGAGATCCAGGGCGACGTCGCGGCCATCACCGGTCACGACCTCGAGCTCGGCCGCGCCCTGCGTGCCGACGGCGCCTGGTGGTGCCCTTACTCGGCCGAGCGAGCGGTCGTGCTCTGCTCCCCGAAAGACACCGCGGCGCTCCGCGACCGCCTCCTCGCGTCCGCCGCGGGCGCCAACGGCCTCGCGAGCGTAATCGACACGACGACCTCGCAGGGAGCGATGACCATTCTTGGTCCTCTCGCGCGCGAGACCTTCGCCCGCTTCACGGCGATCGACCTGCGCCCGTCGGTCACGCCCGGTGCACGCCTTCCGCCCCGGCTCGGTGGCCCGCACCGGCGGCGCGATCCTCTGCGAGGCGCCCGACCGCTACCTGATGCTCTTCGGGGCGGCGCTCGGCCAGTACGTGTGGACCCTCGTGGCCGACGCCGCCGGCCACCTCGGCGGCGGCCCCGTCGGCGTGGATGCCCTGGAGCCGCTCGATGCTTGACATCTTCCGCCGCCGCCGGATGTGGCGCACGCGCCCGGAGCTCAAGGACTCCTACGACGTCGTGATCATCGGCGCCGGCTCCCATGGACTGGCCGCCGCCTACTACCTCGCGCGCGACCACGGCGTGACGAACGTCGCAGTTCTCGAAAAGAACTACATCGGATCAGGCGCGGCCGGCCGCAACACCACGATCCTCAGGTCGAACTACAAGACCCCCGAGGGCGCCCGCTTCTACGACGCGAGCGTGAAGCTCTACGAGGGACTGAGCAAGGAGCTCAACTTCAACCTGCTCTTCTCGCAGAACGGCCACCTCACGCTCGCCCACTCGGACCGCGCGATGTTCGTCATGGCGAACCGCGCCGAGGTGAACCGCCTCCACAACATCGACTCGCGCCTGATCTACCCCGACGAGATCAAGAAGCTCGCGCCGGCGATGCAGGTGGACAACCCGGACGCGGTCTGGCCGATCCAGGGCGCGCTCTACCACCCGCCGGGCGGGGTGATCCGCCACGACGCGGTGGTCTGGGGCCTCGCGCGCGGCGCCGACAAGGGCGGCGCCGAGATCCACCCGTACACCGAGGTCACTGGCATCAACCGCTCGAACGGCAGGGTCACCGGCGTGCGCACGAACCGCGGCGAGATCAACACGCCCGTCGTGCTCAACTGCACCGCCGGCTGGTCATCCCTCATCTCGGACATGGCCGGCGTGGACATGCCGATCACAACCCACATCCTGCAGGCGCTCGTGACCGAGCCGATGAAGCCGCTGCTGGACGTGGTGATCGTGTCGTCGCAGATGCACGTGTACATCTCGCAGACCGACCGCGGCGAGTTCCTCATGGGGGCGGAGATCGAGCCGTGGACCACGTACCGGATGCAGGGAACGCTGAACTTCCTGCAGGAGGTGTCGCGGCACTCGCTCGAGCTGTTCCCGCAGCTGGAGCGCGCGCGGGTGCTGCGCAGCTGGGCGGGGCTGTGCGACCTGTCGCCCGACTACTCGCCGATCCTCGGCAAGACCGAGGTCGAGGGCTTCCACGTGAGCTCCGGGTGGGGGACGTACGGGTTCAAGGCGGCGCCGATCGTCGGCAAGACCCTGGCGGAGCTGGCCGCAACCGGAAAGACTCCGGAGTTGATAGAGCCGTTCAAGCTGGAGCGGTTCTATGAGGACAAGCTCGTATCCGAGCTCGCCGCGGCTGCGGTGAGCCACTGACTCGCATGGAGGAGCACGCATGAAGAGCAGTCTCGAGATCGCACAGGAAGCAGAGCTCCTTCCGATCGAGACCATCGCCGAACGCACCGGCCTGACGCCGGACGAGTTCGAGCCGTATGGGCGCTACAAGGCGAAGATCTCGCTGGACGTGATCGAGCGGCTGGCGGACCGGCCGAACGGCAAGATCGTCTGCGTGGCCGGCGTCACGCCGACCAAGGCGGGCGAGGGCAAGACCACCACGGCCGTCTCGCTCACCCAGGGCCTCGGCAAGATCGGCAAGAACCCGGTGCTGTGCCTGCGCGAGCCCTCCCTCGGGCCGGTCTTCGGCATCAAGGGCGGCGCCGCCGGCGGCGGGCTGACCCAGGTGGTGCCGATGGAGGACCTGAACCTTCATTTCACGGGCGACATCCACGCGATCGGCGCGGCCAACAACCTGCTTGGCGGCGCTGCTGGATGCCTCGATCCTCCACGGCAATCCCGCACAAGATCGACGCGCTGCGGGTGGGCTGGAAGCGCGCCCTCGACATGAACGACCGCGCGCTGCGCCACGTGGCGCTCGGCCTCGGCGGCCGCGCGAACGGCTACCCGCGCGAGAGCGGCTTCGACATCACCGCCGCCTCCGAGGTGATGGCGATCCTGGCGGTGGCGCGCGACCTGCACGACCTGCGCGCGCGCCTCGGCGCGATCACGGTGGCGTACTCGTACGACGGCGGCAAGCCGGTCACGGCCGAGGACCTCGGCGCGGCGGGCGCGATGACGGTGCTGCTGAAGGACGCGATCAAGCCGAACCTGATCCAGACGCTCGAGGGCCAGCCCTGCCTGATGCACGCGGGACCGTTCGCGAACATCGCGCACGGAAACTCGTCCTTGGTGGCCGACCTGATCGGCCAGAAGCTCGGCGAGTACGTGATCACCGAGTCGGGATTCGGCTCCGACATGGGGATGGAGAAGTTCTTCGACATCGTGTGTCGCAAGGGCGGGATCGCGCCGAGCGCGGTCGTGCTCGTTGCGACCGTGCGCGCGCTGAAGCACCACGGCGGGCTGGAGGACGACCCGCGAGCGGATTCGTCTGAGGCTTTGGCCGCGGTGGAAAAGGGCGCGGCGAACCTGGTGCGCCACCTCGGGATCGTGAAGACGTTCGGCCTGCCGTGCGTGGTCGCGGTGAACCGCCGGCCCGGGCGACACCGACGAGGAGGTCGCGCTGGTGAAGAAGCTCGCGCTGGACGCGGGCGCGTTCGGCGCCGAGGTGAACGACGGCTTCGCGCGCGGGGGAGATGGAGCCGCCGAGCTGGCCCAGGCCGTGGCCGACGCGTGCGAGCAGCCGAACACCTTCGGCTTCAGCTACGAGGACGACGACCCGATCGAGGTGAAGGTCGAGAAGGTCGCGAAGAAGGTGTACGGGGCGAAGGACGTCGTCTTTTACCTGGACGCGCAGAAGAAGATCAAGCAGTTCAACGACGACGGGCTCGACAAGCTGCCGATCTGCATGGCGAAGACGCATCTCTCGCTGTCCTCCGACCCCTTGCTGCTGAACGCACCGGAGGACTTCACTCTGCCCGTGCGCGACATCCGCGCCTACACAGGAGCCGGCTGGCTGGTGCCGCTGTGCGGAGATATCCAGCAGATGCCGGGGCTGGGGAAGGCACCGGCGGCGCTGAACGTCGACATCGATGCCGAGGGGCGCACGGTCGGGCTCTTCTAGCCGTAGGATCGGATGAACATGGCGACCAGGGGTCAGTCCGCCGCCGCTTCCCAGAGTGAAGGAAAGCCCTCGCTGGTCGACATCGCGGAGGAGGCACTGCGGTCGTGGCTGGCGACGGGGCGGCACCGCCCGGGGGAGAGGTTGCCTCCCGAGCAGGAGCTCTCGGCCCAGCTCGGCATCTCGCGCGGCACGCTTGCGCACGGCGCTGCAGCGCCTGGAGGACACGGGCGAGATCGTGCGCCGGCAGGGGAGCGGGACGTACGTGGGCCGAGCCGCGTCGACCTCGCTGGACGAGGGCCTGGAGAAGCTCGTTTCGTACAGGAGCTCGCGGCGCAACGAGGCGTGAAGCTCGAAGTGGGCGACCTCTCTGTGGAAGAGCGCGGGCTCTCCGCGGAGACGGCCGAACTCTTCGGCGTGGCCCCCGACACGCCGGCCACCCACATCACCCGGGTGTTGCTCATGGACGGCGAACCCGGCGCCTGGATGCGCGACCGAGTGCACCCCGACGTAGAGCTCCCAGCACCACCCCGAATCAAGGCGATGCTGGAGAAGGGCCAGATGGTGCTGGATGTCCTGCTGAAGCAAGGCGTCCCGGTGGCCTACACCCGAGCCCACATCACAGCCCGCGTGGTCAGCAAGCGCGACCGAATCGGGAAGGCACTCGACATCGACGACACCTTGGCGGCCCTGGAGATCGACCACGTGACCTGCACGGCCGAAGGCGCGCCCGTCGAGCACAGACCGACATCTTCTTGCCCAGCAGCCTGGACCTGCACGTGATGCGGTGGCTGCAGGACGTGCCGCCGGTGCCGGCGATAGGGCGCGCGTCTAGGGTCTAGGCGCTAGGCCCAGTGCGACAGCAGTCGCTTCTCGCACGAAGCGGAAGGGCAGTCCCGGAGTGCCATGGCTCCCAAGAGTCGTGGCACGGCACGTTCTGCGGTGCTGCTGCTTTCGCGTGAAGCGATACCGAGGGGCGCGGGGTCCAGGGGTAGCTCGTCCCGCGCGTTCTCGTTCCGGTGGGTTTGGTGAGCAGAACCGCCGTGAGTGTGCAGGCCGCTGCTGCCGGGCACAGGCAGGACACTGCCGACAAAGACCAGGAGACAGACATGGCGAACGCAACACAACTCGGACAGACAGGACTGCAGGGCTGGCGCGAGAAGGTGGCGGACGGGATCTCGCAGCCGGTCGCAAAGCGTGCACCCCTCGATGAAGATCAGGTGCGGGCCATCGTCGGGGCTGCTTTCTTCGTCCTGGCTGTGCTCTACGTCGTGAAGACGATCTCCGCGGCTACGCGGCAGGCGCGGCAGGGCTGAGTCCCGAGAGTGACCCGCACGATGACCGAGGAGTTCGGCAAGACGATCGCGGCGGCGTATGCCGCCGACGGCCCGACGGTCGATCTCGGGCGCGGCGTGCACGAGGGCGCGCTCGCTCCGGAGGCGGTCGTCCAGATCCCGCTCAAGATGATGAATCGCCACGGCCTCGTGGCGGGCGCCACCGGCACCGGGAAGACCGTGACCCTCCAGACGATCGCCGAGCAGCTGTCCTCCGCCGGCGTGGCCGTGTTCGCCGCCGACGTGAAGGGCGACGTCTCGGGCGTCGCCGTCGCGGGGGAGACGGGCGGCCCTGCCGAGAAGCGGATGATGGAGCTCGGCCTCACGTTCGAGCCAGCCGGGTTCCCGGTCGAGTACCTCTCGCTCGGCGGACTCGGCCCTGGCGTCCCCGTGCGCGCGACGGTGACCGACTTCGGGCCCCAGCTGCTCGCGAAGATCCTCAAGGCGAACCAGACGCAGGAGGACAGCCTTGCGCTCGTCTTCCACTACGCGGACGAAAAGGGCCTTCCGCTGCTCGACCTGTCGGACCTGCGCGCGCTGCTCACCTTCCTCGAGTCCGACGCCGGGAAGCCGGAGCTCGAGGGCATCGGCGGCCTGGCCTCGTCCACGGTGGGAGTGCTTCTGCGGGCCCTGGTGGGGCTCGAGGACGGTGGCGGCACAGAGTTCTTCGGAGAGCCGCAGCTGGACATCGCTGACCTGCTCCGCACGGCACCCGACGGCCGCGGCGTCATCTCGATGCTTGAGCTGCCCGAGGTTCAGGACAAGCCCAGGCTGTTCTCCACGGCGCTCATGTGGCTGCTCGGCGAGCTCTTCGAGCAGCTTCCGGAGGCCGGCGATCTCGACCAGCCGAAGCTCGTCTTCTTCTTCGACGAGGCGCACCTCCTGTTCGCGGACGCGACCGACGCATTCCTCGAGTCCGTGACGCAGACGGTCCGCCTCATCCGGTCCAAGGGCGTGGGCATCTTCTTCGTGACGCAGGTGCCCGACGACGTCCCCGCCGAGGTCCTCGGCCAGCTCGGCAACCGCGTCCAGCACGCCCTCCGCGCCTTCACGCCCGACGACGCCAAGGCGCTCAAGGCGGCGGCCTCCACCTATCCCAAGTCCGACTTCTACGACGTCGACGAGCTGCTCACTTCGATGGGGATCGGCGAGGCCGCCGTGACGACCCTGTCAGACGAGGGTATGCCCACTCCCGTCGTGCACACCAGGCTGCGCGCGCCCTTCTCACGCATCGGCCCCGCGGACGACGTGGACGGCGCCGCCAAGGGCTCCCCGCTCTACGCCAAGTACGGAACCCGCGTGGAGGCCGAGAGCGCTCGCGAGAAGCTCGCGGCCCGAATGGAAGAGGCGACGGTCGAAGCCGAGGCGGAGCCGGCCGAGGAGAAGCCGCGGAAGAGCCGAGCCAAGAAGCCCGCCCCCGCGCCGTCCGGCGGCGCCGACGCGATCGGTGACTTTCTGACCTCACGCGAGGGCAAGGCGATGCAGAAGAAGGTCATGCGAGGCGTCTTCGGCATGCTCAAGAAGAGGCTCTAAGAGACGGACGGGGTGGGGCATGCCGAAGCGAGAGCTGCTCGCCCGAGCGAAGGCGCGCCTCGACCGCCTCGAGTTCTATCCGGATCCGGTCGACCTGCGCGGCGTCCGCCTCGTCGTCGCTCCCTGGCTGTTCCGCATCCCCGGCTTCCGCCGCTTCCGCGGATACGCCACGCGGCATCTCGTCCTCCTGAAGGGCCCGGCGCTCGACGAGGACCTCGTCGTCCACGAGCTCTGCCACGTCTGGCAGCTCCAGTTCAGGCCGCTGCGCGTGTGGCTCTCATACGCGCGCCCGTCCACCTTCTCGCGCGACCGCAGCCGCTACCGCTCCAACCGCTATGAGGTGGAGGCGCGCCAAGCCGTCGAGCTCACTCGTGGCCCCTAGGCACATCAAGTGGCTTTGTCAGCGCAGAAGCCGGGCCGCCGAAAGGCTCGCTCGAGCGCTGCTATGAAGGCGTCCGCCTCAGACGTCGCCCACGACAGCTGCTGAACGTCAAAGCAGACGATCGTCAATGGAGCCACGACCTTGGTCGGATCGAGGTCAAGCGCCTGAGCTTGCTGTAACTGCGCACCGGCCTCTGCATCGTTGCCGGCCGCGGCCTCGGTCAATGCGAGGCCTAGCCAGGCATAGAGCTCCTTCTGGCCACGGGTGACCAGTTGAGCCAGGGGCGCTTCCTCATCACCTCGGCGCCACCGCACGTGCGCAGGGAGCGTGTGGAAGTACCAGACGCCGCTGTTCCGCGGCAGGTTGGCGAGCTGACGGTCCGCAATTAGTCGTACCAGCGTGGCTTGGACCTCGCGGGCCCCGGAAGAGTCGCCCGACAGGCGAGCTACGTTTGCCAGCCCGTAGTACGGCGGCAGACTGCCGGGATCGACGGCCAAGAGGTTGTCGTACTCCTCTTTTGCCTCGCGATAGCGCCCCAGACGGGTGAGCTCATTGGCATGGTTGTTTTGGTAGACCGTGCTGTGCGCCGAGACCTTGAGCGCTCGCGCATATCGCTGCAGCGCTTTCTCCGGCTGCCCAAGCACGTCGTACACGCGTCCTTGGCCGGAGTAACCATGTGCGAGCTTTGTGTCGAGGCGAACCGACCGGTTGTACTCGCCCAACGCCATGAGGTACAGCCCGAAGCGAAGCCAACTGTCGCCCCGATACGCGCGTGCGTTTGGGTCCTCCGGTCGCGTCAGGACCAGATGCGTAAGTCGCTTGTGGCTGACCTCGGGATCCAGTTCGTCACCTTCGATCGGCTCGAACACGCGCGTCTTGACCAGGCCCAGCGTGGCGTCCGGGTCTGATTCGTCGAGCGCCAGCGCGGCCGCGAACTCCACCCTTGCAGCACGGGGCTGCTCGACGTCGAGCAACTTGTTCCCGAGGTCGACGTGATCGTCCACCAGCGCCCGCCGTTCCTCGTAGTCCTCGTAGTCGTCGGCTGCCTTGTGGAGGACCGTGAGGGGGCTGATGCCCGCTACGAAGATGCCCAGTGCAAGGATCACGAGGCCGCCAAGGGCAAGGAAAGCCCCGGCATTTGCGAGGATCGAACGCCAGACACGCATCGCTTCGTCGAGTGACGCCCGGGCTTGCACCTACGGCCTACAAGATCCGAGCCAGTCGCAAGAGGGAGTCGCGGTTATCCCGCTTGAAGGATTCAGCAACTGGGAGCACGTGGGAATCCTTCGTGGCTTACAAAGGATCTCCTGGAAAACGCTGTAACGACGGTAGTGCGCCGGTGTTCGTCGTCGCTACGCGACC
The DNA here is from genome assembly GCA_963774755.1 of uncultured Thermoleophilaceae bacterium. GTDB lineage: Bacteria > Actinomycetota > Thermoleophilia > Solirubrobacterales > Thermoleophilaceae > JACVRW01. The sequence goes on along the minus strand of CAVZGG010000023.1, from coordinate 2,264 downwards.
ACGACGAGCGTTGGCCCAGCTGCGGACTCAGCCGCCCGCCGCTGCCTCCGCCTCCGCCGCGCGCTTCGACATCTCCTCCGGCGGCACGTCCTCGACGTGGGTGGCGACGTTCCAGTGATGTCCGAAGGGATCCTCGAAGCTCCCCAGGCGGTCACCGTAGAACTGGTCCTCCACCGGGCGCAGAGCCTTGGCGCCGGCCTCGATAGCGCGGTCGAAGACCCCATCCGCATCTTCGACGTAGACGTGCAGCGTTACCGGCGTGCCTCCGACGAATTTCGGGCCGCGAGCGTCCATCTCGGGGTGTTCGTCAGCGAGCATGACGACCGAGTCACCGATCTCGAGCTCGGCGTGTCCGACCTTGCCTTCGGGGCCGCCCATGCGCATCCGCTCGGTGGCGCCGAGCACCGACTTGTAGAAATCGATCGCAGCGCTGGCGCCGTCGATGATCAGGTAGGGCGTGACTCGCGGGTAGCCCTCCGGAATTGGGTTCACCATCGCTTGGCATCTCCTTGATCCGATACAGGCGGAACGGTCCAAGCCTATCGCCGAGCCGCCAGCCCGGGACGAGAGGGAAGCTCGGCGAGTCCGGCGGCGGGTTCCGCGCGCGCGAGCAAGTCTGGAAGCGTGCCGCCGTACGGCCACCGCTCCTGGTCATCGTCCACGGCAGGTGCTTCGGTGTGACACCCGGACACAGCTCCGTTTCGCGCAAAGCGGCACTCACGCTGCGAGTCGTCGGGACGTGCGTTTCGCGTGCTCTGGGTGCGACGTCGGCCGCGTCCCGGCCTCGCGGATCTGAAAGTACGGGCGGCCGTCGATAGTGGCATTTGACCGCCACGTGGCTGCGCGGATACGTTCAGGCCGTGGTCAGGACCGCGTTCACGGTGCTGCTGATGGTCTCTCTCCTCGGCATTCGCGGCCTGCGGCGACGACAGCGGGGACGAGGGCGGGACGACGGACGACCGCCGCAGAGAGCGACGAGGCGCAGCCAGCGAAGGTCAACCTCGAGCGGTTCCTGATGCAGGCCGGCGAGGAGCCCGGCTTCGAACCCATCGAAGAGCCCCGGACGGACCACGGCGTGCAGTCGCTTGCTGGCGGGTACTCTGGCGACGAGGTGGAGCGGCTGCGCCGCGCAGGGTTCATCTCGATCACGTTCCAGCCGCTCAGCAGCGACGACGGCAACGCCGGCGTCACCACCGTCCTTCTGTTCAAGACCGCCGAGGGCGCGCGCGACTGGCTGGAGTACGAGACGAGCGACGAGGGGATCGACAGCATGGTCCCCGGAGCGAAACCGAAGCGCTTCACAGTCCCCGGCGTGCCGGGCGCGCGCGGCTGGACCGGCCGGGACAGGCACGACAATCCCATCGGCCACGTCTTCTGGGTGCAGGGTCGCTGCGAGATGTTGCTCGGCAACGAGGGCGAGGGCGACTTCGTCAAGCCGCTCTCAATCGGCGCGAAGGCCATCTACGACCGCACGAAGGGAGTGTGCCCGGAATGACAGGTCGCATGGAGACACATCGTCCCGCTCCACCGTCGTCGTCGCGATCGTCGCGACCGTCGCGGTCTGGAGCGTGTCGCCGGAGAAACCCCTGAGGCACATGCGAAAGCGCGCCGTCCCCATTGGGAGAGTGCTCGTCTCGCGTGGAAGCGGTAGTCGCGGAGTGCGGTTTTCGCGACCGCTGCTGATGCGCCCGGCGGTTTGAGACCACGGCAAATCGCCCCTATACAAATTTGCTCAAAACTGCGTTATAGTCGCGGCGCGGCCTCGGCCGCGGCTCGTTAGGCCCCCACCCGACGGAGGATATGTATGAGCGACGGCGTCACCGTTGACGCATCGGCCCCCTTGACGTTCGGCGGAGACGTCAACACCGTCCTCCAGAGCCCGAGAACGGTCCCGCCGCCCAAGACGCTCGAGGAAGCCCGCACCCAGCCGGGTCGCCGCGAGCAGATCGAGGGGATCGTCAAGCAGATCGAGGCGCAGGGCATCAAGTACGTCTTCTTCCAGCAGGTCTCCGTCACCGGCCGCGTGATGGGCAAGGGCGTCGTCGCCTCCTTCTTCCCGCAGGTGGCCGAGAAGGGCTACCAGCTCGTCTATGGCGCCACCGCCAACCTCTTCACCGACCGCGCCGGCGACTACATCGGCTTCGGTCCCGAGGAGTCCGAGCTCGCGGCGATCGCGGACCTCTCCACCTTCGCCCAGCTCCCGTGGGACCCGCGCGTCGCGCGCGTGTTCTGTGACTGCTACGACACCGAAACCGGGGAGCTGC
>CAVZGG010000022.1:0-126349 GCA_963774755.1 uncultured Thermoleophilaceae bacterium | reverse complement strand
TTGTGGCGCGATTCCCTTTTCCGGGGCCTAACTCAAGCGGGCGCGCACGAGGTCCTGGAAGACCCCGATCAGCGCCTCCTGCTTCGTGAGCAGGCGCCCGTGCTCGAGCGCGCCGCTGGCCACGCCGCGCTGCACGGCCTCCACCAGGCCAGTGTCCTCGGACCCCACCTGGTCGTCGAAGGCCAGCATCTCCTCAATCCAGGTTTCGTCGGTTCCCTCTGCGAAGAAGTAGTCGAGCCACGCGGCCGTGCGGTCCGTGGCCAGTGGCCACATCGGCCCGATCGACAGGTTCGGCCGACCCGGATTGACGTTGAACTTCATGGCCGGGAAGAGCACGTGGTACTGGGCCGTCGGGACGCTGTCGCTCACGTCGTACGGGGCCGCCTCCGTGTGGGCGTCGAAGTGCACGGGTGGGAACTGGCTAAGCCGCAGTCCGGCGACCTCCACGCGCTGCGCCCGCTCGTCGATCAGCTTCATGAAGCCAGGGTGGTTGAGCTGGCAGTGGTAGCACTCGAGGTAGTTCTCGATCGCGACCTTCCAATTCGCGCCCACCTCGTAGCTCACGCGGTGGTGGAAGCGAAGCCCATCCACGTCCAGCCCGTTCGCCGCAACCACCTCGGGCATGTCCCCGAGCGCCACCTCCAGGCCGGGTGCCTCCATGTCCGGATTCGCGAAAACGAACGGCCCCCACGTGTCCACCTGGACTGGCACCAGGCCGAGGCAGTCCATGTCGAAGTCGGCCTCCTCCTTACTGCGCGGCGCGGCGCGCAGTAAACCGTCGAGGCCATAGGTCCATGCGTGATACGGGCACTGGATGGTGCCGCGCCGCTGCGGCTCGTTCACGAGGATCGTGCCGCGGTGCCGGCAGACGTTGAGGAAAGCCCGCAGGCTCTCGTCGCGGTCGAGCACCACGACCAGAGGCAGTCCGCCCACGCCCGTGGGGAACATACTGCCGGGACCGTCGAGCTCGCCGAGGTGCCCAACGTACTGCCAGGAGCGACGGAAGATGTGCTCGTGCTCGGCGCGCGCTACGGCCGGCTCGATATACCAGCTGTAGGGAAGCGTCTCGGCGCGCGACTGGACGTGCGGGCTACCCATCGGCGGGTTATCCTCTCACGCTTGCCCGAGGCCTCGACCACGCCCTTCTGGCTCGATGCTCCGTACGAGCCGAGGAGCGCTCTGGAGGGCAACGTCGAGGTCGAGGCGTGCGTGATCGGCGGCGGCGTGGGTGGGCTGTCCTGCGCGCGCCGGCTGGCGCAGCACGGGATTGAAACGGTCCTGCTCGAGGCCGGCACGGTGGCCGGCGGCGCGAGTGGGCGCAACGGCGGATTCCTGATAGCCGGTACCGCGGTTTTTCACAACGACGCCCGCGAGCGCTACGGCGCCGAGCGCGCCCGAGCGATGTACGCGCGCACGCTGGAGGCGCAGCGGGAGATCTATGAACTGGCCGCCGAGCTGGGCGCCGGAGACTCACTCAGGCAGGTGGGGCTACTGCGGCTCGCCGTCTCGAACGATGAGGCGAACCATGTCCGCGGCCACGCCCGCGCGCTGCGAGAGGATGGCTTCCCAGGTGAGCTTGTGGAGCGCGACGAGCTTCCACCTGCGCTCCGGCGCACCGGCCTGGTGGCCTGCCTCACGGACCACGACGGTGCGCTCCATCCGGCGCGCTGGTACCGGCTGCTCGCAGGAGCCGCGGAGGCGGCCGGCGCGCGGCTATACGAGGGCAGCCCAGTGAGCGGCCCGGTGCCCGCGCCGGACGAGGGCCCCGTGTTGACGGAGGGCGGGTGCGTGCGCGCCCGCCACGTGATCGTGGCCGCAGATGGAGCGCTGCCGGCGCTTGTGCCGGAGTTCTCAGGGTGCGTGCGCTCACGGCGCCTGCACATGGTGGCCACCGAGCGGCTTCCACCGACGCTCGAGCAGCTGGTCTACGCGCGCTGGGGCTACGAGTACCTCCACCAGACGCCCGACGGGCGCATCCTCGCGGGCGGCTTCAGCGATCTGGATGGCGACGGGTCCTACACCGACAGCGACGACGGCAACCCGGCGATCTGGGAGCGAGTGGAGCGCTACCTGCGTGAGGATCTCGGGATCAACGAGGGCGTGAGCCACCGCTGGGTCGGCGTGGTCGGCTACAGCGACGACTCGCTGCCCTACGTCGGAGAGGTGCCCGGCCGCCCGCGTCTGTACGTCTCTGGGGGGTACTCCGGACACGGCAACGTGCCCGGCTTCATGTGCGGACGCGATCTGGCCGACACGATTGCCGGGAGCGGTCCGGAGCCGCTGTTCCCTGCAGACCGGCTCAGGGCCTGAAGACCGGGGGCTTGAGCCCGGCGCGCTCCGGCCCGTCGAGGCGAGGGAGCAGGTGGGCGTTGCCGTTGAAGCGGATCGTGACGGTTGGCGCTCCCAGCCGCGGCGGGGTCCGCTTGGTGCCGAAGCGGAACTCGCAGTTGCGGTTCAGCCGGCCTCGCACACTGCGCGTGGGGCGGCTGCCGATCATGACGCGCATCGTGATCGTGCCGCGACACCCCTGTCGCGCCGACACTCCCCGCGGCGTGAGCAGATCGCCCGTGGCGATGAGCCGGGGCCCGTCGATGAACGCACCGGCGCTGAAGAAGCGCGGTGGGCGCAGGCCGAGCGCGCGGCCTGCCATCAGCGGGTCGTCGGTGATCAGCGCATCGACCTTGGCGCGCTTCGCCCCGCGAACGTCGGCGGCTGTGTCGAGCGTGAAGGGCGCCACGTCGAGACCGAGGCCGTGCGCCCGGCGCACGTAGTCCGCGGTCACGGGCCACTCGGGTGAGATGAAGTCGTAGTTCCGGTCGGCCGCGGCCTGGAGGAATGGCTCGTTGATCGCCTGAATGGACAGCAGGCTGGTGGCCACCCCGGGCATGCGCTGCCGCGCCACGTCGAGGTTGGCGGCTATGAAGCTCTGAATAAGCAGCTGCGAGCGCGGGATGCGGCTCGCGAGGACCGCGTCCATGACGCTGTTCGCATAGGCCGGCGTCGTGTCGAAGTCGGGGTCGCCCGGGACGTTCTTGATCTCGAGGTTCACCTTGGCGCCCGTGCTCCGCGCAAACTCGAGAACCTGGGCGATGGTGGCGAGCGCCACCGGCCGCGCCGCGCCCCGGGTGGGCAGCGGACTGCCAGGACTGCCGAGCACATCAGTACGGCAACCGGCCAGCTCGGCGAGCGTGAACGTGCGCAGCTCGCCGCCGCAATTGGTGGTCCTGTCGAGCGTGGCGTCGTGCAGCGCGACCGGCACGCGGTCCTCGGTGAGCTTCGCGTCCACCTCGAGCACGAACCCGTGTCGGGCCGCTGCGCGGAATGCACCGAGGCTCTCCTCCGCGTAGCGCGCCTTCCCGTCCACGACGGTGCCGCCGCGGTGGGCGTGGATAGCCGGCGTGGCGCTGAACGCGGGCGGCGCGACGACGATGAGCAGGGCCAGGGCGAGGGCAAACCGGGCGACGAGCACGGGCGCACGATAGCGTCGCCGCCGTGACGGCGTACGACGCGATCATCGTCGGAGGGGCCTGCGACCACAATGCGGCGCAGCGCGTATTGAAGGACCGTCGGTCCGGCGCGCTGCGCCGCGTTTTCTCTATCCCGTCTCGATGACGCAGAGGAACGACGTCCCCGGATCGGGCTTGTAGCGACTCGCGAACCGGGCCACGAAGCGCCGCTGCTTCGCAGACGGCGCGGCTGCGACGACCTCCCGCCCAGCGCTCCGGGCGGCGCTGGCGCCGCTCGTGAGCCGTAGGACGTCGACGCCCCTGGTCCGGTCGGCCGTGTACACGTACCCGCGGTGCATGTACGAGGCCCAGACGACGCCATTATCGGGCCGCCAGTAGGCGAACTGCGTGGGGTTCTCCGGATCCGAGATGTCGAGGAACCGAGTCCCCTCGCCGTACCACGCGTAGGTCACCGTGCTGCCGTCCACGTCGAAGTAGTGGGCGGAGCAGAAGTTCGCCAGCGGGTCATACGGGCCGCCGGGCGGACGTGATCCCTCCTTCTCAAACGGGTTCCAGGTCCCCACCGCCTCGAGGCGGAACGGGTCTTGTGGCGTCGAGCGCCACGCCTGGCCGTCGTAGCTCCCATCGAGCGAGGCGATCGTGAACTGTCCGCGGTTGCGGCACGCCTCCTCGGGGGGACCGAAGTCCTCCTCGGTGGCCAGCAGCAGCTCGCCCCGGCGGTAGCGTGGATCGCCGCTCGGCGCCGAGCGTCCGACCGGACGCCACGCGTTGTGCTCGAAGCCACCGGTCGCATCGCCGGTGACCGACGCCGGGAGCCCGCCGCCCGCATAGGGGATGGGCTTCAGCGCCGTGGCCTGCCTGTAGCGACCCTCCACCGGGTCGTAGTGACGGCCGTCGGTCCAGTAGCCGCGCGTGCCACCGTCGCCCGACACCCATGCAATCCCAGCGGCGTCAACCTGGACGTCGTGCGAGTAGGCCGTCACGCCGTCTCGCCGGAACAGGTCGACCGGCTCCATCGGGAATGCGCGCGGCTTCTTCGGGTTGCTCAGGTCGGTCACGATGATCGGCCGCCCGAAGGTCCACCCGAGCGTGTCGCGTTGCGTGGTCGTGCTGGCCGGACCGCCGGTCCAGAGCGACTTGCAATCGTTGACGCACGTGGTCGTGTGTCCGGTCGGCAGCTGCTGGAAGCTCAGCAGCCGGAGCTTCCGGGGATCCTTGGCGTCGATCACGTAGACGCCCGCGATGTTGGTCGCGCCGTTCGGGTCCGTCTCGCCAGGCTCGCGTGAGGTCGACCCCGCGTAGGCGCGCGGATCACGCGACAAAAGGGCGAGCTTGCGCTTGGGGTCCACGTCCATGTCCTCGTTCTGCCAGAACGTCGACCTCGGCGCCGCGTCCGGGCTGAAGTCGACCGGCGGATCGCCCTGCAGGCGCAGATCCTCGGCCGTGACCTCGTCCAGCAGGACGGGATTGCCCGGATTGTCGAGCGAGTACGACTTGAGGCCGAAGCGCCCGGTCACGAGCATGACGTCGCCCTCGTGCTTGTAGTCAAGGAAGTTGATCGCCGTGGCGTTCTTAGCCTCCGGCAGGTTGTCCACGAACTCGACGTTCTTCGACGCGCCGTACGCTGGGCCAGCGAACGTAAACAGCAGTGCGCCGAGCAATCCGCCGAGTCCGAGTGCACGCCTCCTCATGTGCCCTCCAGTCGGTCAGGAGAATGTCGTCGGGGACCGTACCGAACTTCAGCGCAGGACGAGGGCGTGGTCCGGGTACTCACCCAGCCAGATCTTCTCTGGGCCGGCGAGCACACGGCCGGGCCCTACGCCGCGCTGATGGAGGGCGCTATCCGGAGCGGGCAGCGCGCTGCCCGCTCGCTGCTGCGCCGGGCACACGCGTGACCTCGCGGTAGACGCCCGCCACCTGGCGCGCGACGTCCGCCCAGTCGAACGTGAGCACGTGCTCCGAGGCCTCGGCCACGAGCCGGTCACGCAGCTCCTCGTCTGTGAGCAGGCGCTCGGCCATCGTGGCGAGCGAGCCTGGGTCGCGCGAGCGGAAGCGCAGGCCGACGTCCTCGTTCGGGACCACCTCGCGCAGGCCACCCGTGTCGGCCACGAGGCAGGGGCAGCCGGACGCCATGGCCTCGAGCGCCACGAGGCCGAACGGCTCGTAGATCGACGGCACGACGGTGAGGTCGGCGATGCGGTAGAGCGAGTGCAGCACGTCGTCGCCGATCCACCCGAGGAAGGTGCCGTGCTCGTCGAGGCCGAGGCGGCTTGCCTGCTCGCGCAGCTCCTCCTCGGCCGTGCCCGAGCCGGCCACGAGGAAGCGCACGTTGCCCACGCGCTCGATCAGCCCCGGCAGGGCCTCGAGCGCGAGCTGGAAGCCCTTCTCGTACACGAGCCGGCCAACAAGCAGGACGAGCCGCTCGTCGGGCGCGGCGAAGCGCGCGCGCAGGGTGTCGAGATCGTCCACGGGCACGAGCTCGGACGGGTCGATTCCGTTCGAGATCACGTTCACGCGGCTCTCCTCGAGCCCGTAGATGTCGGCCACGTGCTCGCGCATGTACGACGAGCAGGTGATCAGGCGGTCGGCGCGGTTGGCCATCCAGCGCTCCACGCCGTGGATGTAGGACTGCGGGTGCTTGTCGACCCAGCCCTGGTGGCGGCCGTACTCGGTGGCATGGATGGTCACCACGAGCGGCGCACGGAAGCGCTTGGCGAGGTGGTCGCCGGCTGAGGCCACGAGCCAGTCGTGGCCGTGGACCACGTCGAAGTCGTAGCGATCCCCCACCTCCACGCCGGCGGCGAGCATGTCCGAGTTCATGTGCTCGATCCAGGCCACGAACTCGCTCAGGTCGCGCGGGCGCTCCGGCTCGCGGACCCGGTGCACCAGCACGCCGCCCACCTCCTCCTCCGCGGAATCCTCCTCGCGGCCGCGGGCGAGCACGTGCACGTCCACGCCCTGGGCGGCCATGTTCTCCGCCAGCTTGCGTACGTGCCGCGCGAGCCCGCCCTCGATCAGCGGCGGGTACTCCCAGGACAGGATGAGGGCGCGCATCTGGGCTAAGGAGTGGTCAGGGCAGCGAGGTCGAGGTGTGGGGCGAGGCCGCGCAGGGACGGCTCGGGAGCAACCGCGGAGTCTGTCAGAGCGGCCAGTGCGGCGTCGAGGGCGGCACCGTGCAGGCTCATCCGCTCGGCGGGGTAGTCCGCGGCCAGATCGCGCGTGACCATGAAGGCCCAGTCGCTCGCCTGCATGGCGAGCAGTTCGCGGGCGGCACGCTCGAGCGCCGAGTGCGACGCCCCGTGGCCCGTCACGGCCGCCACGGTCCGCAGCTCAGCCGCGCGCGCGGCGAAGGCAAGCTCGGCCACGACCGGCGCATCCCAGGTGGTGAAGTCCTTGCCGTGCCCCCAGCGTCGAGGGTGCGAGCTCGCGCGCCACCGGCTCCACGAGCTCGATCCCCTCCGACACCGTCACGAGCGGCACGCCCTGCGCCTGCGCCTCCTCCAACACCGCGGCGAGCCACGCCTGTCCCTCGTACCACCAGTGTCCGAGCAGCTCGGTGTCGAGCGCGCAGCAGAGGAGGCCGCCGTGCCGCAGCCGCTCCGCCACCCGGGTCACGAAGTCGTGGGCGTGCTCCCGGGCGAGCGCCTGCGCCGCCTCGTGGTCATAGGGCTCGCCCGCGTTGCTCCACGGCCGCAGGTCGTGAACCGTGCGCCCCCAGTAGTTCCTGTAGAGCGGATGCGCCGGGTAGCCGTTCTCGTCGTTCCAGACGAGCTGGACGGTCTCCCAGTCGATCGGCACGGCCACGGGCCCCGCCTCGGTGGAGACGGGCAGCAGGTGGTCGAAGCCCTCGACCTGGGTCTGGTCCACGCAGAACGCCCGCACGCCGTCGTCCGCCAGCTCACGCTCGAGGCCCGGCACGTACGCGCACTCGGGGAGCCAGAAGCCGCCGGACCAGTGGCCGAACCGCCGCATGTGCGAGGCGGTCCCCGTGGCGAGCTGGAGCCGCAGGCCGGCGTCGGTCGCGATCAGTGGAAGCAGCGCGTGGGTCGCCGCGGAGGTCCAGAGCTCCACGCGCTCGAGTGAGCGAAAGGCCGCTATGAGGTCGCGACCGCGATCCTCGAAGGCGCGCTCCGCGCCCGTGTAGTCGGAGGCGGCGCGGCGCACCTCCGCCGCCAGCCTGTGCTCGCCGCCGCCCTCGAGCCCAGCGGCATCCTCGGCGTGGATGGGCGCGCGGATCTCGCGCAGGAAGCGCGATGTAGCGCTCGCCCGGCTCGCCGCGCATCGCGTCGAGCTGGTCGCACAGCACGGGCGTCATGCCGAGCGTCACCGGCGCGCCGTCGAGCACCTCCAGCAGCGGCAGGTACACGCAGGCCACGGCCTCCCACAGCCACTCCTCGCCGAAGGGCCAGGTGCCGAAGCCCTCCACGTAGGGCATGTGCGAGTGCAGCACGAGGGCGAGCGCGCCCGGCCGCCGGTCGGCCGCGGCGCTCATGCAGGCACCGGGCTCGGCCAGCGCCCGGCCCACATGGGGGCGAGCAGGCAGCCGAGGATCACCAGCAGGCCGATCAGGATCGCGGGCAGCGGCACGACCGACAGCATGGCGAATGCGTTGAAGCCGGCGTGGATCGCGATCACGGCGAAGAGCGAGCCGGTGCGTTCGTACACGAGGCATTGCCCCACGCCGAACAGGGCGATGATCGGGAGGATGATCGCGGTATCGATGCCCTGAAAGTGCAGGGAGCCGAACACGATGCCGTCGATCAGCGCGGCGGACCACACCGGAAGCCGCGTGCGCAGGGCTCGGTAGAAGAAGGCGCGGAAGAAGATCTCCTCCGCCACCGGGGCCACGACGATCACCGCCAGCGCCACGGCAAAGCCGGCCACGAGGTTGTCCTCGCCAAGCTCCTCGACATTTGTCTCGTCGACGCCGAAGAGTTCGATGTAGCCGATCTCGATGCCCAGCATGAGGGCGAAGGCGAGCAGCGCCCAGCCCACCGTCGGCCACAGTCGGGTGGCGCGGATGCCGAAGTGCCAGCGCGGCGGCCTGCTCTTGATCGAGGCGAACAGCACCGCGGCGAGCACGAGCAACCCGTCCTGGACGAGCAGCAGCGCGAGCAGGGCCACGCCGGCCACCGCCTCCGAGATGCCGAAGGTGAAGATCACCGGCAGCAGCGGGAAGCTCGCCACCAGGATCGCCCCGAACGAGGCGAACAGCGCGGCCGGCGCGTACCACGGCGGCCATTGGGGGCGGGCCGCCTCCGGCAGCTCCGGATTGAGAACCGCGCTCCCCCTCAAGGGCGAAGGGCCGCGACGAAGTCGAGCGCGCGCTCGAGCGGACTCGGCCGGAGCGCGAAGTCCCGTGCGGAGATGGCGGGCGTAAAGCGGTCGTAGAAGGGCTTCGTGATCCCCAGGGCGGCGTGCACGCGGTCCCAGCCCACCTGCAGTGCGAGCTCGTGCGCCCGCAGCACGCGCGCGTGGAACAGGCCGAGCAGCTCCACGTGGCCGAAGACGCTCTCGCAGAGCCCCCGGAACTCCTCGGCGCGGTACTCCTTCAGGTGCCAGGGGTTGTCGGACTTGTCCGCCCCGGGCGGAGCGAGGGTGAGCAGGTTGGGAGTGGATACGAAGGCGATCCCACCCGGCCGCAGGATGTCGCGGAAGTGACGCAGCACGGCCCCGGGATCGGCCACGTGCTCGATCGTCTGAAGGAAGACGACGGCGTCGCAGGGCTCCGAGTAGTCCTCCACGAGGTCGCGCACGAAGCGGACCCCCGGGCGCGTGTACTTGAGCCGCGCGTGCTCATGGGCCTCGGGGTTGGCATCAACGCCCGTGACATGGCGCGCCCGGCGCGCCAGCACGTCCACCCCGTAGCCCTCGCCGCACGCCATGTCGACCACGTCGCGGCCCTGGCAGCGCTCGGCAACCCACTCGTAGACGGCCAGGTGGCGCCGGAACCAGTAGTTCTCGGCGGGCACGTCGGGCAGCGTGCGCTCGCCGGTCAGCTCGAGCGGCGGCACGCCCTCGGGCTGGGCTCTCTGGACCGTGTCCTGCATGGCCGGGCCAGTCTAGGTACTAGGCTGCTCCCGCCCATGCAGACGGCAGAGACCATCAGGGACGCGAACGTCCGTTACCACGACCTCGCCGCCGAGCACTACGACTCGAAGTGGGGCATCAACTACGGCGCGGTCGGCCAGGCGCAGGTCACGAGCAAGCTGCGAAAGGCGCTCGGGCATGAGCCGAGCCGCTACGAACGAGCCCTCGAGATCGGCGCCGGCACCGGCTACTTCTCGCTCAACCTGCTGCTAGCCGGGGTAATCGGCGAGGCGGTGGCCACGGACATCTCCCCCGGGATGCTGAGCAAGCTCGAGCGCTCCGCGACCGAGCTCGGGCTGTCCGTCGAGACCGCGGCGTGCGAGGCCGAGGAGCTGCCGTTCGATGACGACTCGTTCGACCTGGTCTTCGGACATGCGGTGCTCCACCACCTGCCGGATCTCGGCACCGCCTTCCGTGAGTTCCGGCGCGTGCTGCGCCCGGGCGGCGTGGTGGCCTTCTGCGGCGAGCCCTCCCACTACGGCGACCGGATAGCCGCGTGGCCCAAGCGCGGGGCCAACGCGCTGGCGCCGCTGTGGCGGACGCTGTTGGGCGCCGGGCCGCGACCCTCGAACGGGAACGGCAACGGCGGCTGGAGCGAGGAGGACAGCCTCGAGCAGGTGGTTGACGTGCACGCCTTCACGCCCGTGGACCTGTCCTCACACGCGGCGGGCGCCGGCTTCGAGGCGGTTCGCGTGAGCGGCGAGGAGCTCGCCGCAAGCCTGTTCGGCTGGGCCAACCGCACGCTCGAGGCGTCCGCCGACCCGCTCGACGTGCCATGGGCCTGGCGCGTGTACGCGTACCGCGGCTACCTGCTGCTCCAGACTCTCGACCGCTCGCTGCTCGAGCCACGCCTGCCGGCGGCGCTCTTCTACAACCTGCTGCTTTCCGCACGCGTGCCGGCCTGAGGCTCGATCCGGGGCTCGGGCACGCCCGCACGCACGGCCTCGAGCTGCGCCGCGAAGGCGAGTCCGAGGAAGAGCGCGACGGCGGAGAGGAAGGTCCACAGCAGCACGCCGATCGTCCCTGCGATCGGCCCGTAGGTGGCGCCGAACGAGTCCGTGGCATCCATGTAGCCCGCGAGCACGCCCATGAAGACGAGCCAGAGAATCACCGACACGGCGGCGCCAAAGGCGAGCCAGGACGCCTCGGGCTGCCGGCGGCTGGGTGAGTACTCGAAGAGAAGCGCCACGGACGCGACGGCGAACGTGAGTCCAAGCGGCCAGCGGGCCACCCGCCAGATCGAGTCGAACGTCTCCCCCCAATCGAGCGCGTCGCGAATCGCGGCACCTCCCATGAGAATGACGAGAGACAGCAGCGCAAACAGGCCCGCTGTCAGCGCGAGTGCCAGGCCGACCAGGTACTTCCGCCGGAACGGCCGGTCGCGCTCCACGCCGTAGATCCGGTTGGCCCCACGCTCGACCTGGCCCATGGCAGACGTCCCGGCCACCAGGGCGGCCAGCCCACCGGCCACCAGCGCGGTCTCCCCGGATTCGTGCGCGCTCTTCGAGCCCTGTCGCAGCGCATCGGTGAGGATCTCGCCCGTCGCGCCGGGGGTCAGGTCCTGAATCGTGTCGCGCACGATCCGCGTGAAGTCGTCCTGCCCGAGTGCGACCGCAAAGCCCACGACCGCGATCAGCGCGGGCAACAGAGTGAGCGTGAACTGGAACGCGAGCGCGCGCGAGTGGCTGAATCCGTCCGCGGCACGGAACCGGCTCGCGGAATCCGCGAGCAGCCTCCTCCGGCCGGTCCGGCGGAGCGTTTCGTAAGCCTCGTCGCCCTCGAGTTCCCCGTGCGTCGTGGGCACGGAGCTGGCAGTCGTCACCCGTCAGTTGAGGTTGATGACACCGAGCACGAGTAGCAGCAACAACGTGCCCGCCAGCGAGGCCAGGATCGAGCCCATGCAACCGAGGCGGTTGGAGAAGAAGACGAACACGTTGGGCTACTGCGCGCCAAGCGTGCTCGATAGGCGGTCGAGCGCCGCCTGCTCCTCCGGGCTCACTTCCTTGCCGCCGATGCCGAGGGTGCCGCCCTCCTTGTGGGCGTGGGCCACCACATCCGCGAGCCGCAGGACGAACTGGCGGTACTCCTCCGTCTCCTCCGGCGTCGCCTTCTCCTCCACGAGCCGGACGGCCTCAAGGATCTGCTCGGGGATCTGATCGGGCTGTCCCGCCGACTCCCGATCCAATGAGGGCGGCGACGCGACGAGCTCTTGGAGCAGCTCGCTGGCGCCTTCGTCGCGCTTCGCCGCGGCGTACGCCTTGCCGAGCGCGAGGCTCTCGCGGAACGTGCCGCCGCGGTCGGCCAACGCGACCATCACACCGGCCAGCGCCGGCGCCCGCGCCACGCGCTCCCACTCGTCCGCGTTGAATTCACTTTTCGTAGTCATGCTTGGCGGCTACCCAAAGTTGACCAGGGTCACGCAGGGCGCTGCGGCAGAGGCGACCAGCACCCAGTCGAGCGCGCGGGCGCGCAGCCGCAGGGACGCCGCGGGCGCGGGCTCGTAGGCGGCGGCCTCGCGGATCACCCAGGCGAGCACGGCGTCGAGGAGCGCCGCTGGGCGCTTCGGCGCCTCGGAGAGACGTGCCGCGAGTGCGCGGCCGGCGGCGGCGAGGCGACCCTCGGAGGCGATCGCGTCGAGCACCTCGGCGGCCTCGGGAGCCGAGGGCAACCGCCGCAGGCGGCCGAGGACTCGGCGTGACACCTCGCGCAGCCCAATCGCCCGCGCCGCCGCGCGCAGCCACGTGGCCACGAGCACGAGGAGCGCGGCCCGGCCGGCGCGCCGGAGCGCCGTGTCGAGCCCGAGGCCACCGCCGAGCGCGAACAAGAACGCGCCGCCCGCTAGCAGGGCGGCGAAGACCAGACCCGCCGGGACCGGGTCGCGCTCCGGGCGCGAGAGCACCCAGGCCAGCGCCAGCCAGGCCAGCACGGCCGCGAGCAGAGCCCAGGCGGTGCTCGACAACAGCAGCACGAAGGCAATGAGCGCCGCCGCAGCCACCGCGCGCGGGTCAAACCGACCGGGTGAGAGACGATCGTTGCGGATAACGCGACGTTTCTCTCTCACCTGCGTGGCCGGGCCCTCACTCGGTGCTGCCGTTGAACCCTCGCCCGCCCCCCAAGCCTGCAGCCCGCGCCGGTACACCAGCACCTGCACCGTGCTCGCGAAGGCCGCCCACACCACCAGGCCGGCGAGCGTGAGCACCAGCGCGTCCGCGCTGCCGACCTCGATTCCGACCCGGCGGCCGAGCGCGTCGTAGGTGCCCGCGTAGGCGTCGAGCCCGCCGGTGATCACCCAGATGAAGAACGCGGTCGTGGCGGCGTTGTGGAGGAGGCGCACCGTCGCACACGCGAAGAGCTGCGGCCAGAAGCCCACGCCGCGGGCGTGGAGCCGGCCGAGGATCGGCGCGCTCACGGCCTGGGTCAGGGGAACGCCGAGCCGAGCCGGGCCGATGATCGCCACCGTCTCGAGCATCGCCGCGGAGCTCGCACCGAAGCCGAGCCGGGCGCCCTGACGCTCGGCCACCCGCGCGAGCGCAACGCCGCCGGCCAGGGCGATCCAGAAGCCGCCGGTGGGCGCGGCCCGCGCGGCGAGGAAGGAGACCACGGCCACGTGGGCCGGTCCGGTCGCGGCGCGCGCAGCCATGGAAACGACCGTAGCGGGGACGGATACACCGTCCCCGCCAGTGGTCGTGGGTTGGTCGGGACTCCCGGGGGTCGGGCCTCGGGGGGTTGGGTCTAGCTGCCGGAGTAGTGGCGAATCGGAGACTCGGCGATGCGGCGACCAAGGTCGGCCACGTCGTCGTCGCTCAGCTGCTCGGTCGGGAAGCCAGCCTGCTCCAGCTCGTCGCGGACACGCTGCACGCCCTGGATGTAATCCAGCTTCGCGCCCAGCTTCACCATCACCGACTTCGCGTTCTCGTCGTCGATGGCTGCACTTCCATCCGCCGACGGCTTGAGGAGCCAGGACTTGACGGCCTCGGCCTCAGCCAGCGTGAGTTGAAGGCTCACGCTCTGGTCAGCACTCTCAGGGAGACCATTGGTCACCTCGATGGACATGAGTTGCGTATCGGCTTGGTCGGGGCTTCCTTGAACTTGGGCGGCAATCCTGGACGCCCGGCGCAAGGGGCGCGTCAGGCGAGCACGCGGATCCGCCGCACCACGCTCAGGCGGCGCCCGTTCGGCAGCCGTGCCGTGACGAGCAGGCGTGCGGTCAACGGTCGGCGGCTGCGGAGCAGGCGCCGCCGCGCCGCCGGAGCGAGACGCAGGCGTCGTCGCCTCGACCGATCCAGGCTGCGGAAGCGCCTCCGGGCGAGCGCCACGGTGCGCGGCCGCTCCGTTGTGCCGTTCGGACCGGGGCTTCGAAGCAGGTCGGGCGTGTCGAGCACGGCGACAACCCGCGCCCCGGCAGGCGCGAGGACCTCGGTCACGAGACCACCCCTCAGGAGCGCCGGCCGCCCGATTCGGCGCTGCACCTTCACGCGCAATTCGCCCTCGCCGCCTCGGAGTGGCCCGCTGAGTCGCTCGCCCGCCGGCAGCCCGAACGGACTGCCCGCCGGTGTGAGCGGCTGGCGGAACGGCCCGCTGATCTCGTACACCGCGCCGGGTCCCGGTGCATTGGTGCTCTGAGGGTGTGCCCGCTGGGACGTGCAGTACATGCGCGTACCAGACGGGTCGAACACGACGCCACACACCTCGGACTTGAACTCGCCCTCGACGGGGTGCGCCGGACCGGTGAAGCGCAGGAATGGCGAGACCTCGCGCTCGGGGGTGATCAGCCCGATCTCCATGTTGCCGCCGTCCTCGCACACGAAGATCTCCCCCACCGCCGAGACGGTCACGTTGTCGACCGCGTCGAGCGAGGAGTCCGGGGCGGCGGCATGGTCGAAGACGATCTCCAACGTTCCGGTCCGCGAGTCGTAGGCCCACAGCCGCCTGTCGCCCTTGGTCGTGAAATAGAGGACGCCGGCGTCGTGCCAGATCCCCTCGCCGCCGTTGAAGGGCGTCATTTCGGCCACCTGCTTGCGGGTGGGCGTCTGCACGGGCGCCGGTGTGGGGTTGGGCACCTCTCGCCAGCTCACGCGGCCGTCCGTCGCCACGAGCGCCACCTCGAGGAGACCGTCCGAGAGATCCGGGTACGCCGCGGGCGTGAAGCGATAGAAGCCGCCGTCGGGCTTGTCCTCGGTCAGGTAGAGCTGCCGCTGGGCGGGCTCGACCGCCGCCGCCTCATGGTTGAAGATCCCCAGCGCGGGGCGCGCCACGGCCACGAGCTTGCCGGCCGGGTCGCACTCCCACACGAGGCCCGAGTCGTGCTCCTCGCACGAGAGCCAGGTGCCCCAGGGAGTGGGACCGCCGGCGCAGTTTGCATTCGTGCCGCCGAGGATGCGATAGGCCGCGGCGACGCCTCCGTCCGGCCGGAAGCGGATCGCAGACGTGCCGGCCCCGGTCGGCGCGAGCGACTCCGAGTTCGTGACGAGGATCCATCCGCCCT
Organism: uncultured Thermoleophilaceae bacterium; assembly: GCA_963774755.1. Taxonomy (GTDB): domain Bacteria; phylum Actinomycetota; class Thermoleophilia; order Solirubrobacterales; family Thermoleophilaceae; genus JACVRW01. Next base: position 111,307 of record CAVZGG010000022.1, on the reverse strand, counting down.
CGGTGGTCGAGAAGGTGGCCTGTCCGTCCGGGAAGACCGGCCAGGGATAGCCGGCAACCTGCGACAGCCCGCGCGCAACCTCGCGCGAGCTGAACCCCGGCGGGAGCATCAGGCCATTCGCGTCCGGCGGACCCAGTGCGCCGTACGGACTGGCCCCGGCTCGCGCTGGGGCTGCCAGCGCCTCCCGAAGCAGGCGTGGTGACCCCGCCAGCGCCCCTGCCGCGAGCGCACCGGAGACGATCAGCTGACGTCGGCTGATCCCGTCCATCCGGAAGGGTTGTACCCGATCGCCTAGCCTGAGGCGTCAGTGAGCCAGAGCATCGAAAGCTTCCCGCTCTTCCCGCTGGGGCTCGTGCTGCTGCCCGGCGAGCTCGTGCCGCTCCACATCTTCGAGGAGCGCTACAAGCTGATGATCGGAGAGTGCCTCGCCCAGGAGAGCGAGTTCGGAATCATCTGGCTGTCGGACGACGGGCTCAAGGAGGTGGGCTGCTCCGCTCGGATAACCCGCGTGCTCGAGCGCTTCGAGGACGGCCGACTCAATGTCCTCGTGGAGGGCACGCAGCCGTTCAGGCTCACCCGCAGGATCGAGGACCTCCCCTACCCCGCCGGTCATGTCGAGGCGCTCGCCGACGAGGGCGACACCGACGAGGAGGCGCTCGAGCGCGCCCGCTCGCGGTACGCCGACCTGGTCGAGGAGGTCACCGAGACCCGCCCCGAGCCGGACGCGCTCGCCGAGCTCGACGCGTACGGAATGGCAGCGACGCTCGAGGTGGCCCCAGAGGCCAAGCAGACCCTGCTGGAGCTGCGCTCCGAGAGCGATCGTCTGGAGCAGCTCGAGGCCCTGTTCGCCGAGGCGCTCCAGCGCATCCGGATGGCCGAGCGCGCCGCCGAGCGCGCCAGCGGCAACGGCCACCTGAAGGGCTGAGGCGTTTAGGGCGCTGCGGCCCTGGTGATAACCCCCAGGCGGCCTTTTGGCTGCGCCAAGCGGCCTTTTGGCTGCGGGGAGGCGTTCGCAGGGAACGCCGGGCGCCCGGGAGGCGCCAAATTCTGACGGGAGGAATCGATGCGCAGGGGCATCCTTGGCTTGGTCTGTTCGTTGGCGCTCGTGGCCGGTCTCACCGGCACGGCGCAGGCGGCGAAATACGATGACGACACCGTGATCGTCAAGTTCGCGGGTGATGTGTCGAGCGCGCAGCGAGCGGCGCTCTTCAACACAACGGGCGTGAACCGCAAGGTCGGCTCAGTGGCCGGCGTTGGCGCTCAGGTGCTGAGTGTCCAAGGCGACCCGGCTGTGGTGGCCCGACGGCTCAACCGCAGCGCGCTGATCTCCTATGCGGAGCCCAACGTCATCCTCAGGGCCACCGCGACCCCGAACGACCCGCTCTTCCCTGAGCTCTACGGGCTCAACAACACCGGGCAGACCGGCGGCAGCAGCGACGCCGACATTGACGGCCCCGAGGGCTGGGACGCGGCTGGACTCGGAGCCTTCCCGGCGACGGGCGGCACGAAGATCGGCATCGTGGACACCGGCATCGATCAGACGCATCCGGAGCTCAGCGGCAAGACCGTTGACTGCGGTTCGGCGTTCGGTGGCACGGTCGTGAGCGGCGCCTGCACAGACGACAACATGCACGGCACCCACGTGGCCGGAACGATCGCCGCGAAGGCGAACAACGCGACCGGCGTGGCCGGCGTGGCGTTCAACTCGAACCTGACCATCTGCAAGGGGCTCTACACGGCGGCGGGCACCGGCCTGACCTCGGACATCGCCAACTGCATCAACTGGACGCACGCGCGTGGCGCCAAGGTGATCTCGATGAGCCTCGGCGGCGGAGCGTCCGCGACGCTGAAGAACGCCGTCGCGGCGGCCTGGGAGAACGGAAGCGCAACCGGCTCCGTGCTCGTGGCAGCCGCCGGCAACGACGGTGACGGCACGCTGAACTACCCGGCGGCCTACCCGGAGGTCATCTCCGTTGCCGCGACCGATCACAACGACGCCCGCGCGACGTTCTCGAACGCGAACGCGGACGTGGAGGTCGCCGCTCCGGGCGTGAACGTGCTCTCGACGATCCCCGGCGGCCAGTACGCCGAGCTGTCCGGCACCTCGATGGCCACGCCGCACACCTCGGGCGTGGTGGGCGTGCTTTGGCAGCTGTTCCCGACCAGCACCGCGTCGGGCATCCGCAGTCGCCTCGACGCGGCCGTGGACGACCTCGGCCCGGCGGGACGCGACCAGAGCTTCGGCTTCGGCCGCGTGAACCTCTGCAAGGCAGCCGGCGGAGCCTGCTGAGCGGCTAGTCGACGACCGTAGCGACGCCGCCCCTGCGCGGGTCGCCTCCACCCGTGAGGCGACCCGTGTCGGGGTGGCGCGCCACGGCCTGCACGCCCCCGAAGAACAGGTTCTGCTCGCTCCAGCGGCGAACCGTCCAGTCGGCCTCTTCGAGGCGCTCGAGTGCCTCCTCGTGCACGCCAGGCTCCGCGTCCACCCGGCGGTCCTCCACGTGTATGCGCGGAGCCGAGACGGCCTCCTGGGCCGGCAGCCCGTGGTCCAGAACGCCAAGGACGGTCTGCAGGATCGCCGAGCGGATCCGGTTCGAGCCCGCGCTGCCGATGGCGATCTCGGGCCGCCCCTCGCGCAGCACGACGGTCGGGGCCATCATGCTCGGCACGCGCGCGCCGGCCGGGTGCTGGTGAAACCCGAGCGGGTTCAGATCCTGCTCGCCGAGCATGTTGTTCAGGTGCACGCCCGTGCCGGGCACCAGGACGCCCGAGCATGAGCCGTTCGAGCAGGTCACCGAGGCGCAGGCACCCTCGGCATCCATCACGGAGATGTGGGTCGTGTTGCCGAGCCGCGAGCGCACGTCGGTGGCCACGGAGTCGAGCGCATTCTTGGCGAGGAAGCGCTCCAGGAAGCCCTCGGTGGCCAGACCCGCGAGGAACTCCTCGTCGCGGGCGCGGTTGGTGGACGCGATCACCTCGGCGACCACGTAGGGGTCGTGGGGTCGCTCCAGTCGCTCGAGGATCCCGAGCGCGTCCGCGATCAGGATCCCTCCGGAGGACGGCGGCGGATTCGTGATCACCTCGCGGCCCTGGTAGGACACCCGGGCCGGCTCGCGCTCGATCACCTCATACGAGCTCAGATCGTCGCGGCTCAGCATGCCGCCGCGCTCGAGCACCCAGTCGCTCACCGTGGCGGCCACGTCGCCGCTGTAGAGGAACGCGGGACCCTCGGCGCCGAGCCGGTCGAGCAGGTCGCCGAGCTCGGGGAGCCGAATGGTGTCGCCCTCTTCGAGAAGCCGTCCCTCCGGTGCGTAGATGGCGGCGCACTCCGGGGTCAGCGTGAGGATCGGGCGCAGGACCTCGAACAGGAACGCCTGCATCGGGACGACCTCGATCCCGTCGCGCGCGGCACGAGCGGGCGCGGCGGTGAGGTCGCCGAGCCGCGCGCTGCCGAAGCGCTCCAGCGTCTCGGTGAGGCCCAGCGTCGTGCCGTACGCGCCGCACGACGCCGGTCCGACGTTGAAGCGCTGCACGGCGTCCTCGCTGAAGTGCACGTCCACGGGCACGAGCTCCGCGGGCTCGGTCCCGTCGAGGCCGAGACCGGGAGCGGCGACGAAGAAGTCGAGCAGGTGCGACCCGTCGCCGGTGTGCACGACCATGAAGCCACCGGCGCCAGGGCCGGTGAGCGGCGACTCGGCCACGAAGGACATGAGCACGGCCGCAACCGCGGCATCGACCGCGTTCCCGCCCGCCCGCAGCACATCGGCCCCGGCCTGCGCCGTGAGCGGATGGCCGGCTGCGACCACCCCCTTCATGTAGGCGAGCCTAGCTGCGCCGCGCCGCTTAGCCGCGGGGCAGGAACTCGGGCACGTCCACGTCGCTGAGCGTCCCCGCGGTCACTCGCTCACGCGAGCGACTGACGTGGGGCTCGGCGTCCGCGGGGATGCCGCGACCCTCGCGGCGTCCGCGCTCCTCGTCCCGCGGGCGTGCCCGGTGCACGGGCCGGTCGCCGTAGCCGGTGGCCACGACGGTCACCCACACCTGGTCGTCGACCTTGTCGTCGACCATGGCGCCGAAGATGATGTTCGCGTCCGGGTGCGCCGCCTCGGCCACCGCCTTCGCGGCCTCGTTGACCTCCCATAGCGAGAGGTCGCGGCCGCCGGTGATCGAGAGCAGGATCGAACGCGCTCCCTCCAGCGAGGTCTCCAAGAGCGGCGACTCGATGGCGTGCTCCACCGCGTCCATCGCGCGGCGGTCGCCCGAGCCCATGCCGATGCCGAGCAGCGCCTGACCCGCCTCGGACATGATCGTCCGCACGTCGGCGAAGTCGAGGTTGATCAGGCCCGGCAGCGTGATCAGGTCGGAGATGCCCTGCACGCCCTGGCGCAGGACGTCGTCGGCCACGCGGAACGCGTCGACCATCGACGTGGACTTGTCGAGGACGGACAGGAGCCGCGCGTTCGGGATCACGATGAGCGTGTCCACCTCGCGGGCGAGATCCTCCACGCCGCGGTCGGCCTGCTCGCCGCGGCGAGCGCCCTCGAACGAGAACGGCTTCGTGATGATGCCGACGGTGAGCGCGCCCACCTCGCGGGCGATGCGCGCCACGACGGGGGCCGCGCCGGTGCCGGTGCCGCCACCTGCTCCGGCGGCGATGAACACCATGTCCGAGCCCTTGAGGTGGCTCTTGATCTCGTCGTAGTCCTCGAGCGCGGCCGCGCGGCCGAGGTCCGGGTTCGAGCCCGAGCCGAGCCCGCGCGTGGCGTCGCTGCCGATGTGCAGCCGCGTGCTCGCGGACGAGCCCTCGAGTGACTGGACGTCGGTGTTGAGCGCGATGAACTCCACGCCCTCGACCTGCGCCTCGATCATCCGGTTGACCGCGTTCACGCCGGCGCCGCCCACGCCGAGCACGCGCAGCACGGGCTCGGTCGGGTGTGCGGGCCGGGACGGGACGAACGGCGCCGGCTCCTCGTCGAGCTCACGCGTGGCCGGAACGGGGCCGCGGTCGAGAATGTTCTCGGGGATGTCCTGGGAGAAGACGGCCTTCAGGCGCTCCTCCGGGCTGGGCACACCACCCTCGTAGCGGTTGGACCGGCGCTCCTCGCGCTCCTGCGCGCGGCGCGCGGCCTCGGTCCTGCGACCGCCGAGGTCGTGGTGCTCCGTCTGGGCCTGCGGCTCCGGCACGTGGCGCGTGACCTGCGGCGCGGGCCCGCCCTCCGGCAGCGGCCGGCCGAGCTTGGGCTCCTGGTCAGGGGAACGCTCCTCAACGGGGCGCTCCTCCTCGCGGGGCTTCTGCTCGGGACGAGCCTCGTCCTCCTCCGTCTTGCGGAAGAGCTGCGCCAGGGGACCCTCGCGCATACTCGCCCTCTTACCGCTTGCCATTCGCCAGGACCTCCTCCGCTAGCCGCCGGTAGGCGTAGGCCGCCTTACCGTTGGGGTCGTACTTGAGCACCGACATGCCCTTAACCGGGGCCTCGGCGAAACGAACGGTCTTGTTGATGCGAGACGCGAAGACGCGGTCCCCGAAGTTCTCCTCGAGGATCTCGACCGCCTCCTTGGCGTGCACGGTGCGGTTGTCCACGAGCGTCGGCAGGATGCCCTCGATCTCGATATCGGGATTGAGCTCCTCGCGCACCATAGACAGCGTGTTCTGGAGCTGGATCAGCCCGCGCATGGACAGATACTCGCATTGCACGGGGACGATCACCTTCTGCGAGGCCGTGAGCGCGTTGATCGTGAGCAGCCCGAGGCTCGGCGGGGTGTCGATGAAGATGTAGTCGTAGTCGTCACGGACGGGCTCGAGCGCCTTCTTCAGCGAGCGCTCGCGGCCGATCATCGTGGACATGGCGATCTCCGCGCCGGCGAGGTCGATCGAGGCGCAGGCCACGTCCACCTCGCGCTTGCGGATCACCTCTCGGATCGAGAGCTGGTGCACGAGCACGTCGTACATCGACGCCTCGAGCGAGTCCGGGTCGATGCCCTGACTCATCGTGAGGTTGCCCTGGGGGTCGAGGTCGACGCAGAGCACGCGGTGTCCGCGCTCGACGAACGCGGCCGCCAGGTTGAGCGTCGTGGTGGTCTTTGCCACCCCACCCTTCTGGTTGGTGAACGCTATGACCTTGGCCTTAGGCGTCGTCACGAGTTCCTCCGCATCAAGTCCATTACGCAAGCGGTATTCGCACGCCCTGGGCGTAATCCTTCACCCTTCGCGTCCGATGCCTTCGCTACTGGACAAGCGGCTCGTCCTCGTGACGGGCAAGGGCGGCGTGGGAAAGACGACCGTCGCGGCCGCCCTCGGGCTGATCGCCGCGCGGCGCGGCAAGCGTGTGGTGCTCTGCGAGGTGGCGGATCAGACGCGGCTCAGCGGCACGCTCGGGCAACTCCCGCACGAGGGGCTCCACCTCGCGTCCGTCGAGCCCGAGCGGGCCAAGCAGGAGTGGCTCCAGTACCAGCTCAAGTCGCGCACGCTGGCCGCAGTGCTCGGGGGAAGCGGGCTGTTCCAGTACCTCACCGCCGCGGCCCCGGGGCTCACCGAGCTCGTGACGATGGGCAAGGTCTGGGACCTCGCCCAGCTCGAGCCGCGCACGGGCGGCCCCGGATACGACCTCGCGATCGTCGACGCCCCCGCCACCGGCCACGGGCTCGCGATGCTGCGCGCGCCGAGCACGTACGCGAGCATCGCGCGCGTCGGGCCGGTGGGCCGCCACGCCGAGCGGATCGACTCGTTCGTCCGCGATCCGGCTCAGACCGGTGTGCTGACCGTCGCGCTCCCGGAGGAGATGCCCGTGAACGAGACCGTGGAGTTCGAGCGCGCATTACAGCGCGAGCTCGTGCTCGCGGTTGACACGATCGTGGTGAACGCGCTGCACCCGGCGCGGTTCAACAAGGACGATGTGCGAAGGCTCGAGGACGCTCGTGGCGGGAGCAAGGTCGCGCGCGCGGCGATCGACGCGGCCCTGTCCGAACACCGTCGCGCCCGCGCCGAGCACGCGCAGGTGCGCCGGCTGAGGCGCGCCGCAAGCGCGCCGGTAGTCACGCTTCCGCGCGTGTTCGAGCCGGAGCTTCAGCGCGAGCACCTGGAGCGGCTGTCCGTGGAGCTGGAGCGCAAGCTGTGATCGCCGACTGGCTCGAGCGCAAGGAGGTGTGCATCTGCGCCGGCTCGGGCGGCGTGGGCAAGACCACCACCTCGGCCGCGATCGCGCTCGGCATGGCCGCGCGCGGCAAGAAGGTGGCCGTGCTCACGATCGACCCGGCCAAGCGGCTGGCGAACTCGCTGGGCCTGCCGGAGCTCGGGAACGAGGAACGGTTGGTGAAGGCCGACGTGGAGGGCGAGCTGTGGGCCATGATGCTCGACCCGAAGCGCACGTTCGACGAGCTGGTGGAGTGGCACGCGCCCGACGAGCGCACCCGCGACGCCGTGCTCTCGAACCGCATCTACCAGGAGCTCTCGAACGCCGTGGCGGGCTCTCAGGAGTACATGGCCATGGAGAAGCTCCACGAGCTCCACCAGGAGGGCCGCTACGACCTGCTCGTGCTCGACACGCCGCCCACGCGCAACGCGCTCGACTTCCTCGACGCGCCCAAGAAGCTGGCCGCGTTCATCGACTCGCGAACGCTCCAGCTGTTCACCACGCCGGGTGTGCTGGGGCTGAAGGTGCTCGGGCGCGGCTCCGGCGTGGCCCTGTCGGTGCTGAAGCGCGCGACCGGCATCGACCTGCTCGAGGACCTGTCGTCGTTCTTCTCGAGCTTCGGCGACATGGCCGAGGGCTTCCGCGAGCGCGCGGAGCGCGTGAACGCGCTGCTGGCGGACAGCCGCAGCGCGTTCGTGCTCGTCACCTCCCCGCGCGCAGATGCGGTGGAGGAGGCGGGCTGGTTCCACCACCGCCTGCTCGACGCCGGGCTGCCGTTCGCCGGCGTGGTGGCCAATCGCGTGCACCCGCCGGCCCCGAGGGGCAACCCGACCGCCGACCTCGAGCGGCTGTTCGGTGACGACCCGCTCGTCGCAAGGGTCGCGCGCACCTTCGAGGAGCAGCGGCGCCTGGCCGCGCAGGACCGTAAGAACCTCGCGGATCTGCGCCGCCGGCTCGGCCGCAAGCCGATGATCGAGGTGCCTCACCTGGACGACGACGTGCACGACCTCGACGGCCTCCGACGAATGGACGAATACCTGTTCCGGTAGCCGGGTAGGCGGCCGCCGTGGGCGATCGCACCATTCCCGACGACCTGCGCGTTGTCTGCGCCGAGATGGCGGGCCGTGAGCTGCTCGGCGGCAACCTGCGGATCTATCCGCTCGAGTCAGACGATCCGGACACGCTCACGGTCGAAAACGCGTCCGACCGGCTGCGCTCATGGGATTGGCCGGTGCCCGACGAGATGGTGGTATTCGGCGACAACGGCCAGGGCGACTCGTTCGGGCTGTGGGTTCCGCGCGACGGCGACGCCCGGCCGGTGGTGGTGCAGATCGGGGCCGTGTTCGAGGAGGCGTGCCTGGCGGTGGTGGCCGAGGACCTGGAGTGCTTCCTCCGCGCGTGGGGCACCTACTACGGCCTGCTCCTGGGAGAGCCGTCGCAGGTGCAGGCGATGATCGCGGAGCTCGAGGTTCCGGAGGAGCTCCGCTCTCTGGACGAGGACGGCAGCGACGAGGAGTTCTACGCCGTGCTCGCCTGGGCATGCCCCGGCCTGCCCGATCCGAAGCCAGACCCGTACGAGCGAGGCATCACCGCCGAGCAGGTGAACGAGTTCGCGCGCCCAGGCGGGCGCTCAGACAGGCGCTGAGAAGTCCTCGGGGTCGTCCCAGCCCCAGTCGGCCGAGTGGGTCACGCCGTCCAGCTCATGCTGAACGGGCTCCGGGGCGACGGTCACGGGCTCCGGGGCGACGGTCACGGCCTCGAGCTCGGCAGTGTCCGGCTCGGCGTCGAGCTCGGCCTCGTAGTCGGGCGCCGGGTCGTAGTCAGGATCCGGCTCGTATTCCGCCTCCGGGCCGAAGTCGAGGTACGGCTCCGGCTCGTGCTCGTGCTCCTCGCGTTGGAAGCGCGGCTCCCTGCGCAGGTCGCGGGCCTCGATCTCGTGAGGCTCGCTCTCGTGCGTGTCGCCCTCCATGAACGGCTCCGAGCCGCCCTCGAGCAGGATGTCGTCGGCCACGCCCTTGAGGTCCGCGTCGAGATAGCCGCAGAGCACGTCGCGGAGCAGCGCGCGCAGGTGGTTCTCGGCCTCCTCCACGAGCTCCCGCGGAGACTCATCGTCGAGGCGCACGCCGGTGGCGCCGCCCATCACGAAGCGCTCCAGCGTGAGGGCGGCCTCGAGGCGATGCTGAACGTCGCCGCGCGCGCCCTCCTCGGCGCACAGTGCGGCCAGCCGCGGCGCCATGCTCGCCTGGCCCGCCGCCGTGGTGGCGTCCAGGAGCGCTCGCAGGGCGAGCAGGTAGTCGGACAGCGCCTGCGCCTCCATGGCGCGCTCGCAGCCCATCTCGAAGCGCTCGAGCGCCCATGCCACCGTGTCGGGCGGGCGAGCGCCGTCGATGGCCGCGAAGAACTCGCGGAAGGCCTGCTCCTCGCCGGCGGCGAGCAGCCAGCCCGACGCAGGCGTCGGGGCTCCTGATCCGATCGACACCGGCAGCCAGCGGCCCTGGTCGGCCTGGCGCCAGCCGGGTGCCCCAAGCGTCACGCCGCCGGGCGCCCATAGGCGCAGCGCGGTGAGCACAGCGGCAAAGCGGTCGGCCGCCTCGGTCGCGGGGATCGGCTGGTCCGCCGGGGCGTCGCGCTCGAGCACGCACAGGAGCGCCGGCGTGCCGTCGCCCTCCTCGGGGAAGACGGCGTCGTCCGGTGCGTCGAAGGCATCGCCGCGCACGATCGAGAGGCCGTCGCCCAGTTCGAGCCGGTCGATCTCCATCCACGCGCCGCGCAGGGGCGCCACGACACGGGCGCGCACGGCGTCGCGGTAGAGGGTGACCTCGACCTCGCCGTAGACCCGCTCGAAGCGCTCCTCGGGGAAGCCGAAGCTGGTGGCGTCCTCGTAGAGCCGCTCGAGCATCGCCTGGAGGGCGGGCTCGGCCTGCTCGCCGCGCAGCCCGTTCACGCGCAGCCAGGCGGAAGCCCCGGCTCCGAGCTCATGGCAGGCCTGCGCACAGGCCGGCAGCTCGCGCAGTCGCGGCCAGCGCTCCGTGAGGAACGCGCCGGTGCGCGGCTCGTATCGGTAGAGGGCGGGGCCGCGGCCGCCACCCTCGTCTACGACGTCGAATTCGACCTCGGCGCCGGCCTTCTGGTCGTCTGTGAGAAGCGCGGCGGCCTCCAGCGCGAAGTTCCGCAGCGCGTCGTGGAGAGCACGGTTACGCATGCAGCGCGATTTCGGCGCGGCACGAGAGTGTCCTGCCGAGCGGCGAGCCGACTAGGCGGCGACGGGCTCGCGCCCGGACGCCGGTGTGACCGCGCAATCGTCCACGCCGAGCCACTCGCGCCCGTAGCGGCGCATGTCCTCGATCAGCGGCACGATCGCCATGCCCTTCGGCGTGAGCGAGTACTCCACGCGCGGGGGCACCTCCGGGAAGGTGTGGCGCTCGACGATGCCCTGCTCCTCGAGTGCGCGGAGGCGAAGCGAGAGGGTCCTCGGACTGATGCCGGCAAGCGAGCGCTCGAGCTCACAGAAGCGGCTGCGGCCGTCGGCGAGGTCGCGGATCACGAGGATCGTCCACTTGCCACAGATGATGTCCGCTGTGGCGCAGACGGGGCACGTGGGATCTGCCATAAAGGCGAGTCTATCGCAAGACTTCAGGAACTGAAGTAATGCGGCCGGCGGCTCCCAGACGGGCGCGCCGCCGGCCCTTTTCCTCCCTCAGGATCAGCCGCCGAGATTGCCCAGCAGGCCCCCGCCGCCGCCGCCGCTTCCGGCCGCAGCGGCCTGCACTCGGCCCTCGCTCGGCTGCACCAGCACCCAGCCCTGGCCGGAGAACGACATCTGCACGGTCTCGCCCGAGCCGCGGCCGATGAAGTTCTTCAGCTTGATGTCGGTCTTGATGCCGGTCTGCAGACTGGACGACCACGTGATCGCCGCCTGCGGATCGGCGAACGTCGGCGCCTCGGCGGTGTTCAGCAGTACGGGCGGGCCGTCCGAGATGATCGCCACCCAGCCGGTGCCGTTCAGCGCCGTGTTGAAGAGCCCGCCTCCCATCATGCCGGACACGCCCTCCACGCGCTTGATGTCCCAGTCGATGCCGGCATCGAAAGCGAGCAGGTTCGTCCCGTTCACGGTGATTGCGTCGTTCTCGAGGTAGATGAGGTGGATGTCCTGCGCCGTGTCGGCCAGGAAGACCTCGCCCGTCCCCGACATCTTCATCAGCGTCGTGCCCTCACCGGACATGGCCTTCTTGACCATGCGGCCGATGCCGCCCGAGCCCGCATGCTCGAACGAGACGTCGCCCTGGTAGGCAACCATCGCGCCGGCCTTCGCCTGGATCGTGATGTCTCTGAGGCTGACCTTCAGCAGCTTGGAGTTCTGAAGTGCGAACGGCTTGTCGGACTGCGTTTCCTGAAACTCGCCAAGGGTGCTCTGCACCTGGCCTCCTTCAATTTCGTCGTGGGAACTCGGACACTCTCGGTCAGGCCAGTTGGTGCGTCAAGGCCAATTTGTCGAGTACTCTGGATTCTCTTGCTCCGCCGACTGCTTCTTCCAGTGGCCATGCTGCTCGTGGCCGTGCCGGCGGCGCGCGCGGCCGACCCGATCATGCCTCTTTCCGAGGTTCGGCAGGGGATGAGCTGCACCGGCCTGTCGGTGATCAAGGGCACGACCATCTCGTCCTTCGACGTCGAGATCCTCGACGTGATCGCCCCGGAGGCCGGGTTGAGCGGCCCGCGCATCCTCATCCGCGTGTCCGGGCCGGCGGTGGACGAGACCGGGATCGGACCCGGGTTCTCCGGCTCTCCGGTGATCTGCGACGGCCGCAACGCCGGGGCCATATCCGAGGGGCTCGGCGAGTACGGCAACCACGTGGCGCTCGCCACGCCGATCGAGGGCATGCTCGAGGAGCGCCCCACCGCCCCTGCCAACGCGCGGCGCGATCCCGCGCTGCTGCGCGCCGCGCGACCGCTCCAGACGCCGCTCACGGTGTCTGGGCTCACCGGCCCGGCCAGGACACTCGTGGAGCGCGCGGCCAGACGCGCGAACCGCCCGCTGCTCGTGGCGCCCGCCGGCCCCGCGGGCGGATACGCACCCGTGGACCTGCGTCCCGGCGCCGCACTGTCCGCCGCGATATCCACCGGTGACCTCGGCCTCGGCGCGGTCGGAACCGTGACCTACCGGGACGGCGAGGACATCTGGGCATTCGGCCATCCGTTCGAGGGACTCGGGCGGCGCGCGCTGTTCCTGACGGACGCCTACATCTACACGGTGATTCAGAACCCGGTCGGCGTTCCGGACCTCGGGGCCGTGACCTACAAGCTGGCCTCGAGCGACGGGCACGTGCTCGGCTCGATCACGAGCGACACCGTCGATGCGATCGCCGGCAAGGTCGGATCGGACCCGCCCTCGTTCCCGCTGCATCTAGACGCGCGCAACCGCGCCGGCGAGCGCCTGACGCTCGACTCGCTGCTCTCCGACGAGCGCGACCTCGGCTACGGCGCCGGGCTCTCGTTCGTGGCCCCGCTCGGCGTGACGCAGGCGCTGGGCAGGCTGATGAGGGACTTCGGCCCGATCACGTTCCGCATGTGCGCCCACTTCCGCGTGCAGGAGCTGCGCAGCCCGATGGGCTTCTGCAACACGTACTTCTCGGTGGACGACGCCGTGAGCCACCTCTCGGAGGCCGGGGCGATGATCGACTTCTTCGACCTCGCGCCGCTGCATGTGGAGCGCACGGCAATCAGCCTCCGCGCGAGCTCGGGCGTCAAGCAGGATGTTCTGATCGACGCGCGCGGGCCACGGCGGGTGCGGAGGGGTCAGCGCATCCGGGTGCGGCTCACCGTGCAGCGCCGCCGGGGCGCGCGGCGCACGCTCACCGTTCCCGTGCGCGTTCCGCGCTCGCTCCGGCCCGGCGTGCACCGGCTCACCTTCACGGGCAGCGGCGGCGGCTTCTCCGACGAGGCCCTGGTCGACGAGCTGATCGCGATGCTCGAGGGCGAGCTGAGCGGAGGCGGCGGCTCGTCAGAGCCGCGGACCGCGCGTCAGCTCGCTCAGCAGATGAAGCTCTTCCGGCGAGCGGTCGGCATCCGTGCGCGCTTCAAGAACCGCGACCCGCAGCTCGTCCATCGCTCGAGCGACGTGAGCTACGAGGGACGGACCAGGCTCAGGCTGCGGGTTACGCGCCGGGCGCGCCGGTAACGCTCGGCTCGGCGCCGTTCGCCGCGGGGGCGTCCTGCTGCTCGTCGGACTGCTCTTCCTCGTCGCCTGAGAAGACCGATTCCGCCGAGCTGCTCCGCATGCCGTCGGACGAGACGAGCAGCTTGAAGTCATGCGGGTGGGTGGACGCCTTGAGCGCGTCCTCCATCGCGACCCGACCCTGCTGCACGTGGTACAGCAGCGCCTGGTCGAAGGTCTGCATGCCGTAGTACGCGCCTTCGGAGATGACCTCTGGCAGCTTCCCGGTCTCCTCCGGGTTCTGAATCATGTCCTTCACGCGCCCGGTCATGCGCAGGATCTCGCAGGTGGCCACGCGGCCCAGCCGGTCGGGTGTCGGCACCAGCCGCTGGGAGATGACCGCCTTGAGCGTGCCGGCCAGCATTGCGCGCGCCTGACGCTGCTCAGCCTGCGGGAAGAAGTCGATGATGCGGTTCACGGACTCGGCCGCGTCGACGGTGTGGATGGTCGACAGCACGAGGTGGCCGGTCTCGGCCGCGGACAGCGCGGTGCGCACCGTCTCCTCGTCGCGCATCTCGCCGACCAGGATCACGTCCGGGTCCTGACGCAGCACGCGCCGCAGGGCGCGGGCGAACGATGCGGTGTCCTCGCCCACTTCGCGCTGGTTGATGATCGAGCTCTTGTCGCGGTGAAGGAACTCGACGGGGTCCTCGATCGTGACGATGTGCTTGGCGTAGTTCGAGTTGATGTGGTCGATCATCGACGCGAGCGTCGTGGACTTACCCGAACCGGTGGTGCCGGTGAGCAGGATCAGCCCGCGCTCCTCGTCAGCGATCTCCGAGATCACCGGCGGGAGCAACAGCTCCTCCACGGTCTTGATCTGGAAGGGGATGGCACGGCAGACGAGCGACACGGACCCGCGCTGCACGAACGCGTTCACGCGGAAGCGCGCCACGCCGGGCACGGAGTACGAGAAGTCCACCTCGCGCTCCTTGCGGAAGGCCTCGAGCTTCGCCTCGTCCGTGAGCATGTGGAAGAGGGTGGCCTCGGTGTCCGCAGGCTTGAGCGGCTCGGTGCCCTCGATGGGCTCGAGCTTGCCGTAGCGGCGGACCATGGGCGGGGCGGGGACCTTGAGGTGGAGGTCTGACGCCTCCAGCTCGATCACCTTAAGAAGGGCGGCATCTACGTCGAACATGCCCTTTGCATCGGCTTTCCAGCCTGGGCCTTGAGGGCTGGAGCACGTATTGGACGAGCCTTTTCGGGCTCTGGGCGTGTTGCTGCGCCTCTAGGCGACGTCGCGGAGCTTCTGCGCCTCCGCGAGTGACTGCAGCTTCTTGAGCGACTGGTTCTCGATCTGGCGGATCCGCTCGCGCGTGACGTTGAACGTGCGGCCGACCTCGTCGAGCGTGCGCGGGTGCTCTCCGCCAAGCCCGTAGCGCAGCTCGAGTACGCGGCGCTCGCGGTAGGAGAGGTTCTCGAGTGCCTCGCGGAGCGCCTCCTTGGTGAGGATCTCGGCGGCGCGCTCGTAGGGGGACTCGGCCCGCTCGTCGGCGATGAACTGGCCGAATTCGGACTCCTCCTCGTCGCCGACCGGCTTCTCGAGCGAGACCGGTGCCTGCGCCGAGCGCTTGATCGACTCGACCTCCTCGGGCTCGATGCCGGTGTGCTCGGCGATCTCCTCCGGGGTGGGCTCGCGTCCCAGCTCGGTGACCAGCTTGCGCTCCGCGCGGCCGATCTTGTTGAGCTTCTCGACCACGTGCACGGGGATGCGGATCGTGCGCGCCTTGTCGGCGAGCGCGCGGGCGATCGCCTGGCGGATCCACCAGGTGGCGTAGGTCGAGAACTTGAAGCCCTTGCGGTAGTCGAACTTCTCCGCGGCGCGCACCAGGCCGAGCGTGCCCTCCTGGATCAGGTCCAGGAACGGCAGCCCCTGGTTGCGGTAGTTCTTCGCGATCGAGACGACGAGCCGCAGGTTCGACTCGACCATCTTCTGCTTCGCGTCGAGGTCGCCGCGCTCGATGCGCTTGGCGAGGTCGACCTCCTCCTGCGCCGTGAGCAGGCGCACCTTCCCGATGTCCTTCAGGAAGAGCTGAAGCGAGTCGGTCGTCATGTCCGGCTTCAGGTCGATCGTCGCCTTCTTGCGCCGGCTGCGGCGGTCGACAGCGCGCTCGACGACGGGCGCGGCGTGCGTGGGATCGTCCTCGACGAGCTCGATCTCGGACTTCTCGAAGTAGCCGTGCAGCTCCTCGATATCGCCCTCGTCGAGCTCGACCTCGGCGAGTGCGGTGGCGACCTCGGCATAGGTCAGCACACCGGTCGCCTGGCCCTTAACGACGAGGAGCTTTACCTCCTCAAGCTCTTGCAGATCGGCTACAGACATCCTTTTCCTTGCGGCGCGCAGGGCCCAGCGCAAGGGCGCCGGGCCCATTCAAACAGTCGATGTACACAGTAACGCTACAGATAGTGAAGTCAAGCGGCCTGAAGCGGAATTTCCGCTGACTAGCCAGTCAACCAGTTGATACCTCACCGACTCTATCGGGGCGGTCCCAACTTCCATGTACCCAGAACCACCAGGACTAGAATCCCCGGCCATGACGGATGACGAAGGAGTGCTTGGAAACCTGCCCCGCTCGCGGCCGGGAAAGCGCAGCGAGAAGCGGGACTCGGGTGGTAGACCGTCCAAGACGGCGAGCAAGGCAGCCGAGAAGGCCGAGGCCGGCGGCAAGGCCGCGGCGAAGCCCGCGCGAGCCGCGAAGCCGCGTGCGAAGGCGGCCGGTGCGAAGGCTGCCGGGGCAAGCCGGCCGGTGCCAAGGCGGCCGCGAAGCCGCGCCGTGCGGCGACGCCGAAGCCAGGTCGCGCGGCGGCCGGCGCCGGTGCTCCCGCCCAGCGCCGAGCCACGGGTGCGCGGGCGAACGCCGCGGCAAGGCCAGATCCGCCGAGCAGCCGCCCGGCCGACACGGCGGCGCACGAATCCGGCGACGCCGTGGCGAGTGCGGTGCGCACCGCTGCGACGGTCGCCGTGACCGGCGTGCGCGTGGCCGGTGCCGTGACGCGAGAGATCATGCGTCGGCTGCCCCTCCCCTAATTGCCATCCTCCGCAACGGGGACGGCGCCTCCATTCCGAGGTATGCTGGCTCCAATGGCCCCTGGCGCGAAGCGACCGCCTCGCTGCCTGATCGTCGATGACCATCCGGTGGTACGAGCCGGGGTTCGCGCGGTTCTCGAGCAGGCATTCGACCGCGTGGAAATCTCGGATGCCGAGTCGATCGATCACGTGGCCGACGTGGCGAGCGACGGTGGTGCGCCCGACGTCGTGATCATCGACCCCTGGCGGGCGGGTGTGGACGTCGCCGAGATCGTCGGCCGCCTCCAGAGCCAGGTGAAGGCACCGATCGTCATCTTCACCTCCGACGGCGGCGCGCGGCTGCTGGCCGAGGCGCTCAAGGCAGGGGTGAAGGGCTACGTCCGCAAGGACTCCCCCTCCGAGGACCTCGTGCGCGCGATCGAGGCCGCCCGCACCGGCGAGTTCTACGTGGACCCCGGACTGTCCTCGACCATCGTGCTCGACGAGGGTGACCGCACACTGAGCGCCCGCCAGCGCGAGATCCTCCAGATGCTGGCCGACGGGATGCAGACCGACGCCGTCGCGGAGAAGCTCGGCCTCTCCACCGAGACCGTCCGCACCCACACGAAGCGGATCCTGGCGAAGCTCGAGGCGTCCACGCGCACACAGGCCGTCGCGATCGGCATCCGTCACGGCCTGATCGAGTAGCGCTTTGAGCGCTCGCGCGCTCACCACGGTCGATGCGCTGACCCAGGCGATCCGGCGCCGCATCCTCGACGGCGACCTCAAGCCGGGCACGCCGCTCCGGGAGGAGGCGCTCAGCGGTGAGTACGACGTGGCGCGCCACTCGCTGCGCTCGGCGCTGCGCACGCTGCAGGGAGAGGGGATCGTCCAGATCGAGCCGAACCGAGGCGCGCGCGTGACGAGCCTGTCGCCCGAGGACGTGCGCGGACTCTCGGAGCTGCGCATCGCGCTCGAGCTCGAGGCCGCGCGCATGGCGCTCGAGCGTCACGGCGGGACGCTGCCCGCGAGCGTCCACCGGTCCGCCGACCGGCTGGCCGCGGTGTGCCGACGCGCGCGCCCGTCGTGGGGCGCCGTGGCCGAGGCACACGAGGCGCTTCACCACGAGATCGTGCTGGCCGCGGACAGCCCGCGCCTAGCCGCGGCGCATCAACTGGCGGGCGCCGAGCTGCGGCTGTTCGTGCTCCAGCTGCCGCCTACCTGGACGTTGGAGCGAATGGCATCCGACCACCTGGCGCTCGTGGAGCGGCTGGAGTCAGAGGGGGCGGAGGTCCTGCGCCCGCACATCGAGGAATCGACCCGGGCGCTGCTCGAGGGCTGAGCGCCGTCAGCCCCAGTGGCGGGCGCATGCGCGGCGCCCACCGCACAGCGGCGCCATGCGCACGTGATGTGCCCCGAGTCCGACCGCGACTAGCTTGCGCGTCTCGCAGTCGACGGCGCCTTTGCCCACCAGCCGGCCGTCCGCCCGGAACTCGATCTGCCCGAGGCCGTTCGCGAACCCGACGATCACCGATTGCAGCCGGAGCGGCCGGCCGGTCGCGGGTCGCTCGAGCAGCACGAGCAGCTCGCGGTCGACGAGCAGCGCTGCCGCCGCCTCCCGGTGGCCGCGATTCAGCGCGTCGAACAGCTCGTCGAGCAGCCGCGCCACCTCTGCCGGCCGGCAGCCGCTCGGCAGCGAGCTTCCGCGGTCACCGTCGGGAGGCTCCGCCGCTTCTGGAGCCTCGGACGCACACCCGATCGCAACAGTCGCGAACAGCACGCACACCGTGAGCGCCGCTCGAGTCATACAGCGGGTACACCGCGCCGGGCGAAGCGGTTCCGGAGCTAGGTGGTGGCCTCTTCGGCCGCGATGCCCTGCGTGCCGGGCGGGTCGCCCAGCGCTATGCCCTCCCCGGCGGCCTTCGCGCGGTACATGGCGCGGTCGGCGGTGTCGATGAGCGCCTCGGCGTCGTCGCCGTGCTCCGGCGACGCGGCCACGCCGATGGACATCGTGACGGGCGGGTCCCCGGGGGTGGCCACCTCCTCCTCCACTGCCGTTGCGAGGCGGGCCGCGAGCTTCGCCGCGCTCTTCAGGTCCTGCTGCGGGAGCAGGACGCAGAACTCGTCGCCCCCGATGCGCGCCGCGGTGTCCACCGAGCGGATCGAGCGGCGCAGCGACATCGCCACCTGCATCAGCACGCGGTCGCCGGCCTGGTGGCCGTGCGAGTCGTTGATGCGCTTGAGCCCGTCGATGTCCATCAGCAGCAGGCCGAACGGGTGCTGGTAGCGCTTGTGGACGTCGAGGAGGATCCCGAGCTGGCGCTGGAGCGCACGCAGATTGCCGAGGCCCGTGAGCGGATCGGTGTTGGCCTGCGACTCGAGCTCGCGCGAGCGCGTCAGTACGTGCGCCTCCATCGCCGCGGCCTGGATGGCGCCGGTGGCCTCGACGAGTGACTCCACCGCCTCGGCGAATCGCTCCGGGTCGGTCTCGCCTATCTCCTCGCGAAGCGCATGGATGAGGACGCTCTGGAGCGCGGCCAGGTCGCGTGCCACGTCGGCCGCCTGGACCTCGCGTCCGCCGCTGCGCAGGGTCGCGAGCGAGGCGGCGCGATCGGCCTGTTCCTTCGGCAGGTCGTATGGATCGCCCTCCCCCTCCCAGGCCACCCGGACGATGTCGCCGATCAGCTCGGGCAGCTCGCGAGCGATCCGTTCGGTCGGCAGCTCGCGGATCTCGTCCAGCGACGCGCGCTCGATCAAACGGACGAGCCAGGCCTTCGCCAACTCGTCCCGCGACCTGTCCAAGCGCGCGAGGGGTCCCCGGATGGACGTCATCTGCGCCGGATCGTACCCCCGCAAACGGCGGACGGGGGCCGAATTCGGACAAGATTGCGCGAGGTGAGCGACCTGATCTCGATCGACGAGGCCCGCCGCCGGGTGCTCGAGGCTGTGACCCGCCTCGAGGACGAGGACGTCCCGCTCGACCTCGCGCTCGGCCGTGTGCTGGCGGAGGACGTGACGAGCGGCATCGACGTGCCGCCCTTCGACAGCTCCGGAATGGACGGGTACGCGCTGATCGCAGGGCCGGAGGCGGAGCTCGAGGTGATCGGCGAGGCGCGCGCGGGTCACCCCGCCACGGAGGCGGTGCGGCCGGGAACGGCGATGCGGATCTCGACCGGGGCGCCGGTGCCCGAGGGCGCCGACGCCGTGGTGCCGTTCGAGCGAACTACAGCGGTAAAGGGCGGCGAGCTCGACTCGATCCACGTTCCCGTTGAAATACAAGGGAAAGTGCGACCGAGTCGCGTCCGGGTGGCCGAAATCGAGGCCGGCGCCAATATCCGCCGGGCCGGTGAGGACATCGCCCGTCGATGCTGTCGTTCTGCAACGCGGCACCGTCCTTGGCCCAGCAGAGCTGGGCGTCGCGGCCGCGGTGGGCCGTGCGACGCTCCGCTGCGCGCGCCAGCCCCGTGTCTTCGTGCTCATCACCGGCGACGAGCTCACCCCTCCCGGCGAGCCGCTCGCACCGGGCGGGATCTACGGCTCCAACGGCTTCGCGCTCGCCGCGCAGGTCGAGCGTGCGGGCGGCGCGCTGACCGGACGCGGCACCGTGCCGGACACGCCGGACGGCACGCGCGCCGCGCTGGACGAGGCGCTCGGGGCAGCCGATGTCGTGATCGTTTCGGGCGGCGTCTCGGTCGGCCCGCACGACCACGTGAAGGACGCCTTCCGCGACCTCGGCGTCGAGGAGCGTTTCTGGGGCGTGCGCCTGCGACCGGGCAAGCCCACCTGGTTCGGCACGCGCGGCGATACGCTCGCGTTCGGCCTCCCCGGCAACCCCGTATCGGCGATGGTGACCTTCCAACTCTTCGCGCGCCCGGCGCTCGCGGCACTCCAGGGCGCGGCGCCAGACGCCGCGCGCGCGAGCGCCGTGCTCGCTCATGCCGTCGCCCGCAACCCGCGTCGCGACGAGACGGTGAGGGTGAAGCTCAGGCCCACCGACGACGGCCTCGTGGCCGAGCCGACCGGCGCCGCAGGGCTCGCACATGCTCACCTCGATGGTCGGCGCCGACGGCCTGGCGCTGATCCACCACGGCGAGGGCGAGCTGGCGGCCGGCGAGCGCGTGGAGGTGGAGCTGCTGTGAGGCCGCGGGACCCGCGCCGCTTGCTCGCACGTCAACGGCGGGCGGGTGCGCGCGTGGTGATCGTGCAGGTGGAGCAGCCCGGCGCCTCGGAGGACGGCGGCGCGGTCGGAAGCAAGCAGGTGGCCGAGGTCACGCTGCCGCGCGCGGAGCTCGAGAGGATCTGGTCGCCCGAGTACCTCGAGCGACTCGCGCGCACCTACTGGAGCTTCCTGTCGCGCTTCTCGCTCGGGCTGATCCGCGTTCTGTACAGCAATGACTCGCGGGAGGTCGTCTTCCTCACCCGCCCCTTCGTGCTGCTGCGCTTCCACAAGCCGGAATACGAGATCGACGCCGACGGCGGCACGGTCACCTGGCCGATCGATCGCGGCGTGCTGGTGGCGAAGCGCGGCCGGGGGCGCGGCTTTCTGCGCCTCGGCGTGCGCCGTGAGCCGGTGGCGGACGGCGCCGACGAGGTGACCCTGCTCGTCTCGTCCGAGGTGGTGAACTTCTATCCCACGATCGCGACGGGCCTGAGCGGCTGGCTCTACGAGCAGACCCAGCTACGGATCCACGTGATCGTGACGCACGCGTTCCTGCGTTCGCTGGCGAATCTCGACCTGGAGCCGTCCCGCGTCGGAGCGCTGCGCGCGGCCGCGGAGGCCGCGGAGGCGGCGATCACCCCAAGCGCTCGCCAGTGATCTCGCGCAGCTTCGTGCGGTCGTGGTGCGCGGTGATCCGGCGGACGGTGCCGGAGCGGGAGCGCATCGAGATCGACTCGGTGGTGGCGCCGCGGGGGCCGATGTAGTGGACGCCGTCCAGCATCTCCCCGTCCGTCACGCCCGTGGCCGCGAAGAACACGTCGTTGCCTGACACGAGCCGGTCCTTGTCGAGCGTCTCCTCGAGGTCGTAGCCCGCATCGAGCGCCGCCTTGCGCTCCTCGTCCGAGCGCGGCCACAGCCGGCCGAGGATCTGGCCGCCCGTGCACTGGATGGCCGCCGCGGCGAGCACGCCCTCCGGGGTACCGCCGATCCCGAACAGGAGGTCCACCGGCGAGTCCTGGGTCACGGCCACGAGCGCGGCTGACACGTCGCCGTGCGGGATCAGGCGGATGCGAGCGCCGACCTCCCGGATCTCGCGCATGTATTCGTCGTGGCGCTCGCGGTCGAGCATGATGACCACGAGGTCGCCCAGGCCGACGCCCTTCTCCTTGGCCATCAGCTGGAGCGTCTCGCCGATCGGGCGGTCGAGGTCGAGCAGGTGCGCGAGCTCGCGCGAGGTGGCCATCTTCAGCATGTAGACGCAGGGCCCGGGGTCGAACATCGTGCCGCGCTCCGACAGCGCGATCGTGGCGATCGCGTTCGGAAGGCCCTTCGCGCACAGCTCGGTTCCCTCGAGCGGATCCACGGCGATGTCCACCTCGGGCGGCGAGCCGTCGCCGATGTGCTCGCCGTTGTAGAGCATCGGCGCCTCGTCCTTCTCCCCCTCGCCGATCACGACGGCTCCGTCCATGGCGACGGTGTCGAGCAGCATTCGCATCGCGTCCACGGCCGCGCCGTCGGCGCCCTCCTTGTCGCCGCGGCCGATCCAGCGGGCGCATGCGAGCGCGGCGTACTCGGTCGTACGCACGAGTTCCATCGCGAGGTTGCGATCGGGCTTCGGCGCCCCTGACTCCATGCTGTCGGACGCTATATGACGCCGGGCGGCTTGCGCGCGGTCTCGTAGACCGCCTGGCGCAGATAGCCCGCGGCCAGCATGCCGAGCGACGCCAGCAGGCCGACGAAGTAGCCGATCGCGAGGCCGATGTCGACGCTGTCTCCGGGGCGCCCCAGGATGATCCCGTTGCAGAGGATCAGCATGAAGGCGACGATGCCGACGATCATCGTCACCTCGCCGGGCTTCCAGGTCAGCTTGTGCCCCCGCGCGATGATCCAGGTGAGGATGAACGGTGCGGCGCAGGCGGACACCAGCAGCCAGTCGAGCGTGCTGAACACCTGCCACGCCGTGGCGCTGTCGCCGCCGGACACGCCGCCCGGCAGCTTCGAGTTCGGGTTGTCCGAGCTCGTCGTGAACCAGGGCAGCCAGAGCGACGCAAGCAGCACCAGCGCGGCGCCCATCCCCATCAGCTCGCCCGGCGACACCCTCGAGAAGTCGAGATAGCCGCTGCGCTCCTCGGCGCTGGCCTCCATGACCCGGAAGCTACATGCCGAGATAGGCTGCGCACAACCCCGAACAAAGGAGCCCCGTGGCTGTCACGAAGATCATCGAGGTCGTCGGAAGCTCGCCGGAGAGCTCGGACGGCGCCGTCAAGGCCGCGCTGGACGACGCCCGCCAGTCGCTGCGCAACATCAAGGCCGTCGATGTGGTCTCCACGGGACTCCGCGGAGAGAACCTCGACGAGTGGCGCGCGCTCGTGCGGATCTCGTTCCTGGTGGAGCGGGTCAGCGAGTAGTTGGACCTCGAGGGAATAGGGGCGTTCGTCGCGGGCGGAGCGTCCGGGCTCGGAGAGGCCACGGCCCGCGAGCTCGCCACCCGCGGTGCGCGGGTGGCGATCGCGGACCTGAACGAGGAGCGCGGCGCGGCGCTGGCCGAGGAGATCGGCGGCAGCTTCTCCAAGGCGGACGTGACCGACGAGGCGCAGGTGCAGGCCGCGGTGGAGAGCGCCGGCGAGCTGCGGCTCGCGGTGTCCTGCGCCGGCATCGGCTGGGCGGAGCGCACCGTGGGCCGCGAAGGCGCGGCGGCGCTCCAGCCCTTCGAGACGGTCGTGCGCGTGAACCTCATCGGCACGTTCAACGTGCTGCGCCTCGCCGCGGCGGCGATGGCGGCGAACGAGCCGGACGCGGAGGGCGAGCGCGGCGCGGTCGTGATGACCGCGTCGATCGCCGCCTTCGACGGCCAGATCGGCCAGACCGCTTACTCGGCGTCGAAGGGCGGCGTGGTGGGCCTGACGCTGCCCGCCGCCCGCGACCTCGCCCGGATCGGCATCCGCGTCTGCACGATCGCGCCGGGCCTCTTCGACACGCCGCTGCTCGCCGGCCTGCCGGAGGAGGCGCGCCAGGCCCTGGGCGCCCAGGTGCCGTTCCCGCCGCGCCTCGGACGGCCCGAGGAGTACGCGCAGCTCGCCTGCCAGATCGCCGAGAACTCGATGCTGAACGGCGAGACGATCAGGCTGGACGGCGCCTTACGTATGCCCCCGCGCTGACCGGGGACAGGCCCCGCGCTGACCGGGGACAGGCCCCGCGCTGACCGGGGACAGGCGCGCTACCGGGACAGGTTAATCCTGTCCCCGTTAGGGTTCCGGCCATGCCTGAACCAGTGATCGTTGACGCCGTTCGTACACCCATCGGCCGGGCCTTCAAGGGCTCGCTGGCCCAGCTCCGCCCGGATGAGATGGGCGCGTTCGTCGTGGATGCGCTGCTCGAGCGAAACGAGGACGTTGACCCCGAGCTGATCGAGGAGGTCTACTGCGGCGTCGGTCTTCCGCAGGGGCTCCAGGGCTTCAACATGGGTCGCATCATCGCGCTGCTGTCCGAGCGCCTGCCGCTCGGCACCAACGGCACGACCGTCTCGCGCTACTGCGCCTCCAGCCTCGAGTCGATCCGCCAGGCCTCGAACGCCATCGTGGCCGGTCAGGGCGACGCCTACATCGCCGCCGGCGTGGAGTGGGTCTCTCGCTACAACGAGGCCGTCGAGGGCGCGCGCCCGCAGGACCAGAACGAGAATTTGCAGGGCAAGAACGGCCACCCGGACGCCTACATCTCGATGGGCCTGACCGCCGAGAACGTGGCGGAGCGCTACGAGGTGAGCCGCGCCGACATGGACAAGTACGCGCAGCGCTCCCAGGAGCTGGCGGTGCAGTCGCAGGAGAGCGGCTACTTCGACCGCGAGATCGTGCCGGTGACGCTGCCGGACGGCACCGTGGTCGCCAAGGACGACGGCCCGCGCGCCAGCTCGACCCTCGAGAAGCTCTCGCAGCTCGACCCGGCGTTCAAGGAGGACGGCAAGGTCACGGCCGGCAACTCATGCCCGCTCAACGACGGCGCCGCCGCGGTGCTCGTGATGTCGGACACCAAGGCGAACGAGCTCGGCCTCAAGCCGCGAGCGCGGATCATCGCGTCCGCGACGGCGGCGAACGAGCCCGAGTACATGGGCGTCGCGCCGATCTGGGCGATCAAGAAGGTGCTCGAGCGCGCCGGCATGTCGATCGAGGACGTGGAGACTGTCGAGCTGAACGAGGCGTTCGCCGCCCAGGTGATCCCGATCATGGCCGAGTGCAACATCCCGCTCGAGAAGATGAACCCGCACGGCGGGGCGATCGCGCTCGGACACCCCTTCGGCATGACCGGCGCTCGCATCATGACCACGCTCATCAACGGCCTGGAGACCGACGACAAGACGATTGGCCTCGAGACGATGTGCGTGGCCGGCGGCCAGGGCCAGGCGATGATCGTGGAGCGCTTGAACTAGAAGCGGGTCGGGCCGGCGCTCAGGGAAGGGCTGCGGGCGGGTCTACCTCGACGTCCAGCTCCACCTCCACGTCCGGCAGCGGGACCGACGGAGTCTCCGGCGTAGGAGTACCCGGCGCCGGCGCCTGCGGCGTCGGGGTGGACGGAGCGGAAGGCGTTTGCGGCGGCGCTGCGCCTGCCTCCTCCTCTGGCTGAGCGGGTGCAGTGCTCATCGGGCGACGCGGTGGCGCTCCGCTCGCGCCGCCGCTTGGACGCCCTCTCCCGCTCGCGATCGCGTCTGGCGGCGACCTCACGAAACTCTCTCGCAACGGAGCGCTCCGAGGCCGGCGCGGCCAGCGACGCGGGCTCCACCGGCTCCACCGGCTCACGGCTGGACATGCCGACGAATGTGGCGGCTCCACCGCCGAGGACGAGTGCAGCAACTCCGATTTTGACCGCGGTGGCACCCAGCACGCCCGCCAGCCCGCCGCCGGCCGCGCCGCCGGTCAGCCCGCCGCCGACCGCCGCGCCCCCACCGGCCCCACCGGCCCCGGCCGCCCCCCAGGCCGCCTCCAGCACGCTCTCCTTGAGGCCGATGGTCGGCAGCACCGGAAGAACCACCGCCAGCCCGCGGCGCTGGCGATCCATGTCATCCCGGAACGCCGCGCACTCCCGACACAGCTTGAGGTGGCGGCGCAGGTGGCTTCGCCGAAGCGCGGCGCCGCGCGCCACGGCCAACTCCTGTCGCACGTCACGACAGGGCAGTGCGCGCGCCTCACGCCAGCCCGAGAGCGACGAGCGGGCCTGGTACACGAGCGCGCGCACCTTGTCCCGCGGACATCCGAGCACCTCGGCCACCTCGGCGTGCCTGAGCTCCTCGATTTCGGACATGACGAGCGCAGCGCGCTGCTCCTCGGGAAGCCTGCCGATGTCGTCGACGAGCTCGCGCAGGTCGCTGCGGCGCTCCACCTCCTCGGCGAGGCCAGCCGTGGCTGTCGTTCGAAGCTCCGTCGGGAACTCGCGGCGCGTTCGCAAGACGTCGAGGCAACGGTTGCGGGCGGTGGCATAGAGCCACGCCCGGAGATGCTCCGGCGGCTCGCGCTCCACGAGCTGGCGATAAGCAGCGGCGAAGGTGTGTTGCAGGGCGTCCTCCGCCTCATCAAGCGATCCAAGCAGGTGGCGGCATAGGGAGAGCAAGCCGCGGTGATGGCGCTCGAAGATCGCCTCGAACGCAGGCTCGTCGCCGGTGGCCGCAAGCGCGGCGAGCCGCCGGTCGTCGAATCGCCACAAGGCCGCCTTCCCTGGCGTTTGCACAGCCATCTCGTGTTGCCAGTTTCCGGCTCCGAGCGCACGAAACCAGCCTTGCTTCCAACATTTGTGCCGCGCGTACGTCTGTAGGGGTTCATCAATCAAGGAGGACGAAGATGAGAGCCCGAACGGCACTACTCGCAATGGCAGTATGCGCGGGGCTCGTGGCCGCGCCCGCCACGGCAACAGCGCAGGATCCGGACGGCCTGACCCAGGTGGTCCCGGTCACCGGCAAGTCCAAGAGCGGCAAGACGTTCAGAGGCACCTACGCGATCGACCGCTTCCGGAGCTCGCACGGCGATCTGGTCTCTGTCGGCACGCTTCGCGGCCGCCTCGGCCAGCGTCGCGTGGCCGCCAGAGAGGTCACGATGCCTGCGGTGCTGTCCGGGGCGCCGTCGACAGCGCAGCTGCCGCCGATCCCAAACGCCTGCGAGATCCTCAATCTGGTGCTCGGGCCGATCAATCTTGACCTGCTCGGACTCGTCGTTCGCACCAACCGCATCAACGTCCGGATCGACGCCGTGCCAGGGCCGGGGAACCTACTCGGCAACCTGCTCTGCGCGATCACCGGGCTGCTCGACCCGCAGACCGCGTCCGTGCGCCAGCAGGCCTCAGCGCTGAACGCGATCCTCGCACTCGTTCCCAGGACGGGCTAGGTCTGAAAAGCCGCCGCGTCGAGCCGTCACGGCGGGTCGCGGAGAGGGGAGCGTCTTCGGACGCTCCCCTCGGCTAGACCGCGCGCAGCAGCGCGCGGTTCGTGTCCTCGCGCAGCAGGTCGACCCGCCGCAGTGCGAGGTCGGCGTCGGTGGGGAGGCCGTAGTAGAAGCCCTGGCCGAGCTCGCAGCCGAACGCGCGCAGTGCGTCGATCTGATCCGGGGTCTCGATGCCCTCCGCCACGACCTTCAGGTCGAGGGCGGCGCCGAGCTCGATCACGGCGCGGGCGAGCGCGTGGTGCTCCCGCGAGCCGGTGACCTCGTCGATGAACTGCTTCGGGATCTTCATCGTGTCGACCGGGAGGCGCGAGAGGTAGGCGAGTGACGAGTAGCCGGTACCGAAGTCGTCGACGGCCACGCCCATCCCGCGCCGGTGCAGGGCCTCCAGGACCGCGAGCGGCACCGGGTCGTCGCCGACGAAGGCGCGCTCGGTGAGCTCGAAGATCAGAAGCTCGGGCGCCACCTGGTGGCGCTCGACGAGCGCGTCGAGGCGGTCGAGGAAGCCGGGGTCGATCAGCTCGGGAGCGCAGACGTTCGCGTGGATCGGCATGTTCAGCTCGGCGGCCTTCTCGACCACGCGCTCCAGCACGATGGCGCCGATCTCGACGACGGCGCCGGTCTCCTCGGCGAAGGCGATGAACTCGCCGGGCGGCACCAGGCCGCGCTCGGGATGGTTCCAGCGCACCAGCGCCTCGAGGGCCACAGCGCGGCAGTCCGCGAGCGATACGACGGGCTGGTAGACGACCGAGAGCTCCTCGCCGGACACGGCCTGCTCGAGCTCGAACGCGAGCGTCCGGCGCTTGCGGAGCGCGTCCCGCATCGACGGGTGGAACACGCGGAACTGGCTCTTCCCGCGACGCTTTGCCTCGTAGAGGGCCACGTCCGCCTTGCGCAGCAGCTCGTCGGGACAGTCGCTCCCGGGCGCGCCGACGGCGATGCCGAGACTCACGTGCACACGCACGCGCTCGCCGGCCACCTCGATGCGGTTCTCGAAGTCGCTCAGGAGCCGCTTCGCGACCGCCTTGGCATCGTCCTCGCCGCCGGAACGGTCGAGCAGAAGTGCGAACTCGTCGCCGCCCAGGCGGGCCGCGGTGTCGCCCTCGCGGAGACATCCGCGCAGGCGCTCGGCCACCGCGCGCAGCAGCTCGTCGCCGGCGTGGTGCCCGTGGCTGTCGTTGATCGCCTTGAACTCGTCGATGTCGAGCAGCAGCACGGACACGCCCGGGCGGCGGCTCTGCAGCGAGTGCTCGAGGCGGTTGTGAAAGAGCGAGCGGTTGGCGAGCTGGGTGAGCGAGTCGTAGAGCGCCTTGCGCTCGAGCTCGTGCTGCAGCGACTCCAGCTGACGCACCGCCTGCTCGAGGCGGTCGTACTGGAGCGCCACGGTCACGTTGCCGGTGAGCGTCTCGAGCAGCCGGAGATCCTCCTCCGAGAAGTTGCGGTCGACGCTCTCGCGGCCCGCGATGGCGAACAGGCCGACGCAGCCGGCCTCGCCGTGGAGCGGCGCGACAACACCGGTCTCCATGCCGCGCCCGTGGAAGTAACCGCGCTGCGCGGAGTCGTGGATGGTCTCGGTCTCGACCGGGCCGTTGAGCCCGGCGGCAAGAGAGCGAAGGCTCTCGGCCAGCGGCTCCTCGATCGGCTCGAGCATGCGCCGGCCGCCGTCACGGTTGAGCGAGGAGCGGGCGGAGCGGTTGGGCTCCGCGGAGAAGAGGACGAGCTCGACGGCGCCCACGCGGAAGGTCGCAGCCGTCCGGGCCAACAGCGCCTCCAGCTCCGGAACGATCTCGGACGAGCGCGAGAGCGTGCGCGTGGCCTCGTAGAGGAACTCGAGCTCCGAGTTGCGGCGGCGCTCCGAGAGGTACGCGCGGTAGGCGGCCATCAGCAGGATGGTCGGCGGCACCAGCAGCAGCCCGCCCTCGGGGCGCGCCGCCACGACGGCGGCGATCGCGAGTGCAAGACAGGTGTTGCTGAGTGCGACAGTCCAATTGGTGAACAGCATCTCCAGGCGCTGATGCGGCTCCAGCCGGCCCTCGGCGATCGTCACGGCCGCGCCCACGCAGATGTCCGCGACGAGGGTGGCGGCGGACACCGCGCCGAACACCGCCAGCCAGACCATCGGGTCGAGCGGATCGCGCATGGTCGTGAGCCCCTCGACGATGAACAGGGCCACGCAGGTTCCGAGCGTGAACTGCGCCAGGTTGAAGAAGGCCTTGAAGATCGGGATCTCGCGGTCGAACGCGAGCGCCAGCGTCGAGCCCACGAGGCCGGCGAGCACCAGCTCGTGCGCGGGAAGGAAGAGCAGGCCAGCGACGAGCGGCAGCTCCCCGAGCGACAGCGAGTGGGTGCTGCGCCGGAAGTGCAGGTGCACGACCCAGCGCTCGGCGGCCGCGAATCCGGCCGCCACCGCCCACCAGGGCACGTCCAGTGTGGACGGCCCGGCGCCGAGCGGCGTCACCAGGGTCGCGTACGCGACCACGGTGAGCGCCGCCACGACGCCGCTGAGGATCCAGATCTTTGCTTCCAGACCCAGCTGTCGCCCGAAGGAGACCATCCGCCTACCGGTCGAAGTCGACCGTGCGCCGGAAGCTGACCCTGCGGAAGCTCACCCGATTCGCGTCGACCTGTCCGCTCGCCGTCGAGCCCGCAGTCGCAGCGGAAGCTCGCGCGGGTCCAGAGCGCAGCGCAACGGCGACCCGGCTGCGTCACGGAAGCTCGCCCGCCGGAAGCTCGCCCGCGATCCAGTCGATCGCGCCGCTCGCGGGTCGACGAGCGTGTTCGGCGTGAGGCCCGCGTTCGCAGACCCGTAGCCGTCGATCGCGGCGTTCGCGTCCACGGCCGCGCCCACACCGGGCACGCTGCAGAGCCTCGACATGATGGCGCCCTTGACCTGGTTCGGCGTCAGGCCGGGGTTCTTCTCGAGCATCAGAGCGGCGACACCTGAGACAACGCCACGGTCGCCATCGAGGTCCCGCTGAGCCGGAAGTAGCTGTGCGACCGATCATGCACCTGCGGCACATGCTTCTCGAAGTCGCTGTTCGGATGCAAGCGGCGCAATCGAGCGCGGTTGCCCGGAGCGAGGACCTCGGGCTTCTGGATGCCGTCCTGCGTCACGCCGCGGCTCGACCAGGGGCGAGCTGGTCGTCGTCGCAGCCCTCGTGGTTCCACGGTCGTCGAGCGCGCCCACGCTGATCACAAACGGGTCGTTGCCGGGCGAGTAGGAGACCGCGTCGGAAGCGGTGCCGTCGTTGCCGGCGGCTGCGACCACGACGATGCCGCGAGAACCAGGCCGCCTCGACGGCCGCGTCGAGCGGATCCGTCGGTAGGACTCGGCGACGGTCGAGGACAGCGAGAGGTTCACCACGCGGATTCCGAGCGCCGTCCTTGTTGTCGATCACGAACTGGAGGCCGTTGATCACGTCGAGGACGGTGGTGTCGCCGTCGTCGTCCGAGACCTTGACCGAGATCAGGTTCGCCCGCGGGGCGATGCCCATGTACCTGCCCCTGAGGTTCTTCTTGAGGCTCGGAGCAGTTCAGGCTGTTTCCCGCAATCAGGCCGGCGACGTGCGTGCCATGCCCGAACTGGTCATTCGCGTTCCGCGCGCACGGGTTGGTGACTGCGGAGGCGATCACGCGCGAGCTGGCCGGCAGTGACGAAGTCAGCCAGGTCGCCCGGCGATGCCCGAGTCGATCACGGCCACGCCCATGCCGCGCCGGTGGCGGCGCTCCCCAAGCGTCGTCCGCGCGGACCGTCGTCTGAGCAGCGGCTGCCGCAGAGCGGGATCGACAGTTCAGCGGGTTGACGTCCAGCAGGCTCGGGCTGCCGATCCGGGAAGGCAGCGTCCCGGCGTCGCTGATCCGCACTGGAGGCCGCCGCTGGCGGCGGTCGCGTTGTTCGGCTCCGGCACGGTGGCCGCGGGCTCAGGCGCGGTGACCGAGTTCGAGGTCACGGCGTGCACGCCCGGGTGTCCGACGAGCTCCTCTGCGGCGTCATCCTGGAGGACCGCCCCGAACCCGTTGATGACGGGCAGTCCCCTGTGGTGGTCTGGGCCGCCGAGAACAGCGACGACCTGCTGGCCCTGGGAGGGGTGCCACGCCCGGCTCCATCTGGACGATGTACTCGGCCGATGCCCTCCTCGGCGAACGCGGCGCGGCCTGGAAGCCGAAGAGAATAAGAGCGAAGAGGCTCGTGCAGGCGCTACTGCGAACCGGAGCCGAAAGACGATGGTGATCTGCTCAGACATGCTGGATTCGTTCCTCCGTTGGAAGTTGGATCCGGCAGCTGAGCCGCCTCTACCGTCCGTGGAGAGGCCTCTGGCTTTGCGCCCCCGCCTCGCGACGGGTTTGCCTTTTCGGTCTGAGCAGTTATCGACTGGGCGCGGGCGGTCCCCATCGGACATATGCCCATCGGACAAACGTCCGCTGCGTGCGGGCTTAGGGCAGAAGGACGATCTTGCCGAGCTTGCCGCCGGCCTCGAAGCGCGCGTAGGCGTCCTCGACCCGGTCGAGCGCGAAGGTCTCGGCCACCGGCACGGTCAGGAGTCCCGCCTCGAAGCCGGGCAGAACCTCCTTCTCCACGAGCCGCGCGGCCGCCGCCTTCTGCTCCAGCGGCCGCGCGCGCAGCGTGGAGCCGTGGATGCGCGCGTGCTTCTGCATCAGCGCCAGCAGGTTGATCTCGGCCGTGGGCCCCGTGCCGCCGACGCCGATCACGGCGATGCGTCCGCGCGTGGCCAGCGCCTTCAGGTTGTCCGCGAGGTTGGACGCCCCCACCAGCTCCAGCACCACGTCGAACGGGCCCTCGGCCTCGAAGCCCTCCGGGTCGATGGCGCGCGCACCGAGCTTCTCCACCTGCGCCCGCAGCTCCTCGCGGCGCACGGTGGCGGTCACGCGAGCGCCGGTCATGCGGCCGAGCTGGACCGCCGCGGTTCCCACGCCACCCGCCGCTCCGTGCACCAGCAGGTGCTCGCCGGGGCGTAGGGCTGCCTGGGTGCAGAGGGCGTCGTGGGCCGTGGTGAAGACCTCGGGAAGACCTCCGGCCTGCGGCCACTCGAGCGGCCCTGGAACCGGCATGGCGGCGCGCTCGTGCACCACGGCGAGCTCGGCCTGGGCGCCGCCGCCCACGACCGCCATCACCCGCTCGCCCTCCTTAAAGCGCTCGGCACCCGGTCCGAGTCCGACGACCTCGCCCGCCAGCTCCATACCGGGGATGTCCGCCGGCGAGCCGGGCGGCGCGGGGTAGGCCCCCCTCCGCTGAAGCATGTCCGCGCCGTTCAGGCCGGCGGCCCTCACGCGCACGAGCAACTCGCTCTTTCCGGGTTCGGGATCGGGCCGCTCCTCGACCACGAGGCTTCCGTCATTGATTGTTACCGCGCGCACAAGCGCGGAATGTACTGGCACGTTCTGTTAATGCCGTGTAACAAAGGAAACGTCCAATCGAACCGATAGCGTCAGGAGACCGCGATGAGAGCTTCTAGCCTCATTCCGCTGGGTGACCGTCCGCCGCTGTGGCGGGAGGCTCGTGTCGGGCTCGAGGCCGCGGCGCTCCTCCGCGACCCGATCTTCCGCGGCGACGGCATGACCGACGGGCGCGGGCGCCCGGTCCTCCTGATCCCCGGCTTTTTGGCGGGCGACGGCTCGCTCTCGATGATGGCCGGCTGGCTCAAGCGGACCGGATACCGGCCCAGCCGCGCCGGAATCGTGGCGAATGTGAACTGTGCGGGCACGCTGCTTCCGCGGCTCGAGGAGCGGCTCGAGCGGCTCGTCTCCGAGCAGGGACAGAAGGCCGCGATCGTCGGGCAGAGCCGTGGCGGCACGCTCGCCAAGGTGCTCGCCCGCCGCAGGCCTGATCTCACGGCCGGCGTCGTGGCGCTCGGTTCGCCGCAGATCGACCCGCTCGCGGTTCATCCGCTGGTCCGGCTCCAGGTCGAGGCCGTCGGCCGCCTGGGATCGCTCGGGGCGCCCGGGCCTCTTCAAGCGCTCCTGCATCGACGGCGATTGCTGCTCGTCCTTCTGGGAGGACCTCGCCGCGCCGCTGCCGCGCGGCGTCAGGCTCGTTTCGGTCTACTCGAAGAGCGACGGGGTCGTGGACTGGCGCGCCTGCCTGGATCCACACGCCACCCGGCTCGTGGAGATCGACGCCTCCCACTGCGGGATGGCTGTCTCGAGATCCGCCTGGCGAGCGGTGGCCGAGGCGCTCGAGGAGCTCCGGGCCGCCGACGCGCGCCGACGTCCCGCCCGCGGCGCCCAGGTGCGCCCCCTCCGCGCCGCCTGAGGCGCCCTCAGAGCACGATCACGGCGGCGCCGCGGATGGTGCCCTCGCGCACCGCCTTCAGTGCGTCGTTCGCGCGCTCCAGCTCGAACGTCTCGACGTGAGTCTGAACGGGAACGTTCGGCGCGAGCGCGAGGAACTCCTCGGCGTCCGCTCGCGTGAGGTTCGCCACCGAGCGCAGCACCCGCTCGCCCCAGAGCAGCTCGTAGGGCATCGCCGGGATGTCACTCATGTGGATCCCGCCGCAGACCACGCTCCCGCCCTTGGCCACGGCTCGCAGCGCCGCCGGCACCAGCTCGCCTGCCGGAGCGAACACGAGTGCGGCGTCGAGCTCCTCGGGCGGCGGCCCGAGGGCGTCCCCGGCCCATTCCGCTCCTAGCTCGAGCGCGAATGCCTGCGCTGCCTCGTCGTCCGCGCGCGTGAAGGCGAAGACGCGGCGGCCCTCGTGGATCGCCACCTGGCAGATGATGTGCGCCGCAGCGCCAAAACCGTAGATCCCGATGCGCTCGGCATCACCGGCGAAGCGCAGCGTGCGGTAGCCGATCAGCCCGGCGCACAGGAGTGGCGCCGCCTGGAGGTCCTCGTGGCCGTCCGGAAGCGGGAAGCAGTAGCGCTCGTCCGCCACCGTGCGCTCGGCGTAGCCCCCGTCGAGGTCGTAGCCCGTGAAGAGGGCGCTGTCGCAGAGGTTCTCGCGGCCCGAGCGGCAGTAGCGGCAGTCGCCGTCGGTCCAGCCGAGCCACGGCACACCCACGCGCTGCCCGACCGCGAACCTCTCTCCGCCGCCCACCACCCGCGCCACGATCTGGTGGCCGAGCACGAGCGGGAGCTTCGGCTCGCTCAGCTCACCGTCCACGATGTGGAGGTCGGTGCGGCAGACCCCGCAGGCCACGACCTCGAGCGCCACCTGTCCCGGCCCCGGCTCGGGCTCGGGCAGCTGGGTCGCGCGGAGGGGTTGTCCGGGCGCGTCGAGCACCATCGCGCGCATGGACTCAGCCTAGTTGCCAGCGTAGGCTCCGCCCCGTGCCCGGCGACGACTATCGCGAGGCGAGTCCCGCTCGGCGCCTCGGCGCGGAGGGCAGGCTCATCAGCACCGACTTCTCCCAGCCGATGGTGGACGCCGCGCGGCGGCGGGCCGACGAGCTGGGCGTCTCGAATGCCGAATTCCGGACCCTGGACGCCGAGCGGATGGACCTGGATGACGCGAGCATCGACGGTGTCCTCTGCCGCGGGGGCTACATGCTGATGGCCGATCCCGCGGCCGCGCTCGCCGAGACCAGGCGCGTGCTCGGCGACGGAGGACGGGTGGCCTTCTCGGTCTGGGGCGATCCGGAGCAGAACCCCTGATCGAGATCGTCGAGATGGCGTGGCGATTCGACTCGCTCGACGCCTACTGGCACTACGTAACCGACCTGGCCGGCGCGGTGGCCATGCTCGTCCGAGCGCTCCCCGAGGAGGACCGGCGCGCCGTCCGCGACGAGGTCGAGCGGCGGGTCGAGCGGCACGCCGAGGGCGACGGCTACCACTTTCCGGGCATGTGCCTGAACGTCCTGGCCGCGTGAGCGGGCCGCTCGTCGCCTCCTCCTGGCTGCGCGAGCGGCTCGACGATCCCGGGATTCGCGTTGTGGACTGCCGTTTCAAGCTCGGCGAGCCCGGCGCCGGCGAGGAGCTCTGGCGCGCCGGCCACATCCCGGGCGCGGCGTTCATGGACCTCGACAGCGAGCTGGCGGCGGCGCCCGGTGAGCGAGGACGGCACCCGCTGCCGGACGCGGAGACCTTTGAGGCGGCCGCGCGCCGCGCCGGAATCGGACCCGCCTCGATGGTCGTCGCCTACGACGAGGCCGCCGAGGGAGGCGCCGCCCGGCTCTGGTGGCTGCTGCGGCACTTCGGCCACGAGCGCGTGGCGGTGCTCGACGGCGGCCTGCGCGGCTGGCGGGCTGAGGGCGGGCCGCTCGAGGCCGGTGCGGAGCGGGCGTCTCCGGGAGAGTTCGTGGCCAGTGAGCGGGAGGGCGACACCGCCGAGGCGGAGGCACTCGCCGGCCGCCTGCTGCTCGACGCCCGGGCGCCCGAGCGCTACCGCGGCGAGCTCGAGCCGATCGACCCGGTGGCGGGCCACATCCCGGGCGCCGTGAACCTCCCCTTCGCCGAGCTTGCACCGGACGGGCGCTTCCTGGCGCCCGAGGAACTGCGTGCCCGCTTCGAGGCGGCCGGCGCCGCGCCGGGCAGCGAGCCGGTGGCCTACTGCGGCTCGGGCGTGACCGCCTGCGTGCTCCTGCTCGCCGCGGAGGTCGCCGGCCTGGAGCCCGGCCGCCTCTATCCCGGCTCGTGGAGCGAGTGGTCGGGCCGCGGGCTGCCGGCCCAGCGCCACTGACGCGTGCGCTCGACGTTCAGCCGGAGCAGCGGGCCCGGCGGCGTCCGCTCGGCGTATGGCGCGTACTTGCCCGCGAGCGCCTCCATCGCCTCCGGCGCGGAGTCCACGGGCAGCACCTCCACCCTGCCGAGCAGCTGCACCCACGCGAGCCGGGTCCAGTCGTCGTCGTACAGGTCCACGAGCAGAGCGGCCTCGGGCCGGCGCCGCAGGTAGCGCAGGCGTGCGGGCTCCGCTGTGCGCTTCGGCTTCTCGTCGATCGCGCTCCACACCGCGCCGGCGGCGACGGCGAAGGTCACGGGCAGCACGCGCGGATGGTCGTCCTCGTCCACGTAGCCGAGGCGGGCAACACGCGCCTCGGCGAGCAGTTCGCGGGCCCACCCGGGCAGCGTCTCTAGGCTCACGGGAGTGAAGGTTGGCATCGGATTGCCCACGACGATTCCCGGTGTCGAGCCCGAGCAGGTGCTCGACTGGGCGCGCCGCGCCGAACAGGCCGGCTTCTCCAGCCTCGGCACGCTCGACCGCCTCGTCTATCCGAACTACGAGTCGCTCGTCTCACTTGCCGCCGTGGCCGCTGTGACCGAGCGCATCGGCCTGCTGACGGGCGTGCTGCTCCTGCCGTACCGCCAGAACGCGGCGCTGGTGGCGAAGCAGGCCGCAACGGTGCACACGCTCTCCCACGGCCGGCTGACGCTCGGCGTGGCGCTCGGCTCGCGCGAGGACGACTACGAGGCGTCCGGCATTTCCACACGCGGGCGCGGGCAGCGCCTCGACGAGATGCTCGACCGGATCACGCGCCTCTGGGCCGGCGAGAAGGCGGGCTTCGCGGGCGGCGTCGGCCCGGACGTGAGCCAGGACCCTCCGGACCTGATCATCGGCGGCAGCGCGGACGCTGCCTTCCGGCGCGCGGCGCAGCACGGAGCCGGCTGGATGATGGGCGGTGGCCCGCCGGACCGTTTTCCGGGCATGGTCGAGAAGCTGCTGGCTGCGTGGCGAGAGCACGGCCGCGAGGGCGAGCCGCGCAGGCTTGCGCTCCAGTACTTCGCCCTCGGCGACGACCCCGAGGGCGCCACGCGCGCGTCGATCGGCCACTACTACGCCTCCGCCGGGGACTACGCGGAGCAGGTGATCGCGACCACGGCGAAGGGCGAGGACGAGGTCCGCGAGCGGGTGCGCCAGTTCGAGGAAGCCGGCGCGGACGAGCTGATCCTGTTCCCCGCCTCGCCGGATCCGCAGCAGGTGGACCTGCTCGCCTCGGCCACGCTCTAGAGGGTTGGCGCACGCCGCGGGCTCGGCCCGCGGCGCCGCGATGCTTTTCCGTCCACCCCCCACGCCACGATGGCGTCGGATGCCCTCCACGAAGCTCGTGATCGGCGGGGCCGCCGCAGGCGCGGCCATCGGCGTGCGCGTTGCCCGCTCTCTCTACGGGCGCTGGCGCGTCCTGCCGCGGGCCGACCGCGAGCGGATCGCCTCGTTCGCGGAGGACGCCAAGGAGAAGGCCCTCTCAGTGCGCGGGGCCAACGATCCCGCTCAGGCACAGGCGGATCTGCGCGCCGCAAGCGAAACACTCGCCGCCGCGCTGGTGGAGACCGCCGAGTCCGACCCCGAGATCGGGGCGGACGACGTGCGGGAGCTTCGCGAGGAGCTGAGGCGCGAGCTCGAACGGCTCGCCACAGCCGACATTAAGGCTTCAAGAAGCGGGCGCGACCGCGCCAAGCCGCCTCAGTAGGATCTGAGTTCCCTCCGGGAGCCTCACCCCTCTGTGAATATTTCCGACTCCGCCCACCCCACGGGGCCGTCGCCGCGCCCTTCGGCAGCAATGCTTGAGTTTCGCGAGGCTACGAAGCGCTACCCCGGGCAGAAGCGAGCCGGCGGTGGAGCGCCTCTCACTGACCGTCCCGGCGGGGGAGATCTGCGTGCTGGTGGGCCCGTCCGGCTGCGGCAAGACCACCGCGATGCGGATGGTGAACCGGATGATCGACATCACGGAGGGCGACATCCTGCTCGACGACCAGAGCGTGCGCGAGCGCAGGCCGGCGGAGCTGCGGCGGGACATCGGCTACGCGATCCAGCAGGTCGGCCTGTTCCCGCACCTGTCGGTGGCCGACAACATCGCCACCGTGCCGCGGCTGCTCGACTGGGACCGCGAGCGCATCCGCACCCGCGTGGACCAGCTGCTCGAGCTGGTGAGCCTCGACCCGGCGGAGACGACGGGACCGCTACCCGGCCCAGCTCTCCGGCGGGCAGCGCCAGCGGGTCGGCGTGGCGCGGGCCCTCGCGGTGGACCCGCCGCTGATGCTGATGGACGAGCCCTTCGGCGCGATCGACCCGATCAACCGCGAACGCCTTCAGAACGAGTTCCTGCGCCTCCAGCGCGAGATTCGCAAGACGGTCGTCTTCGTGACCCACGACATCGACGAGGCGATCAAGATGGGTGACCGCATCGCGGTGCTCCAGAAGGGCGGCAAGCTCGCCCAGTACGCGCCGCCCGCCGAGCTGCTGATGCAACCCGCGAACCCGTTCGTCGAGGACTTCGTGGGTTCCGACAGGGCCCTCAAGCGGCTGGCCCTCCAGCGCGTGCGCGACGTGGACCTGTGGGAGGCGCCGCTCGTGCGGGTGGGCGAGTCGGCGGCCGAGGCGCGCGGGAAGGTGGCCGGCTCGGAGGTGCCCTACCCGCTGCTGGTCGACGACGAGGGGCGCCCGCTCGGCTGGCTCTCCGAGCGCGCCCTGCAGGGTGACCGGATCGGCGAAGAGCTCCGTTCGCGGCCCGACCCAGTGCTCGAGATGGACGATGTCCTGCGCGACGCGCTCTCCCGCCTGCTCGCGGAGGAGTCGCAGTACGGGCCGGTCGTGGACGAGCGAGGGGCCGTGACCGGCGTGCTCTCGATCGAGATCCTGAGCCATGCCCTCAAGGAAGATCCGGAAACGGTCCCGAGCGGAGCCGACGCGCTGTGAGCCCGCTGCTCGCCCAGGTCGAGATCCGCGAACGCACCGAGGACACGTGCGTGTCCGACAACGGCTTCTGCCCGAGCTGGATCGCCGACAACTTCGACCGCTACGTGGACCCGTTCTTCCAGCACGTGCTGCTCACGGTCGTGGCGGTGGCGATCGGCTTCGCGATCGCGTTCACGCTCGCGCTCGTGGCCTACCGGCGTCGCTGGCTGATCAACCCGATCACGCAGGTCACCGGCGTGCTCTACACGATCCCCAGCATCGCGGCGTTCTTCCTGCTGCTGCCGATCACCGGGCGCGGCTTCGTGACGGCGACGATCGCGCTGGTCGCGTACGTGCTCCTGATCATCTTCCGCAACGTCCTCACCGGCCTCGACAACGTGCCCGACGAGACGAAGGACGCCGGCCGCGGCATGGGCCTCACCGACCGCCAGCTGCTCTGGCGCGTGGAGGTGCCGCTCGCGATGCCGGAAATCATGGCCGGGCTGCGCATCGCCGTGACCACCACGGTCGGCCTCGCCACACTGGCGTTCTTCGCAGGCGCGGGCGGACTCGGCGAGCGCATCTTCGAGGACATCGTCTTCAAGTCGAACGTGGTCGTGGCCGGCGGACTCGCCGTGGTGCTGGCCGCCGTGCTCGACGGCGCGATCCTGCTCGCGCAGCGGGCGATCACCCCCTGGACGAGAGCGGCGGCGGCAGGATGAACGACTTCTTCAACGCGATCGAATTCATCTTCAACGAGCACGAGTCGCCGGCCGGCGGCGCCAGCGTCGGCGGGCTGGCGAACATGTGGGAGCTGCTCTGGCCCCACCTCCAGCTGTCGGCCGCCTCGCTGGGGATCGCGTGTGCAATTTCCATCCCACTCGGCCTCTGGCTCGGCCACATCGGCAAGGGCGGATTCCTCGCGATCAACGCGTCGAACGTCGGGCGCGCGGTGCCGAGCCTCGCACTGATCGCGTTCTTCGTGGCCTACATCGGCGTGGGCTTCACGAACCTCACGCTCGCGCTGGTCCTGCTCGCGATTCCACCGATCCTCACCAATGCCTACACGGGCGTGCGCCAGGTGGACCGCGATACGGTCGACTCCGCCCGCGGCATGGGGATGACCGGCGCCCAGGTGGTGCGCCGGGTGGAGCTGCCCCTCGCGCTGCCGCTGATGTTCGGTGGGATCCGCATCTCCGCCGTGAACGTGGTCGCCACGGCGACCATCGCGCCGCTCGCCGGCGTCGTCACGCTCGGCGATCCCATCATCAACGTGAACACCTACGGCGACGAGGGGAGGCTCGCGGCGGCGCTCGTCGTGGCCCTGCTCGCGATCGCCACGGAACTGGTCCTCGGAGCGGTGCAGCGCGCCGTGACCCCGAAGGGTCTGAAGCTGGAGGGCGGCGCCGGCTGGCGCCGCCTCGCAATGGCACTGCCCAACAACAGGAGGGAAGCCACCACATGAGAAAGCATCGCTGGCTGATGCTGCTCGCGTTGCTGGTCGCCGCACTTGCGGTGGCCGGTTGCGGAGATGACGACGACAGCAGCAGCGACAACGGGTCCGCGGACACCTCGCAGGACACGTCGTCGTCGCAGATTCAGAAGAACGACAAGAACTCGTCCACCAAGGTCACGATCGGCTCGAAGAACTTCACCGAGCAGAAGGTGCTCGGGGAGATCTACGCGCAGGCGCTCGAGGCGGCTGGTTACAGCGTCTCCAAGGAGCTCAACTTGGGAGACGAGAAGACCGCGCTCAAGGCTCTCGAGGGCGGCGACATCAGTGCCTACCCGGAGTACACCGGAACGGCGCTGCTCTCGTTCTTCGGCGTTACGGCGGACAAGCTGCCGAGCGACGAGACCGAGGCCTACAACCAGGCCAAGGAGGGCTTCGCGGAGAAGAACCTGACCGCGCTGACTCCGACGCCGTTCGTGAGCTCCAACGAGGTTGCGGTCACGAAGGAGACGGCCGACAAGCTCGGCCTGAAGACGATCTCGGACCTCGAGGGCAAGTCGCAGGACCTCACGCTGTACGGCAGCCCGGAGTGCCGCCAGCGCCTGGACTGCAAGCTCGGGCTCGAGCAGGTGTACGGGCTGAAGTTCAAGAAGTTCGTGCCGGTGGACATCGCCCTGCGCCATGAGGTGCTGAAGAAGGGCCAGGCCGATGTGTCGATCGTGTTCACCACGGACCCGCAGAACAAGCGCGAGGGATTCGTGCTGCTCGAGGACGACAAGGGCATGTTCCCGCCCTACAACTCCACGCTCGTGGTGCGTAACGACGTGATCGAGAAGGCGGGCCCCGACTTCGCGAAGACCGTGGACATGGTGAGCAAGGGCCTCACGGACGAGGTCATGCAGGAGCTGAACGCGCGTGTCGACCTCGACAAGTCGACGCCCGAGGAAGTGGCCGGCCAGTACCTGGAGGAGTCAGGCCTGACCGGCAACTAGCCGCTGACGCGCCGGCTCGGCCGCACGTTGGATGCCATCCAGCGGTCGAGCCGGCGCAGATGCTCCTTCCCGACCGTGAGGCTGTAGACGACCAGCCCCGCGATGAAGGCCGTGTAGATGCTCACCTTGCCGGTCTCGGCGTAGTCCCAGACGCCCAGGGCGAGGATTCCCGCCGTGTCGAGGACGACGCCGATTACGAACAGGCGGGTGATGCCCTCCATCCCGTAGCGGTAGCGCAGTACGAGGAAGGCCGCCAGCATCGACCAGAACGCTGCCTCGAGGCCAATGGCGAGAATCCACTTGAGTTCCATCTCTTTATTTATATCAGACGTTCGATATAAACTAGGACGCAGATGCCGAAGGTCGTAGATCACGAGGAGCGGCGAGCCGAGCTGGGGGCCGCGGTGTGGCGGCTGGCCGCGCGCGATGGCCTCGAGGCCGTGACCGTCCGGCGCGTCGCCGAGGAGGCGGGCTGGTCGACGGGCGCGGTCGTCCACTACTTCTCCGACAAGGAGGAGCTGCTCCTGTTCGCCTTCCGGACGGTGGCGGACCGAGTCGGCCGTCGTCTCGCGGCGGCCACGGAGCGAACCAGCGCGCCGCTCGAGCTCGCGCGGGCGCAGCTGGTGGAGGGCCTTCCTCTCGATCGTGAGCGCGAGGCAGAGGTGCGCGTGTGGTTCGCGTTCCTCGGCCTTGCGCTCACACGCCCGGCTCTGGCTCGCGCTCAGCGGCTCACGTACCGGGCCTGGCGCGAGCGCGTGGCCGATCTGCTTCTCGACGCGCAGAGGCGCGGGGACATCCGCGCGGACGTTGACTGCGCCGCGGCAGCCGCCGCTCTCGTGGCCGTCGTGGACGGCCTCGCCATCCAGGCCACGTTCGAGCCGCGCGCTCTGAGCGCCCGGCGACAGGCTGAGCTGGTGGACGGGCACCTCGACGCCCTGCGCGGGTAGTAGCTTCGAGGCAGATGAGCACGAGGACCCCGGGCACCGAAATCCAGCCGCTGCGCTT
Organism: uncultured Thermoleophilaceae bacterium; assembly: GCA_963774755.1. Classification (GTDB taxonomy): domain Bacteria; phylum Actinomycetota; class Thermoleophilia; order Solirubrobacterales; family Thermoleophilaceae; genus JACVRW01. The sequence continues at coordinate 69,367 of CAVZGG010000022.1, read as the reverse complement.
CGAGGACGGCGCGCTGATGGTGCTCGACCAGCGCGCGCTCCCCGACGCGGAGCGCTGGATCCGCTGCGAGACGGTCGAAGAGGTGGCGGACTGCATCCGAACGCTGGCCGTACGCGGCGCGCCCGCCATTGGGCTGGCCGCGGCGTACGGCATGGCGCTCGCCGACGGCCGCGAGGACGAGGCGGCCGAGCTGCTGCGCTCCACTCGGCCCACGGCTGTGAACCTCGCCTGGGCGCTCGAGCAGGGCCGCGGTGCTCCCGACGCGCTGGCCGTGGCCCGCCGGCTGCACCGGGAGCAGGACGAGGCCGACCGTCGGCTGGCCGGGCTCGGGGCCGAGCTGTTCGAGAGCGGCACCCGCGCCCTCACGCACTGCAACACCGGCGCGCTCGCCACCGGCGGCTACGGAACCGCGTGCGGGGTGCTGCGCGCGGCCTGGGAAAGCGGGCGGCTCGCGGAGGTCTGGGTGGACGAGACCCGTCCGCTGCTCCAGGGCGCGCGCCTGACCGCCTGGGAGCTGCGCAAGGCCGGCATCCCGCACCGGGTGGTGGCCGACTCCGCGGCCGGTTCGCTGATGGCGCGCGGCCTCGTGGACCGCGTGGTGGTGGGCGCCGACCGGATCGCGGCGAACGGCGACGTGGCGAACAAGGTCGGCACCTATCCCCTGGCCGTGCTCGCCGCGCGCCACGGCGTGCCGTTCTACGTGGCGGCGCCGCTGTCGACGATCGACCCGGCCACCCCGGATGGCGGCGCGATACCGATCGAGGAGCGCGACCCGGGCGAGATCACCGAGGCGGGCGAGGCGTTCAACCCGGCGTTCGACGTGACCCCGGCGGAGCTCGTGACGGCGATCATCACCGAGGCCGGCGTGCTCGAGGCGCCCTATCCCGAGTCGATCGCGCGGGCGGTGCGCGGGTGATCGACGCCGACGAGCTGCTGTCCCGCTCCCGGCGCCCGCTGGTGCTTGGGATCGGCGGAGGTGGCGACGTGGTGGGCGCGCTCGCCACAGCCGAGGCGTGCCGGGTGCACGGCGCGGAGCCCGTGGTTGGCGGGGTCAGCTGGGAGCGCCGGCCGATCGATCCGCAGCCCGGGCCACGCGCCGAGTCGGAGATCGAGGGCGCGCGGCGGCTCGCGCCGGGCGTGATGGCGGCGTCCGCAGGCACGCGCGTGCGTGAGTCCGGGGTGCTCTTTGCGGAGTCGCGGATGGCCGAACTGCTCGGTGAGGAGACCGTGCTCGTGGACGCCACGCTGGGTCCGGCCCAGCTGGCGGACGGGATCGCCGCCGCGGCTGCCGCGCTCGGCGTGGATCTGATCGTCTTCGTCGACGTGGGCGGAGACGCCCTGGCCCATGGCGACGAGCCCGGCCTGGCCAGCCCGCTCTGCGACGCGCTGCTGCTCGCGGCCGCGGCTCGCCTAGCCGAGCGCGGAGCGCCGCCCGTGCTCGGCGGCATCTTCGGCATCGGCTGCGACGGAGAGCTCACGCCTCCGGAGGTGCTCGAGCGGCTCGCGGAGGTCGGCGCCGCCGGCGGGCTGGCCGGCGCCCGCGGACTCACCCCCGCGGTTGCGACAGCGGCTCGAGGAGGCGGTGAAGGTGGTGCCCACCGAGGCGAGCGCTCAGGCGCTGCGCTGCTTCCACGGCGAGATCGGCACGTCGGCGATCCGCCAGGGGCGGCGGAGCGTCGAGCTCTCGCCGGCGGGGGCGCTCACGTTCTACTTCGACCCGGTCGCCGCCCTTCGCTCAGCCGCTCGCCTGGCGGCCGCGGTCACGGACGCACGGGATCTCGAGCACGCCAACGAGATCCTGCATGGGCTGGGGGTCTACACCGAGCTCGATTACGAGCGTGACGCACTTCACACAGTTCGGTAGTCATCGAAACGACAATACGAGGCGTGATCGAACGCCTTCCAGACGGAGCCCCGGTACTGATCCGGCCCATTCGCGCTGATGACAAGCGCATGCTCACCGACGGTCTCCGGCGCCTCTCAGACGAGAGCGTGCATCGGCGCTTCCTCACGCCGAAGCGCAGCTTCAGCCGGGCGGAGCTGCGTTACCTCACGGAAGTGGACGGCCGCGACCACGTGGCGCTGGTGGCCGAATCCCCCGTCGAGCCCACGCGTCGCCTGATCGCGGTCGCCCGCTTCGTGAGACTCACCGACGACCCCAAGCGCCGCCGAGGTGGCGATCACCGTCGCCGACGACTTCCAGGGACGCGGACTCGGCTCCATGCTGGGCGAGCATCTCGCGCATTCGGCGCGCAATCGGGACATCCGCCGCTTCACGGCAACGATGTCCGCCCACAACGTGCCCGCCCACCGGCTGATGGCGCGGTTGACGGACCATCTCGAGCAGCATCACGTGGGGTCCGGCGTGGACGAGCTGGTGCTCGATATCGCGGCGTAACCGCGGCCGGGCTAACAGCAGCACTGAAGGGGTCGACCGTCCTGACTAGGCTTGGATAGCAAGCCCTAAGCAGGACGTCGAGTGGCTACGCGACCGTCCAGGTCTCTCCTGAGTGCAGTAGTTCCTCGAGCTGCTGCGGCCCCACGGACGCGCGCGCGGATTCCAGCTCCCGCGCCAGCGCCTCTCCGTACACCGGCCGCTTCACCGAGCGGAACACTCCGATGGGCGTCGGGCCTGTCGGCCGGTCGGCCAGGTGGGCCAGCTCGAATGCGAGGCTCGGGTCCGCTCGCTCGGCGTCGTGGACGATCAGGGCGTCCTCGCCGACGTCTGCAACCTCGACGATCTGAAGCCGACCGTCAGCGCCGCGCGCCACCCCGCGCTCTCCCTCAATGCCGAACCTCACCGGCCGACCGTGCTCCAACCGAATCTGATTGAGCTCCCGCTGGCCCTTGGCCCGAACGGCATCGAAGGCGCCGTCGTTGAAGACGTTGCAGTTCTGGTAGATCTCGACGAGGGCGGCGCCCGGATGGGCGGCGGCCGCGCGCAGCGTCTCGGCCACGTGCGTCTTGTCGGTATCCACCGTGCGCGCCACGAAGCTCGCCTCCGCCCCCAGCGCCAGCGACACCGGGTTGAACGGGTGGTCCTGCGAGCCGAACGGCGTGGACTTCGTGACCTTGCCCTCCTCGCTCGTCGGCGAGTACTGCCCCTTGGTGAGCCCGTAGATCTGGTTGTTGAAGAGCAGGATCTTCACCGGCACGTTGCGGCGCAGCGTGTGAATCAGGTGGTTGCCGCCGATCGAGAGCGCATCCCCGTCGCCGCTCACCACCCACACGGACAGGTCGGGCCTCGAGGTGGCCACGCCGGTGGCGAGCGCGGGCGCGCGCCCGTGGATGCCGTGCATCCCGTAGGTGTCCATGTAGTAGACGAACCGGCCCGCGCACCCGATGCCGGTCACGAAGACGATCCGGTCCGGCGGGATGCCAAGCTCCGGCATGAACGACTGCACGGAGGCGAGCACGGCGTAGTCGCCGCAGCCGGGGCACCAGCGCGTCTCCTGGTCCGACGAGAAGTCCGCCTTGGTCAGCATCTCGGGGCTATCTCCTCCATCATGTCCCTGGTGAAGATGGGCAGCCCGTCGACCTTCGTGTAGCTCTCGCAGTCCACCAGGAACTCGGCCCGCAGGATCTTCACCAGCTGGCCCATGTTCATCTCGGGCACGAGCACGCGCTCGTACGCGCGCAGCACCTCGCCGGTGTTCGCCGGCAGCGGGTTGAGGTGCTTGATGTGCGCCGTGGCCACGCGCAGGCCCTGTTCGCGGCGAAGCCTCCGGGCCGCGCCCTGGATCGCTCCGTAGCTCGATCCCCAGCCGAGCACGAGCAGTGAGGCGCCGTCGGGGTCGTCCACCTCGATGTCCGGCACGCTCACCCGCGCGATCCGTCTCCGCGCGCAGATGCGTCATGTGCTCGTGGTTCGCCGCCTCGTAGGAGATGTTCCCGGTGCCGTCCTCCTTCTCGAGCCCGCCGATGCGGTGGCGGAGACCCGGGGTGCCGGGCACGGCCCAGGGACGCGCCAGGTTGGCGTCGCGCGCGTACGGCATGAAGCCCGTCGGGTCGGTCGCGAAGTTCGGATCGATGCTCGGGAGCGACGCCACGTCCGGCAGCTTCCACGGCTCCGACGAGTTCGCGAGGAACGTGTCGGTGAGCAGGATCACCGGCGTGCGATGGGTGATCGCGATGCGCGCGGCCTCGATGGCGCAGTCGAAGCAGTCAGATGGCGTGGATGCCGCGATCACCGGCAGCGGCGACTCGCCGTGGCGGCCGTACAGCGCCATCATCAGATCCGCCGCCTCGGTCTTCGTGGGCATGCCGGTGGAGGGACCGGCCCGCTGGACGTCCACGACCACGAGCGGCAGCTCGTAGGCCACGGCCAACCCGATCGTCTCCGCCTTCAGGTCCATGCCCGGCCCACTCGTGGCCGTGACGCCCAGGTGCCCCGAGAAGGCCGCCCCGAGCGCCATGTTCACCGCCGCGATCTCGTCCTCCGCCTGGATCGTGCGCACGCCGAGCCGGTGGTGGCGCGACAGCGAGTGCAGCAGCTCCGAGGCCGGCGTGATCGGATAGCTCGCGTAGAACAGGCCGAGGCCCGACTGAACCGCCGCCGCCACCAGCCCGTAGGCGAGCGCCTGCGTGCCGTTCACGTTGCGGTAGGTGCCGGGCGGCGCGGGCGCAGCGTCGACCTCGTAGTGCACGGCCAGCAGCTCGGCCGTCTCGCCGAAGTTGTAGCCCGCCCGGAAGGCGGCGAGGTTGGCGGCGCTGACGGCGGGCACGTCGGCGAACTTCTTCTCGATCCAAGCGACGGTCGGCTCCGTCGGGCGCCCGTACATCCACGAGACAAGTCCGAGCGCGAACACGTTCTTGCAGCGCGCGGCGTCGCGCGCCGAGATGTCGTCGATGCCCTCCGTGGCGCGGACCGTCATCGAGGTCATCGGCACGCGGAAGAGCTGGTAGTCGTCGAGCGAGCCGTCGTCGAGCGGGTTCGACTCGTAGCCCGCCTTGCGCAGGTTGTGCTCGGTGAACCCATCCTCGTTCACGATCACCGTGCCGCCCTTCTCGAGCGTCCCCACGTTCGTGATCAGCGCGGCGGGGTTCATCGCCACGAGCACGTTCGGGTGGTCCCCCGGGGTGAGGATGTCGCGCGAGGCGAAGTGGATCTGGAACGCGGAGACGCCGTGCGGGGTGCCGGCTGGCGCGCGGATCTCTGCCGGGAAGTCGGGAAGCGTGGCGAGGTCGTTCCCGACCACCGCCGTGGCGTCGGTGAAGCGGCTGCCCGTGAGCTGCATACCGTCGCCCGAGTCGCCCGCAAAGCGGACGACTACGCGATCTAGCTTCTCGACTGTCTTGGGTGCCATGTGTGGCGCTGCGAGTGTAGTTCCAGGGTCGGCGGCGGTGAACCGCGTTCTCGGCTAGAGTGCCGCGCCCCCGACGCGGACCTGACTTATGAACGTCTCAGTACCCAAGGAAGTCGCCTCGGGTGAGCGCCGTGTGGCGCTGGTGCCGGAGGTCGTCGAACGCCTGATCCAGAACGGAATCCAGGTGACCATCGAGGACGGTGCCGGCGAGGGCGCCCACCACCCGAATGCCGCCTACGAGGAGGCCGGCGCCAGCATCGGCGGCGGCTTCTCCGGCGACGTGATCGCCAAGGTGGCTCCCCCCTCCGCAGAGGAGATCACGCGCCTCGCTGAGGGCTCGGTCCTCGTCGGCTTCCTCCAGCCGCTCACCGCGTCGGACACCGTTCGTGCGCTCGCCGAGCGCGGCGTGACGAGCTTCGCCATGGAGGCGATCCCGCGCATCACGCGCGCGCAGTCGATGGACGCGCTCTCCTCCCAGGCCACCGTCTCCGGCTACCGGGCCGCCCTGCTCGCCGCCCAGGAGCTGCCGCGCTTCTTCCCGATGCTCACCACGGCGGCCGGCACGATCCGCCCCGCCAAGGTGCTCGTGCTCGGCGCGGGCGTGGCGGGGCTCCAGGCCATCGCCACGGCGCGGCGCCTCGGCGCCGTGGTGCACGCCTTCGACGTGCGCTCGGCGGTGAAGGAGCAGATCGAGTCGCTCGGTGCCCGCTTCCTCGAGCTCGACATGGGCCTCGAGGACGCAGAGGCGGCGGGCGGCTACGCGCGCCAGCTCACCGACGAGGAGCAGCAGCGCCAGCGCGAGCTGCTCGCGGAGGAGATCGGCAAGATGGACGCGGTCATCTCGACCGCCGCGGTGCCGGGCCGCCGGGCCCCGCTGCTCGTGACCGAGCAGGCCGTGAAGAACATGAGCCCCGGCTCCGTGATCGTGGACCTCGCCGCCGAGACCGGCGGCAACTGCGAGCTCACCGAGGCCGGCCAGACCGTCGTGAAGGAGGACGTGACCATCGTCGGACCGCTCAACCTGCCCGCCACGATGCCGGACCACGCGTCGAGCCTGTACGCGCGCAACGTGCAGTCGCTGCTCGACCTGATGGTCGCCGACGGCGAGCTGACGCTCGACTTCGAGGACGAGGTGATCGCCGGCGCCTGCATCACGCGCGACGGCCAGATCGTGCACGAGGGCGCGCGCAGCGCCGCGGGGGTGACCGCCTAGCCATGGACCTTCTGACCGAGCTGACGATCTTGGTACTGGCCGCGTTCGTCGGCTTCGAGGTGATCTCGAAGGTGCCGAACACGCTGCACACGCCGCTGATGTCGGCCACCAACGCCATCCACGGGATCGTGCTGCTCGGCGGGCTCTACCTGATCGGCCCTGCCGATGGCTTCCTCAACAACTTCCTGTGCGTGATCGCCATCGCCTTCGGGACGATCAATGTGGTCGGTGGCTTCCTCGTCACCGACCGCATGCTGCACATGTTCCGGCGGCGCGACTGATGTACACGGCGAGCTTCCTTCAGGACCCGGACTTCATCCGGTCGCTCTACATCGTCGCGTTCGTGCTGTTCATCGTCGACCTGCGGCTGATGAACCACCCCCGCACTGCCCGGAAGGGCAACGTCATCGGCGCGATCGGCATGGGAATCGCGGTAGTAGCCACCCTGCTGATCGAGTCCGTGAGTGACTACGCCCTGATCGCGCTCGGGATCGCGATCGGCACGGTCGTGGGCGTGCCCGCAGCCCGCTCCGTGAAGATGACCGCGATGCCGCAGATGGTGGCGCTGTTCAACGGCGTCGGCGGCGGCGCGGTGGCGCTGATCTCGTGGGTCGAGTACCGCGAGGCGCTTGCGATCGGCGGCAATCCGGAGCTCGAAGCGCTGATCCCGATCCTGTTCGCGGCGATTATCGGCTCGGTCTCGTTCTGGGGCTCGAACATCGCGTTCGGGAAGCTCCAGGAGATCATTCCCGGCCGCCCGATTCAGCTGCCGGGCCAGCAGTTCATCAACATCGGGCTGCTGCTGATCTGCATCGGCTGTTCGGTGGCGATCGCGTCCGGCACAGAGTCCGAGGGCCTCTTCATCGTGATTCTCGTGGCCGCGGCGATCCTCGGCAACATGTTCGTGCTGCCGATCGGCGGCGCCGACATGCCCGTCGTGATCTCGCTGTTGAACGCGTTCACGGGACTGTCAGCCGCTGCGGCGGGCCTGGCGCTCGACAACGTGGCCCTGATCGTGGCCGGCATGCTCGTGGGCGCCTCCGGCTCGATCCTCACGATGCTGATGGCCGAGGCGATGAACCGCTCGATTCTCAACATCTTCAAGGGCGGGTTCGGCGGCGGGGGGACGGCGCCAGCCGCGAGCGGCGATGGCGAGGAGAAGCCGGTGCGCTCCACGGACGCCGCCGACGTGGCGATCCAGCTCGCGTACGCCAGCAGGGTGGTGGTCGCGCCCGGCTACGGCCTCGCCGTGGCGCAGGCGCAGCACGCGGTACGCGAGCTCGCGAACGCGCTCGAGAAGCGCGGCGTTGAGGTGCTTTACGCGATCCACCCGGTGGCCGGCCGCATGCCCGGCCACATGAACGTGCTGCTCGCCGAGGCTGACGTGCCCTACGACAGTCTCAAGGAGATGGACGAGATCAACCCGGAGTTCCCGCAGACCGACGTGGCGCTCGTGATCGGCGCCAACGACGTGACGAACCCGGCGGCGCGCGACGTGCCCGACTCGCCGATCTACGGCATGCCCATCCTCGACGTGGACAAGGCCGCCGCGGTGATCGTCCTGAAGCGCTCGATGAACACCGGCTTCGCGGGCATCGACAACCCGCTCTTCTACGCGGAGAACACGCAGCTGCTGTTCGGGGACGCGAAGGAGTCCGTGCAGAAGGTCGTGAAGGCGGTCGAGGAGCTCTAGAGCAGGCTCTCCTGGCCGGACGCCGTCGAGCTGGCGCGTGAGCGCCGCGACAGGCCGGCCGCCTCCGCGAGCGCCAGCTCCACGTCGGCCATGATCGCCCGCTCCGAGCGCGAGGCGACGACCGGCTCCGTCAGGCCGTCCACGTGCACGTAGGTGCGGCGTCCGTCCTGTCGCTCGGAGCCCTCGAGCGGCACGAGCGCGTAGATCTTGTCCGCGCGCACGAACTTGCCGTAACCCAGGGGGATCATGCGAGGGTCGCGCTTGGCCATGGCGTCTTATGACGATAGTCGCATGCCCGGCCGCCTCTTTGGGTAGCGCAGGCTTCATGAGCGACGACGAAGAGAAGACAGAGCACCAGCAGAAGATGGAGGAGGCCAAGGAGGAGATCCAGCAGCTCGAGGAGGATCCGCCCGAGAAGCTGGAGGACTGGCCGGACGGGCAGGCGAAGTACGAGACATTCGGCGGCGCCGAGGGCGACCACAGCTACGCCGAGGGTCCGGAGACCAACCTCGGCCCCGACTCGGTGCGCCACCACGAGGACGGCTCGGTGGAGGTCGGCGGCGAGAAGGTCGACGACCCCGACGAGTTCAAGGGCGAGCCGATCGCCGGAGGTCCGACGGACCCGGACGCCAAGAGCAACCCCGACGAGCAGCGGCTCGCGGAGGACGAGGGCGAGGCGAGGGCGAAGAGAGCTAGCTGGCTGCGGCTTCGGCCTCGGCCACGCGGTCGGCCTCGCCGCCGCGCGGCGTCTCGTCAGCCACACCCAGGGCGGCTGCCCCGCCGGCGCCGACGGGTGACGACGCGGCCGCGGCACCGCGCTCGTCCACGTCCTTCATGAACACGGCGTCCGCCTCGGCCGCGGTGTCGTAGGACGCCCTGTCGAGCAGCGGGGCGAGCGCGGTCCGCAGCACGAGGAGCGCGCGGCCCCAGCTGGGCACGACGACCCAACGGCGTCGCCCCTCGATGCCGTCGGCGATGCCCTTGCCGGCCATCGACAGCGGATAGGTCTTGTTGAACGGCCAGCCGGCCTCCGAGCGGAAGCGCCCAAGCGCCGGATGAGCGTCCCCGCCGCGCACCATGTCGGTGTCGATGAAGGCGAAATAGCCCACGCCCACGTCCACCCCGAGGTGCTTCAGCTCCACCCGCAGGGAGTCCGCGAACGCCTCGGCGCCCGCCTTGCTTGCCGAGTAGGCGGCCATGCCAGGCCCGTGGACCGCGGCCGCGAGCGACGCGATCACGAGGACGTATCCCTCGCGCTCGATCACGTGCGGCAGCGCCGCGCGCACGGTGCGCCACACCCCGAGCAGGTTGATCTCGATCGTGCGCTCGAATGCGGCCGGGTCCGCCGACCGGACCATCCCGCCCGTCGCAATGCCCGCATTCGCCATCACCACGTCGATGCCGCCGAAGCGCTCGACCGCGCCCTCGACAGCGCGCTCCAGCGCGTCGACGTCGGTCACGTCGCATTCGAACCAGGCCGCGTTCGCGCCGCACTGCGCCGCGACGCGCTGCAGCTCCTCGGGCTCCAGGCCCACGAGCGCGACGTTCGCGCCCCGCGCCGCCACCCGGCGCGCGGTCTCGGCACCGAGGCCGCGAGCGGCACCGGTGATCAGCACTGTCTTCCCGCGAGTGGTCCATTCGGCCATGCGCCGAACCCTAACCGAGCGGCTAGTAGCCTCGCCTCCATGGCGGGAGCCCCCGAAGACCTCTCCCCGAGCCGCGCTGCTGAGCTGCTTCGCAACGGCGCCCAGGGGGTCGACGTGCGCGAGCAATACGAACGCGACGCCGGCCACATCGCGGAGACGCTTCACATCGAACTCGACCAGCTCACCGCCGCCGCTGAGATGCTCGATCGCGAACGGCCGATCGTCTTCATCTGCCGCTCAGGAAGCAGGTCGGCGCTCGCCGCCCAGGCGTTCGCGGCCGCCGGCTTCGAGGCGCACAATCTTGACGGCGGGCTGAAGGCCTGGGTCAAGGACGGCCTGCCGATCGAGCCGTCCGACGGCCACGTGGCCTGAGTCAGCTCTCGAGCTCGAGCTGGGCCCCGTACGGGCCGCGGCCGGTGAGGCAGACGGCACCGCAGCGGGCCGCCAGCTCGACCGCCTTCGCGATCTCCCAGCCGGCTCCGAGCCCGTACGTGAGGCCGGCGGCGAAGCTGTCGCCGCACCCGTAGGCGTCGCGCACCGGGCCGGGCAGCTCCGCCGGGCCCCAGCTGCCCTGCTCGCCGCTCGCCGTCTCCCACTCTCCCCCGTTTGCTCCCAAAGTCCGCACGACGACCTTCGGCTCGGGATCGAGGTCGCCCGGGCTGTAGCGCTCGCCCGGGTCCCTGCCGCTCGACACGAGCGCGTCCAGCTGCACGTGCGCCTCGGCGAGCGTGTCGAGCCCGCGTGGCGTGGCCACGAGCACGCGCGCCCGGCGGGCTTGGCGCACGGCGTCGAGGTCACCCGCCGTCACGTACACGGCGTCCATGTCGTCGAGCAGATCCCAGGGCAGGTCGTCGTTGCCGCTCGGGCCTAGGCGCGGGCCGAGCACCGTGATCGTCCGCTCGCCGTCCGAGTCGAGGTGCACGAACGCGCGGCGCTGCGGCTCGGGATGGAAGCGGCCCTCCACGCGCACGCGGTGCTCCCGCAGCTCCGCGTCGGTGCGGTGCCCGGTCTCGTCGTCTCCGAAGGCCGTGAACAGCGTGGCCTCACCGGCGAGCTTGCGCAGCTGCACGGCGGCCACCGCACCGCCGCCCGCGGGCTCCTCGAACGTCTTGGCCGCGTGGACGATCTCTCCCGGCCGCGGCACGTGCCGCACCTCGGCGAACTCGCACCATTCGACGTGGCCCACCACCGCAACGCGCATCGTGCGGGAGCTTGTCACGACCGGGCGCTAGCGTGCCGCTGCGATGCAGGATCCGCTTCGCATAGGGCGCCATGCCGAGGTCCCGCTCTCGGAGATCGAGATGCGCACGAGCCGCTCGTCGGGACCCGGCGGACAGCACGCGAACGTGACCGCCTCGCGCGTGGAGGCGGTGTTCGACGTCTGCTCATCGCAGGCGCTGAGCGAAGAGCAGCGGCAGCGGATCACAGCTCGGCTGGGGCCGGTCGTGCGTGCTGTGGCGCAGGACACGCGCAGCCAGGCGCGGAACCGCGAGCTGGCACTCGAGCGCCTGCGCGGCCGCCTGGAGAGCGCGCTGACGGTGCAGCGGCCGCGGCGCGCCACGAAACAGACGAACGCGTCACGGCGGAGGCGGGCAGAGTCGAAGCGCCGGCGCGGCGAGCTGAAGCGCCTGCGGCGCCCGCCGGAGGTCTAGGGGACGGGCGCCTCGGCGCCGCCGCCCTCGCCCTCGGGCGGGGCTGGCGCGGGTTCGGCGGGCGCCTGGCCGACGCCGCCGCCCTCGCCCTGCGGCGGGGCCGGGGCAGGTGTGGCGGTACTGCCGCCGGTTCCGTCGGCCGGCGGGGTGGTCGGAGCCGCGGGCGTGGCCGTGCTCTCTGTATCCGTCTGGGTCGTGGTGGTGCGCTGGCGATCAGAGCGGTCGAAGGTCGTCGTGCCACCCACGCCGAGGTTGGACGGCGAGTCCTCTCGGCTCCGGGTCGCTCCCGCCGGCGCTCACGATCACCACGATGAGCAGGAGAAAGACGATCCCTCCGGCCGCAGCCGCCACGAGCCTCCGGCGGCGGTACACCTCCTCGGGCTCCCGGCCCGGGGGCGTCCCGGGCCACGCGGCGGCGCGCCGCCCGAGCGCGGCGGCGTGGACGGTCGTCTGCCGCCCTCGATCACCCGGGTGGGCTGATCCTCCACTAGGACTTGAAGGTTAGGCGAAGTGCAGGCCGCCCGCCTCGCCCTCTTCAACTGGGCGCTCGCACGTCGGGCACCACCAGCGCGCCTCCACGGGCGTACCGCAGGCGTCGTGGCGAGGAGGCTCTCCCGCCTCCTGGTGGCGAGCCCCCCAATCCGCCAGCAGGCGCAGGGCCCCGGCTAGCTCGTGGCCCGACGCCGTGAGCTCGTACACGTAGCGCTGCGGACGCTCGCTGTAGGGCTGGGCCACCACGAGGCCCTCGCTCTCGAGGCGCCGCAGGCGCTGGGTGAGCACGTTGGGAGCGATACGCGGCAGCTGCTCCTGGAGGTCGCCGAAGCGTCGCGACCCCTCGAGCAGTGCCTCGACGAGCAGGAGCGTCCAGCGGTCCCCCACGCTGTCGAGCGCGGCGGCGAGGGGTGAGGAGGCGGGTTCAGGCATCGCAGAGCCCGATCCTACCGACCTGTATAGTCGCTAGCAATTCGCAAGTCACTCTCTGGGAGCAGTTATGAACACAGTGCAGACCCTTCAGGAGACCATCGCCGGAGTGGCCGAGGACGTGGGCCCCTCCGTCGTCGGGCTCGGCCGCGGCTGGGGCCACGGATCCGGTGTGGTGATCGCAGACGGCCAGGTCCTCACGAGCGCCCACAACCTCCGGCGCGAGGAGGTCACGGTGTCCTTCCACGACGGCCGGCGCGAGCGCGCCGAGCTGAGTGGAAGCGACGCGGACCTCGACCTGGCCGTGCTCGCCGTCGACACCGGCGACGCCCCTGCCGTGCGCTGGGAACCGGTCGAGGCGCCGGGCATCGGCGCGCCGGTGGTGGCGCTCGCCAATCCCGGGGGCCGCGGCCTCCGCGCCACGCTCGGCTTCGTCTCCTCCGGCGAGCGCAGCTTCCGCGGACCGCGCGGGCGGCGCGTGCACGGCGCGATCGAGCACACGGCGCCGCTGCCACGCGGCTCGTCGGGCGGCCCGCTCGTGGACCCCGACGGCAACCTGCTCGGGGTGAACAGCCTGCGCCTCGACGGCGGCCTCATCCTCGCGGTGCCCGCAAGCGCAGCGGTGCGCGAGCGCGCCCTCCTGCTCGCCCGCGGCGAGGCGTCCGCGCCGCACCGGCTCGGGGTGGCGATCGCTCCCCCACGCGTGGCCCGGCGCCTGCGCAGCGCGGTCGGGCTGCCCGAGCGCGACGGCCTGCTCGTGCGCGGGGTCGAGGAGGGCAGCCCCGGCGAGGGCGCCGGGCTCGAGCCCGGTGACCTGATCGTGTCGATCGGCGGCCAGCCGGTGGAGGGCGTGGAGTCGCTCTACAGCGCGCTCGACTCCGTGGCGGCGGGCGGCGGCGAGCTCGAGCTCGGCGTGGTCCATGGCACCGACGAGCGCACGGTGACCGCGCGCTTCGGGGTGAAGGAGGCGGCGTGACCTCGCCCGAGGTGGCGGAACCACCCACCGCCTCCGATTCCGAGGCGCTCGACGCCTACTCGCGCGCGGTCACTGCCGTGGCCGAGCGGCTCGCCCCGTCCGTGGCGAGCCTGCGCGTGCTGCGGCGCACGCGCGCCGGTCAGGTCCCCGCTGGCGCGGGCAGCGCGGTCGCGCTCACCCCGGACGGCTTCCTCCTCACCTCGGCCCACGTGGTTGGGCGATCGACCACGCGCGGTCGCGCCACCTTCGCCGACGGCCGGGAGGAGCGCTTCGAGGTGGTCGGCCGCGACCCGCTCTCGGACCTCGCGCTTCTGCGCGCCGAGGGCGGGCGGCTCACTCCCGCCGAGCTGGGTGACGCCGAGCGCCTGCGCGTGGGCCAGCTCGTTGTGGCGATCGGCAACCCCAACGGCCTCGGCGGCTCGGTGACCGCCGGCGTGGTCTCGGGCCTGGGACGCTCCCTGCCCGCTCGCTCGCGGCGGGCCGCGCGCATAATCGACAACGTGATCCAGACCGACGCCGCCCTCAATCCCGGCAACTCGGGCGGGGCGCTGGCAGACAGCCGCGGCCGCGTGGTGGGCATCAACACCGCCGTGGCCGGCATCGGCCTCGGCCTCGCCGTGCCGATCAACGAGACCACCCAACGGGTGATCGCGGGCCTGATGTCGGACGGGCGCGTGCGGCGCGCATACCTCGGCATCGCGGGCGGGCCGCGCCCAGTGCCGCCACAGGCTCGGGCCGAGACCGGCTCGGAGAGCTGCATCGAGGTCGTCGAGGTGGTGGACGGCGGGCCGGCAGCCCGCGCGGGCATCCGGCCCGAGGACCTGATCCTGTCGGTGAACGGCACGCACACCGAGCGCGTCGAGGACCTCCAGCGTCTGATGGTGGCCGAGCTGATCGGCACGCCGGTGAGCGTCCGGGTGCTGCGTGCCGGCAGGCTGGTCGAGCTGGAGCTCGAACCGGCGGAGCTGGAGCTGTGAGCCCGCCACGCCGAGCCTGTACGAGTGGGCGGGTGGCGGCGAGGCTCTCGAACGCCTCACGGAGCTCTTCTACGAGAAGGTCCGGGCCGACGAGCTGCTGGAGCCCGTGTTCCGCGGGATGGACGCCCATCACCCGCAGTACGTGGCGATGTGGCTCGGAGAGGTGTTCGGCGGTCCGGCGCGGTACACCGAGGAGCGCGGCGGCTATCCGCACATGCTCGCGAAGCACCGTGGGCGTGCGCTCACCGAGCCGATGCGGCGCCGCTGGGTACAGCTGATCTGCGATGCCGCCGACGATGCCGGGCTGCCGAGCGACCCGGAGTTCCGCTCCGCCTTCGTCGCCTACATCGAGTGGGGAACGCGCCTCGCGGTGGAGAACTCGCAGCCGGAAGCCGACGCCTCCGCCGAGGCGCCCGTGCCGCGCTGGGGCTGGGGCGAGGCTCCTCCCTACTAGCCGCAGCCGCTCTCACTCACCCATTTCTTGCTCATCACGCCCGTCGGGGTTACGGTGGACCGGGACTCGTGGACGCACTTGCCCCTGAGCGCGGCCACCCTCGAGACAAACGGCAGCCAGCCGGCCCCCGATGGCGCGTTCGGGGCATGAACGAGATCGGCGAGACCCCCATGAACCCCTGCGACTACCTCCCACCCGCGCGACCCCTAGCCAAGCCGGTCGCGGCGAAGGGAAGACGAGGGGCGCCTCGAGCGTCCAGTGGGCGGTCAAAGAGATTCGGAGGAGAGCCGTGAGCAACAACAGCGAGTACCCGCCGCCCGAGGAGAGCTACGACAGCTCGTACGAGTACGAGGAGCCCGTGGTGTCCGAGCCTCCTCCTCCCCCGGTAGAGGAGCCGCCGGCCTACGAGCCTCCGCCTCCGCCTCCGACGCCAACCGAGCTGCCGCCGGAGCCGCCCGCCGTCGAGGAGGCCCCTGCGCCGCCGGCCGTCGAGCAATCACCGCCCGCGCCTCCGCCTCCCGTGGAGGAGCCAGGCCCGTCCTCCGACGAGCTCCAGGCACCGCCACCCCCGCCGCCCGCCGGGCCGGACGGCCTGCCGCCCGAGCTCCCGACCGACTACGACACGTCCGAATCCACGACCGACGACGCTGCCGCCGCCAGCGACGCTGCGGACGTCATGCGCCCCGGCCAGCCTGGCGCGGACGAACTGGCGGACGAGGGCGCGACCGACACGGCTCCCCTCGAGCCGGAGTGGGCGAGCTCCGAGGAGGCGCCCTTCCCAGTCAGCGAGCGCGACGTTCCGCTGGACTCGATCGTCGGCCCAGGCCAGCCGTTTGAGCTGCGCTTCAACGACACTGACGACAGCGCCTACACCGCGGTCTGCTGCGCGCAGACGATCGTCTCCGAGGTCTCCGGCGATCCGGTCGCCAAGGAGGAGGTCGTCTCCCGCGCCGCCGAGGGCGGCTGGCTCACGTTCGACGACGCCGGCGACGTGCGCGGGACGCCCGTCGACGCGCTCAGCGAACTGCTCGGCAGCTATGGCGTGGAGAGCAGCCTGACAACCGGCGAGGAGGACGCCTGGGAGCGTCTCGACGGCGCGCTCGCCGCGGACCGCCACGTCATCCTGCCGCTCGACCAGCCCGGCTTTGGACACTACGGCGAGGACGTGTCCGTCGCACTGACTGGCGTGGACCGCGCGGGTGGAGTCGTCCTCGCGTCCGACTCGGCCGAGGGCTCGCCGCTCCAGATCCCGCTCGACGCGTTCGAGGAGTCCTGGCGCGCGAGCGACTTCGCGATGACCTCGGTCGACGATGCGCCGTACGACGTGCTCGGCATGACCATGCACGCGGACATCGGCCTCGCGAGCACCGCGCAGCCGCTTGACGGCATGGTCGTCGGCGGTGGGGCCGCGCTGGGCGACTGGTGGGCGACAGCCGCCGAGCCGGTGGGGTGCTGCGTCGCGCCCACCGAGCCCGCCGCGACGGCGCTCGAGTTCACAGACCAGAGCGGATCCGTGCACCAGCTGCCCGGCATCGACACGACCGGCACCGGCCAGGCCGACCTCGCCGCGCTCGACGCAAACGGGGACGGCGTCCCCGACACCTGGATGTTCGACACCACCGGCACCGGTGAGGCCGACCTCCTCTACTACGACAGCAGCGGGACAGGCGAGCCGGACAGCGTCAGCTACTCCGCCGACAACGGCCAGTGGGCGGACCCGCTCCCCCTGACCACGGCGCTGAACTACGCGCTGCCCGAAATGCAGCCGGGCACGCCGGTCGCGATCCCGGCGAACCAGGTGCCCGTCTCCATCGGTGAGGCAACGGCCAACTTCACCGTGTCGGGCGACCAACTCGCCAGCACGGGCGCGAACCTCGTCATCACATACGACCAGCCGACCGAGGGCGTCAGCCTGGTGATCACCGACCCGCAGCCACAGGGCGGCGAGTACGTCGTCGTGCCCAGCCCGTACGCACCGACGGCGGACCAGCTCAACTCGGCGCCCGTCGAGTGGAACCTGCCTCCGATCGACACCAGCAGGCCGGCGCCGCGGCTCGACCCCAATTTCACCGATGTCCACTCGCTCCGGCTCGGGCTCCAGCGCGCGTACGCGCACCAGTCCATCATCGGCAACTCGATGTTCCTGCCGGAGGGAGTCGAGCGGCGCTTCAACCCGCTCACCGGCTCGACGATCGACGTTCCGCGCGGAAGCACGTTCCCGTAGCGATGTCGTCGCATAGTCAAGGAAGACGGACCGTCCGTCGGCCGTCAAGTGGCAGGTCAACCAGATTCGGAGGTGAGCCGTGAGCAACAGCGAGTACCTGCCGCCGGAGGAGAGCTTCGACAGCTCCTACGAGTACGAGGAGCCTGTCGTGTCCGAGCCTCCTCCGCCTCCGAACGCCCCGCCGCCTCCGCCGCCCGTCGCCGGCCGAGCTGCCGCCCGAGCCGCCCGCCGTCGAGGAGACCGCGGCGCCGCCTGACGTCGAGCAATCAGAGCCCGCACCGCCGCCGGCGCCCGAGCCCGACCCCTCGGCTGAGCTCCAGGCTCCGCCCCCGCCACCGCCCGCCGGGCCGGACGGCCTGCCGCCCGACCTTCGACGCCCCGGCAGACGAAGTCGCGGCCGAGAGCGACGCCGCGGACGTCATGCGTCCGGGCCAGCCGGGCGCGGACGAGCTTGCCGGCGATGACCTCGCTTCCGAGAGCGACGCGGCGGACGTCATGCGCCCGGGCCAGCCCGGCGCGGACGACCCGCCGTTCCCGGTGAGCGAGCGCGAGGTGCCGCTCGACTCGGTCGTCGGGCCCGGCCGGCCCTTCGATGTCCGCTTCGACCCCGAGGCCGAGACGGGCTACTCCGCGATCTGCTGCGCGCACACGATCGTCTCCGAGACCTCGGGGCGCCCTGTCGAGCAGGAGGAGATCGTCTCGCGCGCCGCCGAGGGCGGCTGGCTCACGTTCGACGAGGAGGGCGACGTCCGCGGCACTCCCGTCGACGCGCTCAGCGAGCTGCTCGGCAGCTACGGCATCGAGAGCAGCCTGACCACGGGCGAGGACAACGCGTGGGAGCGCCTCGACGAGGCGCTGGCCCAGGACCGCCGGGTCGTGCTTCCGCTCGGCCAGCCCGGATACCCGGGCAACGACGGCGACCTGTCCGTCGCGATCACCGGCGTGGATCGCTCAAGCGGCGCCGTGCTCGCGACCGACTCGGCCGCGAACTCGCCGTTCCAGATCCCGCTCGACGCCTTTGAGGAGTCCTGGCGGGCGAGCGACTTCGCGATGACCTCTGTCGAGGGCCAGCCCTTCGACGTGCTCGGGATGACGATGCAGGCCGAGTTCGGGCCGTCCACGAGCGCGCTGCCGTTGGACGGCCTGCCCGCCAATGGCGAGGCCGCACTCGGCGACTGGTGGGCCAGCTCCGGCAACCCGTCCGGCTGCTGCATGGCGCCGGCGGAGCCGGCCGAGAGCCCGCTCGAATTCACCGACCGAAGCGGGTCTGTGTACGAGCTGACGGGGATGGACACCACCGGCACCGGCCGGGCCGACGTCGCCACGCTCGACGCCAACGGCGATGGCGAGGCTGACACGTGGATGTTCGACACCACCGACAGCGGCCAGGCTGACCTCATGTACTACGACAGCACCGGGTCGGGCGAGCCCGACAGCGTCAGCTGCTGCTCGGACGACGGCCAGTGGTCCGACCCGCTCCCGATCAGCACCGCACTGAACTACGCGTACGAGGGCCAGCAGGTCGGCACGCCGGTTGCGGTCCCGCAGGAAGCGGTGCCGCAGGAGGTGGCGCGGGTGCTGCCACAGGTCGTGGTCGAGTCCGCGCCGGCCAGCGAGGGCGGCGTCACGTTCAACATCGTCTCGGACACGCCCGTGCCGACGGAGGGCGTGACCTTCACGCTCGCGCCAGGCGGACTGCCGAACCCGAACGACGTGCTCGTAATCGCGCCCAGCATGACGATGGCGCCGACGCTCGCCCAGGTGAGCGCGGTGTCGCCGACGCTGGCAGAGATCTACGCCGACCCCAACCCGCTCGGGAGGGACATACTCGACCTGCTGAGAAGCGGTCCGCGGAGCGACGCCCCCGCCGGGAACCTGCTCGGCTTCCAGGCCTCGATGGCCGCGTTCGACCGCATGGGCAGTGCGATGTTCACTCCGACCGGCATGGAGATGCGCTTCAACCCGCTCACCGGCTCGAACGTCACGGTTCCGCGGGGGAACCTGGCGCCGTAGGCGATGTCGGTCGCGGGCGCAACCATCCAGGAGCGCTTCGAAGCGCGGCGCGCGGGGAGGCTGCTGATCAGCGGCTTCCTGCTCGCCACCCTCGCGGCCGTGGTGGTGACGAACCTTCCTGAGTCACACCTGCGCGGCGAGGCGATGCGCGTGGCGGGCCCCTACCTCGTGGCGACCGGGATGGACCAGGACTGGCGCGTGTTCGCACCCGACCCTCGCCGCGCGAGCATCGAGCTCCACGCACGCGTGACCTATGCCGACGGGCACGTGGCGGTCTGGCGGCCGCCGGCCGGGGACAATCTGGTCGGCTCATCCTGGGACTACCGCTGGCTCAAGTGGGTCGAGAACGCGATCCAGAACGTGCGCAGCAACACGCTCTGGAGGCCCGCGGCACTCTTCGTGGCCGAGGAGATGAGCCGGCAAGGGACGCGGCCGATCTCGGTCACGCTCGTCCGACGCTGGCGCGACCTGCCGTCCCCGGGCGCTGCCGGTCCCGCCCCCGGTTGGAAGAGCTACGCCTTCTACGACCTGCCGCTGCCTGACAGGGGAGCGGGACGATGAGCAGGGCGGTGGAGCGCTGGGATCGGTTCTGGTTCGAGCCGGAGGAAACGTCCACGTTGGCGGTCGTCCGGATCGCGTTCGGTCTCGTCGTGATCGCATGGACCGTGACGCTCGCGGCCGACGCGCTCGACTTCTTCGGGCCCCACGGCCTCGTGCCCGTGACGACCTTCGACGGGGAGTCGGCGGCAGCCTGGAGCGCGCTCGACTTCGCGAACGGACGGCTCGCGGTGACCGCGCTGATGACCGTGCTCTTCCTCGCGGCCTGCTGCCTCACGATCGGGCAATGGACCCGCCTCGCGGCGGTCCTGGTGTTCGTCTGCCTCATCTCGCTCGAGCGCCGCAACCCGTTCGTGTTCAACTCGGGCGACAGCCTGCTCCGAATCGTGGCCTTCTGCATGATGTTCGCGCCCGCCGGCGCTGCGCTCTCGCTCGACCGCTGGCGGCGGGCCAACGAGACGTTCTGGGAGTTCCCGCGCCGCGCGCCGTGGGCGCTGCGGCTGATGCAGGTCCAGCTCTCCGTGGTCTACCTGGCGACCGTGTGGGCGAAGCTGCGCGGCGACGCCTGGAACGACGGGACCGCCGTTTCCTACGCGCTGCGGCTCGACGACCTGGCCCGCTTCGAGCTGCCCGCCGCGATCGCCGGCTCGGAGATCCTCGCGAACCTGATGACCTACGGCGTGCTGGCGACCGAGGCCGCCATCGCCGTCCTCGTCTGGAACCGGCGCCTGCGCCCCTGGGTGCTCGCCGCCGGAGCCGCCCTACACCTCGGTATCGACCTCACGCTGCGCGTGGGGTTCTTCAGCTGGACGATGCTCGTCCTCTACCTGACCTTCCTGTCACCCGCGGCCGTTCGAGCCGCCGTACTAGCCCAGAAGCGCCGCATGAGCGAGCGCGTTATTCCCCAGGACATCCTCGACCCTCGAAAGGAGGGACGGTCCCGTGCGTAGTGCCAGCCGTCTCCAGATCACAGCAGCCATCCTCGCCACCCTCGTCGTGGGGGCACTGCTGCCTGCGACGGCCAGCGCGGTGGCCCCCGCCAACGATTTCTGGAACAACCCGTCCTCTCTCGCCCTGAACCTCGAAACGATCAACCACTCAAATGTCGACGCGACGCACGGGACCGAACCCGGGTTCGAAGAGCCGTACACGAACGACGGGCCGCTCTTCTGCAACGACAACAACACCGGGGAGATGGGATCGACAGTGTGGTTCCGGGTGCCCGGTACGGGAGGTCCGCTCAATGTGACGGTCGCGAGGCAGGGGACATTCGATCCGATGGTCGCGGCCTACGACTCCAACAACAACGCTATCGACTGCAACGACGATGCAACTGCGACCACTCGGGACAGCTTCCTGACCTTCAACTCGACCGCGGGCGCGAACCACCTGATTCAGGTCGGCGGGTTCTGGAACTCGGGCGCCGGTACCGCTTCGCAGGGCCTCTTCGATATCACCGTGCTCTCAAACGACCTGTCCAACTATCCGGAGACCGTCACACCGGGGACGTACGACAAGTCGAACATCGGAGCGTCGGAGGTCGGCGGCGAGAACCTCAGCTGCGAGGGCACCAGCTACAACAGCACCGTCTGGTTCCGGTACGTCGCGCCCGAATACGGCGACGTGACCTTTCACGTAAGCCGATTCAAGCTGGCTGTCGGCATCTACAAGGGAAACACCAGGGTCGCGTGCGACGGGAGTTCGCCGGCGGTCCTGTCGGCGGCCGCGAGTTCGAAGTTGGAAGCCGGAGAGACCGTGCTCGTCCAGGTCGGGGGTGTCCCCGTATCGGCGGGACAGCCGAATCAGGGCAACTTTGCGCTTCACGTGATCTTCGATCGGGATTGTGACCGCGATGACGACAGCGTGTTCGATGAGAATCGCGCAACGTGCCAGGGCAGGGACTGCGACGACACGACACGTGACATCAACCCAGCCAAGCCTGAAATCGTGAACAACGGGGTCGACGAGAACTGCGACCGGTACAAGGAACACGATAAGGACGGGGACGGCTATCGAATGAGCGACCCCATCCCCGACCCGAAGCCCACGAACTACGACTGCAACGACACCCCTGGCGTTGGCTTCCGGATCCATCCCGGTGCACGCGACGTCCGCGGCAACAATCTCAATGAGGACTGCAAGGGCGGCAAGGCGAAGGCGATCGGACTGCCCTCGAGCATCACCGACAACTGGTCGGGGAAGCCCGGAGGTGCCGCAGTCTCGATCATGAAGATTAAGCCGGCTCTCAAGGGCTCGCGGATCAGGATGTCCTGCTCCGGGTCGGGCTGCCCCTTCAAGTCCAAGAAGATCCCCGTGCGGCGCAGGACCAAGGCGTTCGTCCTCACCGGGCTGTTCCGCGGTCACGTCCTCAAGAGCGGAGCGAAGCTGGTCGTGAAGGTGCTGCCGCCGTCCGCCGAGTGGATCGGAAAAAGCGAGACCTACCGGATCCGAGGGTCATCGGTGCTTTCGACCCCTGGCTGCCTGAACGTCCGCGGGGTCAAGGTGAAGTGCCCATCCTGAGCTCGCCCGGCAACCGCAGGCTGGCGGTGGCGGGCCTGGTGCTCGCGCTGCTCGCGTTCGGCGCGTTCTTCGCCGTCGGGCGGAGCGGGCGCGAGCCCACGCGGACGACCGCGGTAAGGTCGGCAGCCGGGGCGGAGGTAGGGGACAACTCACCGGCGGTTGGCGCCGTGACCGGCACGAGCGGCGCAATCCCCGGGCTGAAGCCGCCGCCGGACACCACTGGGACGAACGGACCGGTCACGAGCGACACGGCAACAGCCACGAGCACCAGCACGACGTCGACGGACACGACCGGGCCGACGGCGACATCGACCACAGGACCCACGGCGGCGACCACGACCGGGCCACCGCCGACAAGCTCAACTACCACTAACTGAGCGCGTCAGTCAGCCGGTCTTGTAGCCGAGGTCTTCTAGCCCACCGACGGCCCGGCGCGCCGCCGCCTCGCGGCGCTTGACGGTGCGGCGGGCGGCGTTCCAGCGCGATTCGCTGTCGGCCCGCGCCGCGGTGGCGAGGTCCGTGTACGCGGCCGCGGTCGAGCGCAAGGTGGTGACGATCCGGCGGGCGGCGGGGGCGGCCTGTGGCGGGGCATTCCCCTTGTCGAGCGCGCTCGCCGCGCGGCGGTAGGCGTCCGCGAGCGACGAGGCCGCCGCGGCCTGCCCGGCCGGGCGGCCGGCCTTGCGGAGCGCTGCCAGCTCGCGGGTGCGCGTGGTGGCAAGGCGGCCGAGGGCGGAGCTCAAGCGCTTCGCGTACGGCTCGCTGGGACCGAGCGGCAGCGGGCGGCCGTCTCGGAGCCGGAGGGTGGTGGCCACGGTCTCGCAGGTCGGCCAGAAGTCGTCGGCCCCGGCGGCGGGCGCCGAGCACTCGATCGTGGCGATACCTGCGCTGGTCGGGGCGACGTAGAGCCGCACCCTGCGCTCGCTGCCCTTCGGCTGCAGCTCGGCGTAGCGGAATGCGTCGCTCTTCCCTAGCCGCACGGGGTCGTCCGTGGCGGGCGGCTCGTCCAGGCGGCTCAGGAACGAGGCCGGGAGCAGCGTCGGTCCCTCTGCCTGCGTCATGCCCGCCACGAGGCGGCCGGAGCCGTCGCGCGCGGCGAGCCCCACTGGATCCGAGACGCGCGGGCCGACTGCGGTGGCGTCGCGGAGGGGACGCCAACCGTCGCCGTACCGCAGCGCCAAGGAGTCGTTCTGAAGGACGCCCTTGAAGGAAGCGGGCGAGGCCGCTTCTGTGCCGGAGGAGCCCGAGCCGCCGAGCGCAAAGCCCAGCACGGCCGCGCCGGCAACGCCGGCCGCCAGCGCGAGCGGGAGGCCGGCGCGAGGGCGCGCGCCCTTCGGCCGCGGCGGCCCGGCGGGGGCCGGCTTGCTGGCGGCAGCAACCTTGGCCGGCTCCTGCTCGCGCGCCCCACGGCGGCGGCTCGGCTTGGGGGCCGTGCGCCCGCGCGACGCCGCGGGGGCGTCGGCGGCGGCCGGCTCGGACGCCGCGCCCCGGCGGGCCCGGGCGGGCCCGGGCGGGCGCCGCGAACCGGACGCCGGCTCCGGCGCAGGGTCCCGCGACGGTTCAGCGGGGGGCTTGGGCGGGGGCGCGGGCGGGCTCTCGCGGCCGGGGGGTTCAGCGGGCGTCGACTCGGCCGGGGGCGGCTCGGCGACGCGCGCTGCTGCACCTGCCGCAGCCGCGGCGGGTGCCACGGACTCGGTGGCCTTCCGACGCGCGGGCTTTGGCGCCTTCGCGGGCTTCGCCGCCTTCACCGGGCCGACCGGGCTCGAATGTGCCTCCTCCGTTCGCGTGCCGTCCGTTCCAGACACGCGCGCCCGCAGCATCCGGCCGGCGTCGGCGTCGGTGAGGTCGTACGTGGTGTCGGTCGCGTTCGGGATCTCCTGCCAGTCGTCGCCGTCCACCTCGCGCCGCTGCCACTGAACCGACAGCCGCACCCCCGGCGCCCAGCTCCCCGTCTTGACCGTGAGCTTGCGGCCGACCCCGGGGCGACCGGCCACGCGCGGCCGGCGTCGGCAGAGCGGCTCGGGCGCCTTCGGGGGCGGCGGCGCGGGTGCCGCGGGCCCCGGAGCCGCGGCCGGCGCGGGGATCGTGACCGGCACGGCCTCCCGCGGCTTCGCGAGTGCACCCTGTGCCACCAGCGTCTTCGGGTCGGGCCGCGTGTAGGTGTTCGGGTGGAACTCCGAGGCGAGCGCGGCGGCCAGCGGGACTCGGGACGAGCCGCCGGTCAGGTACACCGCGGCGATCTCGTCGTGCGAGACGTGCGCGTCCCGCGCGGTCTTCTCGAGGATGTCAACGGTCCGGCGCAGGTCCGCCTCGATCAGGTTCTCGAACTCGCGCCGCGTCACCTCTACGTCGAGGACCTCCTCGCCCTTCGATACCGGGACGCTCACGTGGGGCACGGTCGACAGTGCTTCCTTGGCTTGGCGCACGTCCTCGCGCAGCTGCAAGCGCGCCCGTCGCCACCCTGGGGAGCGCGGCTCGCTCAGCTCCCGCCATACCTCCACGTCGAGCTCATACACCCGACCCAGCACCCAGTCGTAGAGCCGCTGGTCGAAGTCCTCGCCGCCGAACCAGTCCAACCCGCCCGGGGGGCCGGCCAACCGAAACCCACCGCCCTCGCGCCGCAGGATCGCCGTGTCGAACGTGCCCCCGCCGAGGTCGTAGACAGCCACACATCCGCCCTCGCCGACGACCGGCTCCTCCCCGCGACGGTCATCGACGAAAAACCACGCCGCCGCCTCGGGCTCGCTCAGGAGCTCGACCTGCTCCAAACCGGCGTTGGAGGCGGCCAGCCGAAGCACATCGCAGCGCTCGGGACCCCAGCCGGCCGGATGCGTCAACCACACCCAACTCGGCGAAGATGATCCTTGCCGGACCCTGGCCGCGTCGACCACTCGCTCCAGCACCGCCCCGACCATGCCCACGACCTCCACCGCCCGCCCGCCCAGCAGCGCAGCCGGCTGGCCGAGGAGGCGCTTCGGCGAGCGCTCGAAGGCCTCGGGGAAACGCCGCGCCTGGTTGAGGGCGCCGCGACCCACGACGAGCGTGCCGTCCTCGGCGGCGAGTACGGACGATGGGAAGCGGCGCGCGTCCTCCACCTCCAGTACCTCCAGGCCGTCGCCGCTCGAAATCGCGGCGGCCGTGAATGACGTGCCGTAGTCGATCGCGAGGCCCCAGTCCGCGCTCATGCCGGCTGGCCCTCCGCGACCCGCCTCGAGCGCCCGCCCTGAAGCGCGCCAAGCGCTCCCCGACGTGTCTCGGCGACCCGCTCGCGCAGGTTCGCGATGCGCGCCATGCGCTCCTGGGCCTGGGCCGCCACCCGCGTGCGCTCAGCCTCCGAGAGCGAGACCTGCGCCTTCACCGCGGCCGTCTCCTCCTCCAGCTCGTCACGACGGCGGACCGCGACCTCCTCGAACGCCTCCGTGAGCGCCGACTGACCGTTAACGAGGGCATGGTGGACCGCAACGGACAGCTGCGCGCGTGCCTCGTTCACCGTTTCGACGAGCTGGCGCGAGAGCTGCTCGCGCTGCGCCCGGCGCTGCACTCGGTGGCGGTCGAACAGGAGACCGGCCACCGCCACCACGGCGTAAATCGGATTCAGCACCAGGGCACCGACCGCGAAGGGCGCACGGCTCATCCACTCGCTGCGTCCGCTTGCCGATGGCGTCGGCTCCACAGCCACGAGATGCGGGGCTGCGCCCGGGTCGAGCGAACCGCCGTCGATTTCGAGCTCCGCACCATGTGCCATGAGGAGGCCGCCGATCTCACCGGCGCAGGTCTCCATGCGCCGGCGGACGTCCGCAAGCGAGTCCTCGAGCGCCTTCAGGAGCTCGGCCTCGAGCTCCTCCGCGAAGTCTCCTCCCTTGTCTCCCTCGGCGAGGCGCTTGTCAAAGGCCCGCCGCATCTCGTTGAGGCGGGTGACTGAGGCCGCGTCCGCGTCCTTCTGGACGAGGCGCAGCTCGTTGTTCAGGCGGCGGCGCAGCGCCGGAAGGTCGCGCGCGAAGTCCTCCTTGGCCTGCTGCCTCGAGCGCATCCGCTCGCGCAGCTCGTCGCTCGACTTGTCGGCACCCCGGGCGAGCTCCTGCTCGCGCGCGGCCAGCCGCTCAAGCAGGGCGTCGGCGAGCCTCGAAACGCGCGCGGCCAGCAGGGCTCCGGCGCGCTCGGCCGCCAGGCGCTCGAGCCGAGTGCCCAGCTCGGGGATTCCACTCGACCGCACGAGCTCGGTTGCGAGCTCCGTCGCGCCGTCCTCCTGCGCCATCCCGTCCGCGCGCGACTTCATGCGGGCGCACGTGGGCAGCACCGCCGAGCGCCCTCGCAGTCCGGCGATCGACGCCAGGTGCCCATCGGTCTCGCGCGCGACCTCCTGCCAGCCGTGCTGGCGATCGTTGCGGTCCAGGGCGAGGACGACGTCCTCCACCCGCTCCGCGGCTTGGCGCACGAACTCAAGCTCGAGTGGGCTGATCGGCGCGCCGCCGTCGATCACCAGCAGGGCAGCGTCGGCACCGTTCAGCGACGACAACGCGGCGAGCCCGCCGGCGCGCGCGAGCCCTCCGAGGCCGGGGGCGTCCACGAGCACAAGACCCGCCGCGAGCACGCGGTGCTCCAGCACGAGCTCCAGATAGCGGGTTCCCTGCTCGGCCACCACGGCCTGTTTCGAAGCCTCGGCGAGCTGGTCCACCGGCAGCTCAACCGGCGAGCCGTTCAGCGGATGAGCTAGGAGGCGCTCGCCCTCCTCCGGAACCACGCTCCGGACAAGGATCGGCGCCGTGGTGGCGGCCTCGTCGTCGAGAGGAAGCAGTCCGGGCCGGTCGAGGAGGGCGTTGAGGACCGCGCGCTTCCCGCTGTCGCGCTCGCCGCACACGACGACGCTCACACGCGCTGCTGGCCCGGCGTCGAGTGCGCGGCTCAGGTCCTCGAGCAGTTCGTCGCGCCCGGCCTCGCGTGCGAGCTTGGCCGTGCGACGCGCGAGCGCGACCGCCTGTGCCGTCAGCGGGCTCGGAGTGCTGCGTACGTCAGCCCCGGTTACGGTCATCGGCAACTCGGTATACGAGCACCGCCGGCTCGCGGGCCAGGCGCCCGTGGTCTCGATAGCCGCTCCGCTGGGTCGCGGCGACCATCCCGTCGAGCGCCGAGTCGGTGGTCTCGACCTCGCCGAGAGCCTGGTGGGCGGCGGGATCGAAGGGCTCGCCCTCCGCGTCCACGAGGTCCACGCCGATCTGCCCGAGGCCGAGTCTCACCTTGTCGCGCAGTCCCGCGCTCGTGAGTCGGTCGTGCAGGTCCACACAGAGCTCCACGAGCAGGGTCCTGTCGCGCGCGGCGGTCTCGATGTCGAGGGCGCCGGTCACGCCGGCTCTCGGACGGGCTCCGCCGCGAGCTGCCATAGCGCCGCATACTGCTGGCACATGACGTCCGCAACGTGCTCCTGGTCGCTGCGCGCGCACTCGTTGGCGAAGCGGCGCCAGCGCGCGCTCGCCGTCGCGGCCGCCTGCTGGAGCTCGTCGGGGAGCGCATCCTCGGGCAGCCCGAGCATGTCCGCGACTCCCCCCGCGAGCGCCACGCGGCGCAGGTCCGCGGCGAGGTCGGCCGGCAGGTCCGTTCCGCGGGCCGCCACGCGCGCGAAGGCCCACGTGGTGGCGAGGGCGCGCATCGCCGGGTCGAGCCTCGTGCGCTCGACCGCCCGCTTCAGCCAGGCCGCGT
The DNA here is from genome assembly GCA_963774755.1 of uncultured Thermoleophilaceae bacterium. Taxonomy (GTDB): domain Bacteria; phylum Actinomycetota; class Thermoleophilia; order Solirubrobacterales; family Thermoleophilaceae; genus JACVRW01. Next base: position 41,523 of record CAVZGG010000022.1, on the reverse strand, counting down.
CGCTCTCGGGCGCAGTCGCGGCGATCCGCTCCAGGTCGGCGAGCGCGGTCGCCGCCTTGAGCACGTCGGCACGGCGCGCGAAGAGGTCCGCGAGAAACGCGCGCAGCTGGTCGATGCCCGTGAGCCTCGAGAGCTCCTCGCGCAGGGCGGCCACGCTGGTGCGACCGGCGTCCACGAACCCCGCGCAGAGGCGGATGCCGTGCAGCCCCAGCACATCGAGCAACTCCTGGCGCTCGCGCCGCGAAGCAGCGGCCGGCAGGTCCAGGAACCAGTCCGCGTTGTCGAGCAGCCGCGCCCGCATGCCGGGTTCCTCGGCAGCCAGCCCGCGGAGGGTGGCCGCGTGGGCCTCGTTGAAGATCCCTGCCTCGAGGCTCTCGGCGATCAGCCCCACGGTGGGAATCACGGCCGCGGCCAGCGGCCCGAGCCGCTCGGCGTAGCGCTCGGCGAGAACGCTGGCTTGAGATAGCGGGTCGGCGCCGTCGTCGCCCACCAGGTCCGCCTTGTTGAGCACGACCAGCGTGTTGACGGCCGACGCGTGAAGCCCGCCGAGGTGGGACCGGAAGCTCTCGAGCACCTCGATTTCGTCGCGTCGGGCAGCGCCGGTGAGGACGAACACGAGCGCATCGGCCTTGCCCGCGGCCTCCTCGGTGCGGATCGAGATGTCCGCGCCGTCCTCGTCGGCGCCAGGCCGCAGCCCAACGCCCACGGCGAGCGTGCGCCGCGTCGCCGCGCTGTACTCCGTGTTGGCCGACTCGAGCCCGGGGGTGTCGATGACGGTCATCCCCTCCAGCGCGGCGCTGGAGAGCTCCACGTCCACGCGCGCGAGGTCGGCCGGGTCCGCGCCGAGCGCCGCGGGCAGACGCTGCCCCTGTTCCAGCGGCAGCCGCCGAGTCCCGCCGTCCCTGAAGACGAGACTCGCCTGCGGCGGGTACCCGAAGCGGAACCACGTGACGGCGCGTGTGCACTCCCCGTAGGCGGTGGGGGCAACCTTGTGGCGCAACAGCGCGTTGACGAGCGTGGATTTCCCGCTCTTCACCCGGCCGGCGACGGCCACGCGAAGCGGCTCGGCGAGCTGCGACCGGACGGCGCGCACGGCCGCGCGCGCCTCCTCGCCCTGCAAACGCTGCTCCGCTTCGTCGCATAGCTCGACGATGCGGTCACAGCAGCCCGCGCGCCCGCGCGTCAACCCGCGCCCCCGGAGGCGGTGGCCGCGAGCGCGTTGAGGCGGGCCGACACCTCTGAGGCCGGCTCGCCCGCGCCCCACTGGGCCTCGCCATCCGGCTCTGAGGAGCGGATCACCCGAACACGGCCCGGCGAAACCGTTCCACCGGCGCCCAGGCCGGCGAGCGCCCGCAGGGTCCTGCCGAGTAGAACGGTCGGCAGCGGCTCGAGCATGTGCACACCCTGGCCGCCAGCCGAGTGCGCCACCGAGAGCTCGGCTCCCACATAGACGAGGCAGCGCTGCCCGTCGCGCTCAAGGTCCACGACCGCGTTCGGGCTCAGCGCGGTCTGGACCGTCCGCTCGTCGAGCGGCTCCAGCACTGGGCGACCCGCGCCGTCCGGACGCAGCGTGCCGCGAGCCAGGAGGCCGCGCAGCGCAGCCGCTCGCTCGCGCTCGCTCTCGAAGCCGTGCTCCCCAGTCCCGGGGAACGCTGGCGCGCCGGCCAGCTCGGCGAGCGCGGTCAGCTCCTCGACGCTGAAGGCGCCGGAGAGACCACGCGGCGCGCCGAACGCGAAAGCGGCCACGGCCTCGACGACCGAGTCGAGAACGCCGTTCGCCGCTGCGGTGGCGTCGAGCGTAGCCATGGCGCCGCTCGACGCGATCACCTGGAGCCCATGTCGCAACTCGGCGCGCCCGTTCGAGCTGTAGGCCCGCACCAGCACCTCGCCCGCGGACGTCTCGCGACGCTCAAGCGACTCCTGCTGATAACCGGGCAGCTCGCCCGCCAACCGGGCTCCCTCGCGCTCGGCCAGTGCCTCGAGCGTGTCCTCCGGGCCCACGTCCAGCCTAATGACCCGCACGGCCGTCTCACCACCCGGAGAGACAACTTCGGTCGAGCCGATCGTCCAGCCGGGCGGCGCGACCACCCGGGGCCGGGAAGCCTCCGCAGTAGTGACCGAGATCATGTGCGGATCCCCCCCATATCCGTCGTGAACGAAAGGATCCCCTTCGCGAGATCCACGATCGCGTCGTCAATCGAGCCGAGCAGGTCGATCACCGCGTCGAAGACGCCGTCGTCCCCGGCCACGCTGTCGCCAATCCCGTTCGGCAGGATCGAGTCGAGCAGGCCGTCCGCCATGCCGAGATCGAGAGACTTGCCGACGTTGGAGAGGTCGGCATCCCCGAAGCCCGGTGACAGGTCACCGAGGAGCGCGGTCGGGCGCGCGACGCCGTCGCCCACCAAATCGCGGGCCTCGGGGTCGGCCGAGCCGTCCCCGGGGCCTTCGGCTGTTATGACCTTCGTGGCCTCGCCGGCCTCACCGGGCTCGCCGTCGGTGCCGAGCTCCTGCGGCAAGGGCGCCGGGCCCGTCGGATCGCCGGTGATCGTTCCCGGGTCCTCGCCCGGCCCGGAGATCTCGCCCGGCTCGCCGGGCTCACCCGGCTCGGGGGTGAGCGTGGTGCCGATTATGGAGATCCCGGGGGCGTCCGGATCCGGTCCACCCTCGACTGGCGGGGCGGCGGTTCCGTCACCCGGCATGGACGTATTCGTGGTGGTCAGCGAGAAGTTGCTGTCCCTCCACGAGTTGAAGAACACGTCCAGCGGGATTTCGAGGCCGGCGCTCCGCGCGGAGTCGTTCACGATCACGACGCCGCGCCCGTAGTCAACGCCCGTCACGGCCACGAAGTGGTCCATGTCGATGGCAGCGGTTCCGACGTCGCGGCCCTGGTCGAACTCGCGACCGTCGACGCCGACCACCACGCGCTGGTTGTTGGTCAGGGCCGTGTTCAGCGCATTCCAGGCGTCGCGGTCAGCCACCGTCGCAGTGTCCGGGCCACCGAACTGGGTGCTGCCCACGCCGTAGCTGGCGAGGATGTCGTCGATGTCCCTGGGACGGATGCCCTTGACCTCGCCGTTCTCGTACACGAACCAGGCGTTGGCGGTGGCGCGCTGCACCATCTCATCCATGTCGACCGGCTTGCCGTAGAGCTCCGACAGGATCGAGCGGACGCTGTAGAGGCCGCAGTACTGGGTGTCGCCCTGGTCCGCCCAATGGACGTCGGCCGCGTGCCCGGGGCCGAGGACGCCGGTGAGCGGGTGGCCGGGGTCGGTGACGGTGAGCGGATCCTCGCCGCCCACTGCCCACTCGGGCTCAACGACACCCCACTCGGTGGAGTAGCCCTCGTCGGTCCATGACTCGGGGGAGGGCTCCACCGGCGGGGTCCACTCGGTCCACTCCTCCGGCAGGCCGGTGGTGCACCAGCACGACATGTCCGTGGGCTCGAAGACGAAGCCGTCTTCTGGCAGCTCGCCGAAGCCGGGCTGGCCGGTGGGGAAGGGAGACTGGCTGTCGGTGAGGTCCTCCCCGGCGAGCTCGTCGCCGGGAAGCCCGTCGCCGGGAAGCCCGTCGCCGGGAAGCCCGTCGCCCTCGAAGCCGGGCTGGCCCGGACGCACAGGCGACTCGTCGGCGGCAGCGGTCTCGTCGGCGGACTCGTCCTCGAAGCCGGGCTGGCCCGGACGCACAGGCGACTCGTCGGCGGCAGCGGTCTCGTCGGCGGACTCGTCCTCGAAGCCGGGCTGGCCCGGACGCACAGGCGACTCGTCGGCGGCAGCGGTCTCGTCGGCGGACTCGTCCTCGAAGCCGGGCTGGCCCGGACGCACAGGCGACTCGTCCGGCGCGACCTGCTCCACCGACTGGCCGGCGGACGGATCCTCGACAGGCGGCGGGGGCGGTCCCTCAGCGGGAGGCGGAGGCGGGGACTCCTCCACGGGCGGCGGAGGCGGCGCCTGCTCCACGGGGGGCGGAGGCGGCTCCTCGACAGGCGGCGCGGGTGGCGGCTCCACGGGCGGCGGGGGTGGCGGCTCCACGGGCGGCGGAGGCGGAGGCTCGGCGACGACAGGCTCCTCGACGTACGGGTCGGTGGCCACGGGCTCGTCTGGCGGAACTTCTGCACTCAGCTCGTCGTAGGGGTATTCCGACACGGTTCCTCCGCTCCTAGAGATCGAATAAGTCCAACCCACGACGGCCGACCGGGGCGGAATCTTCCCCACCCCTCTCGCTTGGAGCCGCACGAGCCTTGTACCCAGCGAGACTAACCCGGGCCTTGGCGCTCGGCAAGCGGAGAATTGACCCTAAGCGGGGCGGCCGTTTAACCGAGTCACGAGCCGACCACCCGGACAGGGGACGAAAGCCGGCGGCCGGCTACGGTGCCGCGCCACGCCGCGGAAGCGGGTCGCGCGCGGGGGGTCCCCGCCCTTGGATGCCGTGACGGTCAGCTCGATCCTCGTCGTCCAGCGGCTGGCGTAGGGGCGCCCGAGGCAGGTGCCGCTGCGGGGCAGGGTGTACGCGCGGCTGCCGAAGTACGACGCGCCGCGGCGCCGGAGGCGGATTCGCGTCGCGCCGCCTGGCGAGGGGAAGGCGAGCACAGCGGCCGTACAGCGCCCGTCCTGGCATACCGGCCGGAATCGCCATTTCGCCCGGGCTCGCTCCACCCGTCCGCCGAGCACGTCGCTCGCGAATTCATCGCTCTGGGTGACGATCCAGGTGCCGGCGAGCCGCGGGGCGCTGACGGGCACCATCTCGGTGATGCTTCCCTCCGGGCCGGACGCCACCACGCGCACCCGCTCGCCCGACCCGACGCGCGCGGTCGTGCGCCAGCGGCCGTCCCGCACCTGGACCGATCGTCCCTGGACGCGCACGCGCGCGCCGGCCGGGTCCACAGTGCCCGCCACGCGGGCGAGGCCGGCACGTCCGGCGACGTACTCGCTGGCCGTGATCTCGAGTGCCGGCGCCTCAGAGCCGCCGCCGAGCGCGGCGAACGCCACGGACGCCAACACCAGCACGGCGAGCGCCACGAGCCCGAGCGCGACCGGTCGGGGGCGGCCGTCCCGCACGAGCCAGGCGGGGAGCCCCGGTGGGGCGCCTGCCGGCGCAGCCGCTTGCGGTTCGGGCGCGCGCGTCTCGGCTGGCGGGGCGGCGGCCGACTCGGGCATGGACACGCCCGGTTCCCGCACGGGACCCGCCGGCGCGACCAACGGCTCCGGCCCCGCGACCGGTGGCTCTACGGCGACCGGCCGCGCCTGCGCCGCTAGGTGCCCGGCGATCGCGCCGCGGACCACCAGCGTCTTCGGATCGGGGCGCGTGTAGGTCCGGGGGTGGAACCGCGAGGCGAGCGCGCCGGCCAGTGGAACCCGCGAGGACCCGCCGGTCAGGTACACGGCCGCGATCTCCTCGCGCGAGACGCCGGCGTCGCGCGCCGTCTTCTCGAGCACGCCCACGGTCCCCTCGAGGTCATCGCGGATCAGCCGCTCGAAGTCCAGGCGCGTGACGGTCACGTCGAGCACCTCGTCCCCGCCGGCCGCCACCGGCACCGAGACCGTGTTCGTCGTGGACAGCGCCTCCTTGGCCTGGCGGACGTCCTCGCGCAGCTGCAACCGCGCGCGCCGCCAGCCCGGAGAGCGCGGCTCACTCAGCTCACGCCACACCGCCGGATTGAGCTCATAGACCCTGCCCAGCACCCAGTCATACAGGCGCTGGTCGAAGTCCTCGCCGCCGAACCAGTCGAGCCCGCCAGCCGGGCCTGCCAACCGAAAGCCCGAAGCCTCGCGCCGCAGGATCGCCGTGTCGAAAGTCCCGCCTCCGAGGTCATAGATGGCCACGCAGCCGCCCTCGCCGACGACCGGCTCCTCGCCGCGCCGGTCCTCCACGAAGAACCAGGCGGCCGCCTCCGGCTCGCTCAGGAGCTCGACGCGCTCCAGCCCGGCGCGAGCGGCAGCTGTACGGATCACTTCGCAGCGCTCCGGCCCCCAGCCAGCCGGATGGGTCAACCGCACCCACGCAGGCGAAGACGACCCCTGCCGCACCCGCGCTGCCCCGACGACCCTGGTCAGGACCGCTCCCACCATCGCCACGACCTCGACGGCTCGCCCTCCCAGAAGGGTTGCCGGCTGACCCACCAGGCGCTTCGGCGTGCGCTCGTAGCGGTCAGGGTGGCGGCGGGCCTGGTTAAGCGCCGCGCGGCCGGTGAGCAGCGATCCGTCGTCAGCGAGCAGGACCGCAGACGGGAACCGCGGCGAGTCCTCGACCTCGAGGACCTCCACACCGGCGCCGTCGAACACGGCAGCGGCCGTGAACGATGTCCCGTAGTCGACCGCGAGGCCCCAGCCGGAGCTCCCGCTCAGCCCCATTCGCCGTCCGGCGGGTCATCGTCGTCGAACGCGTCCCCGCCCGGGTCGTAATCAGGCGGCGGGAGCGTGGGATCGTCGTCGTACCGCGGAGCGTCCGCGTCGTCCTGGTCGCCGCCGCCCGCGTCGGCGTCGGGCTCGTCGCCGAAGTGGAGCGGCAACTCCTTGGCCTGCTCGACCAGCCGCTCCGGCGCCGGCGGCAGCCGCCGCAGCAGCTCGCCCAACTCTTGCTCGTCGAAGCTCATGTCGCCGCCCTCGCCTCCGGCGCCGTCATCGCCTCGCGCAGCCGGCCGAGGCAGCGCGAGATCCGGCTTGCGATCGTGCCGGGCGGGATCTCGAGCGCTGACCCGATCGTCTCGTAGCTCTCGTCGCGGGCGAAGAAGCGGTCAAGGATCTCCTGGCAGTTGTGAGGCAGCGTGGCGAGCGCCATGCGCACGTCCATCGCGTCCTCCAGGCGGTCGAGCGTCACGTCCGCCTCCCCGGACTCGGGCAGCTCGTCCGCAGGCTGCTCACGCTTCCCCGCACGCAGCCTGTCGATCGCGAGCCGCCGAGTGAGCTGCGCGATCCACGGCCGGATCGCGTCGTCCTTGCGGAGCTTGTCGAGGTGCTGCCAGGTGCGCGCGAAGACCTCCTGAAACACGTCGTCCGCATCGCTGTCGGACAGCCGGAACCCCTGTTTGGCGATCGCGTAGACGTAGCGGGAGAAGCGCTCCACGAGCTCTCCCCATGCGGCCTGGTCGCGCGCACGGCAGCGTGCGACGAGCTGAGCGTCGGTGAGCTCGGCAAGGGCCATACGGAGCTATCAGACCACATCACCCCCCAGACGCGCGAGGGCTCCGTTTTCTTCCCTCGGGAAATCGGGTCTTCGAGCCACGTCGTGCGCCTCAACCAACCCCAGGGAGGACGCACGACCCTGCCTCCCGGACGTATCCGTGGCCGATCGACCGCCTGTACGGCAGCGCCGGCACGGACGTACTCAACGGCGGCGAGGGGAACGACATGTGAGGTCGTTTACTAGGCACGGAACCCCGACATAGCAACCCGGACAGGAACGGGCCCCGCGTGGCGGGGCCCGTTTCGCTTCTCCGGGAAGACACAGGGCCGCTCGCCCGTCCTGTTGGCGATTCGGATGAGAGAGCTGATCCCCTCAGACACGATCCGCGCCGAGGTGCAGATGGGCGCCAACGCCTTCGCCTACGAGGTGTGCGACATCCCGCCCGGGATGACCCTTCAGGAGTACCGCCGCGGACGCGCTGCCAGCGCCGCGGCTCTAGAGGCCCGGGATGTGACGGATCGCGAACCCCGCCGTCGAGCGTGGCTCCGACTGCCAGCGCGTACCCGCCCCGCCCTGGCCGCCGCGGCTGTCGAAGCGTAGGCCCGCAGCCCGACCCGCGGCGGGATACTGTCGCGGGCGATGTCGCAGGAGAACGTGGCGGTCGTCCGAGCAGGGTGGGACGCGTCGTTCGCGGCACCTGCCCGGCCTCTTTCGTCACCTAGAGGCCGGGGATGTGGCGCACGGCGAAGCCCGCGGTCGAGCGCGACTCGGGCTGCCAGCGCGTGCCCGCGCGACCCTGGCCACTCGTGTCGAAGCGAAGGCCGGCGACGAACATGAAGATGTGCCCGTTGTTGGCGTAGATCGTGATCCAGCGGCCCTGACCGGGGGCGCCGTAGTTCATGAATCCGCCCGAGGTAAGCGGGCTCTGCAGGAGTCCCGCCCCCGCCAGCGCGAACGAAACGGAGCCCGAGCAGTCGTAGCCGTTGTCGCGCCAGGCGCCGTGGCCGCCGCCCCACTTGTAGGGGAACTTCGCGATCTCGTTGCCGGCCATGATCACGCGCTTCACGACCTCGGGAGCGTTCTCGGGCGCGATGGCGGTGCCGTCGGCGAGGACGCGGGCCCTCGGCCCCGTCTGGAGGAACGCGGTGGAGTTGAGGTGCTGAGTGAACTTGGCGAGCGATGCCCGGGCCTCCCGCAGCTCGGTTCGCACCTCCGCGTCGGTCGGGGCGCCGGGGCTCGGCGCGTCGTCGGTCGGATCGACCCCGATGCTCTGGGCCGAGCCGGCGCCGAGCAGCTCCACCACCTGCGCCTTCGAGCGCGGAGCCTCCGGCTGCTCGAGCTGGCGCCTGCGCCCCTCGCGAGCCGCCTCGGGGGTGAGCACGACCTCCTCGGGGTCGTCCGCGTTGTCCCGCGCGCCAACCCCGCCCGAGTCGCGCCCGCAGCCCGCGGCGAGGAGCGCCACGCACAGCAGCGCGGCCAGCGGCGCGGAGCGCCTCAGCCAGCCGGGTCTGGCGCCTGGTGCCTGGATTTCCATTCCGAGTAGGGCATTCCGTAGACGATCTCCCGCGCCTTCGCGTCCTCCAGCTCGATGCCACGCTCCTCCGCCGCCTCGCGATACCAGCGAGACAGACAGTTGCGGCAGAAGCCGGCCAGCTCCATCAGGTCGATGTTCTGCACATCGGCGCGCTCGCGCAGATGCTTGACGAGCCTGCGGAATGCAGCGGCCTCGAGCTCGGTTCGGGTGGCGTCATCCATGGATCTGGAACGATAGGGACGATGACCGAGTCTGAACGCAGCCAGCACAACGTCCCGCCCGACCCGAGCGGGATCGACGAACCCCATGACATCCTCGCCGCCGAGGAGTTCACGATCGGCACGCGCGAGAACCGCTTCCCCGGCGATCCCACCGGCATCCGCGAGCCGCACGACGTGCTCGCCGCCGAGGAATTCGCAATGCCGGCCGGCGTCGAGCCGCATGACGACGCGGGCGGCGGGCCGGGACTGCGCGCCCTTCTGCCACTGGCCCTCGCGGGGCTCGTGCTGCTGATGGTGCTCCGCCGCCGGCGCTGATGCCGGAGCTCTCGCCGCAGAACCGGATCGAGATCACGGTCGATCGTTCCCTCTGCATCGGCTCGGGCGACTGTGTCGACACCGCCCCGAACGTCTTCCAGCTCGACGAGGAGGACAAGGCGGTCGTGGTGGATCCGGACGGGGCGTCGGTCGGCGAGGTGGTGGAAGCCGCCGGCAACTGCCCGGTCAGCGCGATCTTCGTGGTGGGCGAGGAGGGGGACCTGTATCCCTAGACGGGACGCTCGGCCGGCGACAGCGCGGCGCGCATCGCCTCGGCACTGAGCTCTTCGAGCGGGAACAGCAGGCTGCGGACGATCGAGAGCGGCTCGCGATCCTCATCGCGAATCCACTCCGCCTCGTCGCGCGAGGCGACGAAGAAGTCGAGCGCATGCCGGTAGGCGGTGAGCCTCGCCGGACGCAGCACGATCGTGCCGGCGCCGCCCACGAGCTCGCCGAGCTCGTCCGCAAGTGCGGTGAGCTCGCGGAACTCGATCACGTCGTCGGCCGACATCTCGTGGTTGCGGAAGCGCTCCGCCGCGCTGGCGGCGACGGCGTGCGCGGAAGCCGCGATCTCCTCCGCGCGGAGATCGAAGCACGCGTGGACGACGTGCTCGCCGTCGAGGTCGCGTGAGATGTCGATGTGCTGGCGTTCCATACCTATTCGACAGTATCGGCCGATTCTGGCCGCGACGTGATGGTCCGCACATACCCTCCCTCTGCGGGCCTTACTCACGGCGTGCAAGCCGTCGTGCGACCACCTCCCCCGGCAACGCGTCCAGCACCTTCACGATCCAGTCCTTGAGGAAGCGGCCGCCCATGGCGTTAATCAGCCGCCAGCGAAGCTTCGTGGGGTCCATCCCACTCTCGAGCTCGACGTAGGTCTCGCCCTGCGCGGGCGTGAGCGTGAAGCGCGCCCAGCTCCCCGAGACCGTGCAGCGGAAGCGCGCCTCCTTCAGGTCCTCGAGCCGTTCTGCCACCCACACCGATTCCATGGCATCGAGGAACGGCACCGGCTTCGAGGTGCGGGTGTACTCGCCGCCCTCGACGAGCGGCTCGTCGAGTTGCACGTCCACCACGTCGGGCCACCACTCCGGGTGCGTGCGCGGGTCGCTCACCACCGCCCACACGTCCTCCACCGGAGCTTCGATCAGGGCCTGGTGACGATATGTGCCCCCACATCCATCCTACGCCCGCCGGCAGTTTTTGGATCAAGGATCGAGCTTGGCTGAGAAGACCTTGAGGTCGCTCGGCGTGCCCTTCGCCTTGAAGCGCCAGCGGCGGCGGAGGTCAACGTCTGAATCTCCGATCTGCTCGCAGACCGCCTCCGAGATCAGCACCTCGCCCGGACCGGCGGCATCCGCCACCCGGGCGGCCACGTTCACGTCGACTCCGAAGTAGTCGTTGCCTAGCTTGCGCGGTCGTCCGAAGTGGATGCCGCCCCGGAGCTCTGGGCGATAGCCGTTCACGTCGATACCGGCCACGGCGCGACTCGCCTCGAGCGCGGCATCCACGGCCTCGCCGGCATCGTCGAACACGGCCATCACGCCATCGCCGAGACGCTTCACGATGCGCCCCTCCCGATCCTTGATCACCGGGTCCACTGTCCGCCCCAGCGCCCGCAGCAGTTCGAGCGCCGCATCGTCGCCCGCGTCGAGCGCCCAATCGGAGAACCCGACGAGATCGGTGAACAGGATCGCCAGCGGCTCATCACCCCTCCCGCGACCCTGCGCCTCGGAAACCGCCTGCCACACCTGAATCGCACCGAACCCGAGCTCACGCACTGCACTAGGCCGCCGATCGGTGGCGGCGGCGAGGCGCTGCCCGATCAGCTGCGGTGGCTCATCACCCGCGACCGACAGCGGATCCCCATACGCGTGGTCGCCCGGAAGCCGCGTCCGAAGAGCACGGGCGGCCCGCACGACACCGTCCTTGCCGTCAAAGCGGGCAAGGGCATTGAGGGCACGCCTGAAGCGCCCGGGCGCGTCCTCGGTCTCGGCTTCTGGTCCCGCCACCTGTCAAAGATTCCCAGGCGAAGGCCGTCCACGTAGCACCCGCGGGTGGCGGAGACAGGCCCCGCGGCCACGGCCGCAAGAGCCCTAGCGGGAAGACCAGAACGAAGTCCGCTTACGCGCCCCCACCCGCGACAGCCCCACGTGAATGTGGTCCTTGTGCGCCTCGGTGTAGTTCACGCGCTTGCGCAGCTTGCCCCGCTCCGTGTAACACGCCGAGTACTTCCCCATCCCATCCGAGCCCGACCACCACGACTGGCAGTTCCAGATGATCTCCTGGATCCCCATCCGGCGGGCGAGCGCGTGCTCGTTGCCGGCTCGGTCGGTGGCGAGCCAGAGGTCGATCAGGCGGCGCGCCTCGCGGCGGTCCGCCGGGCGCGCGGCGTCGAGGTGCCAGTCGACCGCACGGCCCTCCGCGTGCAGCGAGGCGCTGTTCTTGCCCCAGCGCTCGCAGCGCATGATTCCCCAGAAGGTTCCCTTCGCGTTGCGCTCGAGCCAGTCCACGAGCGCCAGGGCGCCCGGGGTGGGCCGCTTGCGGCAGTCGGTGGCCCTGTCGTACGCGTAGTCGTCGATCGGAAGGTCGACCAGCCTGTCGGCCGGGTTGGCGATGGCTCCCAGCGCCGAGGAGGCGGGGAGCGCCGCGCTGACTGCGATCAGTGCGAGGAGAGCAAAGCGGTGCCGCACCGCGGATATATCGGCAAATTTGTCAGCGGCCGTAGACCAGCTTGAGCAGCCTCGCGATGAAGCCGGAGCGCCTGCGCGTGTACGGCATCATGTGCAGGTCCTTCTTCATGGGCGCGAAGCTCGTGACGAGCACGCTCTGCTTCTTCGTGTACTTGCGGATGCCGTCCGCCCCGTGGCGCGTGCCCAGACCGGATTCCTTCCATCCGCCCATCGGCAGCTCGAGCGCCAGGTAGTTCACCTGGGCGTCGTTGACAGTGACCGCCCCGGCCTCGATCCGGCGCGCCAGGCGCTCGCCCTTGGCCGTGTCCTTAGTCCACACCGACGCCTGCAGCCCGTACGGGCTGTCGTTGGCGAGCCGCACCGCCTCCTCCGCGTCGCTGACCCTCATGATCGGCACGGTGGGACCGAACGTCTCCTCGCGCATGCACGCCATCGTGTGGTCCACGTCCACGAGCACCGTCGGCTCGAAGAAGTGGCCACTCTCGTCGCTGCGCCCGCCGCCCACCAGCACGCGGGCGCCGCGCTCCACCGCGTCCTTCACGTGCCGCTCCACGATGTCCGACTGCGGCGGGTGGATCACCGCGCCGATGTCGGTGGATCCGGGCTCACTCGATGTGCCCTGGCGCAGGCCACCCACCTTGTCGGCCACGCGCCGGACGAAGTCGTCGTAGATCGGCTCCTCCACGTACACACGCTCCGTGGAGATGCAGGTCTGGCCGGCGTTCTGCATCGAGTAGTGCACCGCGGCGTTCGCGGCGCGCTCGATGTCCGCGTCCGCGCACACGATCATCGGGTCCTTGCCGCCCAGCTCGAGCGCCACCGGGGTGAGCGTCTGGGCGGCTCGCCCCATCACTCGCTTGCCGGTGGCCGTCGAGCCGGTGAACATCACGAAGTCCACCTCGTCGATCAGCGCCTCGCCGGTCTCTCCGTAGCCGGGAATCACCTGGAAGATGTCCGCCGGGAGCCCGCACTCGCGCAGCATCTCGGCCATCAGCATCGACGTGAGCGGCGTGACCTCGGACGGCTTCAGCAACACCGCGTTGCCCGCCGCCAGCGCCGGGATGCAGTCGCCGAACGAGTTGGTGAGCGGGTAGTTCCAGGGGCCGATGACGCCGACCACGCCGACGGGCGCATAGCGCACGATCAGCTTGCGCCCCTTGGCGAACGGCGACGAGGTCTTCACGCGCTCCTCGGCCAGATAGCCCTCGGCGTTCTTCGCCCAGAAGGCGAACGAGCTGACGGCGTAGCCGATCTCCGCTGTGAGCGCGTCCTCGTACGTCTTGCCGGTCTCGGAGACGATCGTGTCGATCACGCGCTGCGAGTTGTCCGAGATCCACTTCTGGCAGCGCTTCAGCACCGCCGCGCGGCCGTCGAAGCCGAGCGCCTCCCACCCGGGCTGGGCGGCACGGGCGCGCGCCACCAGCTCGGCCACCTGCTCGGGCGCCACCACGGGGACGCTCGCGATCACCTTCCCTGTCGACGGATTCTCCACCTCGATCGTGCCGGCGGCCGCCGCACCATTCGATCCTGTACCGGGAACTGTCGTCGTCTCAGTCACGTGGTTCCTCCATTCATTGCTTTCGCTCGGTTGCGAGCACCCTGCCTGCGCAGCAGAGCTGCGCTCCGAAGCCCTGGGCGCCCGAGCATCGCCGTGGCGCGTGCTCCCCATCCGCGCCAGCGCGGGACCACCCGCACCAGCGTCTTCGAGTCGAGCAGCGCCACCGCGTGCTCCGCCACCTCCGCGGGTGTGAGCAGCCTCGGGCCTGACCAGTTGATCGCGGCGGCGGGCTCGTCGTCGTACTCCCGGAGCAGCTGCGTGTCCGCCGCGTCGGGGCAGAGTGCGTGCACCGTGATCGGAATCCCGGCGTCCAGAAGGTCGCCCTGGAGCGAGCCGGTGAAGCCGAGCACGCCGTGCTTGGACGCCGCGTAGAAGGCAAGCCCCGGAACGGGGGTCAGCGAGGACAGCGACGCGATGTTGATGATGTGCCGGTTCTCCCCCGACCCGGACCGCATGGCCTCGACCGCGGCGCGGGAGCCCCAGATCACGCCCATCAGGTTCACGTCGACCTGAAGCCGCACGTCGTCGTCCGACTGCTCCCAGGACTTCGCCGCTCGCATCACGCCGGCGTTGTTCACCCACACCTCGAGCGGCCCTCGCTCGGCAGCCGCCGTGGCGGCCGCGCGGTGCGCCTCCGGATCGCGCACGTCGAGCTGCATCGAGAACCCGCCGATCTCGTCGGCGGTGGATGCCGCGGCCTCGGCGTCGAGGTCCGTGGCAAGGACGGTGTAGCCGCGGCCCGCGAGGCCGCGCGCGATTTCGCGGCCGAAGCCGCGCCCCGCACCGGTCACGACTCCGACTCCAGGCATCAGGCCGCCGAGCGTACCAAGGTTGGCTGGCCAGCCAGTACGCTTCGCGCATGGCGATCGCAGAGGCAAACGGACAGCAGCTCTACTACGAGATCCATGGCGAGGGCGAGCCGCTGCTCTGCGTGCACGGCCTCAGCTGCGACACCCTGGCGTGGATCCCCCAGATCCAGGCTTTTGCGGCCGAGCACCGGACGGTGATCTTCGACAACCGCGACGTCGGCCAGTCGTCGATGGCCGAGCCCGGGTATGACATCGCCGACATGGCCCGCGACGCCCTCGCGCTCGCCGACCAGCTCGAGCTCGAGTCCTTCCACCTCCTCGGCGTGTCCATGGGCGGGGCGATCGCTCAGGAGATCGCGTTACAGGCGCCCGGGCGCGTCCGGACGCTCACGCTCGCCGTCACGTTCTCGACTGGCGGCACGTACTCCCGTAGGCTCGCCGCGGTCTGGGGCGCGCGGGTGAGGCAGATCAGCCGCGAGCAGCACGTGGACGAGCTGATGCTGTTGAACCACTCGGAGGAGTTCTTCGAGAACGCGGACATGGTCGAGTTCGTCCGCACCGCGATGCTGCAGAACCCGCACCCGCAGCCGCCGGAGGCCTTCTGCCGCCAGCTCGCAGCATGCAGCTGCCAGAACACGCGCGACCGGCTGAGCTCCCTCACGATGCCGACGCAGGTGATCGGCGGCGAGCGCGACATCCTCGTACCGATCTGGAAGTCGAGGGAGATCGCCGAGGCGATCCCAGACGCGAAGCTGACCGTCATCCCCGCCGCGCCCCACGGCCTCTCGCTGGAGCGCGCCGAGGAGTTCAATGGGGCGGTGCTGGGCTTCATCCGGGAGACCGCGGCAGCGCCGGCGTAGTCCCGGGTGCGAACAGCAGCGGTGAAGGGGCGGCGTCCCGCCAGGTGAGAGAGAAACGTTGCGCTATGCGCAACGTTCACCACACACCCGCCGCCTAGGCGATCTCGGCTACTGCGGGGACCTTCAAGGGGTCAGACCCCCTAACAATCGGGGACTCAAGGGGTCTGACCCCGTCATGACCGGGCTCCCGTCAGTGCAAGGAAGTACCGCGGCGCCGCGGAGTCCCGCCGCCTAGGCGATCTCGGCGACTGCGGAGTCCAGGTCTGCGTGCACCGGCGCGGCCCTGTCGAACTCCACGATCTGGAGCACGCGCGCCACGGGCTTTCCGTCGGGCGCCACCACGCGCAGCTCCTGGCGGCGGCTGCCGACGCGGCGGGCCAGCGCGAACAGCATCGAGACGCCGCTCGAGTCGATGAACTCGAGGTCGGTCATGTCGACCACGACTCCGCGTGCGGAGCTCGGCACGGCCTCGGCGATCCGCCGGCCGGTGGCGTCCGCGCCTGAGATGTCGAGCTCGCCGGTCAGGCGAGCCACGACCACCTCGGCCCCCTCGCGCTCCTCGATCTCGATCTGCACCAGGTCTTTCATCAAGCGGATCCTCCGTTGGCCCCGAGCCTCCGCCGGAGGCTGACGACGGTCCCCTCCTGTGTGGGCTCGACCGCAACGCTATCCATCAGCGTGCGCATCAGTTCGAGGCCGCGGCCGTGGTCGCCCGGACGCTCCTCGCGCCACGAGCCGTGATCCCGCACGGCGAACTCGACCTCGCGACCGTTTCGGCGCCCCGACACCTGAAAACTGGTGCCCCCGCTGGCGCCTCCGTGCTCGATTGCGTTGGTGGCGGCCTCGCCGCAGGCGGTCGTGATCTCCGCGATCTCCATCTCTCCGGCCCCGGCGTGGCTGAGCCACCGGCGCAGCATGGCGCGCATCGGCGCGAGCGACTCGGGCTCCGCCGGGAACTCGGCGCTGAAGCTCTCGGGCACCGGCAGGTTGCGCAGAGTGAGGATCGCCACGTCGTCGGTGGCGCCGCCGGAGGGCACGAGGGTCGCGAGCAGGTGGTCGCACAGGGCGTCGGGGTCCTCCGGCGCCTCCCGGACGCGCGCGGCCAGCTCCTCCATGCCGTCGTCAATGTTCTCGCCCGGTCGCTCGACGAGACCGTCGGTGTAGAGCAGCAGCGTGCTGCCGGGGGTCATCGGGGCCGAGACCTCCTCGTAGGTGGGGAACGGCAGGACCCCGAGCGGCACCGACCCTGCGCCCTCCAGGTAGCCCGGCTCACCGTCGACGACCATCAGCGGCGCCGGATGCCCGGCGTTCACCCAGCGGACACTGCTCGCGGCCGGGTCGACGATCACGTACAGCATCGTCGCCATCTGGCTCTCCTCAGCCTCGGTCCACAGCAGCCTGTTGAGCTGCTCCACGACCCGCGCGCCGTCGTGGCCCTCGAGCGCGTATGCGCGCAGCGCGCTCCGAAGCTGGCCCACCATGGACGCGCCGGCGAGACCCTTGCCCGCCACGTCTCCCATCACCAGCCCAACGGCGCCACCCGCCATCGGAATCACGTCATACCAGTCGCCGCCCACCTCGGCCTCTGAGGCCGCCGGCAGGTAGCGCGCAGCCACTGCGAGCCCAGGGAGCGTCGGCAGGTGGTCGGGCAGCAGGCTGCGCTGGAGGGTCTCCGCGATCTTGTGCTCGCGCTCGTACACGCGGGCGTGCGCGATGGCCAGCCCCACGCGCTCGGCGGCCAGCCGCAGCAGTGTGAGGTCCTCGCCGCCGAACTCTCGCGGGGGCGTGGCACTCGCCACAAGCACGCCCGTGACCTCGCCCTCCGCGAGCAGCGGGACGCCGATCAATGCCCCACCCTCGGTGGGTGGGTCGTCGCGGGAGAGCATCGCCTCGCGAGCATCCGCCACGGTGTTTGCAAACTCGTCGCCTCCGGAGATCTCGCCCGGGGCGGCTGCGCCCACGCTGAGCTGTTCGTCCTCGTCCGCCAGGTAGATGGTCGCGGCGTCGGCGTCCAGCACGCCGCGCACCTGAGCGACCAGCTCGCGGAGAATGTCGTCGAGGGTCCGATGCGCCAGCGCTGCGTCAACCAGCGCCTGCAGGCTCCCCACCAGATCGGCCACGCGCTCGGCCTCGGCGCGCGCGGCCTGCTCGTGCAGAAGGGCCTCACGCTCGGCGTCGCGCCGCAGCCGCTCGGTCACATCGGTGATGAAGCCCGACACGAACACCTCGCCGCGGATGTCCACCTTGGACACGGTCGCCTCGCCCGGGAAGCGACTCCCGTCGCGACGCACGAACTCCACCTCGAAGCTCTCGGTCGCGAGCGGCGAGTCGCTCTCAACCAGCGCGCGGCGGCGCTCGTCGTGGCGCTCGCCGAACTCAGGCGGGACCACCAGCGCGCGCATCGTCTTGCCGATCGCCTCTGTCGCACTCCAGCCGAAGAGCCGGTCGGCCGCGGCGTTCCAGCCCAGGATCACGCCTTCGCGGTCGAGCGTGATGAAAGCGTCGGGAGCCGTGTCGAGCACGAGCCGGGTGCGCGTCTCCGAGCGCTCGAGCAGCTGGGCGCGATCGCTCAACCGGCGCAGCAACGAGGAGATGAGCAGCCCGGCGAGCAGTGGGGTGCCCACCGCCAGCAGCCAGCGCACGATCGCGCTGTCGGGGGACTGGATCACGAGCACGATCGCGTACGAGACCGCCACCACCATCATGTGAGCGAACGCCTCGATCGGCCGGAAGAAGTAGAAGGCGTAGAGCGCCGCCCACATGTAGAGCAGCGGGTAGAGCGTGGACGGCCCCGCGTAGTAGTTCGCGAGGCTCACGATCAGCACGCCGGAGACCAGCACCACGTGGATGTGCCAGTCGCGAATGTGGTCGCCGCTCGCCCAGACCACCGCGGCGACCAGGATCGCCGCCGACGCGAGCAGCACCAGCGCGAGGTCGTTCACCTCGTCCGAGTGCGGGAACACCAGGGTGAGCAGCCCGAGGATCGCGCCCGCCCCGAACAGATAGGCGATCGAGCGCGCCTTGACGCGGACGTCGAACAGCTCCGGAAGGGCTCTCACCGGAGAGAGCCTAGAAAGCGCCGCCGCCGCCTCGCGCCGAGAGGCGCGCGAGCGCCTCGTGGCATTCGACCACGCGCCGTTTCACCGGATCGTCGTCCGCGCGGTCGTGCACCAGATCCCAGGTCTTGTCGGCCACGTCGCGAGCGGTCTCCGCGGTGGCCTGTGCGCAGAGCATGTCGATGAGCTTCAGCTCGAATGCGGCGAGCTGCTCGGTCGGCTCACCGGGAGCCATGCGCGGGAGCGCCTCCGTGGTCGCCTCGCGCCACATTTGGGTGGCCATCACGAGGCGGTTGCGCAACTGCATCTGATCCACGGTCGCGCAGGCTACTCTGGGCGCGCCCGGCGGGCGGCGAGCCGCCGCAGCATCGGAAGCGGATCGCGCGCCGTTCCCGTCGTGCCCTTACCGCGGCGCACCTCCACGTGGAGATGGTCGCCCCAGCACGAGCCGGTGCAGCCCACCGAGCCGACGCGCTGCCCAGTGCCCACACGCTCACCAACCCGCACGCGCGACGGGTGGAGCATGTGCAGATAGACGAAGGTGCGGCGCACATCGCGGTTCCAAATCGCGACGTAGTTGCCGCGCCCACCGTCGTCGCCCGTCTCCACGACGCGACCCTCGCGCATCGCCACGAGCGGCGTGCCGGCCGGCGCGAACACGTCCTGGCCCTCGTGCACGTGGCCGCCGCGCCAGGCGCCGTAGCGGGCATCCTGCTCGCCGAAGTCCACCCGCCCGCGGACCGGGAACACCACCGGCGGCATGGGCGGGTGCCGGAGGCTCTCGAGGGTCGCCAACCGGCCCGCCTCCTCAAGCGGAGGGGCAAGCGGGGCGAGCTCGTCGGGCGTGGCCGCCGCGGCGGGAGCGCCCGCGGCGACGGCCGCCATTGTCGCGGCCATGAGAGACAGGCCGCGGGGTCCTAGCGGTCGCATCGAAGTCGCAGAGCGTAGCGTTGAGGCATGCCGACTCTGCACCTGCTGCGTGTTTTCTGCTCCGAAGACGGCTCCGGCGGGAACCCGCTGGGGGTCTTCTTGGACGGCTCCGAGGTCGCGCCTGAGCTGCGCCAGCGCGTCGCCGCCGACCTCGGCCTGAGCGAGACCGTGTTCGTGGACGACGCCCAATCGGGTGAGATCCGAATCTTCACCCCGACCGATGAGCTCGACTTCGCCGGACACCCAACCGTCGGGACCGCCTGGCTGCTCGACGGGGTGGATGCGCTCCGCCCTCCTGCCGGAGAACTCGCGGTGCATCGTGACGGCGAGATCGTCTACGTGGCCGCTCGGCCAGAGTGGGGACCGCCGCACGACCTGATCGAGCTCAGCTCGGCTGAAGAGGTGGAGGCTCTCGACGGACCGCCGGAGGGATATGACCTCGCGATGGCGTGGGCGTGGGTCGACGAGGGCGCCGGCATCGTCCGGGCGCGGGCGTTTCCCGTTCGGATAGGGATAGCCGAGGACGAGGCAACCGGATCAGCGGCGACGAAGCTGTGCGCGCTGCTCGAACGGCCGATCGACATCCGCCAGGGCCGCGCCTCGCGCATCCTCGCCCGGCCCGGGTCGGATGGGTTCGTGGAGATCGGCGGCCGCAGCGTCGAGGACGACGTGCGCAGCTACGCGCTGCCCTGAGCGAACTGCTCGTCGCTCATGCGCAGGATCGGAAGCGCCACGGCCGCTCCGCCCGCGAGCAGCACGGTCGCGCCCGCGATGAAGTAGGCGTTCGACACGATCGCCGTTTCGGTCCCGACCATGAGCACCGCGAGCGCAAGCAGAGCCGCGGCCCAGACGGGTGCCGCGCCCTGGCGCGCAGCGCCCGCGGCCAGCATCACCACGCCGACGATGAATCCGAGCGGCGCGAGGTAATAGACGTACGACCAGCCCGACTCCTGCAGCTCCTTCAGCGCAGCCGCGGCGCCATCGGGGCCCACCTCCGGGTTCGTGGACAGCTCGCCCGCGACGCCCCAGGCGAAGCCATCGATCGTGATCGCCGCGGCCAGCCCCAGGAGGCCGCAGATGGCGAGGCCCCCGGCCACGAGCCCGAGGGTCGGCTGGCGCCTACGGACGAGGAACGCGAGGCCCAGCACGGCCGGTGCGAACACGAGGAGCGCGACGAACCCGATGGCGTGCGCAGCCTGCCAGCGGTCGTACGAGTCGGCGATCAGGCCGACCTGCTCGAGCTCGTGGCCGCGCGTGAGCTCCTTCGGATGCATCAGGTTGTCCAGCAGGAACAGGAGCGGGGCCACGATCAGCGCCCAACCCGTGCCCAGCCGGTACAGCCGTAGGTGCGGGAGCCCGGTCACGGCGGCGTCATGAAGGCGATCGCGGGGCCGAGCCCGGCCTCCGGCCTCAGCGTGGCGATCCTCCGGCCCGGCTGCACGGCGGCGCGCGGGGTGCCGATCAGATCGCCGAGCGCGGACGCGGTCTTCTCGAGGTCCTCGACGCGGAACGCGAGCCCCCAGAGCCGCGCCGGCCCGTCGGGGTCGCTGGCCACGCTCGTGCCCTCCGGAGCCTGCACCACCTCGAGGATCGGCTCGCCGACGCGGAAGAAGGCCTGCCGCGTGGAGCCACCGGGCGTCTCGCCCTCGCGGATGCGGCGCAGCTCGAAGCCGTCCGCGCGCAGGTCCTCCACCGTCCGGTCGAGGTCCGGCGACATCAGCACCACGTGGTCGATCCGGGCCACGCCGTTCGGGTGCGGCGCTGTCGCGAGGGGCGCGGCATCGCCGTTGCCGAGCGTCCATCCGAGGATGCCCCGACGCGGCCCCTTCCCCACCAACCGCAGCAGCACGCTCGACACCCGGCACACGCCGTCCTCCGACCTCGAACCCGAGCGCACGCCAATCGGCGGGCTCGTCGGCGATCTCGAGCTGCTCGAGCGTCGGCACGTCCGGGACGCTATCCGGCGCGGGCTACTTCGGCAGCTTGAGCTGGCCCGGCGGTGTGGCCTTCGGCGCCGGCGGGGGCGTCGGCGCCACCGTCGGCTGGCTGGCCGATGGCGACGGCGCGGCCTGGGCCTGCGGCTGAGGGGTGGGCTTCGCGGCCGGAGCCTTCTGCTGGGCCGGCGGGTTTGTCTGGCCGCGCCCAGGCGCGTCTGCCTGACCGCGTGCGCGCGGCTCGCTCGCCGCCCGCTTCTCGGTCCGCTTGACCTGGCCGAGCCTGCGGCCGTCGGCGCCCGGGGCCTTCTCGCGTGCCGACTTGGACCGCGTTCCGGCCTTCGAGTGACCGTTCGAGCGCGCTGCGCTGCGCTCGGCCCCCCTGCGCCCGTGGCTCCGCTCGGTGCTCATACGCCTGCCTCGATCCGAGCCGTGGGTCGCGCCCTCGCTCCCCGCCGGCGCTTCGCGGTCGATCCGTTGGGGCGCGGCCGCGGCCGGTGCCGCCGCATCCGATCCATTCACGCGCTCGACCGCCGCCTCACCCGCGACGACCCCGCTGCCCGCCAGCACCGCCACCAGGGCGACCTTCGCCACCGCGGCGGATCCAAGCGTTCCGCCGAGCATGCCGCCTCCACCCGCGGCGGCCACGCCGGCCGCGCCCCCACCTGCCGCGGCCGCGGCGCCGCCGCCCGCGGCGCCTCCGCCGATCCCGGCGGCCGAGAGCACGCTCGACTTCAGACCCATGGACGGCACGACCGGTAGCGCGGCCGCGAACATCTGGCGCTGGCGACGCACCTGCTCGCGGTAGTCGCTGCATCCGAGGCAGTGCCGCAGGTGGTGGCGCAGCTCGCTGCGGCGCAGCGACCCGCCGCGCAGGTTCGCCAGCTGCTCGCGGATGTCGGCGCACGGCGTCTCGCGCGCCTCGCGCCGTTCGATCAATCCGCTGCGGGCACGGAACACGAGCGCCTTCACCCGCGCCACTTCGCAACCGAGCACCCCCGCCACCTCAGCGTGGGACAGGTCCGCCGCCTCGGCGAGCAGCAGTGCAGCACGCTGTTCGTCGGGGAGCTCACGCAGGTCGCCGAGCAGCTCGCGCAGCTCTGCACGGCGCTCCACCTGCTCGTGAAGGCCGTCAGTAGGGATCTCCTCGAGCTCCGCGGTCGCCTCGCGGCGAGCGCGCAGGAGCGATAGGCAGCGGTTGCGCGCGATCGTGTAGAGCCACGGCTTGAGCGCGATCTGGCGCTCCCCGCCGCGCTGCAGGTCGTTATAGGCCGCGGCGAAGGTGTGCTGAACGGCGTCCTCAGCCTCTTCGCGCGATCCGAGCATGTGACGGCAGAAGCCCAGAATGGGGGCGCCATGCCGCTCGAAGGCGATTTCGAAGGCAAGCTCGTTCCCGCGCCGGATCTGCTCCACAAGCCGATCGTCGCCCGCGAGGGCGAGCAAGCGCTTCGAACGGAGCGTTCGGACAGGCAGGCGCGTGGTGAGTACATCACCCATGGGAACGCAATCGGCACCAGAAGGTTCACCCATTACTTTCGAACCTTCCCCTTAAACCTGCGTTTCAGCCCACATGACGAAGATCACCGTATCCATTGGACTTGCCCTGGCCCTCGCTCTGCCGGCGGGAGCCATCGCCAAGCCAACTCCAGATAATGCCGACAAGCGCGCCGCGAAGGCCGAGTGCAAGACGCTTCGCGGGAGCACCGACGTCACTCGTGAGGCGTTCCGCACGCAGTTCCGCAGCTTCGTTGCTTGCGTGCGCAAGACCGCCGTCGAGGAGGCGCAGGAGGAGCAGACCGCTCACAAGAACGCCGCCAAGGAGTGCAAGGCGGAGCGCGCCGCCGACGCGACTGCGTTCGCGGAGCAGTACGGCGACAGGCCGAACGCGTACGGCAAGTGCGTGTCGAGCAAGGCCAAGGCGAAGGAGCGCGCTGCCGACGAGCAGGACGCAGAGGACGCGGCCGAGTTCAAGAACGCGGCCAAGGAATGCGATGCGCTGCGCGACGACGACGCTGCAGCGTTCGCCGAGCAGTACGGGGACCGGCCGAATGCCTTCGGCAAGTGCGTGTCCTCGAAGGCGTCTGAGGACGAGACCGAGACCTCTTAGGTCGTGACGGCGCACGGAAGCGCCGTCCGTGGGTCAGGCGAGGGGTCCCTAACGGGGCCCTTCGCCGCTTGTGGGGCCGCTCCTCGGTAGGCCGGTCCGCTCGAGCAGCTCGTATGGGAACGCCTCCGCGCGGTTGCCGTCGCGACCCTCCATCGCGTCGGCCGAGCAGAGCGAGTTGAGGATCGACTCCTGCACCACGTCGCCCGCAGCCTCGAACAGGTTGCGGAGCGCCACGGAGTCGTCGCGCAGGAAGCTGAACTCGTCGCGGTCGCGATCCACCCGATGGGGCACGGTCTGCGCGGTCGAGAACGAGATCACGTACTCGCCGCTCGAGTTGGTGGCGAAACTGCCGGCGCGGCCGAGCCCGAACGCGCCACGCGCCGCCAGCCGCCGGAGCTGGCGCTCCGAGAGCGGCGCATCCGTGGCCACGACGATCATGATCGAGCCGCCCTGCGCCGGCGGCTCCGCGCCCTCGGGCAGCTCCACGTCCGGGCCGACCAGCATCTGCAGGTCCCGTCTGGCGCCGTAGTTCGACACCACGAGGCAGCCGAGCACGTGGCCGTCCACGCTGCGCGAGGAGGTCCCCACGCCGGACTTGAAGCCGAAGCAGGTGGTGCCGGTGCCAGCGCCGACCGCACCCTCGCTCGTCTCGTCGGGCGCCGCCGCCGCGATCGCCTCGAGCGCATGCTCCGCGCGTACGGCGAGCGCGCGGGCGTCGGAGAGCCAGCCGTCGAAGCACTCGCCCACGATCAGGTTGACGGTGTCGCGGTCACGCGCGGCTCCGGGATTCATGTCGAGCAAGTGCCGCAGCCCGCCCTCCCACACAGGACCCACCGAGAGGGTGTTCGTGAGCAGGAGCGGGCTCTCGATGGTGCCGAGCTCGACCAGCTGCGTGAGGCCCGTGGCCTTGCCGTACCCGTTCACCACGTGACAGCCACCCAGCACCTTGTCCTCGTAGAGGTTGCCGCCGTGCGGGAGGATCGCCGTGACGCCCGTGCGCAGGCGGTCGCCCTCCACGAGCGTCCGGTGGCCCACGCGCACGCCGGGCACGTCGACGAGCGCGTTCAGCTCAGCCGTCGGGAAGCGGCCGACCGAGTATCCGAGCTCACCTAGGCGCCTGCGCATCCGGCGCGCAGCTTATGGCGCGCGCCTGCGTCACACGCACTTCATACGAGTGAGGAGCGAAAAAGTGGGAACAGAGGGCTGATCAATCCGACGACGAGAGAGGGAGTCCCATGTACATCGGTGTTGGAACAGTTCTGCTGATCCTCGTGATCGTCCTGCTGATCGCGTTCGTCTTCTAGCCACGCGTCACGCGCGCATGTGAGCGCGCGAGCGCACGTCGTTGGGCGGCCGCGCGCCGCTTCGCAGCACGACGCTTGGCGGCGCGGCGCTTCGCGCGCCGGTTTGTCGCGAGCGTCCTGCTGGTCGCGGTGCTCACGCCGCCCGCGGCGTTCGCGGCGATCCAAGGCCGCAGCGTGTCGTCCGCGACGCGGCCGTACACGCCCGGCTTGCCCGGCCGCGCGCAACCCTCGCCGAAGCTCGTGGTCCCGACCACTCGAAGGGCGCCGGTGGACCCGCGTCCGAACATGGGGCCGCCCGAGTCGCCCTGGCAGGTGTCAACGCCGCCCTCGGGGAACCCGGCGCAGACCATCGTCGCCGCGTCGAAGTCGCTGTAGGCGCCGCCGCAGTAAGCGTCGGTCGTGATCGGTACCTGCGCCTCCTGGAGGTTGTCCGGCAGGTCGCCGCCCTCTTCGGTCGCGCCCCAGCCGACGATCGTCTCGAGCGTACCGGCCGTCCAGATGCTGCGCTCGCCGGCGCCGGCCACCTGCGTGGGTGCCATCGTCGAGGCGCTCGAGAGCTGAAGGAGCGAGATGTCGTACCCGGAGGTGAGCAGGTAGTCGGGGTGCATCACGACCTGGCTGACGGTGCGGTTCTCGCCGTCGCTCTGCGTGACCCCACCGATGCGCACGTTGATGAGCTGGGGCGGCCAGCTCGCGGGCGTCGCGACCGCGGCACCCGTGACGCTGCTGCAGTGCCCGGCGCTGAGCACCCAGTTCGGCGTGATCAGCGTGCCCGTGCACAGGAACGGCCCGAATGTGATCTCGGCAACCGACGGATACTCGCCAGGACTCGCGTTGCCCCCGCCAACCACGGCGGAGGAAGGAGCGGCGGCCGCACCAAGCAGCGCGGCGGCGGTCACGGACACGGCAAGAATCCGGCGAAAAGCGGTCATGCATGCTGGAACGCGGCGCGTCGCCAAAACTTGCGTATGTGACATGCGTCACACATCGGTCACGGCCGCACAGGGCCGGGTACATTCCCGCCATGCCCGCCGGGCTTCCCCCAGGGCCGCGCCTTCCCAAGACTCTGCAGACGATTGGGTGGTGGAACCGCACGGTTCCGTTCCTCGAGCAGTGTCGCGCTCGCTACGGGAAGCGCTTCACGATGCGGCTGCTGCAATCGCCGCCATTCGTTCACCTCGCGGATCCCGATGACGTGCGCGAGCTGTTCAGGGCTCCGCCCGAGGTGCTGCACCCGGGCGAGGGGGCGAAGGTCCTCGAGCCGGTGATCGGGGCGAATTCGGTGATCCTGCTCGACGAGGGCGCCCATCTCAGCCAGCGCAAGCTGATGCTGCCGGCCTTCCACGGGGAGAAGATGCAGCGCCTCTCGGGACTGATGCAGGAGGTGACCGAGGACGAGGTCGCGCGCTGGCCGCGCGACGAGCCGATGGCCCTGCATCCGCGCCTTCAGGCCCTCACGCTCGAGATCATCCTGCGAGCGGTGTTCGGGCTCGAGGCCGGCGAGCGGCTCGACGCGTTGCGCGACCGCCTCGAGCGCATTCTGGAGTTTGGGTCGAGTCCGTCCTCGCTGATCCCGATGTTCCAGCGCGGCCGTAACTGGCGCGAGTTCGAGAGCCGCCGCGCGGACGCCGACGCCCTCATCTACGAGACGATCGACGAGCGCCGCGGCGAGCACAACGGCGACGGCGACAGCTACGGCGACGACGTGCTCGCCATGCTCCTGGCCGCGCGCCACGAGGACGGCTCGCCGATGTCGCACGTCGAGCTGCGCGACGAGCTGATGACGCTGCTCGTGGCCGGTCACGAAACCACCGCCTCGGAGCTCGCCTGGGGGTTCGAGCGGCTGGCGAGGACGCCGGCAGTGTGCGCCCGGCTGGTCGAGGAGATCGACTCAGGCGACGACGATGCGTACCTCACCGCAACGGTGCAGGAGACGCTCCGCCACCGGCCGGTGCTGCCGAACGCCGCACCGCGGCTCACGATGGAGCCGGTCGAGATCGGCGGCTGGACCTACCCGGAGGGCATCTGCCTGCTGCCGGACGCGTACCTGATCCACCACGACCCGGAGATCTATCCAGACCCGTACGCCTTCAAGCCCGAGCGCTTCCTCGAAGAGGGACCCGGCACCTACACGTGGATCCCCTTCGGAGGCGGGCGCCGCCGCTGCCTCGGCGCGAGCTTCGCCCAGCTCGAGATGAAGATCGTGCTGCGCGCCGTTCTCGGATCGACCGAGCTGGCCCCGGCCGAGCCCGGGCAGGAGCACGGGCGCCGGCGCAGCATCACGCTGAGCCCGGGCGCGGGTGCCCGCGCGATCCTGAGCGCCCGGCGGCCGGCGCCAGTGTCCGCGGCGGCCTGAACAGCAGCACTAAAGCATCGAACCAGCCCCTTCACCGCTGCTGTTAGCCCGGCCGGTAGGTCCCGAAGCTCCAGAGGTTGCCCTCCGGGTCGCGGGCCGTGTACTCGCGCGAGCCGTAGTCCTGGTCGGTGAGCTCGCGCTCGATGGTCGCGCCGGCTTCCTTCGCACGCGCGTGATGGGCGTCCGGGTCGTCGACGACCACGTATAGCGAGTAGTGGCCGGCGCTCTGGTTGAAGCGCTCCTCGCCCTCGTTCGTGGAGCCGACCATCACGTACTCGTCTCCGAGTTTCAGCTCGCCGTGGCCGACACCGCCGTTCTCGCCGTCGTACACGGCGTGGCGCTGGAAGCCGAAGGCACGCTCGAGGAAGTCGATCGCGGCGTGAGCGTCCTCGTACTTGAGGACCGGATAGATGCTCTGCATGCGCCAGGACGCTACCTTGCCCACCCCATGCTTTCTAACCCCCGACCGTTCATCGACGAACTGGAGCGCGCGCTGCCGTCGCGACCCTTCGCCGTGGAGTTCTGGGACGGCACGCGGCTCGCCTCCACGAACGGCGGCGGCGGTCCCACCTTCAGCGTGCGCTCCCCGGACGCGCTCGCGCACGCGTTGCGTGCCCCCGGCCAGCTCGGGCTGGGTCGCGCGTATGTGTCGGGCGACCTGGCTGTGGACGATCTCGACGAGGTGCTCGAGCTGCTCGACAGCTGGGAGCCGCCCCCGCTCGACCGCCGCGCCCAGGCGCGCCTCGCCCTCGCGGCCGTCCGCGCCACGGGTCTGGTTCGCCCGCCCGCCGTGCCGAAGGCGGAGCTGCGCCCGCGCGGCCGCCGCCACAGCCCCGAGCGCGACGCCCGTTCCGTGCGCCACCACTACGACGTGTCCAACGAGTTCTTCCGGCTCATGCTCGGCGAGTCGATGACCTACAGCTGCGCGCTGTTTTCGCACGGAGCGACCACGCTCGAGGAAGCGCAGGAGGCGAAGCTCGAGCTGGTCTGCAAGAAGCTCGCGCTGAGCCCCGGCCAGCGCGTGCTCGACATCGGCTGCGGCTGGGGCAGCTTTGCCATCCACGCCGCCGCGAACCACGGCGTTCACGT
Organism: uncultured Thermoleophilaceae bacterium; assembly: GCA_963774755.1. Lineage (GTDB taxonomy): Bacteria > Actinomycetota > Thermoleophilia > Solirubrobacterales > Thermoleophilaceae > JACVRW01. The sequence continues at coordinate 13,638 of CAVZGG010000022.1, read as the reverse complement.
GGTGGGCATCACGCTGTCGGAGCCGCAGGCCGCGCTGGCGCGCCAGCGAGCCGAGGAGCGCGGCCTCGCCGACCGCGTGGACATCCGCGTGATGGACTACCGCGACCTCGGCGGCGAGCCCTTCGACGCGGTGGCGAGCATCGGCATGGTCGAGCACGTGGGGTCGAACCAGATCGACGTCTACGCCCGGCAGGTGGCCCGGCTCGTGAGGCCCGGCGGGCGCGTGCTGAACCACGGCATCGCCCGCCTGCGTGTGGGCGATCCCGAGGCTGGGCCGTTCTCGGAGCGCTACGTGTTCCCCGACGCGGCCCCGCTCCATCTGTCGCGCATCCAGCTCGCGCTGGAGCGCGCCGGGCTCGAGACGGAGCACGTGGAGGGCCTCCGCTCCGACTACGCCGAGACGCTCAGGCACTGGGCGGCGAACATCGACAGCAACCTCGAGGAGGCCACGCGCCTGGCCGGCCCGGAGCGGATCCGCGTGTGGCGCCTCTACCTGCGCGCGGCGCGGCGCGGCTTCGAGAGCGGCTTCACCTCGATCTACCAGGTGCGCGGCTCGCGGCCCGAGGCGGGGTAACCGATTTGCGTAGGGCCGGCGCGCCGATTTAGGGTGCGCCCATGCCCTCGACTCGCGTCCTCGCCACCGCCCTCGCCCTGCTCGCTCTGACGCCCGCCGCGGCGCAGGCCGACCAGATCGACATCTCGGTCCTGTCGAGCCGTGCGGACCAGGTGAGCGGCGGGGATGCCCTCGTGCGCGTGGACGCGCCTCCTGGCCTTCGCAACAAGCTTCAGGTGTTCCGCAACGGCGTGGACGTGACCGACGCCTTCGAGGCACGGGACGGCGGCCTCGTCGGGCTTGTCGACGGCCTGCAGTTGGGCGAGAACGAGCTCACGGTGAGGCATAACCGCCGCTCGAGCGCGCCCGAGCAGGCGGAGCTCGCTCTCACGAACTACCCGACCGAGGGGCCGATGTTCAGCGGGCCGCACCAGACTCCGTTCGTTTGCAAGACCCTCGGCGTCGGGCTCGGCGAGCCGCTCGTCGACAACCAGCAGGGCGTTGGCTACCGGGTCGGTCCGGCGGCGAATCCGACCGGATGGAGCAAGAACTGCTCGGCTCCGACCCGGGTGGACTACCAGTACCGCACCACCGCGGGCAACTTCGCCGCCCTTCCCGCCGACGGCTCGCGTCCGGCGAACATGAGCCAGACGACCCTGCTCGACGGCCGCACGGTCGACTACGTCGTGCGCCGCGAGCGCGGCACGATCAACCGCTTCATCTATTCGTTCGCGATGCTCGCGCCGTTCGGCGAAAGCCCGGCCGCGGAGCCGGACACCTCGCGCTGGAACAAGCGCCTCATCTACACCTTCGACGGCGGCGTGGCGATCGGCCGGAACCAGGGCACGCCCGGCGGTAGCGCCCTTTACGACATCGGCCTGAGCAAGGGCTACGCGATCGTGCACTCGAGCGGCACGCGCACGAGCACCCACTACAACCTCGAGCTCGGCGGAGAGACCGCTCTGATGACGAAGGAGGAGTTCGTCGAGCGCTACGGGGTGCCGCTCTACACGGTGGGCGTCGGCGGCTCCGGCGGGGCCATCCAGCAGTACGTGTACGGCCAGAACCACCCGCAGCTGCTGGACGCGGGGATCCCGCAGTACTCCTATCCCGACATGGTCACGCAGACGATCCACGTCGGCGACTGCGAGCTCCTCGAGCAGTACATGGACGTGACCGATCCGGCCAACCCGAAGTGGCAGAACTGGGACAACCGCGAGTGGCTCGAGGGCCTGAACGCGCACGCCACGCGGCCGAACCCCTATCGCGGCGGAGCACCCGGCAACAGCGAGTGCGTGAACGGCTGGCGGGGCCTGACGCCGCTCGCCATGAACCCGCTCTTCCATCCGAGCGTGGTGGGCGCGGGCGCCGACCGCATGAACCCGGCCCTGCTGGCGAGCACTCACTGGACGCACTGGGAGGACGTGAAGAACATCTACGGCGTGGGGCCCGACGGGTACGCGCGGCAGACCTGGGACAACGTCGGCGTCCAGTACGGCCTCGGCGCCCTCACGGCGGGGAAGATCACTCCGCAGGAGTTCCTCGACCTGAACGCCAAGGTCGGAAGCTGGAAGTCCCCCGGGGACATGGTCCAGGAGGGCCAGCCGTTCCTGCCGAGCGGCGGCTTCGACCCGTGGAGCCGGCGCAACATGCGGCTCAGCTCTGATGGAGGCGTGACACCGGCGCCGCGCCGCGAGGGCGACCTCAGCGCGATGCACGCGGCGTACACGCGCGGCCTGTACTTCGACGGTGACGTCGACATGCCCATGATCGACTGGCGGCACTACCTCGAGGAAGAGCTCGACATGCACAACAGCCATCAGTCGTTCGCGTCGCGCCAGCGCATGCTCGACCAAGATGGCGACGCCTCGAACCAGGTGATCTGGTTCACGGACGCTCGCCCCGCCCGCCAGGCCGATCAGACGCCGGAGGCGTTCGCGGTGATGGACGAGTGGATGGCGAACATCCGCGAGCACCCCGACCAGGGCGTGGCCGGCAACAAGCCCGAGCTGGCGACGGACCGCTGCTTCACGACCCAGGGCGTCGAGATCGCCCACGGTGACGACGTGTGGGACGGCATCCTCGACGACGGTCCCGATGGCCCCTGCACGCAGGCACTCCCGATCCACTCGACCTCACGGATCGTCGCCGGCGGGCCGCTTCGCGGTGGCGTCTACAAGTGCGCCCTGCAGCCGGTCGCGGGACGCGATCGCCAAGGGCCTGTACGGCGACTGGGAGCCCACGGCGGCGCAGGTCGCGCGCCTGGAGGCGATCTTCCCGACGGGCGTGTGCGACTACTCGATGCCGGACGTGGGTCGTCCCTAGGGCTGCAGCGCCGCCACCAGGAGATTCGACGCGCCCAGCATCCCGCCCAGGTTCGGGTGGATCGGGGCTGCGGCGTTCACCGGGACCACCGGCTCGACCCAGCGGATCACGGGCGGCTGGCAGGCGTCGTGGCCGATGCTCGCGGTGTACCAGTCGATCACCTCGGTGGCGTTCGCGGCTGCCTGCGCGGCCACCATCGCGTTCAGCTCCTTCTGCTTCGCGCGCACGTAGGGCACGTCGCCCTCGGTGATCGGCATCTGCGGCCAGCAGCCCGGGCCGGTGTCGGGAAGGATCGCCGCGTAGTTCACGAACAGGACGCGTGCCTCGGGTGAGCGGGCGTGGATGCCCTGGAGCACCGCCGCCACGAGCGGCGCCGCGGCCTGGATGCGCTCGCTGATCTCGTCACGGCCGTCGTGCACGTAGCGGTCCTGGCAGGGAGTGCCCTCGGGCGAGGTGCTCGTGCAGTCCTCCGCGATGCTCGAGAAGCCGATGTCGTTGCCGCCGATCTGGATCGTGACCACGTCCGTCTCCGCGGTGAGCGAGTTGAACTGAGGCGGGTTCGGGCCGTCTGGGTCGACGCCCTGCGGGTTCGTCATGTCCTCGGTCTCGGCGCCGCTGCAGCTCGCGTCGGTGAGGGTGAAGCCGAGGTCTCGGGCCGCGAGGTTCGCGTAGTTGTTGTTCGACTTCAGACAGCCGAACGGCGGGACCTGGAGCGGGATCAGCGGTCCCGCGGCGTACGAGTCGCCCAGCGACACGTACTCCGTGGCCGCCGAAGCCGGCGCCGCCAGCACCAGCATCGAGATCAGCACGACCAGTAGCGCCCGCCCCCGCGTGATCATTCGCAAGTTGTTCCCAGGTCCCGACGCCGGGTAACCGGGAACGGTCAACCACCCGGAAGAGGAGAGACAAGATGGCGGAACTCACTGAACTGGAGGAGAAGGTGGCGGAGGTGTACGGCCTCGCACAGGCCGCTCAGGGCGCCACCACGAAGGTCGCGGGCCTGGTCGAGGACGAGCAGATCACGAGCCTGCTCGGGCGCATGCACGACGAGGCGGCACAGACCGAGGAGCGCTGCGAGCAACTCGCCGGCGAGATCGACGGCAAGAAGACCGCGATTCAGGAGAAGGCGCGCGAGACCAAGCAGGAAGCCGAGCAGATGATGAAGGACTACCTCGGCTCGGATGCGGACGGCCTCGACGGGCTGGAGTTCCTGATCATGGCCGAGGCTGGCGAGCTCGGCCACGTGGAAATCGTGGGCGCCATGAACGAGGTGACCGGCGAGCCGAAGGTGCAGGAGCTGTTCGAGTGGGCCCAGCCGATCCAGCAGCGCCACTTCGAGGACACGCGCCAGGCGGCGCTCCAGCTAGCGAAGCAGGAGGCGTAGCAGCCGGTCGGCCACGAGCTCGGGCTTCTCGTCGACGATGAAGTGCCCCGCGTCTGCGACCAGCTCGAGCTCGAGGCTGTCCGCCTGCGCGGCCATGTCTGCGGCGGCGCGAGCCGTGAGCACCAGGTCGTCGGTCCCGAACACCAGCCGGCTCGGCATGCTCAGGTCCGACGCGGAGTAACGGCCGCGCGCCACCGCGGGGAGCTCCCGCAGGAAGCTGCGATAGAGGCGCTCGGTGGCGCGGCCGCGCTCACCCTGCAGCCGGCTGACGAAGGCGTCCACGTCCGCGGGTGACAGGCCCGGCGTCGCGAAGGCCGCGGGCGGCGAAGCCGCGCCCGAGCCGCCCACCGCCCAGTCCGCGCGTGGCCAGCAGGGGCATGTAGACGAAGCGCCACGCGTCGAGCCTCGCGCGAGCTGCACTCGCGGGCCACGGCGGGAGGACGTTCATCGCAAGGAAGCTCTCGATCCGCTCCGGATGATCCAGAGCCAGCAAGAAGCCGACGTAGCCGCCCCAGTCGTGTCCCGCGAACGTGACGCGCTCGAGCCCGAGGGCGTCGAGCAGCGCGAGCACGTCGCGCTTCAGCTGGTCCTTCTCGTAGCCGCGCTCCGGCACATCGGTCCAGCCGAAGCCGCGCAGGTCCGGGCAGATCACGCGCGCGTGTGGCGCGAGCAGCGGGATCACGTCCCGCCACTCGTACCAGTGCTGCGGCCAGCCGTGCAGAAGCACGACGGGCGGGCCGTGGCCCGCGGTGGCTACATGCGTCCGCAGGCCGCCGGCGTTAACGAACTCGTGCTCGACGCCTGTTACGTGAGGGATGTCGGCGCTCACCGTGGCGGGAAGCTACCGGCGCACGTGAGGACTTCAAGCCACTCTGCTCGAACTCGGCGTGAAGGCGCAGCTCGTGCGCGATCTTGCCGATGTCGTGGGCCTGGTCGTGCATGACGAACGTCACGCCCACGCCGGTGCGTCCCGCGCGGCCGGTGCGGCCGATGCGGTGCGTGTAGGTGTCGCGGTCCTCGGGGGCGTCGAAGTTCACGACCTGGGTGATGTCGTCGACGTCGATGCCGCGCGCGGCCACGTCGGTGGCCACGAGGGCGGCGACGCCGCCGTTGTGGAAGCGCTTCAGCGCCTTCTCGCGCTGGGACTGCGACTTGTCGCCGTGCATGGCGGCCGCCTCGACGCCGCGTTTCCCGAGCCGCTTCACGAGCCGGTCCGCTCCGCGCTTGGTGCGCACGAACACGAGGCTGCGCCCCGAGTCGTCGCCGCGCAGCACGCGCACGAGCGAGTCGAGCTTGTCCTCGTGGGCGACCGCGAGGAAGCGGTGCTCGATGTCCACGCGCGCATCCGCCTGGTTCGCGTGCTCATGCCGGCGCGCATCGCGCGTGTACTCCTGAGCGATGCGGCCGGCCTCTCCTTCGAGTGTCGCGGAGAGAAAGAGGGTCTGGCGGTCACGCGGCACCAGGGCCACGATGCGATCCACGGCCGGGCGGAAGCCCATGTCGAGCATCCGGTCGGCCTCGTCGAGCGCGAGCACCCGCACGTGGTCGAGGCGCACCGCGCCACGCGCGATCAGGTCCTCGAGCCGGCCGGGCGTGGCCACGATGATGTGGGCCTTGCGGGCGAGCTTGATCTGGCGCTCGAAGCCGACGCCGCCGTAGACGGCGGCAACCGAGAGGGCGCGCGCTGTTGCGATGTCGCGGATCTCCTCGACGATCTGGCTGGCCAGTTCGCGCGTGGGTGCGAGCACGAGTGCCGCGGCGCGTTGGTCCGTGGCCTCGATCCGCTCGACCAGCGGGATTCCGAGCGCGAGCGTCTTGCCCGACCCGGTGGGGGATTTCACGAGCACGTCGTGACCGGCCAGCGCGTCGGGAATCACCGACGCCTGGACGGGAAACGCACTGTCTAGGCCGCGCCCTGCGAGGGCGCGTGCGACCACCGGCGATACGCCGAGGTCGGCGAAGGACTGCTTCTTCATTCTGCTCCTGACGGCGGCCGTGCAAAAAACGACCGCTAGCTATCTGGGAGATTCAGCTGACCCAGATCGCAATGCCATCGGAGACGAGAACCTCGTGGGCAACGGCGTCACCCACATGGGGGACCGTAGCAGGCGTGTAACTAGACACAGACTTCTTGGGTAGGGTCCTGCAGGTGACGACGCAGCTACTCACAGAGCCCACGGGACCCGCTGGGCCGACCGCCGACGACATCCAGCCCGTCAAGAACGAGACGGCGGACCGGATAGCGACGGGCACGATCACGGCGCTCCCGTTCATCGCGCTCGGGATCGTCTGCTGGCAGCTCTGGAACGACCTGCTGCACTGGAGCGACGTCGCGGTGTTCGGGATCATGTACGTGGTCTGCGCGATGGGCGTGACCGTGGGCTTCCACCGTCACCTCACCCACCGCAGCTTCAAGGCGAAGAAGCCGGTGCGCGCCGCGCTCGCCGCCGCGGGATCGATCGCCATCGAGGGCCCGGTGATCTCCTGGGTGGCCGACCACCGCAAGCATCACGCGTTCTCCGACCAGGAGGGCGACCCTCACAGCCCTCACGTCGGCCACGGCAGCGGCTGGAGCGGCGCGATCCGCGGGCTCTTCCACGCGCACGTCGGCTGGCTCTTCATCCACACCCAGCGCGGCAAGCGCGACCGTTACGCGCCGGACCTGATCGCGGACCCGACGATCAGCTTCATCGACCGAACCTTCCTGTTCTGGGTGTTCGCCGGGCTCGCGCTTCCGTTCGGCCTCGGCTAGCTCATCGGCGGCTCCCTGAGCACCGCGCTGACGGGACTGCTCTGGGGCGGCGGGGTCCGGATGCTCGTGGTGCACCACGTGACCTACAGCATCAACTCGCTCTGCCACTTCTTCGGTCGCCGCGACTACGACACCGGCGATCACTCGCGCAACCTCGCCTGGCTGTCCATCTTCACGTTCGGGGAGTCGTGGCACAACAACCACCACGCCTTCCCCACGTCCGCCGCGCACGGCCTGCGCCGCTGGCAGATCGATCCGTCCTGGATGGCGATCCGGACGCTCGAGAAGCTGGGCCTCGTGTGGGACGTCGTGCGCGTGGACGAGCGCCGGCGGGAGCGCAAGGCGCTACCCGCCGACGCCGTCTAGACGCGTTCAGTCCTCAAACGGCATCAGGACCCAGAGCGCGATGTACGACAGCGGGGTCGTCAGGAGCACGGCGCCCACTACGGCCACGCGCATGACGAGCCTGTCGACCTCGTAGCGACGCGCGAACGCGCCCGCCACTCCGCCGAGCACCCTGTCCCCACGCCTGCGCGCGAGGCCCCTCTCCGCAAACCACGCACGAGCTCCGTCGAGCGAGCTGCTGTGGACCGTCTGATCGGTTGCTTCCATGGTGTTCTCTCCTTCTGTAGTTGACGTGGAAGGAGCATGGCGGCGCGCGGCGGCCGGAACCATGGAGCAGCCAGGCATCGGCGGGGTACGGATAACCGTCTAGTCTCTGTGGTGCAGCAACCACCGTCGGATGCTCTGCTCCTCGCATCTCCCTGTGGCAAATCCAGGGGGGCAGTTTGGAAGCGTTCATGAGCGAAGCCGCTTGGAAAGCCGAGAAGGAGCGCATCGCCCAGCGCAACGAGGAGACGCGCAAGGCGGGCAAGAAGGAGCGCGAGACTCAGGAGCGCGAGCGCGCAGAGCGGAAGCGCACGCAGGCGGCCGCCCGCGACGAGGCCGGACGAGCGAACCGCAAGAGTTCGAGAGCCCGCAAGGCTCGCTGCGCCGCGGCACTTCCTTGCACTGAAGGAGCCCGCATCCACAACTCGCCACTCGACTCCCCCGCGAACGGGGTCGGCATGGTTCCCTCGCCACCCCTTCACCGCTGTCTTTCGCGCCGCACAGCGACGCCGGCGCGCCGACCTAGAGCGCCCGCAGCACCGCGGTAACCGCCGGCGCGATCAGGACGCACGCGATTATCGAGCCGGTGCGCCAGGCGGTGAGTCCACCGGCGGCCACGCCGGCGGTGTCCGCCCCGACCGCGAGCTGGTCGCCATCCGCGAGCGCCTGGGTCGCCACGAGCGCGGCGAGCAGGGCCGGCGCCAGCAGCACGACAACGCTCGTGAACCACAGCGGCAGCTCCCGCCCGCCCAGCGCAACGGGCCCCGCGGCCTTGATGGCGAAGGTGACGACGCGCGCAGCCGATGATGACCGTGGCGCCCGTGCTCACCGCGGCTCCCCCTCCGCCTCCTGGCTCTGAAGCACGGCCTCGCGCGCGCCGCGCGTGAGGCCCACGAGCGCCGCGAAGCTCGCCACCAGCACCGGCACGCCGGCGGGTGCCACCGGCACGAGCACGAGCGCGATCAGCGCCCCGGCGGCGGCCACTCCGCGCGCCCGGCCACTGCGCGCCTCGTTCAGAAGCAGTCCGAGGAAGAACGCCGGGAACAGCGCGTCGAGCCCGAGATCCTGCGGGTCGCCCAGCTCCCCGCCCCAGATGGCGCCGACGGCGGTCCCGGTGACCCAGGTCACGTACGCGGCGGCGGAGGAGCCGAACAGCAGCATGCGATCGAAGCTGCCGTCGGGGCGCGCGGCGAGCGCCCAGGAGGCGTCGACCACGGCCTGACCCTGGAGCGCGCGCTTGAGGGGCCCGCCGCGAAGCGAGGGTGCGAACGCCACACCCATGGGCAGGAAGCGAGAGTTCATCAGCGCCGCGGCGGCGATGGCCGCACCCGCCCCGCCGCCCTGGGCCAGGATCGCGACCGCGCTGAACTGGGCCGATCCCGCAAAGACGATCGCCGACATCACGATCGCCTCCACCTTTGAGAGCCCTGCCTGCTGCGCGACCACTCCGAACGACACCGACAGGAGCAGTCCGGCAGCGGCAAACGGAAGGCCGGCGCGGACGCCCTCCATGAAGGTCGCCTCTCGGCGCGTGGATGCGGCGGGCGAGCTCAGGTCTCGACGAAGTAGCTGCCCGACTCGCCGCTCGAGAAGTAGCGCGACGTGACGGTCTTCTTGCGCGTGTAGAACTCCACCGCGTCCGTTCCGTGGGCATGAAGGTCGCCGAGGAAGCTGTCCTTCCACCCGCTGAAGGGGAAGAACGCAACCGGGGCCGCGACGCCGATGTTCACGCCCACCATGCCGGCCTCGACGTCGTGCCTGAACCTGCGTACCGCGGCGCCCGACTCCGTGAAGATCGACACGCCGTTGCCGAAGCGGCTCTTGTTCACGGCATCGATCGCCTCGTCGAGCGTCTCCACGTGGATGAGCGACAGCACCGGGCCGAAGATCTCCTCGCGCGCGAGCTCCATCTCGGGCGTGACGCCCTCGAGGATCGTCGCCCCGATGAAGCAGCCCTCTGACGGTCCCGTCTCGCGACCGTCCACGACGAGCTCGGCTCCCTCGTTCAGCCCGCGCTCCACCGCCCCGAGGATGCGCTCGCGCGCCTGCTCGGACACCACCGGCCCGAGCTCGCTCTGCTCGTCGAGGCCGTCCCCCACGCGTATATCGGAGGCCGCCTCCTTGAGCGCGGGCACCAGCCGCTCGTGCGCCTCGCCGACCGTCACGACGACCGAGCCGGCCATGCAGCGCTGGCCCGCCGCGCCGAACGCAGAGCCGATGATCCCGTTCACGGTCTTGTCGACCACGGCATCCGGCATCACGACCATGTGGTTCTTCGCGCCGCCGAGCGCCTGCACGCGCTTGCCGGCCTTGGCCGAGCGCTCGTAGACGATCTTCGCGACCGGCGCCGAGCCGACGAACGAGACTGCGTCGATGCCCGGGTGGTCGAGGATCCCCTCCACCACCTCGCGCCCACCGTTCACCAGGTTCACGACTCCCGGCGGCAGCGCCAGCGAGTCGAGCACCTCGAAGGCGATCTGCTGCGTGAGCGGCACCTGCTCGGAGGGCTTCAGGATGAAGGTGTTGCCGCACCCGATCGCGAACGGCAGGAACCAGAACGGGACCATCGCGGGGAAGTTGAACGGGACGATCGCGGCGCAGACGCCCACGGGCTGGCGAATCGTCTCGGCGTCGATCCCGCGCGAGACGTCCTCGAGGATGCGGCCCTGCATGGTCGTCGGGATCGCGCAGGCGGCCTCCACCATCTCGATCATGCGCGCCACCTCGGCGCGCGCGTCCGCGATCGTCTTGCCCATCTCCATGGTCACCGAGCGGGCCATGTCCTCGCGGCGGTTGTCGAGGCCTTCCCGCAGCGCGAACAGCTTGCGCGCCCGCGCGATCACCGAGACGTCGCGCCACGGCGCCAGCGCCGCACGCGCCGCCTGGACGGCGGCGTCGAGGTCGGCCGAGCTCGAGAGCGGTACCCGAGCGAGCACATCGCCGGTGGCCGGGTTCGTCACATCGAGCTGGTCGGATGCGGCGGCCGGTGTCCACGATCCACCGATGTAGTTGTCGAGCACGCGGGTGGCAGATTCGGTGACGGTCACGCGTCGAGGTTACCGCCGCCGGTGCGACGAAGTGGTCAGGGGAGCGCCGCGGGCTGGCGCGCCGGGAGCTCGCGCGGCCCGTGCTTCCCCTCGGCGCCGGCATCCGCGTCGGCGTCTGAGTCGGCGCCTGCGGCTCCCTTGCCCGCCTCGATCAGGGGCCTGAGCACGTCCATCGGGAGTGGGAAGACGATCGTGGTTCCCTGGTTCGAGCTGATCTCCGAGAGCGCCTGGAGGTAGCGCAGCTGGATCGTGACCGGGTTCGGGCGGATCACCTCTGCGGCGTCGTGGAGCCGGTCGGCGGCCTGGAACTCGCCCTCGGCGTTGATCACCTTCGCCCGCCGGTTGCGCTCGGCCTCCGCCTGCCGGGCGAGCGCGTGCTGCATCCGCTCGGGGATCTCCACGTCCTTGATCTCGACGATGGTCACCTTGATCCCCCAAGGCTCCGTCTGCTCGTCGATGATCTGCTGGAGGTTCTCGTTCAGCCGCTCGCGCTCCGAGAGCAGCGCGTCGAGCTCCGCCTTGCCCAGCACCGAGCGCAGCGTTGTCTGCGCGATCTGCAGCGTCGCGGCGTGGAAGTCCTCGATCTCCAGGACCGAGCAGCGCGGATCGATCACGCGGAAGTACGCGACGGCGGCCACCCGCACCGGGACGTTGTCGCGCGTGATGACGTCCTGGGGCGGGATCCGAAGCGTGACCGTGCGCAGGGTCACGCGCACCATGCGGTCGACCGCGGGGATCAGCAGCACGAGGCCCGGTCCCTTCTGGTCGATCACACGTCCCAGCCGGAACACCACCCCGCGCTCGTACTCGCGCAGCACCCTCACCGAGGCGGCCGCCAGCGCGATTGCCACCAGGGTCGCCACAACAACGACGATCAGAATCACCGCGATCACAGGGGCTCCTCCCATTCCTCTGCTCTGCGTACCGCGAGCGTCAGCCCGCTCACGCGCTCGACAATCACCGCGTCGCCGGCAGAAAGCTCCTCCTTCGCATCCGGCCAGCTCGGGCGCGCTCGCCACAGCGCGCCGTCCACGAACACCTGCCCGTCACCGCCGTTCCAGCGACGCACCACGCCGGTCCGGCCACTGAGCCCCTCGCGCCCGGACGAGGCCCGCAGCCGGCGTACCGCCAGGCCCTTGCGGGTCGCGAGCGCAAGCCACAGGCCGGTCACGGCCGAAGCCGCGAGGATGGCGCCGATGACGAGCGCGACCGCGCCACCCGACGCGCCGATCGCGAGCGCGGTGCCCGCCGCGAGCGCAACTCCGCCGGTCACGCCGAGCACGCCTCCGGGCACGTGAGCCTCAGCCACCAAGAGGGCGGCTCCGATCACAAGGAGAGCCACGCCTAGCTCGACCATCTCGTTCTCTGAATCGTACGCCTCGGCCCATGTCCGCGCCGGAATTTGGCGGCTCATCGCTACAGTGCCCCCGCTTGCACCCGAGAATCAACCGCCTCACGCGACGGGACCTGATTCGCTACGGCGGAGCGGGCGCTGCGGGCGCAGCCGCCCTCGCCGCAAGCGGTTGTGACCTGAGCGACTCGAGCGACGCCGACGACGCGCCCGCCCCGAAGGTCGTCAGGCGCGACGAGAACCCGCTGAACGTGCTGCTGATCGTGACCGACAGCACGCGTCGCGACTTCGTGAGCGCATACGACGGCGACGAGCTGGCCCACACGCCCAACCTCGACTCGCTCGCCAAGGAGGGGCTCCGCTTCGATCGCGCGGTGCCGGAGGCGATGCCCACCGTCGCGGTCCGGCGGGCACTCCTCACCGGCACGCGCTCGTTCCCCTTCCGCGACTGGAAGGTCGCGCCGAAGCTGCCGCAGTTCCCCGGCTGGAGCCCGATCCCGCCGTACAAGCGGATCCTCACGGAGTTCATGGACGCCGGCGGGATCGAGACCGCGTACGTGACGGACAACCCCTTCCTGATCGGGCCGCGCTTCGAGCGCTTCCGCAAGACGCTCGACGTCTCGCGGCCGATCTACGAGCAGGGCGAGTACCGGGGCTGGAACGTCGGCATCGACAAGGACCGCGTGGCCTCGAAGCAGCAGATCGAGAACTACCTCCTTCCCGCGCTCGAAGGCACCGAGGCCGAGAAGCGGATCGCGGAGAACGTGGGCTTCAACAGAGGCCGCAAGGGAGACGAACTGTCCGGCGCGCGCGTCCTCCAGGCGGGGATGGAGACGCTGCGCCAGCTGAAGGACAAGCAGCCGTTCTTCCTCGGCGTGGATGCGTTCGACCCGCACGAGGCCTGGAACGTGCCGACTACGTTCAGGCTGCGCTTCAGGGACCGCGGCGGCGTGGAGCCGATCCTGCCCTTCAAGACGCCGTACTCGAAGGTCGAGGACCTCGATGTCACGGAGGACCAGGTGCAGCAGGTGCGCGAGCTGTACGCCGCCGAGCTGACCTACATCGACGCGTGGATCGGCCGCCTGCTCAACCTGCTCGACGACCTCGGGCTAGCCGAGAACACCGTCGTCTACTACCTGTCAGACCACGGCATCCTGCTCGGCGAGCACGGCCTGATCGGCAAGGCCAACTCGATGCTCGGCAAGGAGATCCACTCAGTGCCGTACATCATCCGCCACCCCGAGGGCAAGCGCGCCGGCGAGACGAGCGACTACTTCGCGTCGACGCACGACGTGGCGCCCACGATCCTGTCGTTCCAGGGCCTCACCGTGCCCGGCAGGATGGAGGGCGAGGACCTGACCGTGATGTTCGACGGCGGCGACCCGCCCGAGCGCGACCACTGGACGACCGCGTACGCGGACCACGTGGCCGCGAGCGACGGGCGCTACCTGCTCATCGCCGACAACCAGGGCAAGGAGAAGCGTCTCTTCGACACCGAGGAGGATCCAGAGGAGGAGAACGACGTGGCCGCAGACAATCCGGATGTCGTGGCGCGCCTCTGGCAGAACTTGCTCGACGACGCCGGCGGGACGATGCCGGTGTTCGGCAAGACCGGTG
>CAVZGG010000021.1:0-63493 GCA_963774755.1 uncultured Thermoleophilaceae bacterium | reverse complement strand
CGGCGGCGGCAAGAAGAAGGTGAGAAAGCACTAAATGCCTCAAGCGCGACGACCCCGCGGACGCAAGCGCGTCCGAAAGAACGTGCCGTTCGGGCAGGCACACATCAAGACGAGCTTCAACAACACGATCGTGTCGCTGACCGACAAGGACGGCAACGTGCTCGCGTGGGAGTCCGCCGGCGGCGCCGGCTTCAAGGGCTCGCGCAAGTCCACGCCCTTCGCTGCGCAGGTCACGGCGGATGCCGCGGCGCGCAAGGGCATGGAGCACGGCCTCCAGAAGGTCGAGGTCTTCGTGAAGGGCCCAGGCTCCGGCCGCGAGACGGCGATCCGCTCGCTTCAGGCGGCCGGGCTCGAGATCACAGGAATTCGGGACGTGACGCCGCAGGCGCACAACGGCTGCCGGCCTCGCAAGAGGAGGCGTGTCTAATGGCGCGCGATACCGGGCCTCAGTGCAAGCTGTGCCGCCGGGAGGGCATGAAGCTCTTCCTCAAGGGCGAGCGCTGCCTCACGGACAAGTGCGGCGTCGAACGGCGCAACTACCCACCGGGCGACCACGGACGCGGCCGCTCGCGCCAGTCTGAGTACCGACTCCAGCTGCGCGAGAAGCAGAAGGCCCGCCGCTACTACGGCGTGCTCGAGAAGCAGTTCCGCAACTACTACGCGAAGGCGAGCCGCCAGTCAGGCGTTACCGGCGAGAACCTGCTCCGCCTTCTCGAATCCCGCTTCGACAACGTGCTCGTGCGGCTCGGCTTCGCCGGCTCGCGCCGCCAGGCACGCCAGATGATCCGGCACGGCCATTGGCACATCAACGGCCGCCGCGTGGACATCCCGTCGTACCAACTGAAGACCGACGACGTCATCACGATGAAGGCCAGCGCTCCGGTCGAGCCGGTCGTGCGTGACGCCACCGAGCTGACCTCCGCCGTGCCGGCCTGGCTCCAGGCCGACCACGACGGCCTCACCGCCAAGGTGCTCCGCCTTCCCGAGCGTGCGGAGATCACCACGCCGGTGCAGGAACAGCTCATCGTCGAGCTCTACTCGAAGTAGCACCGAACTCCCGCGCGCCCGCTCGGGCGCAGTGCGGATACAAAGCGAAGGAAGCACCTCTCCAATGATCGAGTTTCAGACTCCACAGATTTCCGCCGAGAAGGTCGAGGACAATCGCGGCACGTTCACGATTGAGCCGCTCGACCGCGGCTTCGGCTACACGTTCGGCAACTCGCTTCGGCGGGTGCTGCTGTCGTCCCTTGCCGGCGCCGCCGTCACGAGCGTCCGCATCGAGGGCGTCGCGCACGAGTTCTCCACCATCAACGGGGTGAAGGAGGACGTGACGGACATCGTCCTCAACCTCAAGGAGGTCGTCTGCCGCATGCACTCGGATGCGGCCGAGATCGAGGCGCCGCTGGTGGTCACAGGCCCCGGCGAGATCAGCGCCGGCGACATCGACCTGCCCTCGGGCGTCGAGATCCTCAACCCCGAGACCCATATCGCAACCCTCGAGAAGAAGACCAAGCTCGAGATGTACCTCACGATCGGCCACGGCCGCGGCTACTCCCCGGCGGAGGACAACAAGACGCCGGACCAGCCGATCGGCGTGATCCCGATCGACTCGATCTTCTCGCCGGTCAAGCGCGTGGCGTACTCAGTGGCCGCCGCCCGCGTCGGCCAGAAGACCGACTACGACAAGCTCACGATGGACATCGAGACCGACGGGTCGCTCGACCCGCAGGCCGCGCTGCGTGAGGCCGCCGAGATCCTCATCAAGTACCTGGCGATCTTCACCGACGCCGACCGCGTGGAGGCCCTGCGTGACCAGGGCGCCGCGCTGGTGGCCGGTGCGGACGGCATGGGCGACGGCGCCGGAGCCTCCGGCGCCGGCGGGATGGACGACATCCTGATCGAGGAGCTCGAGCTCGGGGTCCGCTCGTACAACTGCCTCAAGCGCGCCGGCATCCAGACGGTCGGCGACCTGGTGCAGAAGTCCGAGTCCGAGCTGGCCGCGATTCCGAACTTCGGCCGCAAGTCGATCGAGGAGGTCAAGGAGACCCTCGACGCGCGCGGGCTGGGGCTTCGCGCCGGCTAGCGCGGGGTAGGGTTTCGGAGCCATGCGCCATCAGAAGCAGAGGGGCAAGCTGTCGCGTGATCCAGCGCACCGCAAGGCGCTGTTCATGAACCTCTGCCGTGAGGTGATCGACCACGAGCGCATCCAGACCACCGAGGCCAAGGCCAAGGCGGTCAAGCCGGAGCTCGAGCGGCTGATCACGCTTGCCAAGAAGGGCGACCACCACTCGCGCCGGCTCGCGATGGCGCGGCTGGGCCAGGACAAGTTCGTGGTCTACAAGCTCTTCGAGGAGATCGCCCCGCGCTACGCCGACCGTCCGGGCGGCTACACCCGCATCCTGAAGCTGGGGCCGAGGAAGTCCGACTCAACCGAGATGGTCTTCCTCGAGCTGGTCTGAGACTCCGGCTCATCGTCTACGGCCTCGTGGCCGTCTGTGCCGCGCTCCTGCTGATCAGCCGGGGCGGCGGCGGCTCGGACGATGTGTCCGCCACGCTGAGGGGGAGCACCACGAGAGGCGAGCCGGTGAGCCTGAGGGTGGTGGACGGCCGCGTGGAGTCGTTCACGGCCAAGATCGGCGCCCGGTGTGCGTTCCAGAGGGTCTGGCACGGCTGGGTGTGGTCAGCGCGCGGGACGTTCGGAGGCGAGGGCAAGTCGTTTGGGTACAGCGATGGTGACCGCTTCCCCGACGGCGGCAGGTTCACCAGCGTCCTGCGAGGGCGCCTCATCGGAGACGGGGAGAGCGCGCGCGGGACGATCGAGACCCGCGGGAGCTGGCCGGGCACGGGGGGCGGCAGGACGCCCTGTCAGAGCTCACTCGCCTTCGAGGTCTCGAAGCCCGGCTAGGCCTGGGCGAACCTGCGGAGGGCGTCGCGGCCGCCGCTCGCGATCGGCGTTCCGTGGGCGAGCAGCAGGACGTCGAAGTCGAGCTCGTCGGCCAGGCGGGTGAATGCGCTCTTCAGACCGGCCTTGGTCTGCTCGGGGTCGTCCATGTAGTCGTCCGGCACGAACTGGAGGTCCTCGCCGTACCGGATCGCGCCGTCGGCGATGGCGAGCGCGTGCACCGCGGGGATGTGGAAGGCGGACTCGTCCGGGCTGATCGCGTTCACCTCGTACGCGGTCACGGCGCCGCCGGCGAGCGACTCGCCGAAGTCGTACGGGACGATCGGGGTGTCCTCCTCGAACTCGTGCATTCCCGTGCGCGGCGCGCGCACCACGGCGCCGAAGCGCGTGCGCACCTCGAGGCTGTCCCGGACGTGGTGTCGGCAGGAGAGGAGGATGTGCTGGACTCCCTCCACCTCGTCCGGCACCGCGAGTGGATCGAGCAGCGTTCGGAGCTGCGGAAGCCAGTAGGAGCTCACGTCCACACCGATGCTCGGATGTGGTGCCTGCCAGTGCATGACGCCCGGGGCGATCTCCTCCATCGCGCCATTTTGCAACAAATCATGCAACTTGCAGGAATTTCGCCTGATAGAACGACGGGCGTCCTAACGCCGAGTCGCCCCGATCTCAGGGTCGGGCGAGCGGGGGAACCGATGCGGCCTTTTGGCCGCTGGGGCGAATCGCCCAGGCCGAGTGCCTGGGCGTAGCGCAAAGCGCGAGCCCGTCAGCTCACCTCGCAGGCGGAACCCGACAGAAGGCATCAACCGACGTGCGCAGCAGGAAGCTTGTGGCCGCCGCAGCCGTGCTCGCCCTAACCGGCGGGGTCGCTGCCGTGCCCGTGGAGCAGGCGAACGCCACCACCACCACCACCAAGGCCGGTGCGTCCAGCACGCGTGGGGACGTCCGCGCCCTCCAGCGCAAGGTCGGCGTCGCGGCCGACGGCGTATTCGGTCCCGCCACCCAGCGGGCCGTGAAGCGCTGGCAGCGCCGGCACGGCCTCGTGGCGGACGGGATCGTCGGCCCGCAGACGCGCTCGGCGATGGGACTCGGCGCGGGGCCCGTGCTGAAGCGCAAGCGCTCCGGCTCGCGCACGCGGCGCGGGAGCGCGGGACGCACTCACCGGTCCCACCGCGGCGGAGGCGTGAGGTCGCTGCAGCGCCGGATCGGCGTTCCCGCGGACGGGATCTTCGGTCCTGGCACCGAGGCGGCTCTGAAGCGCTGGCAGGCGGCCCACGGTCTGGCGCCTGACGGAGTCGCCGGGCCCCAGACGCGGGCGAAGCTGGGCCTCGGCCCCGGACGGGTGCTGAAGCGGCGCGGAGGCGGAGGCGGAGGCGGAGGCTCGCGCGGCGGGCGCATCCACCGCCTGATCAGGGCGGCGAACCGGATTGCGAGCGCGCCGTACAGGTACGGCGGCGGGCACGGCACCTACCACGACAGTGGCTACGACTGCTCGGGCTCGATCTCATACGCGCTGCACTACGCGGGCCTCCTGAGAACCCCGCTCGACTCGAGCGGCTTCATGAGCTACGGCAACCCCGGCCGCGGCAGGCACATCACCATCTACGCGAACTCCGGCCACGCGTACATGGTCGTCGACGGCCGTCGCTTCGACACAAGCGCGATCCGCGAGACCGGCTCGCGCTGGACGAGGACGCACCGCTCCACCTCGGGCTACGTGGCCCGCCACCCGCCCGGGCTCTAGGCCGGCGGGCGCCCCTCGGCGGTCACCGCGAACCAGGTGCCGCCGAACTCCACGATGTCGTTGCACAGGACCTGGCGCGGGCCCTCGTGGGCGTAGAAGTAGAGCCGCTGACCCCGGTAGGTCACCTGGCGACGGCTGCCTCGCCGGACCGTTCCGAGCAGCGTCCGCTTGACGCCGCGACCGGGGCGCGGGCGCCCTTTCGCGAAGAAGGGCGGCCACGCCTCGGCACACTCGCCGCGGCAGCGGTTCCGCGCCCGGGCGCCCTCGAGCGTGAACGTGTAGACGGCCTGGTCTTTTCCGCTGAAGAGCACGGGACCGAACTGAGAGGCACCCAGCTTCACGAGCGGGCCCCGCGCCGCCGCCGGGCTGGCGGGTTCCTGCGCCGCGGCCGTGGTCTGCGGCTCGCCCCTGGCGTCTGTGGAGTCTTCGCCGCAGCCGGCCAGTACGGCGGCGCAGCTCAGGCTTGCGATGAGGGGGACAATCCGGGGCATCGGCCTTCTGTACGACTCCATAGGTAAGCGTTACACGTCTGTGCGGCGCGAGGACCCCCGGATCGGCGCCAGGATTCGCGCCGCGCTCGGCGATGCCCGCACCGTGGTGAACGTGGGAGCGGGCGCTGGCGCGTACGAGCCCGCGGACCTCGAGGTGACCGCCGTCGAGCCCTCCGAGGTGATGATCGCCCAGCGCCCTGAGGGCGCGGCGCCGGTGGTGCGGGCCCTCGCCGAGGAGCTGCCGTTCGAGGACGACAGCTTCGACGCCGCGATGGCCGTGCTGAGCGACCACCACTGGTCCGACCACGAGCAGGGCCTACGGGAGCTGCGGCGGGTGGCACGCCGGGTGGTGCTGTTCACCTGGGAGCCGGCCAGCTCGCGCGACACCTGGGTCGTGCGCGACTACTTCCCCTGCTTCGAGGACGTGATCCCGGACGGCTACCGGCTGTCGATGACCGTCGAGCGTCTCGGTGGCGGGCGAGTGGAGGTCGTGCCGATCCCGCACGACTGCCTCGACGGCTTCTATCACGCCTACTGGCGCCGCCCCGAGGCGTATCTCGACCCTGTCGTGCGCGCTGGGATCTCGGTCTTTGCATTGATGGATCAGGAGTGCGTGGAGGCCGGGCTCGCGCGGCTGGCTCGCGACCTGGAGTCCGGTCGCTGGGCGCGCCGCAACGCGGATCTGCTCGAGCTCGACGAGCTCGACGGCGGCTACCGGCTGGTTGTGCACGACCGTGATTGACGCCCTCCGGCGGGTCCGCCGCCGCTTCCTGCCCGCGCACATCCGGGCCGACATCCGCGACACGCAGCTGCTCGTGGCGCTGCTCGAGGAGGTGCTCGAGCCGGATTCCGATTGCCTCGACGTGGGCGCGCACGCCGGATCCGTGCTGCAGGAGATGGTCCGGATCGCGCCGCGCGGCCGCCACGTGGCCTGGGAGCCGCTGCCCGAGTTCACGGCGCGGCTGCGGGAGCAGTTCCCCGGAGTCGAGGTGCGCGAGGCCGCGCTCGGGGACACGGCGGGCACGCGCGCCTTCGCCCACGTGGTCGAGGACCCGGGCTGGAGCGGCTTCCTGGCGCGGCCGACGCCGTCGTCGAGCCCCGTCGAGGAGCTCACCGTGGAGGTCGAGCGGCTCGACGACGTGCTTCCCGACGGCGTGCGCCCGGCGTTCGTGAAGATCGACGTGGAGGGAGCGGAGGAGGAGATGCTGCTGGGGGCGCTCGAGACGCTCCGCCGTCACCGGCCCGTGGTGGCCTTCGAGCACGGCCGCGGCTCCGCGGACATCTACGGCACCACCCCCGGCGGGATCCACAACCTGCTCTGCGCCGAGCTCGGATACACGATCTCGGGGCTCGACGGCGACGGCCCCTACGACGACGAGCGCTTCATCGAGATCTTCGCGAGCGGCGAGCGGGTGAACTTCGTGGCGCGCCCGATCGACCGTCCTGCCTAGGGCTTGCATACCAAGCCCAGAACAGGACGGTCGGCTGGAAAACCGCCCCTTTACCGCTGCTGTTAACGCGCTTTCTCCACAAACTCAGTCGACTTTTGCTACTTTCCTCGGCTCTGTAAAGTCGATTGACAAGGTGGACAATGTGAGGACTCGTAATCGCCTGGTGGCACCGCTGCTGGCCGCTCTGCTGGCCGTTCTGCTGGTGGCCAGCGGCTGCGGCGGTACGTCTTCCGGCTCCTCGGGCGGCGACGGCAGCGGCGGCAAGTTGACGCTCGTTGCCTACTCCACCCCGGAAGAGGCCTACAAGGAGCTGATCCCGGCCTTCAACAAGACCTCGGACGGCAAGGGCGTCAGCTTCAGCCAGTCCTACGCGGCCTCGGGCGAGCAGTCGCGCGCGGTCGAGGGCGGCCTGCCGGCCGACGTGGTCGAGTTCTCACTCGAGCCGGACATGACGCGGCTGGTGGATGCCGACCTTGTCGACAAGGCTTGGAACCAGAACGAGTACAAGGGCATGGTCACGAACTCCGTCGTGGTGTTCATGGTCCGCAAGGGCAACCCGGAGAACATCAAGGACTGGGACGACCTTGTGACGGGCGATGTCGAGGTGCTCGAGCCGAACCCGTTCACCTCGGGCGGCGCGAAGTGGAACATCATGGCCGCGTACGGCGCCCAGCTCGAGAAGGGCAAGACGCCGGAGGAGGCGGAGCAGTACCTCGCGGAGCTCTTCAAGAACGTGCCCGTGCTCGACAAGAGCGCGCGCGAGTCGCTCCAGACCTTCTCGAGCGGCAAGGGCGACGTCCTGCTCGGCTACGAGAACGAGGCGATCCTCGCCCAGCAGAAGGGCGAGGAGCTCGACTACATCGTCCCCGACCAGACGCTGCTGATCGAGAACCCGGTGGCGGCCACGACCGAGGCAGGCGACGCGGACCTGGCGCAGAACTTCGTGGACTTCCTCTACACGCCCGAGGCCCAGAAGATCTTCGTCGACAAGGGCTACCGCCCGGTCGTCGAGGACACTCCCGGCGCGGACAAGTTCCCAGAGCCGGCGCAGCTGTTCGACATCACCAAGTTCGGCGGCTGGGACAAGGTGAACACCGACTTCTTCGATCCCGAGAAGGGCATCGTGGCGGAGATCTTCCAGTCACAGGGGAAGAGCACTGAGTCGGGCTAGCGCCACGACAGTCGCCGCACCCCCTCCTGCGGCGCCGGTGAGCAGCGGTCCGAGGGCGTTTCCCATTCCGGGAGACGTCCTCGGCCGCGGCATCGCCATGGCGTACCTGAGCATCGTCGCGCTGATTCCGCTCGCGGCAGTGGTGCTGACGTCGTTCGAGGGCGGCATCGACAGCTTCTGGAACGCGATCAGCAGCCCGCAGGCCGTCGCGGCGCTCAAGCTCACGCTGATCGCGTCCGTCGTCGTCGTGCTCATCAACGCCGTACTCGGCACGCTGATCGCGTGGGTGCTCGTCCGTGACGAGTTCCCCGGGAAGAGCCTCGTCAACTCCACGATCGACCTGCCGTTCGCCCTGCCCACGATCGTCGCGGGCCTGACCCTGCTCGCCCTCTATGGGCCCGACAGCCCGGTTGGTGTGAACGTGGCGTACACGCGTGTGGCCGTGGTGATGGCGCTGCTGTTCGTGACCCTGCCGTTCGTGGTGCGTGCCGTTCAGCCCGTGCTGCTCGAGCTCGATCGCGAGATGGAGCAGGCCGCGGAGTCGCTCGGCGCGAGCCGGACCACCGTGTTCCGCCGGATCATCATGCCGAACCTCGCGCCGGCCATCATCGCCGGGGCGGGCCTCGCGTTCGCGCGGGCGGTCGGCGAGTTCGGCTCACTCGTCCTGCTCACCGGCAACCTCCCGTTCAAGACGGAGGCGGCGTCGTACTTCATCTTCTCGAGGATCGAGAGCGACGACCCGGTCGGTGCCGCGGCGGTGTCGGTCGTGTTGCTGCTGGTGTCCCTCGTGGTCCTCTTGTTCTTCGGATGGCTCTCGAAGCGGGCGTTGCGCCATGAAGAGTAAGTACGCGCTTCGCTTCATCGCACTGGGCTACCTGGCGCTGCTCCTCGGCGTGCCGGTGGTGCTCGTGTTCGTGAACGCGTTCCAGGACGGGTTCGCCGCCGCGTGGGAGGCGGTGACCACGCCCGAGGCCCAGCACGCCTTCTGGATGACGTTCGTGATGGTGGCCGTGGCCGTACCGCTCAACACGATCTTCGGCGTGCTCTGCGCGCTCGCGGTCGTGCGCCAACGATTCCGCGGACGAGCCCTGCTGAACGCGCTGGTGGACCTCCCGTTCGCCGTCTCGCCGGTGGTGGTTGGCCTCGCGCTGCTGCTCGTCTACGGCCGCCGCGACGGCTGGGTCGGCGAATGGTTCGCCGACCACGGCGTGCAGATCATCTTCTCGACGCCCGGCATGATCCTCGCGACGATGTTCGTGTCGCTCCCCTTCGTGGTGCGCGAGACGATCCCCGTGCTGCGCGAGATCGGCAC
Organism: uncultured Thermoleophilaceae bacterium; assembly: GCA_963774755.1. Classification (GTDB taxonomy): domain Bacteria; phylum Actinomycetota; class Thermoleophilia; order Solirubrobacterales; family Thermoleophilaceae; genus JACVRW01. The sequence continues at coordinate 54,425 of CAVZGG010000021.1, read as the reverse complement.
CGAGCAGGAGCAGGCGGCCGCCACGCTCGGCGCCGGATCGCTCCAGACCTTCTTCCGCGTCACGCTCCCGGCGATCCGCTGGGGAGTGGCCTACGGCGTGGTCCTCACCACCGCGCGCGCCCTGGGCGAGTTCGGCGCGGTGAGCGTGGTGTCCGGCAAGCTGTCCGGCCAGACCGAGACCGCCCCGCTGTTCGTGGAGAACCGCTTCCAGCGATTTGACGAGACCGGTGCATATGCTGCCGCCGTGGTTCTGGCGCTGATTGCGCTCGTCACACTGCTGGCGATGAACCTGATCAAGCCCAAGGAGGCCCAGGCATGAGCATCGTTGTCGACTCCGTTTCGAAGCGCTTCGGCGAGTTCGTCGCACTCGACAACGTGTCGCTCGAAGTCCGCGACGGCTCCCTCACGGCCCTGCTCGGCCCCAGCGGCGGCGGCAAGTCCACGCTGTTGCGGGTGATCGCCGGTCTCGAGACGCCGGACAGCGGCAGGGTCGACATCGCCGGCGAGGACGCGACCCAGAAGCCGCCGCAGCGGCGGAACGTGGGCTTCGTCTTCCAGCACTACGCGGCCTTCAAGCACATGACCGTGGCCAAGAACGTGGCGTTCGGGCTCACGATCCGCAAGCGGCCGAAGGAGGAGATCGACGACCGCGTGGACGAGCTGCTGAGGCTGGTTCACCTGGACGGCTTCGCGCACCGCTATCCGTCCCAGCTCTCCGGCGGCCAGCGCCAGCGCATGGCGCTCGCGCGCGCGCTCGCAGTCCAGCCGCGCGTGCTGCTGCTCGACGAGCCCTTCGGCGCGCTCGACGCCACCGTGCGCAAGGAGCTGCGCGCGTGGCTGCGCCGCCTCCACGAGGAGGTCCACGTGACGACCGTGTTCGTCACGCACGACCAGGAGGAGGCGATGGAGGTCGCGGAGCAGATCGTGGTGCTGAACGAGGGCCGGATCGAGCAGGTGGGCTCTCCCAAGGACCTCTACGAGCAGCCCGCGAACGACTTCGTGATGGGATTCGTGGGGCCGGTCAGCGAGCTCTCCGGACGCTGGATCCGCCCGCACGACGTGGAGATCCTCCGCGAGCCGTCGGACGGGGCGGAGGAGGCGATGATCGACCGCGTGATCCACCTCGGCTTCGAGGTGCGCGTGGAGCTGACGCTGGGCAACGGCGAGAAGACCTGGGTCCAGGTCACCAAGGGGCAGGCACAGGAGCTCGAGCTGACCGACGGCGAGATCGTCTGGCTGCGACCGAACGCGCCCGCGGATACGCCGTCAGACGCGCCCATTCCCGCGTAGCCGCCCCGGAGGCGTAGGGTTGGAAGTTCCCTGGCCCAGAGGAGGCCGCATGGACTCGCCCGCCCGCTTCACCCGCCCCGTGCTCGCTTTCGCGATCGGGGTTCCACTCGCCTGGGCGGTGCTGTTGTGGTTCCACCCGAATGTGGACCCGAATCACGTCTACGCCGATCTCCGAGACAACGTGACGGTGTATCAGATCGTCCACGTCGGGACACTGATCTTCATCGGGTTGATGGGAGTATCGCTCTACCTGCTGGTCCGAGACATGCCCGGAACAGCCGCAAGGATCAGCCGCCTGGCGATCGGCCCGTTCGTATTGCTGTACGGCGCATGGGAGACGGTGATCGGGTTGGCGATCGGCGCGATGGTCCAGCACGGCAACGATGCGCCCGGTCAGCGGCCCGCGGTGGCGGACACCATCCAGAGCATCGGGGACAACGCAATCATCGGGGAGTCGGGTGTCTTGGGCCTTCTCGGGGCTCTTGCATGGGTCGTGGCAGTTATCGCCGCCGCGGTGGCATACCGCCGAGCCGGGGCGCCGACTCTGGCGTGGGTGCTGCTCGGAATGTCCTTGCTGGTGGTCTCGCATCCCCCGCCCATCGGACCAGTCGCACTGGTGTTCTTTGCCGCAGCGGTCGCTCTGCTCGCACGCTGGGAACGTGCTTCGAGGGCAGCCGGAGCAGAGGCACCCGTACCGGGGACCTCAGACGCGGTAGTCCCGGCCTAGCGGCGCCGCGGCCTCCCGCACAGCGGCGAGCAGTGCCTGCGTGGACGGTCGCGCCGCGTCCGTGCTGCGCGTGGCGGCGAAGATCGCCCGGTGCATGGGGCGCTCCGCGATGTCGCGCAGCTTCACGCCCGGGTGATGGGCCGGCAGGGCGAGGTCGGGCAGCATCGTCACGGCCAGGCCGCTCGCGACCACCGCGAGGCTGATCGCCGCGTCGTTGGTCCGGTGGCGCACGTCGGGCTCGAACCCGCCGAGCTCCTGGCAGGTGCGGCGCGTCATCTCGTCCCAGCCCAGTCCGGCGTGGCCGGTGGTCCAGGGCTCGCCGGCCAGTTCGGCAAGCGGAACGGCGTCGGGGTGGCGGCGCGCCGCCGGGTGGCGCGCCGGCAGGCCGAGTCGCACCGGATCGCTGAGCAGGTCGTGGCGCTCCACGCCCGCGGGCAGCTTCTGCGGCTGATGCTCCCACTCGTCCGCGAGGACGAGGTCGATGTCCCCCAGCGCCAGCCCGGGGAGAGCCTCCTCCGGCTCCAGCTCGAGCAACTCGCAGCGCAGTCGCGGCGCCTCGCGCGCCAGGGACTCCATCGCCGGCAGGGCCAGGCGCAGCGCCACCGACTCGAACCCGGCGATGCGGCCGCGGCCGGCCACGGTTCCCGCGGCCGCCGCCAGATCCGCCTCCGCGAGCGCCGTGCGCTCGAGCAGCGCCTCCGCGTGCTCCACGAGGACGAGCGCCGCATCGGTCAGGCGCACCCCGCGCCCGGCGCGCTCGATCAACGGAACGCCCGCCTCGCGCTCGAGCATCGCGAGCTGCTGCGAGACGGCCGACGGCGTGAACTGAAGGGCGTCCGCGACGGCGGCGATCGTGCCGCGGGCGTGCAGCTCGCTCAGCAGGCGCAGGCGTCGGAGCTCGAGCATTCAGTAGGAACGCTACCGGATTATCGTCAAGAATCGGAATCGATGCTGAAGCGTGTCTCCGGCAGGATGGCTCCCATGCGCTCCACCGGGACACTCCTCTGCGTCGGCTCCGCGGCCGGCTTCGGCGCCATGGCGGTCTTCGGCAAGCTGGCCTACGACAACGGCGCCACGGTCGGCACGCTGCTCGCGGTCCGCTTTGCCCTCGCAGCCGTGATGTTCTGGGCGCTCGTCTTCGCGGACGGCTCCGCACGGGAGATCCGCTCGCTCGGCCGCCGCGACATCGCCCTCGCCCTGGCACTCGGCGCGTGCGGCTACGCCGCCCAGGCCGGATGCTTCTTCGCGGCGCTGGAGCGCATCGACGCGTCGCTGCTGTCGCTCGTGCTCTACACGTTCCCGGGGATGGTGGCCGTCGCGGCGATCGTCCTCGGCCGCGAGCGCGCCGACTCACGCCGGCTCGGGGCGCTGGCGCTCGCCTCGGGCGGCCTCGTGCTGGTCCTGGCCAGCGCGAAGGCGGGTTCGCTCGACCCGGTGGGCACGACGCTGGCGCTCACCGCCGCCGTGATCTACACGACCTACATCCTGGTGAGCGAGGGCATCGCCGGGCGGATCCGGCCGAGCCTGCTCTCGGCTCTCGTCTGCACGGGGGCGGCCGTGAGCCTGACCGCGGGCTCCGCGCTGCTCGGTGACCTGCATCCGGGTGAGGTCACCGCCGCGGGCTGGGGCTGGCTCGCCGGCATCGCCGTGGTCTCGACGGTGGCAGCGGTGAGCCTCTTCTTCGCCGGCCTGAAGCGCGTGGGCCCGACGACCGCCTCGATCCTCTCCACGGTCGAGCCGGTGGTCACGGTGGTGCTCGCGTTCCTCGTGTTCGGCGAATTGCTCGGCACGCTCCAGCTTCTCGGCGGCGCTCTCGTGATCGCTGCCGTGCTGGTGCTCGGGAGCTACCGTCCACGCGAGGCGATCGGAGGAGCAGCGGCATGAGCGGACCGTTGGAGGGAAAGGTGGCGCTGGTGAGCGGGGCCACCCGGGGCGGCGGGCGCGGCATCGCAGTGGCGCTCGGCGAGGCGGGCGCGACCGTGTACGCGACCGGCCGCAGCACCCGCGAGCGGCGCTCCGAGATCGACCGCCCGGAGACGATCGAGGAGACAGCCGAGCTCGTGACCGCGGCGGGCGGCCAGGGCATCGCGGTGGCCGTGGATCACCTCGATCCCGCGCAGGTGGCCGGCCTCGTCGAGCGGATCGACTCCGAACAGGGCCGCCTCGACGTGCTCGTGAACGACATCTGGGGCTCCGAGCACCTCTTCGAGTGGAAGTCGACGGTCTGGGAGCACGACCTCGACAACGGCCTGCGGCTGCTCCGGCTCGCGATCGACACTCATCTGATCACGAGCCACCACGCGCTCCCGCTGCTGGTGCGCAGCCCGGGCGGGCTGGTGGTGGAGGTCACCGACGGCACCGCCGCCTACAACGCCGACCACTACCGCGTGGGGATGTTCTACGACCTCGCCAAGACGTCCGTCACGCGGATGGCCTGGGGGCTCGCCAAGGAGCTCGCCCCGCACGAGGGCACCGCGGTGGCCCTGACTCCCGGCTGGATGCGCTCGGAGCTGATGCTCGAGCACCACGGCGTGAGCGAGTCGAACTGGCGCGATGCAACCGAGCGCACGCCGCACTTCTGCATCTCGGAGTCACCGCTCTTCGTCGGCCGCGCCGTGGCCGCACTGGCCGGAGATCCCGACAGGTCGCGCTGGAACGGGCAGTCGCTCTCCAGCGGAGAGCTCGCGCAGGTCTACGGCTTCACCGACACCGACGGAACCAGTCCGGACTGCTGGCGCTACATGGTCGAGGTGGTCGAGCGCGAGGGCGCGACCGCCGGCGACAGCGGCTACCGCTGAGCCGCTAGCGCAGCATCGCCAGGACCACGCCCAGCTGGCGAATCGACCGCTCCGTGATCGGGCTAACGACCAGGATCGCCTCGTCGGCGCCGGCCTCGGCGAATTGGCTCAGGCTCGCCGCAATCCGCCCTGGTGGGCCCTCAAGCGGTGGCGCCTCCGGCGTGGGGGTGCGTTCCTCTACTGACCCGTCCAACGCCACGTACACGCACGCGCTGCGCTCGATCTCCGATGGATCGCGGCCGGCAGCCAGCGCCGCGGCGCTGACGCGGTCGTTGAGTGCAGCAAACCCATCCGGCGCGGTTGCCGAAGTCCTCGTACCAGGTGTTCCACACCTCTACGTGCGGGAGCGCGATGGAGAGCATCCGTGGCCCGTTGCTGCCGATCATCAGCCGTGGGGGCTCGAGCGGCGTCGGGAGCAGTACGGCGTCGTGAGCCTGGCAGTAGCGCCCGTCGAGCGTCACGCGCTCACCGGCCAGCAGCCGCCGGATGATCGTGAACGACTCCTCGAAGCGCGACACCCGGTGGTCATACGGAAGGCCAAAGGCGCGGAACTCGTCCTGGTTCCAGCCTGCGCCCAGACCGAGCACGAAGCGCCCGCCGCTGACCTCGGCGAGGGCGGCGGCCATCCTCGCGATCAGGCCAGGCGGATGAAACGCCGTGCAGGCCACCAGCGGGCCGAGCTGCACGCGCTGCGTGCCGGCCGCGAGGGCAGCCAGCAGCGTCCACGCATCCCACGGCCCGCGCTCGCCTTCGCCGTCATCCCGGTAGAGCAGATGGTCGCCGACCCAGATCGAGTCGAGTCCGACGGCCTCCGCGGCCTGGGCCATCGCGAGGTACTCAGGCCAGCGAACCTCCCGCTCGACCTCAGGAAGTTGCACCCCGATTCGCACTAGCGGCGCGACCAGGCGTCCGGCGCCTCCGTGAGGCGCTGTGCGTTCGCCGGCAGGCGGCCGGCCACCACGTCCGCCAGCGTCACCTCGTCAACGACACTTCGCAGGCTCGCGCGCACGGCGATCCAGGTGGTGCGCAGGTGCTCCGCGGCGCCCTCGTAGGTGAGGTCCTCCGGCGCCTCGCCGCGCACGGACGCGAGCGGGCCGTCGACCGCCCGGATCACCTCGCCCACAGTGATCTGGTCGGGCGCACGTGCGAGCCAGTAGCCGCCCTCGGCGCCGCGCTGCGAGCGCACGATGCCCGCGTGGCGCAGGTCGATCAGGATGTTCTCGAGGAACTTCAGAGGGATCTCCTGCGACTGCGAGAGCCGCTCGCCCTTGATCGGCCCCTCGCCGGCCACGGCCAGCTCGAGCAGGGCGCGGACTGCGTAATCGCTCTTGGCCGAGACCTTCACCGCCGCCATTCTGACGATACGCTCGCGCGGTGGACGTAGACGCGATCAAGGAGCGCAACCGCTGGATGTGGGGCCTCGGCGATTACGCCGACCTCTCCGAGGCGCTCCGCCCCGCCGCGGAGGCACTGGCCGACGCCTGCGCAGTGTCCGCCGGACAGGAGGTGCTCGACGTGGCCGCGGGCGACGGGAACTTCGCCATCGCGTGCGCACGTGAGGGCGCGAGCGTCGTCGCGTCCGACCTCTCGCCCGGGATGGTGGAGCGCGGCCGAGCCCGCTCCGAGCGGGAGGGCTATGACATCGAGTGGGTAGAAGCCGACGTCGAGGCGCTGCCGTTCGACGACGGGCGCTTCGACTGCGCCGGCTCGGTGTTCGGCGCGATGATCGCCCCGCGCCCGCGTGTTGTCGCCGAGGAGCTGTTCCGCGTCGTGCGTCCCGGCGGGACGGTCGGGATGACCGCCTGGACGCCGCGCGGGTTCTCCGCCGAGCTGTTCAGGCTCGGGCGCAGCTACGCGCCCCCGCAGGGCGACCAGCCGCTTTCAGACGAGTGGTCAGACGAGGGCACCGTGCGCGAGCGCTTCGACGGCCTGGCGGCGCGCTTTGAGCTCGAGGTGAGGGAGCTCGCCTGGCGCTTCGACTCGCCCGACGAGATGGTGGCGACACTCGGTACCTCGGCGCCGCCGTGGGTGGCAGCCAAGCAGAACCTGTCCCCCGATCGCTGGGAGTCGCTCGTGGGCGAGGCGCGCGAGCTGGCCCGGAGCTGGGCGGGCGGCGACGGCCCGCTCGAGGTTCAGAACGAATACGCGCTGATCGTGGCTCGCAAACGCGGGTGACCGCCCGCCTGCTGCTCGAGTACGACGGCTCGGACTTCGGCGGCTGGGCCAGTCAGCCCGGGGTCCGCACGGTGCAGGCCACGGTCGAGGACGCAGTCGCCACGGTCCTGCGCCACGAGGTGCGGCTCTCGGTCGCCGGCCGCACAGACCGCGGCGTGCATGCGCGCGGCCAGGTGGCGAGCCACGACGGCGATCCGGCCCCGCTTCGCAACGTGAATGCGCTGCTGCCGCCTGACGTGGCGGTGCTCGCCAGCGAGCCCGCGCCGGACGGCTTCGACGCGCGCCGCGACGCCCGCTCGCGCACCTACCGCTACCGCCTGCACACGCGCAGCGCGCGGAGCCCGTTCGAGGAGGGGCGCGCGCTCTGGTGGCCGCGGCCGCTGGACCGCGAGGCGCTCGACGCATGCGCGGCGGCGCTCCTCGGCACGCACGACTTCACGGCGTTCACTCCCAGCGAGACCGACCACGTGCGCTTCGAGCGGGACGTCTTCCGGGCCGAGTGGGTTCAGGAGTCGGACGACGTCGTGGCCTTCTGGATCGAGGCCGACACCTTCATGCGCCACATGGTGCGGGTGCTCGTGGGAACGATGCTCGAGGGAGTGGGCCCGGAGCGCTTCGCGGAGCTGCTCACCGGCTCCCCGCGCTCGGAGGCGGGGGCGACAGCGCCGCCCCACGGGCTTTACCTGGAGAGCGTCGCCTACTCTTGAGCGGCGCATTATGAGAGTCCTGCTGACAAACGACGACGGCATCACCGCCACCGGCCTCAACGCGATGAGGCGAGCCCTGTTGGAGCTCGCGGACGTGGATCTCGAGGTGATCGCGCCCGACTCGAACCGGAGCGCCACGGGGCGCGCCGTGACGCTCCGCGACCCGATCTGGGTCGAGGAGGTGGAGTTCGGCGACGGGACGAACGGCTTCGCGACCGACGGCACGCCGGTGGACTGCGTTCGCTTCGCGGCACTCGGCCTGATCGACGCGCCGCCCGAGCTGATCGTGTCCGGGATCAACCACGGCGCGAATCTCGGCGATGACATCACGTACTCCGGCACCGTCGCCGCCGCGCTCGAGGGAATCATGCTCGGCATCCCCGCGCTGGCGGTCTCGCTCTCCGGCGGACGCGATTTCGAACCGCTCGCACGATTCGTGGCGCGGATCGTCGAGGAGCTCGACGACGTGCCAATGCCGGCGGGGACGCTGCTGAACGTGAACGGCCCGGACGGCGAGGTGCGCGGTGCGCGCGCATGCCGCCTCGGCAAGCGCATCTACAACGACGAGATGGAGCTGACCGAGGAGGAGGGCGGCCGGCGCCGGTACCGGCTCTACGGCCAGGAGCCGGGCTACGAGCACGAGGAGGGCACCGACTTCGCGGCCATCGCGGAGGGGCTGATCGCGGTGACTCCTCTGCATTTCGACCTCACCGACCAGGCTGGCGTGGAGGAGCTCGCGGGTTTCGACCTCGAGCGCCTGCTGCGTCCCGCGACAGAGGCCGTTGAGTAAGGCAGTCGACGCCGCAGCGCGAGCCGAGGAGCTGCGGCGCCAGCTCGAGCACCACGGCCACCGCTACTACGTCCTCGACGACCCCGAGATCTCGGATCCCGAGTACGACGCGCTGCTGAACGAGCTGCGCGACCTCGAGGCCGACAACGAGGAGCTGCGCACCCCGGATTCGCCCACGCAGCGGATCGGGGGCCAGCCGCTCGACAAGTTCCGAGAGGTGCCGCACCTCCAGCCGATGCTGTCGCTCGCCAACGCGCGCAACGAGGAGGAGCTGGCGGCGTGGGTGGTGCGCAGCGAGCGCTACCTCGCGCGCCAGGGCGTGGAGATGGGCGACGTGCACTTCGTGACCGAGCCGAAGATCGACGGCCTCGCCATCTCGCTCGTGTACGAGGACGGCGTTCTGGTGCGCGGCGCCACCCGCGGGAACGGCGAGGTGGGCGAGGACGTGACTCAGAACCTGCGCACGATCGGCGCGATACCGCTGCGGGTGGAGGACGCGCCGCCGCTGCTCGAGGTGCGCGGGGAGATCTACCTGCCGCTGGCGGCGTTCGCCCGCCTGAACGAGCAGCGCGCCGCGGCCGGCGAGCCGACCTTCATGAACCCGCGCAACTCAGCCGCCGGCTCGATTCGCCAGCTCGACCCGGCGCTGGCCGCCTCGCGGCCGCTGTCGATGTGGTGCTACGGGATCGGTGAGGTCGATGGCCTCGAGTTCGAGACCCACCACGAGTGGCTCGACTGGCTGCGCGAGCACGGCTTCCGGGTGAACCGCGACGTGGAGGTGCACGACACGGTCGAGCAGGTGGTGGCCGCCTGCGAGGCCTGGCAGGAGCGGCGCGACCGGCTCGACTTCGAGATCGACGGCGTGGTCGTGAAGGTGGACGAGCTCGAGCTGCAGCGCGAGCTCGGCGTCGTCGGCCGCGAGCCGCGTGGGGCGATCGCGTGGAAGTTCCCGCCCACCACCGCGACGACCACGCTGAACCAGGTGGCCTGGAACGTGGGGCGCACCGGCCACATGGTCCCGTTCGCGGTCCTCGAGCCGGTGCAGGTTTCGGGCGTGATCGTGAAGCTCGCCACCCTCCACAACGAGGAGGACCTGCGCCGCAAGGACGTGCGCGACGGCGACGAGGTGATCGTGATGCGCGCCGGCGACGTGATCCCGCAGGTGGTCTCGCCGACCTCGAAGGCCCAGAAGTCGAAGAAGCGAAACCCGCCCCCTGACCCTCCCGCCAGGTGCCCCGCCTGCGACACGCCGACGATCAAGCCCGAGGGCAGCGTCTGGACGATCTGCCCGAACCGGGCGGGGTGTCCAGGGCAGGTGTTCCAGGCCGTGAAGCACTTCGTGGGCGCGATGGACATCGACGGTCTCGGTGAGGAGAACGTGCGCCGCTTCCTGTCCGAGAAGTTGATCGAGGACTCCGCGGACCTCTACACCCTGACCCCCGAGCGCCTCTCAGAGCTCGAGGGCTTCGGCGAGATCTCCGCCGGCAACCTGATGGTCTCGCTGGAGGCTTCGAAGGAGCAGCCCTTCGAGCGCGTGCTCTACGGCCTCGGCATTCCGGGCGTTGGATACGTGAACGCCCGCAATCTCGCCCGCCATCTGCGCTCGATGGACGCACTGCTGGCGGCCACTGAGGATCAGCTCGTGGAGGTGGAGGGCATCGGGCCGATCATGGCTCGGACCATCGAGGAGACGCTTGCCGAGGAGCGGACCCGCGAGCTCGTCAAGCGGTTCAGGGAATACGGCCTGAAGATGGAGGAGGAGGGCCCGGCGGCGCCCGTGGATGGGCCGCTCGTGGGCAAGACGCTCGTGCTCACCGGCACGCTGCCCAACCTCACGCGCGAGGACGCCACGCAGCGCGTGGAGGCGGCGGGCGGCAAGGTCACCGGCTCGGTGTCGAAGAAGACCGACTACGTGGTGGCCGGCGAGGATCCCGGTTCGAAGATGACGAAGGCGCAGGAGCTCGGCACGGAGATCCTCGACGAGGACGGCCTGCTGGCGCTGCTCGATTGACGCCAAGTTCTGTTTTTTCGGCTGAGCGGTTCGGGCATGAACCAAATGTGTACGTGCTCGAACTCGTCTGTTTCCGAGCCCAGCCGCAGCACGCCGCGGCACTGACGAAGCGGGGCGGTCCGCTGGTCAGGGCCCTGAGAGCCCGGTTTCCAGGTCTACGCAAGCTCCAGCTCGCACGGCTCAGCGACGGGCGCTGGCTGCAACTCGGATTCTGGGACAACCGCGAGCACGCGCAGGCCGCCGCGGACGAGATGTTCGAGCTGCGCGAGATGTCCGACTGGCTCGCCCAGGTGGACGAGTTCGCGGACGCCGCCTAGCCCAGCGCCGCGATCGCCTGCAGCATGCGGTCCTGGAGCCGGCGGGCGCCGGTGGGATACACCCCGTTCATGAGGATCGAGTAGGCGTAGTTGTCGCCGCTCCGGGCCTCGCAGTAGCCGGACAGGGCGCTCACGTTGGAGAGCGTGCCCGTCTTGCCCCGGCACCGCCAGCGGGCCGCACCGCGCCGCATGCGGTCGAAGAGGGTGCCGTCCTGGCCGGCGATGGGGAGCGACTCGACGAACGGGTCGAAGTCGTCGCTGCGCTCGATCGCTGACAGCAGGCGCACGATGCTCTGGGGGGAGGCGCGGTTGCCTCGTGCGAGCCCGGAGCCGTCCACGATCGTGGCGCGCGCGCCCAGTGCACGTGCGTGGGCGGCGGCGATCCGCGCTCCCGCGGCCGTGGTGCCTGACCCCGCCGGCCTGGTCCGCGAGATCCTTGAGCAGCATCTCGGCGAAGAAGTTGTCGGACGGCTTGTTGGTGAGTCGGATCAGCCGTTCCATCGGTGGCGACTCGACGCTCGCGAGCACGCGCGCGTCCGCTGGCGTGAGCCCGGCGCGGGGCTTCAGGCGCACCGTCACGCCGCGGGCCTTGAGGGCCTCGCCAAGGCGGGCAGCCGCGAACGCCGGCGGGCTCGCCTGGTAGCCGCGGCCGCTCTCGGTGAAGAGGCCGCGGTTGTAGGAGAGCGCGCTGAGCGGCCCCACCCAGGGCGACACGCCGTAGCCCGAGTCAGGACCGCCTCGGAGCGAGTCGAAGGCGGACTCGTCCCCGTACACGCGCCCGGTGACCCGCTCGATGCCCGTCTCCTCCAGCAGCGCAGCGAGGTCCTGAACCGTCGCGCCGCCGCCGTACGACTTCTTCGTGAAGCTGCGGCTGCCGAAGGTCGGGTCGCCGCCCCCGCGCAGGTAGAGGCTGCCGCGGAAGATGCCCTCGGTGTCGAGCTCGCCCGTGCCGAGCACCTCCGTCCCAAGCGTGCCCTGGGTACCGAAGCGGGACAGAGCGGCGCTGGTGGTGAACAGCTTCGTGTTCGAGGCGAGGATGCGGGGCGTGCGCTGGCGCCAGCGGAACACCGCCCGCGGCGGCTTGTCGCCGGTCACTTCGGCGACATACGCCCCGGAATAGGAGCCCGCGGCGCGCATGTAGCGGGCCAGGCGCTTGACCATGGTCGGCTCGTCCTGGGCCGCGGCGGCGGCCGGCAGCAGGGCGAGCAGGGCTATGACGAGCAGGGCAATACGGCGCATCAGAGGCCCGGAACACGCTAGCGAGGCCACCGGAGCGCCCTTTTCGCCATACTCGTGGCGGATGGGCGAGGTAGTCCGGCTCGAGAAGCCGTCGCAGAAGGACCGCAAGACAGCCGGCAAGCCGAAGCGTCGCAGGCCGCGGCGCTCGCGCACCGCTCTGGTGCTGGGCGGAGGCGGCTTCACCGGTGGCGTCTACGAGATCGGGGCCCTGAGGGCACTCGACCTGCTGGCGGTGAACCGGACCGTCAACCAGTTCGACGTGTACGTGGGCACGAGCGCCGGCTCGTTCGTCGCATCGGCCATCGCGAACGGCGTGACCCCCGAGGAGATGATGCGGGTGGTCAACCAGCAGGTGCCCACCCCGTTCAAGGACGTGGACCGCAGCACGCTGATGCGGCCGAACGCGCTCGAGTTCGCCCAGGCCACGGCGCTGATGCCGCTGAAGATCCTGGGGCTCGCGCGGCCTTCCTCGGCCAGATTCGCTCGACGTCGGTGATCGACCTCGCAGTGGGCATCGCCGAGGCGCTGCCGTCCGGCCTGTACGACGGCCGGGGGATCGAGGAGTACCTCGAGTCCGTCCTGAGCGACCCGGACCGCGTGAACGACTTCCGCCTGCTCGAGAACGAGCTGTTCCTCACGGCCACCGACCTCGACACCTGCGAGCGCATCGTGCTCGGCGGCCCCGAGTGGGACGACGTGCCGATCTCGCGTGCAGTGGCCGCTTCGACGGCGCTGCCGATGGTCTACAAGCCGGTGGAGATCAAGGGCCGCCACCTGGTGGACGGCGGGCTGCGCTCGACCACAAACGTGGACCTCGCAGTGGAGGCGGGCGCGAAGTTCGTGATCGTGGTGAACCCGCTGGTGCCGTACGTGAACGACTTCCAGAAGGTGATCCCGACGATGCTCGGCAGCCGCGTGCGCCGCGTCGCGGACATGGGCTTCCCGCAGATCGGCTACCAGGCCTTCAAGCTGCTCGCCCACCAGCGCCTGCACGAGGCCGTGGGGCACTGGAAGGAGAAGTACCCGGGCGTCGACATCATCCTGATCGAGCCCGACCCGAACGACGAGCTGATGTTCGAGACGAACATCCTCAACTTCACCCGCCGCGTGGAGATAGCCCGCCACGGATTCGAGTCGGTGACCCTGAAGCTGGCCGAGGACTACGACCAGCTCAAGGCCACCTGCGCCAAGCACGGCATCGACATCTCCGCCACCCGCGTCCGCAAGGTCGTCAAGAAGTTCGAGAAGGAGCGCGAGAAGACGGCCGCCTGGCGCCGCATCCTCGAGCAGACGACGGGCGCGCTTCTGCGGCAGTCAGACCAGGCCTAGGCCGCGAGCGCGCCAACGAGGTTGGCCAGCGTCGCGTACGGCGCAGCGACGACTTGGCGCCAGGTCACGCGAAGCACTCGCAGGCCGGCACGTTGAAGCTCAGCGTCGCGGCGGCGGTCACGCTCGAAGGCCTCGCGGGTTGAATGAAATTGGAAGCCGTCGACCTCAACAACGAGTCCTTGGTCGCGCCACAGGAAGTCCACCTCGTGGCCGTGTACGGGCACATTGACCTCCGGTGCGGGCAGTCCCGCGGAGCGCACCAGAGCCAGAAAGCGTTCCTCCGCTTCGGAGCGGGTGAGCGTTGAGGGTCCCTCGTTTTCGAGCAGCTTCTTGAGTCGGCCGATCCCGCGTCGGCCTCGATACTGGTCCAGCTCAGCGCTTAAGCGACGGGCATGGAGGAGGCGTCGGGTGATGGCCTCGTGGATTGCTCGTTCGAGCTCGCGGTCGGTGACGCATTCGGCGAGGTCGATGACCGTGCGGCTGGGAGTCGTCACGGGAAGGCCGCGAAGATGCCGAACGTCATGCGGCGAGAGCCGCGTGGAACGATGAATCTGCAGCCCGGCCCGGCGCCCTTTCCCCGTTAGGACGGTCACGTCGATGTCGGTGTCATCGCTCGCTGGCAGCATGTGCCACACCGCAGCCGCCGAGCGATGGCTGATTGCGGCCGTTGGCCCGCACGCCAAGACCGCGGCCATTTCGCGGGCGAGCGGCACAAGCGCCAGATGGCCGACCGCGTATACGCCGCGGTGGAGCCGATGGAGGTAGTGCTGGCGGACGCGCGTTTGGATCGCGCCGTCGCCAATCCCCATCGCGAGCAGCTGTGAGCGGGACACCACCCCGTATTGCCGCCCCGCGAGATCTCCGATGAGCCGGTCCTTCGGTACGGGGCGCCCAGCCGCCCTCTGCACCGCCAGGTCCACAACACGTCTTTCGACGCCCGTACCAAGGGGGTTGCCGATCTTTTGGTTCCCTGCAATCCCCAACTTGCCCAACCCCCTCCAACTCGCCGTCGAGATCAATCTTTTGGACCTGATGACGGGGATCCTGGGGGCAAAGACGGCAGGCGGGGACGCGGGCGGGGCGTCTCGTAACGGGAAGTGTCACTCCCGTTACTCCGGGCGCGCGGGCCGTAAGGCTCGCCGCGCGTCCGGGCGCGCGTTGGGCGCGGGCTCCGGCCGCGCCGCCGGAGCGACGTCGACGCTAGATCAGGTTCTCGATCGCGCGGAGCAGGCGCTGCGATGCCTGCTCGTTCCGCACCGCCGCGCGGATGTGGTGGTCCTCGCCGAGTGGGCCTCCGGGAGCGACGATTACGCCCTGCTTGCGTAGGGCGTTCGCCAGCTCGTCGCCGCTCAGGTCGCCGACGCGGATCCAGAGGAAGTTTGCCTGGCTGTCGGTCACGTCCGCGCCCAGTGCGCGCAGCTGGCCCGTCAGGAAGTGGCGCTCGCGCACCACGGCGTGACGGCGGCGCTTGATCTCCTTGTCGCCGTGCTGGAGGGCGTGCTCCACGGCCGCCTGCGAGAGCGCGTTGATGCCCAGCACCGGCGCGGCTGCCGCCAGCAGCCGGGCGTCCGAGCTCACCGCGTAGCCGGCTCGCAGGCCGGATAGCCCGTAGATCTTCGAGAAGGTCCGCACCACCAGCAGGCGCGGGAATGCATCGACCAACCGCAGGCACGCGTTGATGTCCTCGACGTCCTGGAAGTGGATCAGGGCCTCGTCGAGCAACACGTGCACGTGCTCCGGCAGCGCCGACAGCAGCGCCCCGACCTCCTCGGAGCTGCTGTAGGTCCCGGTCGGGTCGTTCGGGTTGCAGACGACGACGGCGCGCGTCCGAGCGCTAATGGCGGCAACAACGTCCCCATCCTCCACCGGCACAGGTGTCGCGCCGGCATGCGCGGCCAGCAGCGGGTAGAGCGGATACGACGGCCACGGCATGACGAGCTCGTCACCGGGGGAGAGCAGCGCCAGCGCAGCGGACTGGAGCAGCTCCGCAGCCCCATTGCCGAGCGCGATCTGGTCGGGCGAGAGCGCGAGGCGCTCGGCGAGCAGGCTGCGTGCCACGGTGGAGTGGCGGTCCGGGTAGCCGTTCAGGCGTCCGCGGGCCCGGGCGATGGCGGCGTTCGCGATCTCCGAGTGCGGCAGGTCCGGCCACTCCGTGCCGGACAGGTCGATGTCCGGGAGCCGTTCGAGCGCCTGCTGCTTCTCCTGGCGCCGCCGCTCGCGGCGCTCCACGTTGAGCGCTCGTTCGTCGATGTCGTCGAACTGCCTGTAGTAGTCGCGGAAGCCCGCCACTAGCTGCTCGGCGCGAGGCTCGGCCCAGGCCCCTGGACCACCAGGAACCACACCGTGAAGATCACGAACGCAACCGCGACGCTGATCGCGAAGATGCGCTCCAGCGCGCCGCGCTCCTGGCGATGCCCCGCGGCACGTCGAACCAGCTTCCACGCATGGTCGACCCGCTTGGCGAGCGCCATCGTCAGAAGCAGCGAGGCCAGGCAGCCGAGCATGATCGTGGCGATGCCCGCCGTGACGTAGCCGGTCTGGTAATCGACCTGCGAGCCGATCCAGAACCACGCAAGCGGCTGCGGCCCGAACAGCGACAGGCAGAGGAGCAGCTCGATGCCCAGCAGGGCGTACGCCAGCGCGCCGTCCGCGCGTCGGCGGCGCTGCGATGCGGGTTCGACCTTCGGGTAGCGCACCGGCCCCGTGCCGGGACGCCGTCCGATGAAGAGTCCGCCGGTGTCAGTCGGGTCGTTGCTGGCCAACCTGCATGAGGCTAGCTAGCGCGGCGCGTCGTAGATGCGGTCCACCACGTCGGCGAACTTCTCGTGCACGACGTTGCGCTTGACCTTCAGCGTCGGCGTGAGCTCGCCGGTCTCCTGCGAGAGGTCGTGGTCGAGGATCTCGAAGCGCTTGATCTGCTCGACGGGACCCACGTGCGAGTTCACGTCGTCGATCGCCTTCTGGACCTCCTCGCGCACCTTCTCGTTCTGCGCGAGGGCGGCCGGGTCGGCGTCCTCGATCCCGAGCTGCTCGGCGAGCGCGGGGGCCTCCTCCGGGTCGAGCGTGACCAGCACGACCAGGTACGGGCGGCGGTCGCCGATCACCACGGCCTGCGAGATCCAGCGGTTCTGCTTCAGGCCGTTCTCGAGATTGGCCGGCGTGATGTTCTTGCCGCCCGCCGTGATGATGATGTCCTTCTTGCGGCCCGTGATGTAGAGGAAGCCATCCTCGTCGAGGCGCCCGAGGTCGCCGGTGTGGAGCCAGCCGTTCTCGAGCGTCTCCTTTGTGGCGTCCTCGTTCTTGTAGTAGCCCTGGAAGATGTTCGGGCCCTTGATGAGCACCTCGCCGTCGTCGGCGATCTTCACCTCCACGTCCTTCTGCGGCCTGCCCACCGAGCCGAAGCGGAAGTTGTTGCCCTCCGGACGGTTGACCGTGGCGCTCGTGGAGGTCTCGGTCATGCCGTAGCCCTCCATCACCGGGACGCCGCAGGCGTAGAAGAACTCGAGGATCTCCCCGGCGATCGGCGCGGCGCCGGTCACGCACTCGCGCATGTTGCCGCCGAACAGCCCGCGCACGTTCTTGAAGAGCTTCTCCTCGGCCTGGTCGAAGCCCTGCTGGAGCTCCGCCGGCACCTCCTCGCCGGCCTCGCGCATCATGCGCACCTTCACGCCCACCTGCACGGCCTTCTGGAGCCCCTCCTTGTCGTCCGTGGCTGGAGGTGGCGAGCGTGTAGATCTTCTCGAACATCCGCGGCACGGACGGGAAGAAGGTCGGCTTCACCTGCGCGATGTCCGCGATGATCATCTTCGGGTCGCGCGACCAGTAGGCGAGTGTCGCGCCGAGGTCGAAGGTGGCGAACTGGATCAGGATCGCGAAGGCGTGCGCCAGTGGGAGGAAGAGGTACGACGAGTCGCCCTCCACCAGCGGGCTCTGGTCCACGACGGCGTCCGTGATCGCGCGGTAGTTCGCGTGCGAGAGCAGGCAGCCCTTCGGCGGGCCCGTGGTGCCGGACGTGTAGATGTAGAGGCAGATGTCGTCCGGGGTGACGGCCTGGTAGCGGGCCTCCCACTCGGAGTCGTCACGGCCGCGGCCGCGCTCGCGCAGCTGCTCCAGCGATAGCGCGTCGCCCAGCTCGGCTCCGCTCGGGTCCATCACGATCACGTGCTCGAGCTCGGGGCAGTTGCCCTCGACCTCACGGACCTTCGCCAGCTGCTCCGCGTCCTCCGCGAAGATCGCGCGCGAGTCCGAGTGCTCGAGGACGTACTGGCACTCCTCGGGCGAGTTCGTCTGGTAGATCGTGACGAGGGTGCCGCCGGCCGTGAGGATCCCGAAGCTGGCCTCGGTCCACTCCGGTCGCGTGTGCGCGAGGATCGACACCTTGTCGCCCGGCTGGATGCCGAGGTCCACGAGCCCCAGTGCGATCTCCTTGACGGCCTCGCCGAGCTCCGTGTACGAGGTGTCGACCCAATCGTCGCCAACCTTGTAGCGCTGAGCTGCCTTGTCGCCGTACTTCTTTACGGCGAGCGGCAGCAGGTCGGCGATGGTCTTTGAGCCGGTGCCTTCGGCGCGCGCCGTGCCGGCAGTGACTGCTTCCATGCGCGGGAGTCTAAGCGGACTCCCGGGGCTACGCCTTCGCGAGCTCCCGCTTCTGCTGAGCGTCCTTGAGGCTCGAGATGAAGAGCGTCTTGTCGATCCGTCCCTGGAAGATCGGTACGCCCATCTCCATACACCGTGAGATGACCTCCCTGCGGTGCATGCCAGCCTCGCGGCCGAGCTCAGTGGGCGTCAGGTGGATCGCCATGTACTTACATCCTCCTCGTCGCTTTGCGGAGCCTGTCCCTGAGGGTATCGCGTGTGCCGGTCGGCGCAACCAAAAAAGCCCAAAATGCGGACTCAAATCGGGTTCGGCGCGGCGATGAAGCGGTGTTCGACGCCGAATCTCTCCGCCACGAGCTCTCCGAGCCGCCGCACGCCGAAGGTCTCGGTGGCGTAATGGCCAGCCGCGATGAAGTGCGTGCCGCTCTCGAGCGCGTCCGCCATCACGTGCTCGGCGGGCTCCCCGGTGAGGAAGGCGTCCAGGCCCAGGGCGATCGCCTCGCCGAAGCTCGATGCCGCTGCGCCGGACACGATCCCGACGCTGCGCACGAGGTCGGGCCCGCTGTCCCACGCGAACGGCTCCTGGCCGAAAGCCTCCACGCAGCGGCGCCTCAGCTCGGCGAACGGGATGCCCTCGGCAGAGCGCCCCACGAAGCCGACGCTGCGGCCGCGGTGGTGTCCGAAGGGCTCCGCTCGCTCCAGACCGAGTGCGGCGCAGATGAGAGCGTTGTTTCCCACCTCGGGATGGGCGTCGAGCGGCAGGTGATAGCCGGCCAGGCCGATGTCGTTGTCGAAGAGCACCCGTAGGCGCTCCTTCATGGTGGGCGAGAGGGAGCGCGGGTGGAAGTCCCAGAACAGCCCGTGGTGGGCGATAACGAGCTGCGCCCCGGCATCGGCCGCCTGCCGGAAGAGATCGAGGTGGGCGGACACGCCTGTAGCCACTATCGTCACCTCGCTCGGTCCCGGCACCTGCAGGCCATTTGGCCCGTAGTCTGGGAAATCCGGGGCCTCGAGCAGCTCGTCGAGATAGGAGATGACTTCGTTCAAGTGCGTCATTTGTGCCGGACGATATTTAGAATCGCCTTGACCGGGGTACATCTGCGGGACTTACGCAGTTTCTCTGCAGGGATGCACACTTGATCGCCACAGCTACTTGCGAGGCCACCGACGCCGAACTCGTCGACGCGGTCCGAGCCGGTGATGACTCCGCCTTCGAGGAGCTCTACCGGCGCTACCAGCCGCGCATTTCGCGGTTCGTATGCGGGATGTTGAAGGACTCCGCCCGCTGCGAGGACGTGGCTCAGGAGGCATTCCTGTCCGCGCTGCGCCGCATGCGCGCGACGGACGCCGAGATCAACTTCAAGCCCTGGATCTACCAGATCGCCCGCAACGCGGCGATCGACTCGTACCGGCGCAACAACCACGCGGTCGAGGTGTCCATGGACGCCGACGACGGGTTGCGTGCTTCGGACCGCACGCGGCTCGTTGGGCTGGAGGGCTCACCCGATGCCGCGCTCGTGACCAAGGAGCGGATGGACCACCTCCAGGGCGCCTTCGACGAGCTGTCGGACGTTCACACGCGCGTGCTCGTGATGCGCGAGCTCGAGGGGATGTCGTATCGCGAGATCGGCCAGAAGCTCGACCTGACGCGGCCGGCCGTGGAGAGCGCTCTGTTCCGCGCGCGCCGCCGGCTCGAGAGCGAGTACGAGGAGCTGTCTGAGGGACGCCGCTGCGAGGCGATGGCCGGCACGATCGCGCGGATCGCCGCGGGCGTGCCGCGCGGCGCGGAGGAGCAGCGCCTGGCGCGTCACGCGCGCCGCTGCCATAGCTGCCGCCGCCATGCCCGCGAGCTTGGGATCGAGCCGCTGTCCGCGCTGGGCGCCCTGCGCCAGAAGGCCGCGGCGCTGCTGCCGCTGCCCTGGCTCCTGCGCCGCTCCGGCGGAGACGGCGGCGGGATCGCTGGATTCTTCGGATCGGGTGCCGGTGCACCGCTGGCGGAACGCGCCGCGGCTCTTGTTGCCGTGGCGGCGCTGGCGGGTGCGGGAGGCGCGGCACTCGGAACCGGGGCGCTTCGGGGGGACCACGACGCGGCCGGGAACGGCCGGATCGCGGCCGAGCGTTCCGCTGGAGGGACGGGAGAACATAAGCGCGGTGCCACGGGAGCCGCCACGGACGGAGAGCGTGGGGGAACGCGCCAGTCGTCCGGGCGGAGAGCTTCCGGTCCGGCAGGGGGCCGCGCCGGTTCTACAGACACCGGCGCTCGCACCGACCCCGGATCGCACGGCGCGGGAACGGCGCCCTCGGTCCCCGACGTGAATGGGGCGGCGCCCGGCCTGCCGGCCCTCCCAAGCACCCCGGACGCGGGGCAAGAGACGTCGCCGGGCGTTGAGCTCGAACTCTCGGTGCCAGATGTGCCTCCTGTAACGCTGCCTCAGACACCCACGCCGCCGCTGCCGCGCGTGGAGGTGCCGCGCGTGGAGGTGCCGACCGTGCCGCTGCCGGACACCGGTCCGGTGACGGACACGCTCCCCGGCGTCCTTCCCTGAGCCGGATGCCACCGCCAGCGCGCGGGTAACCTGCCCGCCGTGGCAGCGAAGCGAAGCCGGGCGACGGTCGAGGAGGACCCGTTCCTCGAGTCGCTCATGAACACGAGCCTCTACTCGATGGGGGCGTATTTCTCGGATCAGCACCCGGACCTCGTCGACGAGGTCATCGCACAGGCCGAGGCGATCGAGGCCGCCGGGCTGCGCTCGTACGCGGCTGAGAACGACATGACGGTCGAGGCCTGCTTCGAGACGCTTCTCACCGGGTTGGCCGTGCGTTATTACAACGCCGTCGCGGCCTGACGTCGTACAGCACACAAATTTGTTCCAATAGGGCTACCTTTCGAGGTCACATGGGTATCACCCAGTCGTGGACTCCGCTGTGACCAGTTCCGCGACCTTTCATCATGAAGCCGTTTTTTACGACGGCGACGATCAATTCGTCGACCGCTCGTTGGCTTTCGTTCATGGCGGTCTCAAGCGCAGCGAGCCGGTCCTGGTGATGGTCGGCGCGCGCAAGCTGGGGCTCCTCCGGGACGCCCTCGGCAGTCGCGCCGCGGATGTTCACCTGGTCGACATGGAGGTGGTCGGGCGCAACCCGGCGCGCATCATCCCGGCCTGGAGCCGGTTCGTTGCCGACAATGCCGGCGCCGCAGGCGGGATGCGCGGCATCGGCGAGCCGATCTGGGCCGACCGAAGCCCCTCCGAGCTGTCCGAGTGCCAGCTGCACGAGTCGCTCATCAACCTCGCCTTCGCGACGGCGGACAATTTCCGCCTGATCTGCCCCTACGACACGGCAGCGCTTCGCGACGATGTGATCGCGGAGGCCCGCCGCAGCCACCCGGTCATCTCATACGACGGCGCGGAGAGCGTCTCGCACGACTACTGCGGGATCGACAAGGTCGCCGCGGGCTTCGCGCAGCCGCTGGCCGAGCCGCCCGCCGAGGCTGAGGAGATCAGGGTCACCCTTCCCTCCCTGCGCGGCGCGCGCCGGCTCGTGTGGAGACGCGCGGAGGAGGCTGGGCTCGACGACCGCTCCGAAGATTTCATGCTCGCCGTGAACGAGGTGCTCTCGAACAGCCTCCAGCACGCAGGCGAGGACGGAATGCTGCGCCTGTGGCAAGACGAGGACGGCCTGGTCTGCGAGGTCCGCGACCGCGGCCACATCGTCCAGCCCCTGATCGGCCGCGAGGAGCCCGCCGTCGGGCAGATCGGCGGGCACGGCATGTGGCTCGTGAACCTTGTCTGCGACCTGGTCCAGGTCCGCTCGTCCAAGCACGGCAGCACCGTTCGTATGCGGATGAACCGCGTCCAGCGCTAGCGCGCCCGCGTTTCTCATGTGAGAATCGCCGCGATGCTGAAGCGCATCACGGCCACAGTGACCGTCGCCGCTCTACTTGCCGCGCTTGCCGTGGCCGCGGATGCCGCTGTCAGGCGGGGTGACTACAAGGGCCAGACCCGGCAGGACGCGAGGGTCTCGTTCAGGGTGCTCAACAAGAAGCAACTCGTCCGCTACTTCCTCCAGGGAGCAGTGCTCGGTTGCAGCCGGGGAAGGAACCTGCAGCTCGAAGGGTTCACGACGTCGTCGAGGGAGCGAATTCCCATCAACGCCAGAGGGAAGTTCGCATTCAGCGCCGACAACGACGACGAGTCCGTTGCCGCTGATGTCTCGGGCACCATCAGGACGGCCCGTGCGACCGGCACGATCCGCATGGTCGCCACGATCAACGACCAGCGCGACCTCGACCCCGACGGCGGCATCACCTGCAACAGCGGCAGCGTCTCCTGGACGGCGAAGAAGCGCTAGCGCCGACGCTCCCGGCGCGACCTCAGCGCGAGCCCGGCACATCGTGGCTACGCGGCGGCTCCGAGCAGCTGCTGTCCTCCGGGATCAGCGCCGACCACGCCAGGAAGCCGATGGCGACAAGGACGGCCACCGCCAGGTATCGGAGCGTCAGCTGACGAGGCGTGAGGCGCTCGATTGCCCTCTGATCGGCAAGTCCGCTCGAACACTGAGAGGTCGGACCCCCGCACCGCCCCGCGAAGCGGTGCGGGGATAACCGGCGAGTCGGGCTGACTGGATTTGAACCAGCGACCTCTCCGACCCGAACGGAGCGCGCTACCAAGCTGCGCCACAGCCCGAAGGGCCGAAGGTTAGCGTTGCCATACTGCGGTTGCGTGAGGGCTCGCCGATACATCCTTCCCGTGTTGCTCGTCGCGTTCGCAGGCTGTAGCGAGGGCGACTCGGAGCAGACCATGGCCACGAAGCCGGCCGTGAGGACCCAGAGCGACGAGGCGGCGGCGCCCGCGCAGAAGCGCCCGGTGCGGCTCCTGCGGCTCGGCAGCTTCAACGAGCCGACCTACCTCACGGCGCCACGCGGCGACAGGCGCCGCTTCGTCGTCGAACGCGAGGGAACGATCCGGGTCGTACAGCGCGGACGCACGCTCGGGCAGCCGTTCCTCGACATCTCCGATCGGGTCACGAGCGGCGGGGAGAGCGGCCTGCTGTCGATGGCGTTCGCGCGCGACTACTCGAGCTCGCGGCGCTTCTACGTCTACTACACCGACCAGCAGGGCTTCCTCCAGATCGACCAGTTCCGGGCGGCCGCAGGCTCGCCCAACCGCGCGGATCCGAATTCGCGCCGCTCGGTCATCCGAGTGCCACACCCCCGAGGCAACCACAAGGGCGGGCAGCTCCAGGTGGGCGCCGACGGGATGCTCTACGCCGGCTTCGGTGACGGCGGCGGCGGCGGTGACCCGGACGAGAACGCTCAGAATCTCAGCCGCATCCTGGGGAAGATGATCCGGATCGACCCACGCCCGAACGGTGGCTACTCGGTCCCCGCGAACAACCCGTTCCGCGGCCGCTCGGGCGCCCGGCCGGAGATATACACCTACGGCCTACGTAACCCGTACCGCTTCTCGTTTGATCGTCGTAGGGGCAGCCTGACGATCGGCGACGTCGGCCAGGATGCGATCGAGGAGATCGACTACGTGCCGGGCGGTGCCCGCGGGTTGCCGCCCCGCGGCGGCTACAACTTCGGCTGGGACGTCTTCGAGGGCCGCAACCGCTACGAGAGCGGCAGCGCGCCCGCCGCCATCCCGCCCGTGATCCAGCACAGCCAGGACGGCGGTTTCTGCTCAATCATCGGCGGGTACGTGATCCGCGACCGCTCGCTCGGCCGCGGCTGGACCGGCCGCTATGTCTACGGCGACTACTGCGAGGGAACGCTCCGTCTGTCCCAACTGCGCCGGCCCAGCGCGCGTGCCCAGGGCACCCGCCTGCACGTGGACACCCTCGTCTCCTTCGGCGAGGACGGCCGCGGACGCGTGTACGCGATCTCCCTGAACGGCCCGATCTACCGCATAGGCCGCCGCTAACCCTCAAGGGGGTCTGACCCCTTTCGGAGGGTTGAGGGTTGAGTGCCCCTGACTCAAGGGGTCTGACCCCCTCAGCGCGGTCGACTTAAGGGGTCTGACCCCACCGCGACGTTGCGGGACGATCGGCATCCCTGGACGCAGACCGTGCCAGAGCGAGCCGCGAAGCAGGCGAGCGAACGAGCACGCGCAGCGCGCGAGCAGGTCTGCGGGAAGGGAATGACGATCGTCCCGCCCGGCAGCGCTAAGAGCCCAGGTTCACCCAGACGGTCTTGTTCTCCAGGTACGCGTGCAGCCCCTCGCGGCCGTGCTCGCGTCCCGACTCCGGATGCCTTGAAGCCGCCGAACGGGGCTGAGGGGTCGCCCGCGCTCCAGGTGTTGATCCAGATGTCGCCCGCCCGCAGCAGGCCGGCCAGCTTGTGGGCGGCCGCGATGTCGCTCGTCCAGACGCCGGCGGCCAGGCCGTAGTCCGTGTCGTTGGCGCGGCGGGCGACCTCCTCGATCGAGTCGTACGGCAGCGCGACCAGGACCGGCCCGAAGATCTCCTCGCGCGCGATGGTGAGATCGTCGTCGGTGGCGCTGAACAAGGTGGGCTCGACGAACCAGCCGTCGCCCTCGCGTGCGTTGCCCCCGGTCACGAGCTCGGCGCCCTCCGACTTGCCGGACTCGATGTAGCCGCGCACGCGCTCCTCCTGCTCCGCCGAGATCAGCGGGCCCATCTGCGTGTCGGGGTCGAGGCCCGAGCCCAGCCGCGCCTTGCCGGCCGCCTCGGCCAATCCGGACAGCACGTCGTCGTACTGGTCCCTGTGGACGAACAGCCGCGAGCCCGCGTTGCAGGCCTGGCCGGTGTTGTAGTAGATCGCCTGGTAGGCGCCCTTGACCGCCGCCTGAAGGTCGGCGTCGGGAAGGATGATGTTCGGCGACTTCCCGCCCAGCTCGAGCGTCACCCGCTTGAGTGCCCGCCCGGCCTTTGCGCCGATCTCGCGACCCACGGCGGTCGAGCCCGTGAAGGCGATCTTGTCCACGTCCGGATGGTCCACGAGCGCCGCGCCGGTCTCCCCATCGCCGGTGATCACGTTGAGCACGCCCTCGGGGAGCCCCGCTTCCAGCGCCAGTTCCCCGAGCCGCAGCGCGGTCAAAGGCGTCTGCTCGGCGGGCTTCAGCACGATCGTGCAGCCGGCGGCGAGGGCGGGGGCCACCTTCCAGGCGGCCATCAGCAGCGGGAAGTTCCAGGGGATGATCTGCCCGGCCACGCCCACCGGCTCCTTGCGGGTGTAGCAGTGCATGTTCGGCTGGGCCACCGGCAGCACCTCGCCGGTGATGCGCGTGGGCCAGCCGGCGAAGTAGCGGATGTGCGCGGAGGCGAGCGGCACGTCCACGCGGCTCGCCATCTTCACCGGCTTGCCGTTGTCGAGCGACTCGAGCTGGGCGAGCTCGTCGGCTTTCGCGTCGATGGCGTCCGCGAAGGCGAGCATCGCCTGCGTGCGCTCGGCGGCCGCGATGCCGCTCCAGCGGCCGTCCTCGAAGGCCTCGCGGGCGGCGCGCACGGCGCGGTCCACGTCCTCGGCGCCCGCATGCGGCACCTCGGTGATCACGCGCCCGGTGGCGGGATCGAAGGTCTCGAAGGTGCGACCGTCGGCGGCCTCCGGCCGCTCGCCGCCGATCAGCAGGCGGTGCGGGCCCGCCGCGAACGAGCGGGCGGCGTCGGAGAGGGCGTCGGGCAGCGTGGCGGCATCGGTGCTCATGCCGCCGGATGCTACGAAAAGCGGAGCTCCACTCCCCCCAGTGACTCGAGCTCGAGGCGCACGGTGTCGCCGGGCTCGGCCTTATGGGGCGGAGCGATGATGCCCGTGATGATCCGGTCGCCCGCCCGGAGCTCCTCGCCGGCGGCGGCGAGCCGTGCCGCCACGGCCTCGATCATCGCCTCGAGCCTTTCACCCGTCTCCTCCGCCGGGACCGTGTGCTGCACCTCGCCGTTTACGAGGATGCGCGCGGCACCGGGCTCCTGCGTCTCAACCCGGGGTCCAAACGCAACGGCCCGGTGGAAGATGTTGCCGGCAAGGATCTGCTCGACCTCCATGTCGAGGTCGGGTTCGTCCGCGATCTCGAGCGCTGGGAACAGGGCGGCAATCGAGCGTCCGTCGGCGCCGATCTCGAGGGCCACCTCGCTCTCGACGATCACGGGGTACTCGTCCCAGCTGCCCTCCACGAGGCTGTCGGTGGTCAGGAACCCGGCGAGCGGTGCGTCGATACCCAGCCGCTCCTGGGTCGCGGGCACGTTGAAGCCGATCTTCCAGCCGAGCGGCTCGGCGCCCTGCGCCAGGATCTCGCGCCGCCGCGTGAGCAGGGCGGCGGTGCCGCGCTCCACGCTCATGGCTTCATCACGATCTTCAGCGCCTCGCGCCGGTCGTACACCGCGTAGGCCTCGGCCGCGTCCTCGAGCTTCATGTGGTGTGTGACGAGCGGACCGGGGTCGAGCACTCCCGCGTCGAGCATCGAGAGCACGCGGTCCACGTGGCCGATCACGTTCGCAAACCCGGTCTTCAGCGTCAGCGCCTTGATCCACACGATCCCCATGTGCACCTCGATGCGCTCCGCGTAGACGCCGATCGCCGACACCGTGCCGGCCTTGCGCGCTAGGCGGCAGGCGAGCTCGAGCGCGTCGGGATGCCCGACGGCGTCGATGGCCCCGTCCACGCCGCGGCCCTCGGTGGCCGCCTTGACCGCGGCCCGCGGGTCGTCCTCGGTGAGGTGGACCGCCTGGGCCCCGAAGGACTCGGCCAGCCGAAGCCGCTCTTCGACCGTGTCGATGGCCACCACGTGCGCCGCGCCCGCGGCCTTCGCGGCCTGCACCGCACAGAGCCCCACGGGCCCGAGGCCGAGCACCGCAGCGGTGTCGCCAGGGCGGATGTTCACCTGGTCCACCGCGTGCCAGCCGGTGCCCATCACGTCGCCCGCGAACAGGGCGATGTCGTCGGACATCCCCTCGGGCACCCGACGCAGCGTGATGTTGGCGTGTGGCACGAGCACCTGCTCGGCCTGGGCGCCCTGGAGCGAGCCGAGGGTCTTGCCGTGGCCGAAGACGCGTCCCTCGTCGCACTTGTGGAAGTCGCCGCGACGGCAGAAGAAGCAGTTGCCGCAGGCCGAGCAGTAGCAGCCGAGCACGCGGTCCCCCTCGGCCACCTGGGTCACGCCGTCGCCCGCCGCGAGCACCGTGCCGACGAACTCGTGCCCGAGCGTGAAGCCCGCCTCGATCTGGACCCGCCCGTGGTAGATGTGAAGGTCGGAGCCGCACACGCCGGTTGCCTCCACGCGCACCACCGCGTCGTCGCGCTCGAGCAGCTCGGGCTCGGGGCGGTCCTCCACCTGCACCTCGCCGGGCGCCTGGAAAGTAACGGCCTGCATGGGGCGGGGACGCTATAGCCTCGCGGCCCGTGACCGACGCGTTCTACTCAGTCGACCGCGATGTCGTGCTGCCCACCGAGCTGACCCGCGGCCCGTGGGACCCGAACGCCCAGCACGCCGGCCCGCCCTCGGCCCTGCTGGGCCGCGCGCTCGAGCTCTGCGAGCCGCGCGAGGGGATGCGGGTCGGACGCGTGACGGTGGAGATCCTCGCGCCGGTCCCGATCGCACCGCTCACCGTGAGCGCCAGGGTGATCTCGGCCCGGGCGCAGTGTGGAGCTGCTCGAGGCCGCGCTGACGGGGTCAGACGGGGTGGTGATGCGGGCGCGTGCCTGGCGGCTCGCCACGGCCGACATCACCGCCGACTGGGAGCAGGACGATCCGCCGCCCGGCCCGGAGGACGCGACTGCCCTCGAGTTCTTCGCCACGGGCCAGAGCGTGGGCTGGCACACTGCGATGGAGATCGTCTTCGCGCGCGGGAAGTTCCTCGAGCCCGGCCCCGCCACGGTGTGGATGCGCCCGCGGGTCGCCCTCGTGGAGGGCGAGGAGTTCACTCCGCTCCAGCGCGTGATGGTGGCCGCCGACGGCGGCAACGGCGTGAGCGCGCCGCTCGACTGGAGCGGGTTCATCTTCATCAACACCGACCTCAGCGTGCACCTCCTGCGCCCTCCGGTCGGCGAGTGGATCTGCCTCGACGCGGTGACCCACGTGGATGGCATCGGCATGACGGACACCGCCCTGTGGGACGAGCGTGGCCGCATCGGCCGCGCGGCACAGACATTGCTTGTGCGGGAGCGGTCGTAGACTCCCGCTCCCCCAACTGAGGAGAATCTGCAAGGTGGCCTACTTCAAGGACGCGGATGAGGTTTACGCGTACATCGGCAAGCTGTTCGAGCAGCTTGCCGAGGACGACGAGCTGTCCCCCAAGTTCCAGAAGGCGAACACGATCGTCCAGTACCAGTACCGCGATCCGGAGTCCCAGATCACCGTGAAGCTGATGGAGGGTGAGGACGGGCAGGTGGACTGCGGCGCGACGGACATGGAGCCCGAGGTGGTCATGACCATGGACGCCGACACCGCGCACCGGTTCTGGCTCGGCAAGGTGAACGTGACCGTGGCGCTCGCACGCGGTCAGATGAAGGCCAAGGGCCCAGTGGCGAAGATCCTCAAGCTCGTGCCGCTCACGAAGCCGATCTTCCCGCGCTACCGCGCGCTGCTCGAGCAGGACGGGCGCGAGGACCTGCTCGAGGCCGCCTGATGGAGGCAGGCTCCGCGCTGGATCCGACCCCGCTCAAGGGGTTCAAGGACTTCTACCAGTACGCCGAGACGACCCGCGTGATCGCGGGGCGCGACCTGCTCGAGTCAACCGGGTTCGAGTTCCAGAAGGAGGGCGCACGGCGCATCTTCGTGGTCACCGACCAGGTGATCCGCGGCACCGGCCTCGTCGAGCTCGTGGAGGCCGGGATAACGAACGGCGGCCTCGAGGTGGCGGGCATCTTCGACGACGTGCCCCAGGACTCCTCGACCGAGGTCTGCGACCGCTGCGCGGCCGCGGCCAAGGAGGCAGGCGCCGACTCGTTCCTGGCCCTCGGCGGCGGCTCGGTGATGGACACGGCGAAGGTGGCTGACGTGGTGTTCACCCACGGCGGCGACGCGCGCGAGCAGGAGGGCTTCTTCCTGATGCCGCGCGCCGACGACGGCATGGGGAAGCCCCACGAGCTTGCCCCGCTCGCCTGCATCCCGACCACCGCGGGCACCGGCAGCGAGGTGTCGATGGCGGCCGTGATCAAGGTCCCGGACGAGAACGTGAAGATCGAGATCGCCGACTTCCCGCTCTTCCCGCGCCTGGCGATCCTCGATCCGGACACCACGCGCACGCTGCCCCCGTCCGTGGCGGCCGCGACCGGCATGGACGCGATGACGCACGCGATCGAGGGCTACGTGTCGGTTGACTGGAGCCCGCACCAGGACGCGCGCTCGCTCCAGGCGCTGCGGATGATCCGCGACAACCTCGAGCGGGCCGTGCAGCGCGGCGAGGAGGACGAGGAAGCGCGCGGCAACATGCTGATCGCCGCCAACCTCGCCATCACCATCGCGCTCGGCTCGGTGCACGCGATGTCACATCCCGGCCGGTGCCCACTTCGGCGTCCCGCACGGCGTGGCCAACGCGATCCACCTGCCGCATGTGATCCGCCACAACGCGCAGGGGACCGCCGACATCGCGGACCGCTACCGCGACATCGGCGAGATCTTCGACGTGACCGATCGCGAGATCGGCGATGCGCTGGCCGACTACCTGACCGACCTATCGCGGCCGGCTCGGCCTTCCCACCCGCCTCTCCCAGGTGGGCGTGCCGGAGGACGGGATACCGGCTCTCGTGGAGGGCGCGATGGGCGACGGCACCACGCTGCTGAACCCGCGCGAGATGGCCGAGGAGGACTACGCGGAGCTGTACCGCAGAGCCCTCTGAGCCTCGGCCATCTCCTTGAGAGTCGCCTTGGCGGTGTGCTTGGGGCGCCAGCGCAGCAGCTTCTTCGCGCGGTCGGTCTTCATCAGGACCGGCTTCTTGACCGAGTGGATCCAGGCCACCGTCTCCGGCATGAACGGCAGGCGTGTGGCCACCTCGGCCGTGGCGTCCACCAGCGGCTTCGGCACCGGCACCGAGTACCAGCCGAGCGCATCGGCCACGTCGGACATCGTGAGCGTGCCGCTGCCCGCGAGGTTGTACGGGCCGGGCTCGCCGATCCCGCGCACGCCGGCGGCGAAGGCGCTCGCCACGTCGTCCTCGTGCACGAGCTGGAAGCGCACGCCGGGGTCCGGGATCACCGGCTTCAGCACCGGCAGCGACCCGAGCAGCCGCGCGACCGCGTCGGGCATCGCCTCGCTCAGGCGGTAGTACGGGAATCTCCTCGAGCATCGTGCGCGCCTCCGGGCCGGCGACGATGCAGGGCCGGAACGCGTAGGCCACCGTGCTCGGATGCCGCAAGAGCACCTCGCCGAGCACGCGCTCCACCTCCGCCTTCTGGTGTGAGTATGGGTGCTCGGGCGAGCCACGCGGCGAGATCTCCTCGGTGAGCCAGTCCGGGTTGTCGTCGTGGAAGCCGTACGCGGCGACGCTCGACGCGTAACAGATGCGCTCGGCGCCGGCCTTCGCCGCCGCCTCGAACACGTTCTGCGACCCCGCAATGTTGAGCTCGCGGGTGGCGTCGCTCGCGCTGAGGATCGCGAAGGCGAGGTGCACCACCACGTCCGCGCCCTTCACGAGCCCACGCACGCTCGCCGCGTCGGTCACGTCGCCCTGGCGGTACTCGGTCTTCTTCCAGCCCTGCTCGGCCGGGTCGAATGGGCGGCGTGCCATCCCGACGATGCTCTTCACGGCCCGCGACCGCTCCAGAGCGTTCATGATCGCGATCCCGAGATCACCGGTGGGCCCGGTGACAGCCACCGTCAGCCGGTCGCTCGCCATGTACGGGGTTCTACCCGATCGGGCGCGTGACGTTCTCGCAGCCGCTCAGCACGTCGATCCGATCGGCCGTCACGGAGTCGGTGCCCGGCCCGCAGCGCACGCGATCGCGGCGGCCGTCCGCGGCCTCGATGCGGTCGTTGCCGGAGCCGCTGGCGAGCGAGTCGCGGCCGGGCCCGCCCGACACGTGGTCGTTCCCCGTCCCGGTCCTGATCCGGTCGTGGCCGCCGCCGCCCTCCACGGTGGTCGGCCCACCGGCGGCGTTCACCGTGTCGTCGCCGCCGGCAGCCGAGGATCGTTATGCCGGAGCCGTCGGCGGACACCGTGTCGGCATCCGAGCCCGCGTCCACGAAGTCCTGGCCGAGGCTGGCGTAGATCCGATCCTCGCCATTGCCGCCGAACAGCTGGTCGCTCCCGTCCTGACCGAACAGCGTGTCGTCGTCCGCACCGCCCAGCACCACGTCGTTGCCCGCGCCGGCGTACACGACATCGCCGCCCACGCCGCCATCCACGCGATCGTTGCCCGTGCCGCCGATCACCAGGTCGAGCCCACCGCCGGCGTCGATCTCGTCGTCGCCGGGTCCCGCCTCGAGGTAGTCGCTGGCGCCAAGGCCCATGAGCACGTCATCGCCGGCCTCGCCATAGATCTGATCCGGGCCAGGGGTGCCCTGGAGCTGCTCGGGACCAGAGGTGCCGATCAGGGTGTCCGCCATTGCGGCAGCGCCGAGCAGCGACAGCAGTGCTGCCGCGATCCCGGCTATGAGGAACGCGCGCTTCATCATCCGCATCAACAACGTAAGGCCGTTGTGGTTGCGGCGCTAGGAGTCGTCGTAGCCCGGCTCGCCGGGCAGGAGGACCTGCGCGCGTGCCGTCGCGGACCGCAACCTTCGGCATCACGGGCTCGACCGGGCGCGCCCGAGCCGCCGCGAGCGTCGCCTCGACGGAATCGTGCTCGGAGAGGAGCTCGAGGTGCTTGATGGTCGGGAAGACGAGAGCCAGCTCGTCCTGCGCGTGGGCGGCCAGCGCGGCGGCCGGTCGAAGCCAGCGGGCGTCCACGCACTCCGCTCCGTCGGGCGTGGCCTCGATGCCGGGCGGCGCCTGCGCCGCGAAGAACCAGGTGTCGAAGCGGATCTTCACCTCCTCCGGCGTGATCCAGCGCGAGAACGGGACCAGCTCGACGTCCTCGTCGAGCGCGATCCCGGCCTCCTCCTCGAGCTCGCGGACGGCCGTGGCGGCGTGGTCCGCGTCCTCGTCCGCGTGGTTCGCGCCGCCCGGGAAGACCCAGGCGCCGCCCATGAAGCGCTGCTCCGGGTTGCGCTGGACGAGCAGCACCTCCGGGCCCTCCGGCGAGTCTCGGAGCAGGATCAGCGACGCGGCCTGACGCGCCTCCGTGACCTCACCGGGATTGAACTCCTCGCCTGAAGGGGGCTCGGCCACCTCAGGGCTCGTAGATCTCGAAGTCCCTCTTGCGGGCCCCGCAGACCGGGCAGAACCAGTCGTTCGGGATGTCCTCGAAAGCCGTGCCCGGCGGGATGCCGCCGTCGGGGTCGCCCTCGGCTGGGTCGTAGATGAATCCGCACGATGTGCAGATCCACTGCTGTGTGGCGGTTTGAGTCTCGTTCACGGCGGGGGGAGATTAGCGCTGGGCGCGCGGCGCAAGCCGCTTCACGGCACCGGCCACGTTGAGCTGGCCGCCGGGCACACGCCCGTCGAGACGATCGCCGTGCCGAGCAGACGCCAGCAGCGCGCCGCGCAGCTGTGGGCCCGATGCCGTCGGCTGGGCCGCCGCCAGCAGCGCCGCGGCGCCCGAGACGTAGGCCGCCGCGAAGGAGGTTCCGGAGTGTGTGCCATAGCGGCCGCCCAGATCGGTGGTCACGATGTTGTCGCCCGGCGCGGCGATGTCGACGCTGCTCGCCCCGTACGCGGAGGCGTAGGCGAGCCGGCCGCCGCGGTTGCTCGAGGCCACCGAGACGATGGCGGATGAGGCGCTCGAGGCGGGGTAGGACGGCACGCTGTCGCGGTCGCCGCCGTCGTTGCCGGCCGATGCGACCACGAGCACGCCCCGCGCCTCGGCGGCCGCGATGGCCTCGTCCAGCGCCAGGCTCCGATCGGCGCCGTTCAGGCTCATGTTCACCACGCGAGCTCCGTTCGAGAGCGCGTAGTGGAGTCCGGCCACGAGCGACTCGGTCGTGCCGAAGCCCTGGTCCGGAAGGACCTTGACCGGCATCAGCCGGACGCGCCAGGCAACTCCGCTGATGCCGGTGGCGTTGTTTCCCCGGCCACCGATCACCCCGGCCACGGCCGTGCCGTGCCCCAGGCCGTCGGCCGGATCGCCGTCGCCGTTCACCGTGTCGGCGCCGTGAACGTCATCCACGTAGCCGTTGCTGTCGTCGTCCACGCCGTTCGCCGGGATCTCGCCCGGGTTCGTCCAGAGGTTTCGTGCGAGGTCCGGATGGCCGGCGTCGATCCCAGTGTCGAGGACCGCAACGGTGATGTTCCCGCCGACGCTCGTGCGCCATGCGCGCGGGACTCGGGCGGCGCGGAGGGCCCACTGCTGCCTGAAGAACGGATCCGTGGGGGCAGCCAGCGAGCTCGGCCTGAAGTGTCTGTTGGGCTCCACCCAGCGAACGTCGGGGCGGCTGCGAAGTCGCCTCAGCGTGGCCCGGTCTCCGCGCACGACCCGGACTCCCGGAGCGACCGGAGTGCCCGGCGTGTTGGCGGCCGACCGAATGCCGGCCGTGGTGCCGACGAGCCACTCGCTCTGCGCTGCCGCATCGGCGGGCGCCGGGGCGACGAGAAGGAGGCCTGCGGGTACAGCCACGATGGCTGCATATAGGAGTGCTTTCCGTACCACGCCTGCGTACTCGACGGGGGCCCGCCGAGCGCGCATGGCCGTTTTGAGGTAGGTGCCTAGGCCGCTTCCCGCAGCGCTGCGGTGCTTGTGGCGGTGTCGATCGCCTCGGCCGTGATCTCCACGAGGCGGCGCAGGTCATCCGTGGCGATGGCCAGTGGCGGCATCAGCACGACCACGTCGCCCAGCGGGCGGATGATTGCCCCGCGCCGGCGCGCCTCGAGCGTGACCTGGTGCCCGATCCGCACGGGCAGAGGGTGCTCCCGCAACTCGATTCCGACCATGAATCCACAGCGGCGCACCTCGCTCACGGCGGGATGCGCCGCGATCGGCTCCAGCAGCTCCCCGAGCAGCCGGATCTTCGGCTGCAGGCGCTCGAGCGTGCGCTCCTCGGCGAACACGTCGAGCGTCGCGATCCCCGCAGCGCACGCGAGCGGGTTGCCCGTGTAGGTGTGGCCGTGGAAGAACGTGCGGAACTCCTCGTGCTCCCCGAGGAAGCCCTCGTAGATCTCCTCGCTGGCGAGCGTGGCCGCGAGCGGCAGGTAGCCGCCCGTGATGCCCTTGGCGAGGCAGAGCAGGTCGGGCGCCACGCCCTCCTGGTCGCAGGCGAACATGCTGCCGGTGCGGCCGAAGCCGGTGGCCACCTCGTCGAGGATCAGCAGCACGCCGTGCCGGTCGCACAGGTCGCGCACGGCGCCGAGGTAGCCGGGCGGGTGCGTGAGCATGCCGGCGGCGCCCTGCACGAGCGGCTCCATGATCACGGCAGCCACCTCACCGGGGTGCGCGGCGAGCAGGCGCTCCATGTCCGCGGCGTCGCCCGGCTCGGCCTTCAGCGTGTCGAACAGGAGCGGGTGGTACATCGAGTGGAAGAGATCGATGCCCCCCACGGATACCGAGCCGATCGTGTCGCCGTGGTAGGCCATCTTCAGCGACACGAACCTGCGCCGGTCCTGCCCGCGCTGGCGCCAATACTGGAACGCCATCTTGAGGGCGATCTCGGTGGCGGTCGAGCCCGAGTCCGAGTAGAAGACGCGCGTGAGCCCGGGCGGGGCCAGTTCCACGAGCCGCTGCGCCAGCTCTATCGCCGGGCGGTGGCTCAGGCCGAGCATCGTGGAGTGGGAGACCCTCGAGAGCTGGTCGCGCACCGCGGCGTCGATGCGGGGATGACCGTGGCCATGCACGTTGCACCAGAGCGAGGAGACGCCGTCGATGTAGCGGTTGCCGTTCACGTCGACGAGGTCCGTGCCCTCGCCGCGCTCGATGATCACGGGGTCCTCCTCGGCCCAGCCGCGCTGCTGCGTGAAGGGGTGCCACAGATAGCTGCGGTCCGCTGCTGCGAGGTCCATTGCGGGCGAGAGTAGCCCGAGCCTCCGGATGTAGGATCGCCGTCATGAAGAGGGGACTCGCGACCGCAGCAGCGGCGCTCACGCTGCTGCTGCTCATCCCTGCCGGCGCCTCCGCGAAGCGGATCGCCGGCGTCGACGTGAGGGCCGGATGTGACTTCACGGATCCGGCCGTCTGCCAGTTCCCGTGGCCGAACAACCTCTTCACGAAGCGCGACAAGCAGACGGACACCGGCCGTCGGCTCGCGCTCAGGAAGTCCGCAATGCCGCGCAACAAGAACGGCAAGCCGATCGACCCGACCGACATGAACCGCGCCGACGGCTTCAGCCCGGGCAGCGCGATGCTGACGAAGGTGCCGGGCCTCGACACGCCCGACGCGCTCAACGGCAGCAAGCTCCCGCCGCTCACGAACCTGCGGCGCGGCTTGGCCAAGCGCTCGCCGGTCGTCGTCATCAATGCCCGCACGGGCAAGCGGCATCCGATCTGGGTCGAGCTCGACTCGAACGCGAAGAAGCCGAAGGACCGCGTGCTGATCATCCGCCCGGCGCGCAACCTCGAGGAGGGTGAGCGCTACATCGTCGCCCTCCGCAACCTGAAGAACACGCGCGGGAAGCCGATCCGCGCAGGGCGCGGATTCCGCATCTATCGCGACCGCATCCGCACCGGGGCGCGGCCGATCGAGCAACGCCGGCAGAGCTTCGAGCGGATGTTCAAGACGCTGAAGAAGGCCGGCATCAAGCGCCGCAGCCTCTACCTCGCGTGGGACTTCACCGTTGCGAGCGAGCGCAGCCTGGCGGGCCGCATGCTCCACATCCGCGACGACGCCTTCGAGACGCTCGGCGACACCAACCTGAAGGACCTCAAGGTGTTCGGCCAGTCGCCGTCCGTCTTCGTCGACACGGTCACCGACTACACCCCAGCCGAGGACGACCGCATCGCGCGCAAGGTCGAGGGCCACATCACGGTGCCGTGCTACCTCACGAAGGCGTGCGCGCCTGGCGGCAGCTTCCGCTTCGACAGGCGCGGGCTGCCGCGCCGGATGGGCGTGACGAGCGCGCCGTTCGTGTGCAACATCCCGCGCTCGGCGCTTGACCCGGCCACGCCGC
Source organism: uncultured Thermoleophilaceae bacterium (assembly GCA_963774755.1). Taxonomy (GTDB): domain Bacteria; phylum Actinomycetota; class Thermoleophilia; order Solirubrobacterales; family Thermoleophilaceae; genus JACVRW01. Next base: position 18,358 of record CAVZGG010000021.1, on the reverse strand, counting down.
CACCGGCGCGCGTCTCGCTCTACGGCCACGGCCTGCTCGGCAGGGCCACAGAGATCGACGCGGGCAACGTGAAGTCGATGTCGAACGAGCACAACTTCGTGTTCTGCGCCACGCCGTGGGCCGGCTTCGCGAACGAGGACGTGCCGCACATCGTCTCGGTGCTTGGGCGACTTCTCCGGCTTCAACACCGTCGCCGACCGGATGCAGCAGGGCTTCCTCAACATGCTGTTCCTCGGCCGGGCGATGATTCACCCGGCGGGGCTGTCGGCGCAGGCCGCCTTCCAGAAGAACGGCCAGAGCGTGCTCGACACCACCCGCCTCTTCTACGACGGCAACAGCCAGGGCGGGATCATGGGCGGAGGCCTGACCGCGGTGGCGCCGGACTACGACCGCGCGGCTCTCGGGGTGCCGGGCATGAACTACTCGACGCTGCTTCAGCGCAGCGTGGACTACGACGCCTACGCGACGATCATCTACCCCAACTATCCGAGGGTGATCGACCGCCAGCTCTGGCTCTCCCAGATACAGCTGCTCTGGGACCGCGGGGAGGCGAACGGCTACGCGCACCACATGACCACCGACCCGTTGCCCGACACCCCTCGCCACACCGTGCTCATGCACGTCGCGTTCGGGGACCATCAGGTGTCGGACACGACGGCCGAGGTCGAGGCGCGCACGATCGGCGCCCGCGCGTACAGGCCCGCGGTCGTTCCCGGGCGCTCGCCGTGGCCGCGCCTCCAGATGATCCCGTCGATCGGGAACTTCCCGTTCAGCGGGTCGGCCATCGTGTTCTGGGACACCGGGCCGGTCAGGACAGTCGGCACGGAGACCGAGGGCACGGGCTCGCCACCGCAGACCAACACGCCGAACCGGACCGGGGACGATCCGCACGAGAACCCGCGCGCCACGCCGAGCGCGCGCACGCAGAAGTCCGAGTTCCTGAAGGTCGGCGGTCGGGTGGTCGACGTGTGCGGCGGCAAGCCGTGCTACGCCGCGCTATATACCGGTGCGGAATGCCTCCTCTGCCCTTCCTCGTGTTCGTGGTGGGGACGGGCTCGCTCGGCGCGGAGATCGCGGCCGTGCGGCTGCTCGCTCCCTACTTCGGCGCCTCCACGATCGTCTGGGCGAACACGATCGGGACGGTGCTCGTGGCGCTGTCGATCGGCTACTGGCTCGGCGGGCGCCTCGCGGACCGCCACCCGAACATGCGCGCCCTCTGCCTGGTGGCCCTCCTGGCGGCGGTATTGCTCGCCCTCGTGCCGTTCGTTGCGGACCCGCTGCTCGACGTGGCGGTGGACGCGCTCGACGAGATCTCGGCCGGGGCGTTCGTCGGCTCGCTGCTCGCCGTGCTCGTGCTGGTGGCCGTGCCGGTGCTCCTGCTCGGGACCGTCTCGCCCTGGGCGATCCGGCTCGCCGTCCACTCGGTGGAGGAGGCCGGCACGGTGGCGGGGCGCCTGTACGCGCTCTCGACCGCCGGCTCGCTGCTGGGCACGCTGCTCTCGGCCCTGCTCCTGATCCCGCTCGTGGGCACGCGCCGCACCTTCCTGATCTTCGCGCTGGCGATAGCGATCGTGGCCGTATGGGGCCTGCGCCCGCTGCGCCGCTGGGCGCTCGCCCCGGCGGCGATAGCCCTCCTGATAGCGCTGCCGGTGGGCACGCTCAAGGCCGACACCGAGGGCAGCGGCCGCGTGATCCACGAGGCCGAGACCGAGTACCAGTACGCGCGGGTGATCGAGGGCGACGACGGGTCACGCACGCTGGAGCTGAACGAGGGCCAGGCGGACCACTCGCTGTGCAGGGCGGAGTGCGACGCCGGACCCGGCGGGCCGCGCAACCCTGCCTCCGTGCTCACCGGGGACTACTGGGACGGCCACCTCGTCCTCAACTTCGCGTCCCGCGACCGACCGCCGCGGCGCGTGGCGATCCTGGGCAACGCGGCGGGAACGACGTCGCGCGCGTACGAGGAGTTCTTCCCCGAGACACGCGTGGACGGTGTTGAGATCGACTCCGAGCTGTCCGACATCGGGCGCGGCTACTTCGACATGAACAACCCCCGCATGCACCTCTACCACGAGGATGCGCGCCCGTTCCTGCGCCGGATCGACGCGCGCTACGACGTGATCTCGGTGGACACCTACCGCCAGCCGTACATCCCGTTCTACGTCACGACCGTCGAGTTCTTCGAGACCGTCCGTGACCGGCTCGCGCCGGGCGGCGCGCTGATCGTGAACGTGGGCCATCCGGAGGGCGAATACGACATCGAGAAGGTGCTCGCGGCCACGATTGCCGAGGCGCTCCCGCACGTGATGCGCTACCCGATCGAGGACACCAACACGCTGCTCGTGGCGAGCGCGTCGCCCCTGTCGGCGGACCGCCTTCGCTCCGCCGTCCCGGACCTTCCGCCGCCGCTCAGGCCCACGGCGCTCGCGGCGGCCCGCGGCCTCGGGCGTCCGCTCGAGGGCGGCGACGTGTACACCGACGACCGCGCCCCGGTCGAGTGGCTGATCGACAAGTCGATCGTGGACTACGCGAGCGGGGAGTGAGCGCTCCCGCCGACGTGGCGATCATCGGCGGCGGCATCGTGGGCTGCGCGGCGGCAGCCTTCCTAGCCGAGGCGGGCGTGCGCGTGGAGCTGTACGAGGGCGAGGAGGTGGGCGCCGCGGCGTCGGGACGCAACTCGGGCTCGGTGCAGCACCCCTTCGACCCGGTGCTGAGGGACCTGCACGTGGAGACGCTCCGCCACTACCGCGAGCTGGCCGACTTCGAGCTGCCCGACGAGCCGGCCGGGCTGCTGATGCTCGCGCGCGAGCGCGAGGTGCTCGAGCCGTCCGTGAGGGAGGTCGCGCGGGACTGCCCGGAGCTGGTGCCCGCTCTCCTCGAGCCGGACGAGCTGCGGACACTCGAGCCGGCGGTGCGGCCCGGGCTGTGGGGCTGCCGGCTCGAGACGGGCTACCCGGTGCGCCCCGCTGAGGCCACGCGAGCGTTCGCCAAGCGCGCGTACGCCGCGGGTGTCCGCTTCCATGAGGGCGAGACCGCGTGGCCGTGGGTGATCGGCGCGCGCGCCAGAGGGGTGCTGGCGGCAGGGGTGCGCCGCCCGGCGGGCGCGGTGCTCGTGGCCGCCGGGCCCTGGACGCCGGAGGTGATCGACCCCACCCGCGCGTGGCAGCCGATCGTGCCGGTGTGGGGGGTGGTGGCCGAGATCGAGATGGAGGGTCCGCCCCGGCACGTGCTCGAGGAGGCGGGGGTGGAGGCCGTGGGCGCGGGCGGAACGGCGTCGATCTTCAGCCTGGTCCCGGCCGAGGGGCAGGTCTCGGTTGGTTCGACGTTCCTCGCGGAGCGGCCCGAGGCACACCGCCTGGGCGCCGATCCTTCGGCGTGCCGGGGAGCGCTTCGTGCCAGGTCTGCGCCGAGCCAAGGTGATGGGCACGCGGGCCTGCGCGCGTCCGCAGTCCTTCGACGGCCGCCCGCTCGTGGGCGAGTTCCCCGGCCACGAGGGGCTCTGGGTCGCGGCGGGCCATGGGCCCTGGGGCATCTCCACCGGTCCGGCCACGGCCCGGATCGCGGTGGATGCCCTGCTCGGCGAGGCCGAGGTGCCGGCGCCGCTGTCTGTCGCGCGCGTCTAGGTGGTAGCTACGCCGTCGCCTCGACCGGGTCGGGCCGAATGATGACCGTGTCCGCGACCTCGTTGATCTCGTCAGCGCTGAAACCGGACGCCTCGGCGTGCTTGCGGATGGCGTCCGGGCTCGTGGCCTCGTAGATGCAGTAGGTGCCGAGCGTGCCGTCGTCCTCCTGCAGCACGTAGCTTCGGATCCAGCGGACACCCGAGTCGGGCTTGTTCCCCTCTTCGGTCGAGCGCCCGGCGGCGGCCTCGAGCTCCTCCGCGTTGGCCCAGGCGTTGCGCCTGCGAATTCCGTAGAGCTGCATGTTTCCCCCTAGTGGGTTGCTGGCGATTCGATCGCTCTTGCGACCGTAGTAGAACGCATGCAACCCTTCCAGTCTGTGAGCTTGCGCAAATACGAGATCGGCAGCTACGAGGAGATGTGCGCCGCGCACAGCTGGGAGGTGCCGGAGCGCTACAACATCGCCCGCGACGTGTGCGACAAGCACGATCCCGACCGGCTGGCGATGGTCTGGGAGGACTGGCAGGGGAACGAGCGCCGCGTGAGCTTCGGCGAGCTCCAGGAGCTATCCAACCGGTTCGCGAACGTGCTGGAGGCGGTGGGGGTCGAGCGCGGCGATCGCGTGGCCACGCTGCTGCCGTCGCTGCCAGAGACGGCGGCGGTCTTCCTCGGCACCTACAAGCGCGGCGCGATCCTGCTCTCGATGTCGGTCCTCTACGGCGACGAGGGCATCGAGCACCGCCTGCGCGACTCGGGCGCGCGGCTCGTGGTCACCGACACGGCGAACCGCGACCGGATCCCCGCGGGCCTGGCCGAGCGCGTGCTCGTGATGGGGGACGACTTCGAGCGGCTGATGGACGACGCCTCGCCCGACTACGAGGTGGCGGACACGGCGGCCGACGACCCCGCCCAGCTCTACTACTCGTCGGGCACCACGGGGCTCGCCAAGGGCATCCTCCACGCACACCGCTACCTGCTCGCGCACGAGGAGTTCGAGTTCTGCCACGACGTCCGCGACGGGGAGCTCTTCCACGGCTCGGGCGAGTGGGCGTGGGCGGCAGGCATCTGCCCGCTGCTGGGGCCGTGGCGCTACGGAGCGGTTGCGCTCGTGCAGGCGCGCAAGGGCGGCTACGACCCGGAGGAGCACCTGAGCTTCCTGGCGAAGCACGGCGTGGAGAACATCTTCACCACGCCCACCGCGCTGCGCGCGATGACCGGCGTAGAGGATGCGGGCACCCGCTACCCGCTCGACCGCCTGCGGATCGTGTGCTCGGCCGGCGAGCCGCTCAACCCCGAGGTGATCCGCTGGTTCCGCGACCAGTTCGGCGTGACCGTGCTCGACTACTACGGGCTCACCGAGAGCTATCCGCTGTGCGGCAACTTCCCCGGGACCGAGGTGCGCGAGGGCTCGATGGGGCGGCCGGTGCCGGGCTGGGAGGTGGCGATTCTCGACGAGGACGAGCAGCCGCTACCCACCGGCGAGCGCGGGGAGATCTGCCTGCGCGCGCGCTCGAACCCGCACTATCCGATCGGCTACTGGAACCGGCCCGAGGACACCGAGGAGGTGTTCGGGGGCGACTGGTTCCACACGAAGGACGCGGCCACGATGGATGAGGACGGCTACGTCTGGTACGCCGGGCGGGCCGACGACGTGATCATCTCGGCGGGGTACCGGATCGGGCCGTTCGAGGTGGAGTCGGCCTGCGTCGAGCACCCGGCCGTGAAGGAGGCCGCGGCGGTGGCCTCACCCGACGAGCGGCGGGGCGACATCGTCAAGGCATTCATCGTGCTCGCGGGCGGCCACGAGCCGAGCGACGAGCTGGCGCAGGAGATCAAGACACACGTGCGCGAGCGCCACTCCGCATACGCCTACCCGCGCGAGATCGAGTTCGTGGACGACCTGCCGAAGACGCTCACCGGCAAGATCCGGCGCATCGAGCTACGCGAGCAGGAGCGCGAGCGCAAGGCATCGGACACGCGCGCCTAGGGGGCCTAGCGAAACGACTGGCGAAACTCGCCACGCCTACTCCGACAGCGTGTTGTACGGCGAGTAGGTGAGGATCATCGGCGCGTCCGGGTTGTCCGCCGGGCGCATCACCTCGACGTTGATCTCCGCGCCGCCGACCGTGGGCACCTTGTACTTCTCGAAGACTGGCTCAGCGCCGAGCGCCACGCCCGGAAGGGCGAGTGCCAGTACAAGCGCGAGCAACGCCACGCCATACGTCCCCTGCCAGAGCCGCATGAATGAGCGCTACCCGAGGTGGCGCGCGCCTAATCGCTACAAGACGGGCATCAGCGGGATGTCCCAGAGGATCGCGGCCGTGACGAACGCGCCGGCGGCGAGCACCGCGGCGATCCCGGCGAGCACGCGCTGTCTCGTCGTGGTGCGCTCCGCGCGCTCGGCGGCGCGGTCGCCCCAGATGATCACGCGCTCCATCCAGCGCTCGGCCCAGTCGAACTCGAGCGCCAGGAAGCCGAGCCCGAGCAGGATCGTGACGATCCCCGGCCCGGGCACGCCGGGGCCCGACATGATGATCCCGGCGATCACGACCAGGACGCCCAGGATCACGACCGCGATGCGCTGGAAGATGTTGCGCTGCTTGTGGCGCTCCTTGCGCTCCTGGAGCTTGATCAGGAGCTCGGGGCGATCGTCCCCGGTCGGGTCCTCCGTGGCCATGCGGCGAGCTTAGAGCCAGTCCTCGAGCGGGAGCCCGGCACCGGCCGCCGCGAGGCGATCGGGGCTCGTCGGCGGCAGGCCGCTCACCTGTACGTCGGCAAGCCGCTCGACGGTCGCGCGGTTCGAGCGCTCCATCTCGCTCGGCTCGTCCGGCCACGGCGTCATCACCACGCCGGCCACCCTGAGGCCGGCGGTGCGTGCTGCCTCGACGGTCAGGAGCGTGTGGTTGATCGTCCCGAGCCCGGTGCGCGCGGCCACGACCACCGGCAGCTCGAGGTCGATGGCGAGGTCGCGCACGAGATAGCCGGGCGTGATCGGCACCAGGAGGCCGCCGACCCCCTCGCACACGAGCAGCTCGTGCACGCGCGCGGCCGCCACCAGCTGCGCCGGCTCGATCCGCTCCCCGGCGAGCTCCGCGGCGTGGTGCGGCGACACCGGCGGCCCGAAGCGCCACGGCGCCACCTCCTCCGGGGATTGGCCCGCGCTCGCCACCGAGGCGAGCAGCTCGTGGTCGCGCCCGAACTCGCCCGGTTCCTCGTCGAGGCCGCTCACCGCCGGCTTGAACGCGGCCACCCGCTCGCCGCGCGCCGCCAGCGCGGCGCAGATCGCCGCGGCCACGACCGACTTGCCGACCCCGGTGTCTGTGCCTGTGACGAAGAGGCCGCGCAACTAGGCGGCGTCGCGGAGACCGTCGAAGACCTGCACGTCCGGAACGGCGCGCGGCGCGACGCGCACGCACGCACCCAGCACCCGCGCGGCGTCGCGCAGCTCGGACTTCGTGTGGGAGGCCATCACCGTGAGTCGCAGCCGCGAGCTTCCGGCGGGCACCGTGGGCGGGCGGATCGCCTGCGCGAACACGCCCTTCTCGAGCGCACGCTCGCTCGCCCTCATGGCCTCGGCCGCGTCGCCGATCACCACCGGCAGGATCTGGGTCGTGGTGTCCGGCATGGGCAGGCCCTCTTCCGCCAGCGCCTCACGCAGCACCGATGCGTTGCGCTGCAGCTTCTCCACGCGCCGCGGCTGCTCGCGCAGCAGCTCGAGCGCCGCCATTGCAGCCGCCACGGCCGGTGGCGACAGCGCGGTGGAGAAGATCAGCGTGCGCGCGGTGTTGATCAGGTACTTCGCCATCTGCTGGTCGCAGCACACGTACGCCCCGTAGGAGCCGAGCGCCTTGCCGAGGGTGCCGACGATCACGTCGACCTCGTCCTCCAGCCCCGCCTCGGCCACCGCGCCGCGCCCGTCCGGCCCGATCGCGCCGGTGCCGTGCGCCTCGTCCACCATCACGCGAGCGTCGTAGCGCTGCGCCAGCTCGACGATGCGCTCCAGCGGCGCGACGTCGCCATCCATGGAGAAGACGCCATCGGTCACGATCAGCGACCCGCGGCCCTCCGCCTGGCGCAGGCCCCACTCGAGGTGGTCCGTGTCGCTGTGGTCGTAGACGAACGTCTCCGCGCGCGAGAGCCGGCAGCCGTCCACGATGCTCGCGTGGTTGAGGGCGTCGGAGAAGACCACGTCGCCCTCGCGCGCCAGCGCCGAGACCACGCCCGCGTTCGCCAGGTAGCCGGAGCCGAACAGCAGGCAGGCCTCCGAGTGCTTGAAGGACGCCAGCTGCTCCTCGAGCCGCCGGTGGATCGTCATGTTGCCCGAGATCAACCGCGACGCGCCCGACCCCGCGCCGTAGCGCATGGCGGCCTCGGCGGCCGCCTCCCGAACGCGCGGGTGATCGGCGAGACCGAGGTAGTTGTTCGAGCACAGCAGCAGCACGGGCTTCCCGTCGAGCAGCACGCGCGGCCCCTGCGGGCCGGACACGCAGCGCATCCGCCGGTAGAGGCCCTTGTCGCGAATCTCGTCGAGGCGGTCCTGGATGTCGGTTGTCATGCGGCTGGCTCCACGTGGATCAGTTCGGGGTAGGTGTTCTCGGCTCCGTCCGGGCGGGGCGGCACGGACGTCTTCTTCCTGTGGCGAAGCTGGGTCGAGGGATCCCAGAAGTTGGCGTCGTCCTGCGAATCGATCAGCTCGTCCACGGGCGTCCGGGGCGCCTCGCCCTCGAGCCAGCCGGAGCGGTTGTCCGGCCGCGGGTTGGCGCCGTTGTCCTCCTGGCGCGCCACGTTCAGCCCGAGCTCCTCGAACATCTGCCGGTCCCACTCGGGCTCGGAGCCGAGCGTGGTGAGGAAGTTCCCCATCATCACCCCGTTCAGCCCCGCCTTCACGGCGAGCTTCTGGAACTCGCCGTCGCCCAGGTTCTCGTTGCGGCCACCGCAGAGGCGGAAGAGCGCGTCGGGGATGATCAGCCGGAAGATCGCCACCCACTGAACGGCCTCCCACGGATCCATCAGCTCGCGGTCGCCGAACTTGGTGCCCGGGCGCGGGTTCAGCAGGTTGATCGGGACCGACGTGGGGTTGAGCGCCGAGAGCTGGAAGGCCATCTCCACCCGCTGCTCGCGCGACTCACCGAGGTTGAGGATGCCGCCGACGCAGGTCTCGAGCCCGGCCTCGCGCACGGCGTCGACCGTCCGGATCCGCCCCTCGTAGCGGACCGTGCTCGACACCTCCGGGTAGTAGCTCTCCGCGGTCTCGACGTTGTGGTGAACGCGCTGGACGCCGGCGTCCTTGAGCGCCTTCGCGCGCGCGGGCGACATGTGGCCGATCGACACGCAGCGCTTCAGGTTCGTGTGCTCGGAGACGAGCCGCGCGCCGGCGAGGATCTTCTCGAAGTCCCGCTTCGAGAGCCCCTGGCCCTGGGTGACCATGCAGAAGCGGTGCGCGCCCGCCGCCTCGGCGGCCCGGGCGTGCTCGAGGATCTGCTCCGCGTCCATCATCGCGTGCATGGGCGTGTCCGCCTCCGCGAAGCGCGACTGCGAGCAGAAGCCGCAGTCCTCGGCACAGCCGCCCGACTTCGCGTTCACGAGCGAGCACATGTCCGTGGAGTCGCCGAAGCGATCCTGGCGCACCTGCCAGGCACGCTCGACCAACGCCTCGATCTCGGCACGATCGGTGATCTCGCCGAGCCGGAGCGCCTCTTCCCGGGAGATGAGGGACGGCACGGAGGCCCAACTTAGGGCTACACCCGGACGTATCGGGAGAGTGAATGAGACACCCACCCTCCTTGAGAGGAGTTTGTTGTGGCGAAGTTCATGACCATCGGATACGGCGACCAGGCGGGCTACGACCGCATCGACGCAGCCGTGCGGGACGCGGCGCACGCGCATGATGCCCGCCTGAGCGAGGCCGGAGTCGAAATGGGCATTGCGGGCTCGCCCGTGCAGGTGCGAAACCACGACGCGGCCGAGGTGACTACGGAGGACGGACCTTTCATGTCTTCCGCCCTTCCAGTGGCGGGCTTCGCCATCGTCGAAGCAGCGACGCTGGCCGAGGCGATCGAGATGGTGTCGCGCACGCCCTGCGCCGTCGCGCACGGCGTGGTCGAGGTATGGCCGTTGCAGGCTACGCCCTGACGTATCGGGAGCTAGCCACGTCCAGGAACTCCATCAGCTCCTCCTCGGGATGGCCGGGAGGCAGGACGAGGTTGAGGTTGTCGGCGCCCGCGGCGAACCACGAGGCGATCGTGTCGCCGGCCTGGTCGTAGGTTCCGAAGAGCGTCACGTCCTGAGCGAGGTCCTCGGCGGCCGCCGGCAGTTCGGGTTGCGCCTTGCCGTCCGCTGCCTCGACGACCGCCTTCACCGCGGCGCTCATCCCGAAGCGCTCTCCCAGCATGCGCGGATAGAGAGGGCCCATGCGCGTCAGGTACGTCGAGAGCCACCAGGCCGCAAGCCGGCGAGCGCTCGCCTCGTCGGGCCCCAGCGCTACCGGAACGCCGAGCGAGGCATCGGTCGGCGTGGGCGCCTCGGCACGACCCTCGCCCTCCTGCAGGAGCGCTCTGCCATCGCCGATGCGGGATCGGGCCCAGAGAAACGGCGCCCAGCCGTCTGCGACCTCGCCGGCGAGCCGGATCGAGCCCGGCGCCAGAGCGGCGAGCACGATCGGCACCGGCGGCTCCGGCACGACGCCCAGGCGCAGGGGCCGGGCACCCGCGGCAGGTTCCGGCAGGCGCTCGCCGGCCAGGAGCGCGCGAACCGCGATCAGCGTCTCGCGCAGGCGACTCAGCGGCCGCTCCCACTTCACGCCGTGAAAGCCCTCCGCCAGCGGCGGGCTGCCCGCCCCGATCCCGAGCGAGAACCTGCCCCCGGAGCAGCGTTGCAGCCCGGCTGCGCCGAGCGCCATTGTCGCCGGCGTCCGTCCCCACACGGAGATGATCGACGTGCCGAGGCCGATGCGCGACGTCCGCGCAGCAAGCTCGGCCAGCACGATCAGTGAGTCATGCGTCCAGCCCTCGGCCACATCCACACGGTCAAGACCGATGTCCTCCGCGTGGTCGGTGACGCGGGCAATCACATCGGTCCGAGTCTCAAAGGGAGTGAACCCGACGCCGAGACCCATGCGGGCAACCATGAGCCTTCAGCCAGGGAGAGTCAAGCGGTCCCGAGGTATCGGGAAAGCGTCACGGACGCGGTGACCGTGAGGGGGTCGGGCAGGGAGGCGAGGCGCTCGTCGACGGTCTGCTCGTCCACGTGCCAGGCGCTCGGGCCCATGCGGACGAGCTGCGCCGCCTCCTCGCGGTTCAGGAACATCGCGTGCTCGACGGTGTGGCGCTCGTCCAGTGTGAAATGAGCACCGAGCTGCTCGTCGAGCCGGTCCGCCTTGTCCTCCGGGACCGACAGCAGGCCGAGCGGGCCGACGAGCTCGAACAGATGGCGCGTGGTCGGCGTGACGGCGAGCAGCGCGCCGCCCGGCGCGAGGACGCGCGCCATCTCCGTCGGGTTGCGCGGCGCGAAGACGCTCAGGATCAGTGCGGCGGCATCGTCGCGCAGCGGCAGGTCGCGCCAGGCGTCTGCGCCGACCGCAGCCGCGCGCGGGTGGGCTCGGGCGGCGCGGCGGAGGGCGGGTGCGGAGCTATCGAGGGCGAGCCCGATGCGCCCCGGGAGGGCATCGAGCGCGCGCGAGAGGTGATAGCCCGTCCCCGCTCCGATGTCCACCACGCGCCCCGGCAGCCTCGCTGCCAGCGGCCTCCTCGGCGAGCGCCTCGGCTCAGGCGGCGATAATGGCCGGCGGCGAGGAAAGCGTCCCGCGCCTCCACCATCTCGGCGCTGTCGCCCGGGCCTGGGACGAGATTCACGTATCCCTGGCGCGCGATGTCGAACGAGTGGCCCTCGCCGCAGCGCAGGACGCCCTCGCCCTCCTCGAGCCGGCCCCGCGCAGACCGGGCAGCGGAGCAGATCGACGGCCGCGCTGAGCACCGGGGCATACTGGCAGCCATGAAGGTGATCCGAAATGACGAGTTGCCTACGAGCGGCGGCTTCCCCGAGTTCGTCGGCGAAGACAACGAGCGGCGTTGCGATCTCGGTGATCCTCGTCGAGGTGGAGATCCGGGCCGCGGGCCCTCACTCCACGGAGAGCTGCTCGACGAGGTGGTCCGTGGCTCCATCGTCGGCCTCGACGCGAGCACGACTATGCTCGCCGAGGTGTTCGTGGTGCTCGAGGGGCAGGCGACGTTCCGCGGCGGCGACGAGCAGGTGGAGGTCCCGGCCGGCCACATGGTCGTCGTTCCGGCCGGGGAGGCACACGGCTTCAAGAACTCCGGCGACGGCACGCTGAGGCAGGTGGCCATACACGTGAGCCCTCGCTTCGCTACCGAGTGGCTCGACGGCTAGCGGCCGCGCCACTGCGGCTTGCGCTTCTCCGCGAACGCCTGCACTCCCTCGCGGAAGTCCTCGGAGGCGAAGCAGGATTCGCGCAGCTCCACCAGCTCGCGCTCGAGCTCCGGTGGCAGGCGCAGTGCCCGCAGCTCGCGGAGCAGCTGCTTGTTGCCGGCGAGCGACAGCGGCGCGTTGGAAGCGATCTCGCTGGCGAGGTCGAGCACCCGCGCGTCCAGGGCGACGGGATCCACCACCTGATTCACGAGCCCCATCTCTCGGGCGCGCTCTGAGTCCACGTTGCGGCCCACGAAGAACAGCTCGGCCGTGTTGGCGGGGCCGCACACGTCGATGAACTTCGCCAGGCCGGTGTGCGAGTAGATCAGCCCCAGCTTCGCGGGCGGCATCCCCATCTTCACGCCGCTCGCGGCCAGGCGGATGTCGCAGGTGAGGGCCAGCTCCAGGCCGCCGCCGATCGCATGCCCGTTGATCTCGGCAACCACGGGATAGCGGTATGCCTCGAGCGCCTCGAGGGCGTCGTGGAAGGGGTGGGCCACCAGCTTCTCTGCACTCTCCTCGAACTCCTGCTCGCTGAGGTTGCCGATGTCGTAACCGGCCGAGAACACGTCGCCGGTGCCGCGGATCACGAGGCAGCGGGCGTCGAGCGTGCGTGCGTGCTCGGCAAGCGCGTCGAGGATCTCGTGGTCGAGCGCGCCGCGTCGCTCGGGGTTCGCGATCGTGAGCCGCGCGACTCCGTCCGCCGGCTCGTCGAGCTGGAGCTTCTCCGTCACTCGAGGACGACGAGCGTGTCGCCCTCGGACACCGACTGGCCCTCCGCGCAGACGATCTCCTTGACCGTCCCGGGGTCCTCGGCCTCGACCGGCATCTCCATCTTCATCGACTCGAGGATCACGAGCGTGTCGCCCTCCTCCACGGCCTGGCCGACCTGGCACTCGATTTTCCAGACGGTTCCTGTGATGTGCGCTTCGACGTCGGGCATGGGCCGGGACGATACCGGCGGGATAGGCTGCCGGAATGACCTCGCTGCGCACCGGGCACCGGCCGGTGCTTGCGCCACGACCTTGATCCTCGCGATCGACCAGGGCACCACCGGGAGCACCTGCATCGTGTTCGACGAGCGCGGGCGGCCGGTCGGGCGTGCCTACCGCGAGTTCCGCCAGCACTTTCCCCGTCCGGGCTGGGTGGAGCACGACGCGAGCGAGATCTGGGACGTGACGCGCGCGGTGGCGGGGGAGGCGCTCGACTCGGCCGGCATCGACGGCCGCTCGCTGGCGGGCATCGGGATCACGAACCAGCGCGAGACCGTCGTCGCCTGGGACCGCGAGAGCGGGGAGCCGCTGCACCGGGCGATCGTCTGGCAGGACCGCCGCACCGCCCGGCGTTGCGACGAGCTCAAGGAGGCGGGCCACGAGCCGCTCTTTCGCGAGCGCACCGGCCTCGTGCTCGACCCCTACTTCTCGGGCACGAAGATCGAATGGCTGATCCGCGAGGGCGACGTGCCGGCGGACGCCGCCTTCGGCACGATCGACGCCTGGCTCGTCTTCAAGCTCACGGGCGAGCACGCCACCGACCTCTCGAACGCCTCGCGCACCCTGCTGTTCGACATCCGCGAGCGGCGCTGGGACCCAGAGCTCTGCGAGCTCCTGGGCGTGGATCCAGGCTCGCTGCCCGAGGCGCGCCCGAGCGCTCACGTGTACGGGGAGACGTCCGAGTTCGGCGGCTCGGTGCCGGTGGCCGGCATCGCCGGGGATCAGCAGGCCGCGCTCTACGGGCAGGCCTGCCATGAGCCCGGGCTCGGCAAGAACACATACGGGACCGGCAGCTTCGTGCTCGAGAACGCGGGCACCGAGATGCCCGAGCCCGCTGAGGGGCTGCTCACCACGATCGCCTGGGGGGTCGACGGGCGCGTGGACTACGCACTCGAGGCCGCGATCTTCGTGACCGGCGCGGCCGTGCAGTGGCTGCGCGACCAGCTCGGAATCATCCGTACCGCCGACGAGACCGAGGAGCTTGCGCGCTCGCTCGACTCGAACGACGGCGTCTACCTCGTGCCGGCCTTCACCGGCCTCGGCTCTCCGCATTGGGACCCCTACGCGCGCGGGACGCTCGTGGGCCTCACGCGTGGCTCCGGCCGGGCCCACCTGGCGCGGGCCGCGCTCGAGGCGATGGCCTACCAGGCCGTGGACGCCGTCCGGGCGATGGAGGACGCATCTGGCGTCGCGCTCGAGGAGCTGAAGGCGGACGGCGGGGCGGTGGTGAACGGCTGGTTGATGAAGTTCCAGGCCGACGTTCTTGGCGTGCCGGTGGTGGTGCCGGAGGTCTCGGAGACGACCGCGCTCGGCGCCGCCTACCTGGCGGGCGTGGCCACCGGTGAGTGGACCGAGGAGGACGTCCGCGCCATGTGGCGCCAGGCCGCGCGCTACGAGCCATCGATGTCCGAGGACGCCCGCGAGGAGCTGCTCGCGGGCTGGGCGCGAGCACTCGAGCGCGCCCGGAGTAACGAACAGGACCGCTCCGGGTAAGGATCCGCAGGTGAAGGCGCAGGTGTACAAGGATCCGCGGCCGGCGGAGCATTTCGACCGGTTCCACGAGCGCCAGCGCAGCAAGCGCCCCAACTGGATGTACGAGTTCGTGCGGCTGGTGCTAACGCCGTACCTGCTGCTCTTCTACCGGGCCCGCTGCATCGACTCGCACAACATCCCGGCCGAGGGGCCGGTGATCATCGCGCCGAACCACTTCTCGTTCCTGGACCACTTCTTCGTTGCCGTCTACCTGCGCCGCAAGGTGCAGTTCATGGCGAAGTCTCAGCTCTTCAAGTGGCCGATGCAGGTCATCTACCACAACGGCGGCGTGTTCCCGGTGAGGCGCGGCCACCACGACGAGGAGGCCTTCAAGACAGCCCACGCGGTGCTCGCACGAGGCGACATCGTGGTGATGTACGCCGAGGCCGGCCGCTCGCGCACAGGCGAGCTCGGCAAGCCCCGCCACGGCATCGGGCGTCTGGCGCTCGAGTCAGGCGCTCCCGTGGTGCCCACCGCGATCGCCGGTACCGAGCGCGCCCGCAACTGGAAGCGCCTCCAGTTCCCGAAGGTCACGATCCAGTTCGGCGAGCCGTTCAAGTTCGAGCGCGTGGAGGACCCGACCAAGGAGGAGGCCCAGGCGGCCTCCGAGGCCCTCTTCGAGCGCATCCGCGACCTCCACACGCGCCTGGTCGGCGAGGGCCGCAAAAGCGCGATCCGCCGCGCCCGCGAGGCAGCCGGCCGCCGCCCGGTCGACGCGTAGAGCGCTCGCCGGCGCTCACTCTCACGAACCGGCGCGCCGCGCGGACGGCGCTGGCACAATCGCCGTTCCGTGCGGGCAGGGGTGCTCATCAGTGCGGTGGTTGCCGCGTTCCTAATGCTGCCGACAGGCGCTGCGGTCGCCTGCGATCCGCTCGATCCCTCGGTCTGCATGTATCCGTGGCCGAACGACCACTTCACGGCCGCTGACGCGTCGAGCCCGACCGGGCGCCGCCTCGCGCTCCGCGACGACTGGATGCCGCGCAACCGGCTCGGCAAGCCGGTAAGTGCCGCGCCCTACAACCACAGCGACGGCTTCAGCCCGGGCAACATGATCGTGACGAAGGTGCCGGGCCTCGACACGCCCGCCGCCTTCGCGCAGACGGGCGCGGTTCCGATCACCGACATCGAGCGCTCGTTCGATCCCGCCCAGCCGGTCGTCGTGATCAACGCGCGCACGCTCGAGCGGCAGCTGATCTGGTCCGAGCTCGACGCCAACCCGGCCGACCCGCGCGACGTGACCCTGATCGTCCGCCCCGCCGTGAACTTCGACGAGGGCGAGCGCTACATCGTCGCGCTGCGCAACCTCAAGGACGCGAGCGGTCGCGGGATCGAGGCCCAGCCGGCCTTCCGGGCGCTGCGCGACCGCACGCCGGACCCGCAGGTGGATGCACGTCGCGCTCATTTCGAGCAGCTGTTCGACACACTCGGGCAGGCCGGCATCGAGCGCGAGGACCTCTACCTCGCCTGGGACTTCACGGTGGCGAGCCGCCAGGGACTCAGCGGGCGCGCGCTCCAGATCCGCAACCAGGCGTTCGCGGAGCTGGGCGACAACGACCTGTCTGACCTCGTGCCCGAGGGCAGCGAGCCGGCCTTCACGCCCAACCCGGACCTTCCGGACAACCTCCCCGACGAGGCCGAGGCGGACGGCCGCCGCGACCTCGGCGACTCGATTCGGATCAGCGGAAACGTGCGCGTGCCGTGCTTCCTCAATGCTCCGGGCTGCCCGCCGGGCTCCGAGTTCGCACTCGGTCCGGATGGCATGCCGCAGCGCATCCCGGGCAACACCGCGCTCGCGAACGTGGTCTGCGTGATCCCGAAGACCCCGCCGCCCGGTCCGCTCCGCCCGTCGCTCTACGGCCACGGCCTCCTCGGCGGCGCGGGCGAGGTCACCGGCACCAACGTGCGCGCGATGGCGAACGAGCACGGCTTCGTGTTCTGCGCGACCGACTGGGCCGGCATGTCCACGCTCGACGTGCCGAACGTGCTCGCGCTGCTCCAGGACCTGTCGCGCTTCCCCACGCTCGCGGACCGCGCCCAGCAGGGCTTCGTGAACTTCATGTACGTGGGCCGCTGGATGCTGAAGCGCGACTGGGGCGACGTCGACGTGGACCAGTCACGTCTCTTCTACGACGGCAACTCGCAGGGCGGGATCATGGGCGGCGCGCTCACCGCACTGGCGCCTGACTTCGACCGTGCCGTGCTCGGCGTGCCGGGCATGAACTACTCGACGCTGCTGCGGCGCTCGGTTGACTTCGACCTGTACGCCCACGGCGACATCGAGGGCGCCGACACGCCGATCGGTCTGTACGACTCGTACCCGAATGAGCTCGAGCGCCCGCTGCTCCTCTCCCTGATCCAGCTGCTCTGGGACCGCGGGGAGGCGAACGGCTATGCCCACCACATCACGGACGACCCGCTTCCGGGCACCCCGGCGCACGACGTGCTCATGCACGTGGCGTTCGCCGACCACCAGGTGGCGAACGTGACCGCCGAGGTGGAGGCGCGCACGATCGGAGCGTCGGTGCGCTGGCCTGCGCTCGCGCCCGGGCGCCACACCGACGTGAATCCGTACTTCGCGATCCCGCACCTCGAGGCGTTCCCGTTCGGCGGGTCGGCGATGGTCCTGTGGGACACCGGCATCCCGGCGCCGCCGATCACGAACACGCCCCCGCGTGCGGGCCAGGACCCGCACAGCGCGCCGCGCAACAGCGCAACGGCCCGCCGGCAGAAGTCCGAGTTCCTGCGCGTTGGCGGCAGCGTGATCGACGTCTGCGACGGCGCCCCCTGCGTTCCCTGACAACCTGAGGCGGCGTGATGCGCCGACTCGTCGTCCTTCTCCTGCTGCTCGCCGGCCTCGCCGTGGCCGGCTACCTCCTCCTGCGTGAGGACGACCCGCCCACCTACAGCCCGGTGCAGATCAAGGGTGACCCCTACGCGTACGAGCCGGACCGCGAGGACGAGTTCGAGAAGCGAGCCGCGGCCGGCAACAGCCACGTGGTCTACGCCAAGAGCCCGGGCGGCGTGGTGGCCACCGCGCGCCGCGTGGAGCGCTTCCGTGACGACATCGAGCGGGCGGCGGACGAGGCCGGAGTCGATCCGGACCTGATCGAGGGCATGGTGCTGCTCGAGAGCGCCGGCCGCCCGGACGCGCGCGCGAGCGACGACCTCGAGGGAGCCGTCGGCCTGACGCAGATCCTCGCCGAGACGGGCACGAACCTGCTCGACATGCAGGTTGACGTCCGAGCAAGCGAGCGGCTCACCCGGAGACTTGCGACCGCGCGCGGACCACGCGAGGCGGATCGCATCCGCGCCAAGAGGAGCGAGGTGGACGAGCGCTTCGACCCGCAGAAGGCGCTCGCCGCGACCGGCCGCTACCTCAAGCTCGCGATGGACGAGTTCGGCCGCGAGGACCTGGCAGTGGTCTCGTACCACATGGGGATCGGCAACCTGCAGAACGTCCTCGCGGCGTACGGGGACGACGACGCCAGCTACGCGCAGGTCTTCTTCGACACCGCTCCGAACCAGCACCCGCGGGCGTATCGCCTGCTCGCCGGGCTCGGCGACGACTCGAAGACCTACCTGTGGCGCGTGCTTGCATCGCACGAGGTGATGCGCCTCTACCGCGACGACCGCGCCCGGCTCGTGCAGCTCGCGCGCCTCCACGCTGGCGCGCCGTCGGGCGAGCTGGTGCTCCACCCACCGGGCCGCACGAAGGTGTTCGAGAGCGAGGACGACCTCACGGAGGGGTACCTCCGCGGCGAGCTGCGCCCGGTCCCCGACGAGCCGGCG
>CAVZGG010000020.1:0-36528 GCA_963774755.1 uncultured Thermoleophilaceae bacterium | reverse complement strand
CATGCGGTGGCCGGTCCTCACCCGAAGACGGGGGTAGTCTGCTGGGCCGTGCCCGTCGCTCTTGTCAGCGGCGCGAATCGCGGCATCGGCCGCGAGACCGCCCGCCAGCTCGCCGGACGCGGCTACGACGTGATCGTCGCGGCGCGCGACGAGGCGAAGGCGCGCGAGGCCGCGGAGGCGGTCGGCGGCCGCCCGCTTCAGCTCGACGTCTCCGACCCGGCGTCGATCGAGCGAGCCGCCGCGGCGGTCCGCGAAGACCCCGGTGCCCTCGACGTGCTCGTGAACAACGCTGGCATCGGCTCGGACTTCGGAGTGGCGGGCGCCGAGCCCGACTTCGACGCGATCCAGGCCGCGCTCGACACGAACTTCTTCGGTGCCTACCGGCTCACGATCGCGCTGCTGCCGCTGCTGCGCGAGAGCGAGCACGCTCGCGTGGTGAACGTCTCGAGCGGGATGGGCGGCGTCGCCGAGATGGGCGGGTGGTCGCCGGGGTACCGGATCTCCAAGGCGGCGCTCAACGCGATGACTCGCATCCTCTCCACCGAGCTCGAGGATGCCGGCATCAAGGTCAACTCCGCCTGCCCGGGCTTCGTGAAGACCGACATGGGCGGGCAGTTCGGCGCGGAGAAGCCCGTCGAGGACGGCGCCGCGGGCGTGGTCTGGCTCGCGACCCTGCCGGACGACGGCCCTACCGGCGGCTTCTTCCGCGACGGCAAGCCGGTCGCCTTCTAGCCGGGCCGCGGCCACAGCTGCGAATCAGACCTCGCGCTCGAGTCGAGCGCGAACGCGTGCGAGCCGCTCCTCTGCGGAGGCGCCGTTCATGTTGTCGAGAATTTCTAGGAGCGCCCGGGCCAGCTGGGCGTCGGGATCGCCGGCGCGGTACGCGCGGTCGCGACCTGGAACGGATGCAGCGTCCTCGACGGGCTCGCCGGCCACCAGCACGTCCACCGAGGCGCCGCCCCGCTTCGCCTGGTACTGCGCTGCGTCCGCCGCGCGCAGGAGCTCCGCAGGCCGGGTTGCCTCCTCGGTCCGCGCGGCAACGCCGCAGGACATGCGCTCGCCGCCCACGGAGCCGAGGCGTCGCACGGCCTCCAGGGCGAGGTCCCTGGCCTGCTCGGCGGTGCCGGTCGGGAGCAGGATGCAGAACTCGTCCCCGCCGAAGCGCCCGACCACAGCGTCCTCGTGCGGCTCGGCGGCTCCCACCAGTGCATCCGCCGCGCGACACAGCACCTGGTCGCCCGCCTCGTGGCCGCCGCTGTCGTTCACCTGCTTGAGGTCGTCGATGTCGCAGAGCACGAGTGCCGGCGAGCCGGGGGCGCTTGCGGCGTCGCACGCCTCTTCGAGCGCCATCTCGACGGCGCGCCTGCTCGCGAGCCCGGTCAGCGAGTCCGTGTAGGCGAGCGCCTCCACCTGGGCGAACAGCTCAGCCCTGTGGATTGCACCCACCAGCTGGTCTGCGATTGCGCGAAGAAACGTCTCGTCGCCCGTTGCCAGCCGCGGTTGGCCCGGAGCGGTCATCACCTCGAGCTCGCCCCAGGGCTCGCCGCCGAGCACTATCGGGACCGCCAGGCTCGATTCCTTCCCGAGTCGCCTGAGCAGGTCGCGCAGTGCCGGATCGGTGTCGGGGTCGTCGATCGTGCCGAGTGAGCTTCCGCCCTCGCGCATGGCCTGCCGCATCGATGGATAGTCGTCGACCGAGTAGGTCTCGTTCTGGGGAAAGCGCTCCTCGCCCGGCCCAAGCTCACCGACGTTCACGAGGGTCCGGATGACGCCGGCCTCGGTGTCCAGGCGCGAGATGGCCAGCGACGATCCGCCGACCGCCTTCAGGGATCGCTCGGCCGCCAGCTCGAGGACATCCTCGAGCCGGTGCGCCCCGGCGGCCACTGCGGCCACATCAATCAGGGCGCGAAGTTGCGCCTCAGCAAAATTCCCGCTTTCCATGGGCTTTCACTGAACTTGTCGTCATCCTGAGGGCCCCACTGAACCCCACTGGACGACTGATGAAAGTCCCCATTCAGGGGACATTCGTACTAGCCGGGCGCGGAGGGGCCTACGCCTCGGCCTCGGCAGCCTCACCGCGCCGAGCGGCGTGCCCCAGCTCGACCGGAGCGGCGTGCAGCGCCCGCAGGCGCAGGTCGCGCCACGTCATGCCCTCTCGCACGAGCGCCGGCATGCCCATTCCCACCGCCGTCGCTATCTCCACGGCCTGGAGGATGATCCCGTAGGCGAGGGCGTTCGTCTTACCCACGCCGTACGCGGACAGCACTGCCACACACGCGGCCTGGAAGACACCCAGGTTCGAGGGGGTCGCGGGCAGCGCCGCCGTCACGTTCACCGCGAACAGCACCGCCGCCGCAGCACCGAGGCCGGCCTGATGGTCGAGGCCCAGCGCCACCAGCAGGACGTAGCACGCAAGCCACTGGAGCCCCCAGGCGGTGAGCTGCATCAGTGCCGCCCATCCGCCCAGCTTCGGCTTGCGGAAGACCTGCAGCCCCGAGCGCACCTGCACCATTGCGCCGCGCACGAGCGCCGCGGCCTGCTGCACGCGCTGGAAGCGGTTCGGCTTGCCACGCCGCAGGAGCCACGGCGCCGAGAGCACGAGCGCGAGCACGACCACCGGCGCGAGCGTGGCGACCACGAGCGCGTCCTCGTTGCCCTGGAAGAGGCCGACCGTGTTGAACATCACGGCCCCGAGCACCACCAGGGCGAGCAGGTTCAGGACCGTCTGGGAGACGAGCGTGCCGAGCACGATCGGGAAGCGGTCGCGCACACGCCCCACGCGCCTCGACACGATCAGCGCGCGCGAGGGCTCGCCGAGCCGCGCAGGCAGGGTCGCGGACATCAGCACGCCGATCATGGTTCCGCGCGCGGTATCGCGGCGGCGGACGCGGGTCCCCGGCAGGGCGGCGCGCAGGATCGCGTTCCAGGCCTCCGCGCGGAGCAGCATCGAGGCGCACATCAGCGCGAAGGCCACGAGCACCCATACCGGCGTGGCGGCCACGATCGCGCGGCCGATCGACTCGATCCCGAGCCGGCGCAGCGCGAGAACGGTCAGGCCGACGCCCGCCGCGATGCCGGCGGCCACCAGCACCCGCCGGGCCGTGCGGGCCGCACGGCGGCGGCCCGAGGTGGGGTCCTTCGGCTCGAGTGACGGTAGGCGCTGCGGGCCCACCCGCGGACCCGGCTCCGCGGGCGCGATGCCGACTCGCTGCGCCGCGCGCGTGATGCGCCGCTCCGGCTGCGGTGCGGCGAGCGCCTCCTCGTAGACCTCGGTGACCTCGCGCGCCACGTTCGGCCACGCGAAGCGGTTGGCGTGCTCGCGGGCTGCCTCGGCCATTCGCATGCGCCTGTCGGGATCGAAGGCCAGCGCGCGGAGGGTCTCGCCGAGCGCCACGGCGTCTCCGACCGGCACCAGCACGCTGTCCTGCCCGTGCCGGGCGACGTCGCGGTAGCCCGCGATGTCGGAGGCAACGACGGGCGTGCCCGACGCGAAGGCCTCGGTGAGCACCATGCCGAAGCTCTCGCCGCCGAGCGACGGGGCGCAGAGCAGGTCAGCCTCGCCGAGCAGGCGCCACTTCTCGGCGTCGTCCACCTGGCCCGCGAGCTCCACCCCCTCCGGCTCGAGCAACAGCGGCTCGACCTCCTCGGCGGTGGGGCCGGCCACCGTGAGCCGTGCCTGGACGCCCGCGCCGCGCAGCGCCTCGAAGGCGCGCAGCAGCACCGGCAGCCCCTTCCGCTCATCGGCGCGGCCTACGAACAGGAGCTTGAGCTCCTCGTTGGGGCGAAGGTGATCGGGTCGCGCCGCGGACAGGTCCACGCCGTTCGGCACGATCCGGTAGCGGCCGCCGTAGTAGCGCTGCGCCGTCCACTGCGCCGCCTCGGAGACCGCGATGCGCGCGGTCAGCTTCGAGTAGAGCCGCCGGGCGCCGAGGACGTTCGCCGTGAACTTGCTCACGCCCGCGCCGGTGGCGTAGGTGTGGAAGGTGCCGACCACCGGCACGCGCGCCGCCTCGGTGGCGTACCAGGAGACCACCGGCACGTTGGGCTCGTGCACGTGGACCACGTCGTAGTTGCCGCTGCGCAGCTCGCGCCCGAGCACGCCGATCGACTTGCCGAGCGGACCCGCCAGGTTCGTCACGGCGCCGTTCATCGGCAGCCCGAACGTGCGCCCGAGCGGGATCACGTAATCGGGCAGGGGCCGGGGCTGCGGCGAAGCGCCACGATGGAGTACACGTGCCAGACGGTCGTCAGGGTCGTAGGGCGCCAGGAGCCGGACCTCGTGGCCCAGCCCGGTCAGCTCTTGGGCCAGAGCTTCCACATGACGCCCGACACCGCCCGGATACGTGTACGAATAAGGCGACACGAGCGCTACACGCACAGGGGCCATGCTATCGGCCACACTAGTCGTGTGACTGAGCAGCGCAACTACGTGAAATACACCTTTCTTAAGGTGGATCCCGCCTGGCGCCTGCGCTCGAGCGAGGAACGGACCGCCGACAAGCGCGAGTTTGCGGCCGCTTGCAGCACATTCGCGGACGAGCATTACCTGCGTGCCTACTCGCTCGTGGGCACGCGCGGCGACAGCGACCTGATGATCCGAGCGATCTCGCGCACGCTCGATCCGATCCACGAGCTGCACGTGTTGCTGAACCAGAGCGGGCTGATGCGCCACGCGACGATTCCGCACTCTTTCCTCGCGATGACGAAGGAGTCGCCCTACTCGGACGAGCCCGACAAGCCGCTCGGCCCTCGCGAGGGAGCGGACTCGAAGTACCTGATCGTCTACCCGATGTGGAAGACGCGCGAGTGGTACCGGCTCGCGCCCGAGGAGCGCATGCGGATCATGCGCGAGCACATCGACGTGGCGCGACGCTTCACCGGGATCGAAACGAACACCGCCTACTCGTTTGGTCTCGACGACCAGGAGTTCGTCGTCGCGTTCGACGCCGACGATCCCGCCGAGTTCCTCGACCTCGTCCACGAGCTGCGCGCAACCGAGTCGAGCACCTACACGGAGTCAGAGACCCCGATCTTCACGTGCATCCGGCTGTCGGTCGAGCGGGCGCTCGACGCGTTGGATGGCGAGAGCGTCAGGGCGCCGGCGTAGCGTCCTTCGCGGCCTCGAGCAGCTCCTCGAACGAGCACAGCTTCACGCGCGGGCGGCCGTGCGGCTCGCCCGCCGCGCGCTCGGCGAGATCCACGGCCTGCCAGCCGGCGTAGCTCACGGCATCGGGCTGGCGTTCGGCGACCAGCGCGTCGAGGGAGTCGCGGTCCGGGTCGCTCGGCGCGCCGAGGTTCCCGGCATCGAGGTCCTCCAGCAGCACGTCCACCGTCTCCTGGGCGTCGCGCTTGTTGGTCCCGATGATGCCGGTGGGCCCGCGCTTGATCCAACCCACGGCGTACTCGCCGGTCCGCTCGAGCACGCGGCCGCGGTCATTCGGGATCACGCAGCGGCTCTCGTCGAAGGGCACTCCCTCGACCCGCGTGCCGCGGTAGCCGATCGAACGGAACACGAGGCCGCAGTCCAGCTCCTCCGTCACCTCGGTGGCGCGCGCCCTCACCGCCCCGGCCTCGTCCTCGACCAGCTCGTTGTGGGCGATGCGGATGCCCTCCACGCGCTCGTCGCCGAGGATCTCCACCGGGGACACGAGGAAGCGGAGCACGATCCGGCGCCGCTTCCCGAGCGGCTCGCGCGTGGCATAGCCGCCGAGGATGGCCACGTTCTTCTTTGCGGTGGTGTGAGCGGCGTCGCTCTCGATGAAGGCCTTGGAGAGCGGGTCGAGCTCCGCGTCGCCGGGGTCGACGAAGACGTCGGCGTCGGTCATGTCGCCGAGCTCCAGCAGCTCGGGGTTCGTGAACGCCGCCTGCGCAGGCCCGCGCCGGCCCAGCACGACGATCTCCGTCACGTTCGACTCCGCGAGCACCTCGAGTGCGTGGTCGGCAACGTCGGTCTCGGCCAGCTCCTCGCGGGTGAGCGCGAGCATGCGGGCCACGTCGGCGGCCACGTTGCCGTTTCCGACGACCACCGCCCGCTCGGCTGAGAGGTCGAACTCGAGCTCGCGGTAGTCGGGATGGCCGTTGTACCAGGCCACGAACTCCGTGGCGGCCCAGCTTCCGGGCAGGTCCTCACCGGGGATGCCCATGCGGCGGTCGGTCTGGGCGCCCACCGCGTAGATCACCGCGTGGTAGCGATCGGTGAGGTCGTCGTGGGATAGGTCGCGACCGAGCTCGACGTTGCCGTAGAAGCGGAACTCGGGGTGGTCGGCGGTCTTCTCGTAGACCCGGCTGACCGCCTTGATATTCGGGTGGTCGGGCGCCACGCCGGCGCGCACGAGGCCCCATGGGGTCGGCAGGCGGTCGAACATGTCGACCTGCACGCAGAGGTCGGGGTGCGACTTCGACTTCAGCAGGTGCCCCGCTGCGTAGAAGCCGGCCGGCCCGGAGCCGACGATCGCCACTCTCAGCGGCTGCTCGGTTGTTCCAATCGCTTCCATCGCGAGCCCACGAGTGTAGGCATCGCGTGGTTCGTTACGAGGCGGAGGGACCCTCTGGGGCCGGATCCTGCTCCGAGGACTCGTCCTCGTCCGCGGCACCCATCACCAGGTCGATCGCGGAGACCGTCTCCACTGACCTCAGGGTCATCGGCTCGTCGGCGGGGTCGTCCTCGGTCCGCACGGCAGCCACGTCATGCGCAAGCTGCTCGAGCGACGGTGTGGAGACGTCCGGAAGCTGCTCCTCGGCCTGCTCGTCCTCGGCGGGCGCGTCAACCTCGACGACCGCGAGCGGCGGAACCGGCTCGTCCTCGACGTTCTCGACGACCGTGAGCGCGGGGACCGGCTCGTCCTCGACGGGCGCGACCAGCGAAACCGGCACGGCGGGCGCGTCCTCGACCGACTCGAGATGGACCGGCTCGACGACCTCGTCCTCGACCGGCTCGTCAACCTCGACGTCCTCGACCGGCGCGACGGGCTCGTCCTCGACCGGCTCGACGACCTCGTCCTCGACCGGCGCGACAGGCTCGTCCTCGACCGACGGGACGACCTCGTCCTCGACCGGCTCCTCAAGCTCCACGGGCTCGTCCTCCGCCACGGGCGGGTCGAACGGGCGCATTTCGGGCACCGCGGGTGCCTCGGGTGCGGCCAGGTCCTCGACGACCGTCGCGTCGACGGACTGGAAAGCGGGGGTGGGCGGCGAGTGGGGCGTGGCCGACGCGTCGACGATCTTGGTGCCAGCGGCAAGGTCACCGAGGCGCTGGCGGCGCTCGCCCGTGACCAGCATCACGATCAGACCCACGATGTAGGCACCGATGCCGTCGATGACGCGCAGCACGGTGCGAACCGCGATCTCGCGCATCCCGGCCGGACGGCCGTCTGCGAGAACAACACGGAGCTTCATCAGCTTCTTGCCCACGGTCTGCCCGTCGCCGGACTCCATGGCGAAGTGGTAGTAGAGCGCCCAACCGAGAATCACTGCGCCGAGCGCGCCGCGGATCTCGCCGGCGTCGCCCGAAAGCGCATCGGCGGCAAACAGGATCACGACGGAGCCGGCAAGCACGATTCCGAGGTCCACAATCGCCGCAAGAACGCGGCGGTTGTCGAGCTTGGGACCGCTGATGGAAGCGACAGATGCCTGTGCGGTGGCGTTCATCACGAACAGCATCGGCACGCGCGCGCCCGAAATTGAGGCTGAGGTGCATCATCTCGCCTGTGGAGCGGGTTGCGGTCATCGACATGGGGTCCAACTCCTGGCGTCTCGTGGTGTTCGGATACATCCCCGAAACGCCCTGGTGGAGCCTCGTCGACGAGATCCGCGAGGCGGTGCGAATCGGTGCCGGGATGGGCGACGAGGGAGTGCTCCGGGCCGACCGTGTGGACCGCGCCCTCCACACCGCCGCGGTGTTCTCAGCCTTCTGCGAGGCCACAGGCGTCGAGGAGGTCGTGGCGGTGGCCACCAGCGCGATCCGCGACGCCAAGAATGGCGCAGAGCTGCTCGCCGAGATCAAGCGCAACACGGGGCTCGAGGCGCGCGTGATCAGCGGCAGCGAGGAGGCGCATTACGGCTGGCTCGCGCTGGCCAACTCCACGACGATCGAGGACGGGTTCGGCCTCGACATCGGCGGCGGCAGCATCCAGGGGATGCGGATCGAGGGCCGACGGCTCGTGGAGTCGCAGTCGCTGCCGCTGGGTGCGGTGCGGGTGAGCGAGCGCTTCCTGCCCGGAGAGAAGGCAAGCGTGAAGCAGATGAAGGCGCTCCGCGCCCACGTTGCCGCCGAGCTCGAACAGCTCGGCTGGTGGAGCGGCGGCGGGCGGCTCGTGGGCATCGGCGGAACGATCCGCAACCTCGCCGCCGCCGCGATGAAGCGGCTCGACATTCCGGACATCGACGTGCAGGGGTTCAAGCTCACGCGCGAGGCGCTCGAGCAGCTGATCGAGGAGCTGGCCGAGCGGCCCGCGTCGAAGCGAGCGCAGGTGAAGGGCATCAAGTACGACCGCGCCGACGTGATCCTCGGCGGCGCCCTCGTGCTCGCCACCGCGCTCGACGAGGGCGGGTTCGACTCGATCGAGGTGACCGAGGCCGGGCTGCGCGAGGGCATCTTCTTCGAGCGGCTGCTCGGTGAGGGCGAGCTGTTCGACGACGTGCGCGCCGAGTCCGTTCAGAACCTCGCGCACCGCTTCGAGCACCACGGCGAGCACGACCTGCACGTGTGGGCGCTGTCGCGTGCGATGTTCGACGGCCTCGCCGACGCCGGCCTGCACGACTTCGGGGCCGAGGAGCGGGAGCTGCTCTGGGCCGCCTGCCTGCTGCACGACATCGGCGTGGCCGTGAACTACGACGACCATCACCGCCACTCGCACTACCTGACGCTGAACGCCGGACTGCCCGGGTTCGGACCGCGCGAGCTGATCCTGATCGGCCTGGTGGCCCGCTACCACCGCAAGGGCGCGCCGGACGCCTCCGAGCTCGGCGACCTCGCCTGCTCGGGCGACGACGACCGCCTGCGCCTCCTGTGCGGCGTGATCCGGCTCGCCGAGCAGCTCGAGCGCAGCCGCGACCAGGCCATCACCGACGTGCGCGTCTCGGTGAACGGCGCCGGCGTGACCCTCGAGGCCGCGACCAACCCTGCACTCGACGCCACCGTCCCGATCTGGGCGGCACGCCGCAACGCCGACCTGCTGGCCGAGGCACTCGGCCGCGACGTCGAGATCTCGGCCTAGGCCAGCCGCGTCTCGAGCACGCCGAGCTGCGGCGAGCTGATCACGACCTCGTCGCCCGGCTTGAGGAACACCTGCGGGTCGCGCAGGTTCCCCACTCCCGCGGGCGTGCCCGTGGAGATCACGTCGCCGGGCTGGAGCGTCATCAGCTTCGACAGGTACGCGATCAGCGCCGGCACGGTGTGGAAGAGGTCCGCCGTCGAGCTCTTCTGCATCAGCTCGCCGTTGAGGGTCAGCTCGAACTCGATCCCGTCGTGCGGGCCGGCCTCGTCGGGCGTCACGAGCGCGGGGCCGCAAGGCGCCGCGCCGTCGAAGGTCTTGCCCGGCATCCACTGCGGCGTCTTGAACTGGTAGTCGCGCGCCGAGAGGTCGTTCAGAAGCATGTAGCCGGCCACGTGGTCCATGGCCCGCTCCTCCGGCACGTCCTTGCAGCGGTCCCTGATCACGACCGCCACCTCGGCCTCGTAGTCCACGCGCTCACTCCAGACAGGCAGCGGAACGGTTGCGCCGGGCGCCGCCAGCGCGTTGCGGAACTTCGCGAAGAACGTGGGCGTCTCGGGCGGCTCGGCGCCCTGCTCCTCGGCGTGCGCGCGGTAGTTGAGGCCGATGCAGATGATCTTTCCGGGCCGCGTGACCGGCGGAAGCAGGGGCACGCCGTCCACGGGAACGCCCTCGTCGCCGTCCACCGGCGCGACCTCGTGGAGCAGCCCGCCCTCGAGGATCGCCTCGACCGTGCGGTCGTCGGCGCGGACGTGCCCGAACGCCTCTCCCCAGATGTCGTAGACGCGTTCGTCGCGAAGCAATGCCGCGCGCGGATTGGCGCCAGCCTCGAAGCTCACCAGTCTCATGGGGTCCGGAGCCTATGCGTAGTCTCAGCCTGGATGGCGAAGGACCTTCCAAAGGGCAGGGTGAGGAGGGCCGCGAAGGTGGGGCGGCTCGCGGGCGGCCAGACCGCGCGCGGCTACGCGACCAAGGCGGCGAACCTCACCCGCGGCGAGGAGGCTCGCCACGCGGCCGCGGAACGCCGCCAGATGGAGGCGGCCGAGCAGATCCTCGACGTGCTCGGCCAGATGAAGGGCGCCGCCATGAAGGTCGGGCAGGTGGCCTCGTTCATCGACACCGGCGCATTCCCGCCCGAGTTCCAGGAGCGCATCCAGGCGAAGCTCGGAGAGCTGCGCGACTCCGCCCCGCGCCTCCCCTTCCAGAAGATGCGCAAGGTGATCGAGGACGACCTCGGCGAGAAGCTCGACGACGTGTTCGCCGAGTTCCAGGAGGACGCCGTGGCGGCGGCCTCGATCGGCCAGGTCTACCGCGCCCGCCTGCACGACGGCCGCGAGGTGGCCGTGAAGGTGCAGTACCCGGGCGTCGGCCAGGCGGTGCGCGCCGACCTCCAGAACCTCGGGCTGATCATGCGGGTGGCCAAGCGGATCGCCCCCGGGATGGACGCCAAGGCGATGACGGCCGAGATCCGCGAGCGGCTCACCGACGAGCTCGACTACGAGCACGAGGCGCAGCAGCACCGCGCGTTCGCGCGCAGCTGGCGGGGCCATCCGTTCATCTACGTGCCCCCGGTTGTCACCGAGCTGTCCACCGAGCGCGTGCTGGTGAGCGAGTGGGTGGAAGGCATCGGCTTCGAGGAGGTGAAGGAGCGTGACCGCGCGACGCGCGACCGCTTCGGCGAGATCATCTTCCGCTTCTTCTTCGGGTCGCTCTACCGCAACGGGCATTTCTCCGGCGACCCCCACCCCGGCAACTACCGGTTGATGCCCGACGGCCGCGTGGCGTTCATTGACTTCGGGATGACGAAGCGAGTGGGGCGCGACGACATCGAGGCCGAGGTCGAGGCGCTGCGCGCGGTCATGGACGGCGATGTCGATGAGCTCCACCGCAGGCTCGCCGCGATGGGCTTCTTCGACCCGGAGGACGAGGAGGTCACGCCCGAGGCCGTCTTCGAGCACTTCCACGACGTGACGGCCTGGTACGTGGAGGACCGCGAGGTCACGGTCGACCGCGCCCTCGTGTCCCAGGTGCTGATCGACTTCGGCGACCCGCGCTCGCGCCACTGGCAGCTCATGCGCCGCGAGACGATGCCTCCGCAGGCCATGCTGGCGCGCAGGATGGAGGCGCTGACGCTCGGTGTGCTGGGCCAGCTCGGCGCCACGGCCAACTGGCACCGCATCGCCCGCGAGTGGCTGTTCGGCGACCCGCCCTCCACCGAGCTGGGTGCGCTCGAGGAGCCCTTCCACACCCGCGCGGTCGTCTGACGATGGCCGTCAAGGCAACGCCGAAGGTGGTGGCCGCGCTGCGCGCAGCCGACCCCGTGATGGAGCGGCTGGTGGACGAGCACGGCGCCATCGTTCGCAAGGACCTCAAGAACGACCGGCCCGGCGACGCCTACGGCGCGCTGCTGCGCTCGATCGTCGGCCAGCAGCTCTCCACGAAGGCCGCCGCCACGATCTACGGGCGCATGCTGGAGCTGTTCGACGGCCACGCGCCGACGCCGAAGGAGCTGCTCGCGGTGGACCCCGACAGGATCCGAGCCGCCGGCCTATCGCGCCCCAAGATCAACTACCTGCGCGACCTCGCCGACCACGTCGAGAAGGGCGAGCTCGAGCTGGAGCACCTCGACGAGCTTTCGGACGAGGAGGTGATCGAGCAGCTCACCGCGGTGAAGGGCATCGGTGAGTGGAGCGCGCACATGTTCCTGATGTTCCACCTCGGCCGCCCCGACATCCTGCCGGTCGGCGACCAGGGCATCCGGCGCGCGGTCCAGGTGCAGTACCGGCTGCGCAAGATCCCGGATCCGAAGCGCCTGGAGAAGATCGCGCGCCCGTGGCGCCCGTACCGGACGCTGGCGTGCCTCTACCTCTGGAGCTCGCTAGACAACAAGCCGGGCACGTAGAGCCGGCCGGTCGTAGTCGAGACTCGCGACGAGGTCGGTCACGAGCTCGCGCGCGGATATGCCCTTCTCGGCAAGGAACTCCTCGTACATCGGGTCGTGGGTGTGAGCCCGCTCGGCGGCGAGCGCGTAGTCGTCGGCAATGGCGTCCGGCGTCACGCCCGCGACAGTGAGTGCGGCGATCGCCACCAGGCCGGTGCGGTCGCGGCCTCCCACGCAGTGGAAGAGCACTCCGCCGGGCGGCGCCTGCTCGATCGCGTCGAGGACCTGCTCGACTCGATCCGGGAAGCGCTCCATGAACGGCCGGTAGTAGAGCGGGGTCCCGAACTGCGGGCCGTTCATCCAGTCGACCCAGAACTCGGGGTCCTCGTCGAGCCGATCGAGCGAGATGTGGACGGTCTCCACGCCTCCGGAGTTCTCGACCAGCTCGTCGTCGTTGCGCAGATCGATGATCGTCCGAACGCCATGGGCGCGCAGCGCTTCCCAGCCGGCGGGACTCAGGCGATCGACCGCGTCAGAACGGACTAATGCGCCCCGGCGGGTCACACGGCCGTCAGCCGTGGGCAACCCGCCGAGGTCGCGGGTATTCGTGCAGCCGTCCCAGTGGAGGTCGCGCTCGGTGGTCAGACCGAGGCGCCGCAGCTCGGCTCTTCCTCCGCAACGCGGAAGGAGGAGCCGCAGCCACAGGAGGCGACTACGTTCGGATTCGAGACCTCGAAGCCGGAGCCCATGAAGCTCTCGGTGAAGTCGACGGTCGAACCGTCGACGTACTGCATGCTCGCGGGGTCCACCAGGACCCGGATGCCCGAGATCTCGAAGACATGGTCATCGTCACGCTTCTCGTCCAGGGCGAGCGCGTACTGGAAGCCGGAGCATCCGCCTCCCTTTACGCCGACCCGCAGGCCGACGACGTCGCCCTCGGCACCCTGGCCGGACATGAACTCGGCGACCTTCTCCGCCGCTATGTCGGTGAGCTGAACCATCTGCCCAGATTGTATCGGCGTTGGCGTCGGTACTCTGGACCCCGTGCCAACTGAAGAAGAACTTCGGGAGCGGATAGAGCAGGCCCTGCCCGGGGCCGAGGTCTCCGTGCAGGACACAACCGGAGGCGGAGACCACTTCCGCGCCGAGGTCGTATCGGACCGTTTCGAGGGCCTCACCCGCATCCAGCAGCACAAGCTGATCTATGACGTATTCGGCGAAGACGTCGGCGGCGCGATCCACGCGCTGTCAATAAAGACCCAGACCCCCGGAGAAGGACGATGACGAACGAAGAGATCCGTGGCTTCATCGAGAACGCCATCAAGGAGAACAAGGTGATGCTCTTCATGAAGGGCACGCCCCAGCAGCCCGCCTGCGGCTTCTCCATGCGTACCTCCGGAGCCCTGAACGCGCTCGGCGTGAAGTACGCCGCGCTCGACATCCTCCCCGACCCCCGCATCCGCGAGGAGCTCTCCTCGCTGTCCGGCTGGCCGACGATCCCGCAGCTGTTCGTGGACGGCGAGCTGATCGGCGGCTGCGACATCGTCATGGAGATGTTCGAGTCGGGCGACCTGGCCGAGACTCTCGGAGTCGAGCAGCCGGACCTGGGCGAGGCACCGGCCGAGCCGGAGCACGAGCACCTGCCGCAGCGCCAGAGCGGAATCGGGCTCGAGAACCGGCTGGGCTAGGCGGTCGCGGCCTGCGCGCCGCCGGCGAGCTGCTTGAGCCGCTCCCAACGCGACGGCCTGCTCGGCCGGGTGCGCCGGTACTCGTTGATCGTGAGCCCGGGGCGGATGCTGGTCTCGATGTAGAGGACCTGGTTGTTGGGGTTCGAGTTCATGGGACCAGCGTCCCATCGGACAGGGCCCCGAAAAATGCGGCGAGCAGGTGTCTGAAGGTGCGGAGGAGCACCCCTCAGGGTGCGGCAAACCGCCCCCTCCGCTCACTCCATCTCGTACTCGCAGTGCCGGCAGCGGCGCGCTGACATCGAGATCTGCGCTTTGCAGCGCGGGCATGCGCGCTTCGGACGGTGCGCGAGCATGCCGCCGATCACGCAGAGGCCCAGCGCGATGGCCAGCGCGAGGAAGTAGACGGCCGCCGGACACGCGGACCGCTAACTCCGCGGCGGGCGTCGGCGCCGCTGCTCGTCCAGCGTCTTCTTGCCGCGCTCCGCGAATCCGCGGGCCTGCTTCTTGTAGCGCTCCTTCTCCTCCGGGGAGAGGGATTGCCAGCGCTCCCACGCCATCAGGACGTAGGGCCAGGCGCGGCGGACGCCGCGGACGGCGCCTCTGGCCCGTGCGGCGCGGCCTACTGGTCTTTGCGTTCGAGCCATTCGAGGTACTCCAGTATCCGGTGCGAGTCGTTGATCACGTCGTCTCCGTGCACGAGGACCGGTACCCATCTTTGGCCGGTCAACTCCTCGACCTCAGGTCGGTCCCGCTTCAGGAACGGGACCCTGACCTCGTCGAAGTCGATCTCCATGGCACGCATGCGGCGCGCCACCTTGCCGCAGCGGCACACCAGGTCCGTGGGGGCCTTGCAGCGGTAGAGCGTCGTCACTCCCCTCAGATTATTTGACGGAGGCGGCGACCCGTGAGAGCTTCGAGGAGAGACAAAGCTTCGACTCGCGTCGCTGGCCTTGGCCCTCCCGTCGCCGCCTCCACTGGCCCGGAGGTGACGCCGCCTAGCGGACGATCACGCGACGCACCACGCCCGCGGCACCCTCGGCGGCCCCGAGCGCCAGGCCCGCCACGCGGTACTGGATCTGCTGTGAGCGGCGCGTGCGGGCGATGCGGTCGTGCTCGCGCTCCAGGTGCCACGCGACCGTGGCCTCGAGCGTCTCCTCGTGCGGGCGCGCGCGCCAGCCGAGCACGCGCTGCGCCTTGGTCGCGCGATAGGTCCAGCTGTTGCCCGCCGCGCGCACCTCGGACGGGGTGATCGGCCACGCCCGCCGGCCGGCTCCGAGCACCGCGGCCGCCGCCTCGGCGGCACGCGGCGGAATCCGCACCGGGGTCGGCACGCCAGACAGCCGCCCCAGGTCCGCGAAGAGGCGCTCGAAGGTGAAGTTGCGACCCGTGAGCAGGTAGCGCTCACCCACGGCGCCACGGAGGGCCGCGAGCAGATGCCCTGCCGCGGCGTCGCGCACGTCGACGATCCCGATCGCGCCGTCCGTGTAGACCGGAATCCGACCCAGCAGGAAGCTGCGCACCAGCCGCGTCGAGGACAGCAGCTGGTCGCCCGCGCCGAGGCAGACGCCCGGGTTCACGCACACGAGCGGGAGCCCGTGCGCGGCCACGCGCATCGCCTCGACCTCGGCCTCGTGCACCGAGTTCACGTACGGGATGCCGAGCCGCGAGGCGGTGAACAGCTGCGTCTCCGTGGCGGCCTTCCCGTCCGTGGCCGGGCCGATTGCCGCGGCGCTCGACGTGTACACCACGCGCTCGACCCCGGCCCGCAGGCTCTCCTCCATCACCACCTTCGTACCGCCCACGTTCACGTCGAAGAGGCGCGCCTCGTCGGCCGGCCGCACGGAGGTGACCCCGGCGCAGTGGAACACGCGCTCGACCCCCTTCAGCGCCCGCCGGACCGAGCGGCGGTCACGGACCTCGAGCTTCACCCGCGGGGTGTCGAGATCGGCGATCGCCACGTCGGGCGAGCCCTCCTCCACGCCGAGCCTGACCTCGTCCCCGCGCTCCACGAGCAGCCGGGCCACGTTCGACCCGATGAAGCCGGTGGCTCCGGTGACGAGGGTCGCGGCCAAGCTCAGACGGGACGCATGTGCTGTCTGTGCAGGCCTTCGAACAACCGCTGGCAGTTGATGCAGCGCACCGCCTCCGGAACCACGTCAAGGCGCTCCGGCTGGATCGGCTGATGGCAGTTGATGCAGTTGCCGTAGCTGCCGTCGGCGAGCGCTCGGCGCGCCTCCGCGATCCGGCGCTCCTCCTCGTCGAAGAAGATCCCGGCGGTCTCGTCGAGCTCCTCCTCGTGGGTCTCCGTGCCCAGGTCGCCCGGGTGGTTGTCCACGTGAGCGAAGTCGCTGCCGTGCATGCCATCGCTCTCGCGGTGCATGGCCAGGCGCGTGCGCTTCAGCTCCTCGAGCCGAGCGTCGAGGCGCGCCTCGATGCGCTCTCGCTCCTCCACTCGTTGCGAGTGTACGGCGTCGGCGCTCACGACAGTGGATAGGCTGCCCGCCGCATGGCCCCCGTTGCCGTGGTGACCGACAGCACCTCGTATCTACCGGCCGGACTGATCGAGCGTCACGGCATCCACGTCGTTCCCCTGTACGTGGTCTTCGGCGGCGATCGGACCGTGCCGGAGGTGGAGATCACCGACTATCCGGCGTTCTTCGAGGAGCTCCGCAGCGCGGAATCGCTGCCCACCACCTCCCAGCCGTCGGTGGGCGACTTCACCTCGGTGTTCGAGCCGCTCCTGGCCGACGGCGGCGAGGTCGTGTCGGTGCACATCTCCGGCGGCCTCTCGGGCACGCCCGAGGCGGCGCGCCAGGCCAAGGAGGCGCTCAGCCGCGACGGCAAGGGCGGCGAGCGCATCGAGGTGGTGGACTCGACCACCGCCGCCGGCGGGCTCGGCTTCATGGTGCTCGCGGCCGCCAAGGCGGCGCGCGACGGGGCCAGCGCGAAGGAGGCGGCCGAGCACGTGGCGAAGGCGCGCAAGGAGCTGCGGCTCTGGTTCGGGATCGACACGCTCGAGTTCCTCAAGCGCGGCGGGCGCATCGGCGCCGCCAGCGCCTGGATCGGCTCGACGCTCCGGGTGAAGCCGATCCTGACCGTTGAGAACGAGATGACCCCGGTCGAGCGCGTCCGGACCTCCTCGCGCATGTTCGAGCGCCTCGTGGAGTACGCCCACGGCTGCGCGGCGTCCGGCGCCGACGCATGGTCGGCCCAGCACATCAACGCGCCCGACCTGTGCAACGCGCTCATCGAGCGCTGCGTGGAGGTCTACGGGTCGCAGCCCACGATCGTCAGCGAGATCGGACCCGTGCTGTCGGCCCACACCGGGCCCGGCCTGCTCGGGACCGGCGCGATACCGAAGCACTTCATCGAGTAGGAAGCCGCCCCGGCGGGGCGAATACCGCCCTTGGTGGTCAGCGTCCGGGACATCGTGCGCATCGTGCTCGTGGTCGTCTGCGCCGCGATCGCTCTGTACCTGCTCTGGCGGCTGCGAAAGCCGATCAGCTGGGTTCTCATTTCCATCTTCCTCGCCGTGGCGCTTTCGCCGCCGGTGAATTACCTGGCACGGAGCATGAAGCGCGGCCTCGCCATTGCCATCGTCTATGTCGGTCTCCTGCTCGTGCCGATCCTTCTGATCGCCATGATCGTCCCGCCGCTCATCACCGAGGCGAACAACTTCGCCGACAACGTCCCGCAGTACGCCGACGACGTCACCAAGTTCGTCGAGGAGAACGAGCGCCTGCGGAACCTCAACGAGGACTACGACATCACCGGGAAGCTCGAGGAGGAGGCGGGCAAGCTCCCCGATCGGCTCGGCGGGGCCGCCGGCACGCTGCGCGACATCGGCTTTGGCATCGTCAGCTCGCTCTTCGCGCTGCTCACGATCCTCGTGATGACGGCGTTCCTGC
This sequence comes from uncultured Thermoleophilaceae bacterium, assembly GCA_963774755.1. Taxonomy (GTDB): domain Bacteria; phylum Actinomycetota; class Thermoleophilia; order Solirubrobacterales; family Thermoleophilaceae; genus JACVRW01. The sequence continues at coordinate 18,839 of CAVZGG010000020.1, read as the reverse complement.
TCGGCAGCGGAAGACAATGGGCCGACCGGATCATCGCGTCGCGACCTCCCGAGCAACGCGAGCGGCTGCTGCGCTCGCGCGAGCACATCGCGAGCGCGGTGAGCGGATACGTGGCCGGCGCGCTGACCATCGCGGTGATCGCCGGTATCGCGACCTACATCGTGCTGACGATCCTCGGCGTTCCCTTCAGCGGCCCGTTGGCGGTCCTGGCAGGCGTGATGTCGCTGATCCCGCTCGTGGGAGCGACGATCGCCGCCGTGCTGATCGGCGTGGTCACGCTGTTCGAGGACTTCCCCACCGCGACGATCATCTGGACCATCTGGGCGATCGTCTACCAGCAGCTCGAGAACAACCTGATCCAGCCGCAGATCCAGAAGCGCACGGTGAACGTCCACCCGTTCATCACGATCGTCGCGGTGCTGTTCGGCGGCACGCTGCTCGGCGTGATGGGAGCGATCGCCGCGATACCCGATCGCCGCGTCGATCCAGATCCTCGTCCGCGAGTACGTGGACCTCCGCACGATCTCGTTGAAGCCGCCGGAGGCGCCGCCGCCCGTCGCGCCACCGCCGCCGGATCCCGCTCCCGCGTAGCCTGCGTCGCATGTCGGCGGGCGCCCTCACCCGACGCGGACTGCTCCTCGCGGTCACGGCGGTCTCCCTCTACCTGCTCGCACCCGCCCTGATCGGGGTCTTCGGCGCGTTCGACGAGCTGGACGAGATCAACCCGCTGTGGTTCGTCGCGATGGTGGCGCTCCAGGTGGGCAGCTTCGCCTGCGCGTGGGGGATCCTGCGGCTGGCCGTCCGCACCCACCAGTGGCGGCCGGTGATCCTCTCGCAGCTCGCCGCCAACTCGTTCGGAAGGGTCGTCCCGGGCGGTGCGGCCACCGTGGGCGCGGTGCAGTACTCGATGCTCGTGCGCGCGAGTGTGCCCCCCGCGGCGGCGGCATCGGGCATCACCGCATCCGCGCTGGTCGTCTTCGCCACGCTGCTGGCTCTGCCGCTGCTCGCCCTGCCGGCGATCATCACGGGGGTGGCGGTCGACCCGACCCTGACCAGGGCGGCGCTCGCGGGCGCAATCGTCTTCGTCCTGATGGTCGTGGTGGGCGGGGCCTGCGTGATCTGGGACCGGCCGCTCGAGATGATCGGCCGTGGGGCGCAGGCGGTTCTCAACCGGCTGCGGCGCAAGCACCCGCCGATCACGGGGCTCCCCGAGCGCCTGCTCCACGAGCGCGACGTCGTGGTCGGTGTCCTCGGTCGCCAGTGGTGGGAGGCCCTGCTGCTCGCGGCGGGTCGCTGGGTGCTCGACTACCTCACCCTGATCGCCGCGCTCTACGCCGTGGGCGCGACCCCGCGGGCATCCCTGGTGCTACTGGCGTTCTGCGCCGCGCAGCTGCTCGGCAACGTGCCGCTCACCCCGGGCGGGGTCGGCTTCGTGGAGGCTGGCCTCACGGGAACGCTCGCGCTCGCGGGCGTGGGCGGCGGCGCGGCCGTCGTGGCCACGCTCGCCTACCGGCTCGTGTCCTTCTGGCTGCCGATCCCCGCGGGCGCCGTAGCGGCGGTCATCCACCGCCGCCTCTACGGCACTGCGGAGGTCGAGCCGCCGCCGCCTACGCCGGCAACGGCTCCAGACCGAATTCCGTCCTGAACTCGTTCGTGTCGTGCAGCCGCGGGAACGGCCTGTCGGGCACGTCCACGCCGAGCGCCTCGCAGATCGGCTCCCAGCCGTCCACGCCGAGCTCCCAGAGCACCAGGCGATCGTCCGGCACGTAGGCCTTGATCTCCTCGATGCGGTCGTAGTACATCTGGCGCGTCCAGTCGCGGTCCTTGAAGTTGCCCTGGAAGTCGCCCTGCCAGATCAGCTTCTCGATCACGCCCCACAGCTCCGGCGAGGGACCGTCGCGGTTCGCGTCCTCGCGCAGCTCCCCGGCCATTGCGGCTTCCTTCACGGCCAGGATCGTGTTCGCGCAGCTCTCGTACCAGCCGTCGAAGTCGCGGTGGTTGAGCAGCACGGGCAGGTCGGAGAAGTGGTCCACCATCTCCTTCCAGCGCGACGCGGCGGGCCAATCGACCGTGGCCTCCCACGGCTCGAAGACCTCGTCCCAATCGACGGGCTCGTTGTTCGCGATCTTGATCCAGTAGGCGAGGTCGCGATCGCGATTCTCGCCGGTGATCAGGTCGATCATGTGAAAGGTCGGCAGCCCGAGATCCTCGAGCGCGCCCTTCAGCGACATGGTTGCGGTGCGGCCGAAGCCGACGCCGACAAGCCTCATGCCGTCGCCTGGGCCGGCGGGGCCGGACGCTTCGCGGCGGCGTCCTCGGGTGGGCCGTTCTGCGCCCACCAGGCGTTGATCGCCTCGATCGCCGGACCCATGATCAGGTTCTTCTGGAAGTTCTCCGTGTCGTTGACGTGCGGGAGCGGGGTGTCGGGCACCGGCACCTCGAGGAACTCGCAGAGCGGCTCCCAGCCCTCCTTGGGGTTCCAGACGAGCAGCCGCTCCGAGGGCACGGTGTCGATCACCGACTGGTTCCAGCGCTCCATGGCCTCGGCCATCGGACCGGGCTCGCCGTTCGTTCCGGCCCAGGCTCCCCGCTCGTCGCCGAAGTTCATCTCGGTCAGCAGGTCGATCCACGCGGCGAACGGGGGGTCGACCTCGTACCGGACGCGCACGAGGTGGTGCATGAGCGTGTCGCCGAAGAAGACCTGGGTGATCGTGTTCTCCATGCTGCGCACCCAGCTGTCGGCGTCGCGCACGCTGAGCAGGATCTTGGCGTCCGGGTAGACGTCCATCAGCTCGCGCCAGTGGTACGAGGCGGGCCAGTCGACCTCCGACTCCTTGCCCTCGAAGATCTCGTCCCAGTCCGCGTTGCCCTCGAGGGCCTTGCGGAACTGAGGAACGCTCGTCTCCATGTTCATCATCATGTCCCGCATGTGGTAGCAGGGCATTCCGAGCATCTCGAGGGCGATCATCTGAGTCGTCGTTGCCGTCCGGGGCAGCCCGGCGCCGATCACTTTCATGGGGGGTTCCCAGCCTCCTGAAGTTGAGTTCTGGTTAAGCGGCGCGGCGCAGACTAGCTATCTACGGCGGGTGATGAGCGAGACACCGGCCGCAACCCCGCCGCCGATCACGAATCCGGCCACCGCGGCGCCGATCAGCGCCTGCTTGCGGTTCTTGATGAGCTGGCCGCGCCAGTTCGTGAGCTCGGCCACCTTCGAACGCAGGTCGTTCACGGAGAAGGCCAGCTCGTGGCGCGTCTCCTCGATCGAGGCTCGGATCATCTCCGGGCTTCGGGCTCGGCTCACTGCGCCTTCACCTCCTCGCCTCGCTCGAGGCTTCGCTTGACCTGATCGTGCTCGACCTTCCCCGCCTCGAGCTCGGCGCGGGCGGCCTTGGCCTCCTGGATCGCGAGGTCGGGCGTGGGCGGCGCGCCCTTCTTGAACAGCCGGTAGGCGATGAACGCCGCGAGAATCGAGAGCAGGAAGAGCAGAACGGTCACGACGGCGAACCCGGCCCAGATGTTGTCCTCCCAGTTGAAGACGTCGTCGAGGAACCAGGCGAGCCCGTGGAAGAACATCGTGATGCCGAACACCGCGAACACGCCCGCGGCGGCGGCGATGACGGCCCCTCTCGTGAGCTTCGTGACCTTGTCCGTGACCTCCGCCTTGGCGAGCTCGATCTCCTCGCGGACGAGCTGAGAGGCCTTCTCCGAGACCTCGGCGACGATCTCGCCGAGCGACTTGTCGGCGCTGTCGTCTGGGGGCATTCCGTTGGCTGTCATCGCGCGAATCGTCGCAGGATCAGAGCCAAGGCAAGCCCGCCGGCGAAGGCGGCGCCGACGAACGCCTCGGGGCGCTCGGCGAACGGATCGCTCTCGCTCTCGACGCTCAGGGGTGTCTCCCCAAACGGTCGCTGGCCTGTTGCGCCCTGGTTGATCGGCTCGGTGGGCTCGGTCTGCTGCGTCGGCTCGTCGGCCATCAGTCGTTCGGCGGGTCCTCCTTGAAGACCCGCTGCCAAATCTCGGTGGCCACCCGGTTCGCGACGATCGTGGTCAGGGCGCCCACGGCGGCGAGCAGGCCGCCCCACATGAGCCGCTTGACGATGTCGTTGTCCATAGGCGCCGGATTCAAGCAGAAGGCTGCGGAGCGCTGCCCGCGCCATTCTCGAGCCCACCGCAGATCGCCTCAACGATGAGGTCCTTGGCGCCCTCGAACTCCTCGTCGGTGCGCGGCAGAACCTCGAAGATCCAGCCGGTGAGCAGCTGCTCGATGGCGCCGTAGAAGCACATGGCCGCGAACTCGGAGGGGATGCTCGACTTGAACGAGCCCTCCTCGCGAGCGGTCTCGACGATCGCGGCGATCCCCTCGTAGGCCTTGCGGATCTCCTCGAGGTGGAGGGCGCCGAACGAGTTCGCGGCGCGGGTGACCTCGACGATGATCACCTTCATCAGGTCCGGGTCGTGCCGGTAGGAGTCGATGATGAAGCCGGCGACTGAGCGCAGCTTGTCGCGCGACGGGATGTCGCGGGCGTCGATCTCGCCGATTGCGTCGAGCATGATCTGCCAGCGCTCGAGGAAGAGCGTGTTGAGGATCTCCTCCTTCGAGTTGAAGTAGTGGTAGACGAGCCCGTAGGCCACGCCCGCCTCGTCGGCCACGTCCGACACGCGGCAGTGGTGGAAGCCCTGGCGCGCGAAGACGCGCACCGCGGCGTCGAGGATCATGCGGCGCTTGTCGGGGGCGCTGTTCGCGGCCGTGGCCATCAGGCAGTGACCCCCTCAGGCCATTTGTATGCGGCGTCGACGCGGTTCGCGAGGCTCGGCAGCTTCTCGCGCACGTCGTCCTGGCGGGCCAGATCGAGCTCGGCCGCGATGAAGCAGTCGCCCTCCATCGGCGCGCGGGCGAGCACCTCGCCCCACGGGTCGATGATCATCGAGTTGCCGTAGCTGTCGCCCTCCGGCCCGGGTCGCCTGCCCTGGCCGGGCGCGATCACGAACACCTGGTTCTCGATCGCGCGGGCGCGCAGCAGCACCTCCCAATGGGCCTCGCCGGTCACCCGCGTGAAGTTGGCGGGCACCGTGATCACGCGCGCGCCGCGCAGGGCGAGGATCCGGTAGAGCTCGGGGAAGCGCAGGTCGTAACAGATCGTCAGGCCGAGGCCGACGCCGCCCGCGGTCTCCGAGAGGACGATCTCGTCCGCGGGCTCGGAGTGCTGGGACTCGCGGTAGACGACGCCGTCGACCTCGACGTCGAACATGTGGATCTTGCGGTAGACGGCGCGAATCTCTCCGTCGGGGCCCACGTGCACGGAGGTGTTGGAGACGCGCTCATGGCCGTCGCGGCGCTCGGCCACGGAGCCGGCCACGAGGTCGACTCCGAGCTCGCCCGCGAGCTCGCGGGCCCAGCGGATCGGCCGGCCGTCGAGGGACTCCGCGCCGGCGGCGTAGTCGGCCGCTCCGCCGCGAATGTCGAGTCGCTCGGGAAGCACGACCAGCTCGGCGCCGTCGGCGGCTGCCGCTCGCACGTGGCGCTCGGCCGACGCGAGGTTGGCCTCGGTGTCGGTTGTGGACTGCAGTTGAACGGCGGCCGCCCTCACTTCATCACCCCTCCCCGGGCGATTGACTGACCAGTCAATCTGCAGTGTACTGGCAGGACATGCAGGATCTTCCAGTGCGAGGCCCCGGCGTCCGCGATCTCGCCCTCCGGCTGCCTCCAGAGCGCATGGCGCCGGTGCGCGCGGGCCGGCCGCTGAAGCGCTGGCGCTACCTGGGCGTGTACCGCTCCGACCTGATGCTGTGCGTGGGCGACGCGCGCGTGGCCGGCGTGCCGCAGCGCTGGTGGGCCGTGGCGCTGCCGGACGGCACGCTGCTCGAGGGAAACCGCGGCGTCGAGCTGAGCGCGGGGCGAGCGGTCGTGCGCGGCGTGCTCGACGTCCAGCTCGAGGAGCCCGCGGGGGTGGAGGTCGTCTCGCCTCATGGACGCTCGTACATCTGGACGCGCAAGCATGCGCCGGTGCACGTGCGCGGGCGCGTGAGCGCCGCGGGGCGGGCGTGGGCGTTCGAGGGCGACGACGGCTTCGTCGACGAGTCGGCCGGCTACCACGCGCGGCACACGGCTTGGCGATGGTCGGCCGGCATCGGCCGCACCGAGGACGGGCGCGCCGTCGCGTGGAACCTCGTGGACGGCGTGCACGACGCGCCGTCGTCGAGCGAGCGAACCGTGTGGATCGACGGCGAGCCGCACGAGGTGGCGCCGCAGGAGTTCGCGGAGGACCTCAGCTCGGTCGGCGGGCTGCGCTTCCGCGAGTGGTCGGCGCGCGAGTCGAGCATGAACCTGCTGCTGATGCGCAACAGCTACCGGCAGCCTTTCGGCGAGTTCAGCGGCGAGCTGCCGTGCGGTTTGCGGCTCGCGGAGGGCTATGGCGTCATGGAGGAGCATGATGTGCGCTGGTGAGGGGATTCTTCGTGTGGCTCGCCGTGCTCCTGGGCGCGGCGCCCGCGCCGGCTGCGGCGCAGGAGCGGCCCGTGCGCCTCACCGTCTCCGCGTCGGGTGACCTGCTGATCCACACGCCGATCGCCCAGCGGGCCCTCTCGCTGGGTGGCGGGCGCAGGTACAACTTCGCGCCGCTGTTCGCTCCCGTCCGAAACCGCATCGCCGGGGCGGACCTCGCCATCTGCCACATGGAGACTCCGCTCGTGCCTGGGCCGGTGCAGGGCTACCCGAGCTTCCGGACGCCGCCCGACCTCGCGCGCTCCGTCCGGCAGGTGGGCTGGGACGCCTGCAGCACCGCGTCGAACCACTCGCTCGACGCCGGCCAGTACGGGGTCGACACGACGCTGCGCGCGCTTCACCGCGCGGGCGTGCGGGCTGCCGGAACCGCGCGTTCCGCCCGTGAGCGCGGGCGCACCACGATGCTGCGCGTGCGCGGCGTGCGCGTGGCGCTCCTGTCCTACACCGCGATCTCGAACGGGCAGGCGGTGCCGCACCCGTGGACGGTGAACTGGGCCTCGCCGCGGCTGATCCTGGCCGACGCCCGGCGCGCCCGGCGCCGAGGGGCGCGGATCGTGATCGTGAACCTGCACTGGGGAACGGAGTACGTGCACCCGGTCACCCCGCCGCAGCGCGACCTGGCGCAGCGGCTCACCCGCTCGCCCGCCATCGACGCGCTCGTCGGTCAGCACGCCCACGTGGTGCAGCCGATCCGGCGCGTGAACGGCAAGCCGGTCGTATTCGGCGAGGGCAACCTGATCTCGAACCAGACGGCGGCCTGCTGCTCAGCCGCGGCGCAGGACGGCCTGATCGCGCTGATCGACTTCGTGGTCCGCCCCGGCCGCCGCGTGCGGGCCCCGCGGATCCGCTACGTCCCCACCTGGGTCCGCCACCCGGACTACGCCGTCCTCCCCGCGGCCCCGGGCTCACCCTCGTGGAACCGAACGGTGAGCGTGGCCGGCCGCCGCCCGGGCATCGGACCGCTCCGACCGCGCTAGCAAACCCTCAAGGGGGTCTGACCCCCTTGAGGGTTGGGTTAGGGTCTCGCGCCATGAGGATTCGCGCCGCCGTTCTGGAGGAGTTCGCCAAGCCGCTCGTCGTCCAGGACGTCGAGCTCGACGGGCCTGGACCGGGTGAGGTGCTCGTGCGCCTGGCGGCCTGCGGGGTCTGTCACACGGACCTCTACACGGCAAGCGGCGCCGATCCCTCCGGGTACGCCCCCACCGTGCTCGGACACGAGGGCGCCGGGGTCGTCGAGGAGGTCGGCGAGGGCGTGGCGAGCGTGGCGCCCGGCGACCACGTCGTGACCCTCTTCTCGCCCCAGTGCCGCGAGTGCATCCACTGCGTCTCCGACAAGACCAACATCTGCCTCGCCATCCGCGAGCAGCAGAACAAGGGCTACCTGCCCGACGGCACCACGCGCCTGCACCGCAACAGCGACGACATCCGCCACTTCATGGGCACGAGCACCTTCGCCGAGGCCACGGTGATGCCGGAGATCGCGCTCGCCAAGGTGAACCCGGAAGCGCCGCTCGACGTGGTCTGCACGCTCGCCTGCGGCGCAACCACGGGGATCGGTGCCGCGCTCTACATCGCCAAGGTCGAGCCCGGCTCCACGTGCGCTGTCTTCGGCGCCGGACTGGTCGGTCTCGGCGCGGTGGCCGGCGCGCGCCTTGCCGGCGCGGACCGGATCATCGCCATCGACCTGTCCGAGGAGCGCCTCGAGCACGCCCGCCAGCAGGGCGCCACCGACACGCTCGTGGGCGGGCCAGACAGCGTCGAGCAGATCCTCGAGATGACGGACGGCTTCGGCGCCGACTACACGTTCGAGGCCACGGGCCTCGTCTCGGTGATGCGCCAGGCGGTTGAGTCGGCGCGCATGGGCTGGGGCCTGTGCACGATCGCCGGCGTGGCGGGCAAGGGCGAGGTGCTCGAGGTGGTGCCGCGCTTCCTGATCACCGGCCGCCGCATCGCGGGCGCCTCGTTCGGCGGGGCGAAGGGCCGCGACCGCGTGCCCGAGCTGGTGGACACCTACATGTCGGGCGACCTCGACCTCGAGTCGCTGGTGACCCGCCGGGTGGCGCTCGACGAGGTGAACGACGCCTTCGAGGCAATGGAGCGCCAGGAGGGCATCCGAACGGTGATCACCTACTAGGCCAGGAAGCTGCCGCGCGCTCCGCTCGCCGGCCCAGCCGCGGCGCCTGACTCGAGCAGCGCGGTCGATCTCCTCATCGCTGTAGTCGAGCGACGCAAGCACCTCGCGGGTGTGCTCGCCCAAAGCCGGGCCCGGGCCCGCCGGCGCGCCCGGCGTTCGCGACAGCTTCACGGGCACGCCGAGCAGCCGCACGGGCGCCGCGGCGCCCGGTTGGTCGAGCTCCACCACCATCTCGCGTGCGCGCACCAGCTCGGAGTCGAGCGCCTCGTCGAGGTCGAGCACCGGCTCGAGGCAGCAGTCGTGCTCGGAGGCGAACGCGCTCCACTCGTCGCGGGTCCGCTCGAGGAAGACGCGCTCGACCTCTCCATGGGCGTCGGAGCCCGGCCCCTCGAACTGCTTCTCCACGAGGTCCTCGCGCCCCACGCCGCGGCACCACGCCTGCCAGAACTTCGGCTCGAGCGCGCCGAGCGTGACCCAGCCGTCCCTGCACGCGTACGGCCGGTAACAGATCAGCCCGCCCGCGAGCGGGAGTCCGTCGCGCCGCGGCACGGCTCCGTCGGCCAGGTACTGCGCGGCCACCATCGCGAGCCAGGAGAGCGAGCCGTCGAACATCGACACGTCCACGAGCTGGCCCTCCCCCGAGCGCTCGCGCTCGCGCAGCGCCGCCATGATCCCGAACGCCGCCATGAGCGCGCCGCCGCCGAGGTCCGCGATCTGGCCGGCCGACTGCACCGGTGGCCCGTCCTGCTCGCCGGTGAGCCCGAGCAGGCCGTTCAGGCCGAGGTAGTTCATGTCGTGGCCCGAGCGCCCCGTGAAGGGGCCGTCCTGCCCGTAGCCCGTGATCGCGCAGTAGACGAGACGGGGGTTCTGCTCGCGGAGCGTCTCGTAGCCGACACCCAGACGCTCCATTACGCCGGGACGGAAGGACTCGAGCACCACGTCGTACTCGCGCACCAGCCGCAGCAGCACCTCCCTGCCGGCCTCGCTCTTCAGATCCAACCGGATCGAGCGCTTGCCGCGGTTGAGTGAGAGGAAGAGCGCGGACTTCGCGCTGTCCTCCGCGCCCTCGTGGAAGGGCGGCGACCAGCGGATGTAGTCGCCCATTCCGGTGTCCTCGACCTTCAGCACCTCGGCGCCGAAGTCGGCCAGGAGCAGCGAGCAGAAGCCACCGGGCAGCAGCCTCGAGAGGTCCAGGACCCGGACGTCCGAGAGCGCGCTCATACGCCCAGCAGCTCGCGCGCCTCCGCCACGGTGGCGGCGCGCCGCCCGGCGTTCTCCACGATCTCGCCGCGCCTTCGCGATCAGCTCGCCGTTGGAGCGCGCCATCTCGCCATCGGGCAGGTAGAAGTTGTCCTCGAGCCCCGCCCTCACGTTCCCCCCGAGCGCCACGGCGGCCGCGATGAGACGCCACTGGTCGCGGCTGATGCCGATGACCCCCCAGTTGCTCCGCACGCTCGGGAATCTGCTCCGCCATGTGGGCGAGGTTCTTGGCGCTCGGCCGGATCCCGCCGGTCACGCCCATCACGCACGACACCTGGAGCGGCTCGGACAGGAGTCCCATGTCGATCAGCGGGTCGAGGTTCGCCACGTGGCCCGAGTCGAAGCACTCGTGCTCCGGCCGGATGCCGAGCTCGTTCATCACCGTCACGAACTCGATGATCGTGTCGAACGAGTTCTCGAACACCGTCTTGAACACGAAGTCCTTGCGCTTCGACGAGTACTTCGCGTAGTTCATCGAGCCCATGTTGAGCGCCGCCACGTCCGGCCGCAGCTCGCGCAGGTACTCGATCCGCTTCTGGATCGGGATGCCGATCGCGCCGGTCGAGTAGTTGATGATCACGTCGTCCACCGCGCCCTTGATCGCCTCGGTGATCGCCCGGAAGTCCTCCACCTCGTAGCTCGGCACGCCGTCGGGCGTGCGCGCGTGGATGTGGATCATCGAGCAGCCCTCGTCCACCGCCCGCTTCGCCTCCGCCGCGTACTCCTCGGGCGTGTACGGGATCGCCGGGCACTGCTCGCGGTTGGCGACCGCGCCCGAGATCGAGCAGGTGATGATGCAGGGCGTGTCCGTCACCGGCGCAGCTGCTTGATGTCGCGGCCGGCCGCCGAATCCTCGATCAGCTGCCCCAGCCTCCGTTCGCGCGTCTCCTCACGCTTCGCGCTCATCACCAGATGGATGGCGGTACGGCGATACCAGGGCGGCCGCGAGTCGAAGTAGTCCGCCGCCGCCTTGTTCGCGCGCAGCCGGGCCTCGTACTCGGGCGCGAGCTCGGTCTCGTTCTCGAAGGAGTACACGCCGGTCTTGCCGTCCGTGACGTCGCTCGAAGGCGGCAAGCCCGGCCGGCCGCATCAAGCCGGCCTCCTTGAGCTTCGCGACCTTCTCCACGTTGATCTTGCTCCAGTTGCTGCCGGGTCTCCGGGGCGTGAAGCGCTGCATGTGAGCGCTCCTCGTCGATGCGATTGACCGCGACGTCGATCCAGCCGAAGCAGAGTGCTTGGTCAACCGCCTGGGACCAGGTCATGGCGGGCTTGTTCGTCGCCTTCTTGAAGTAGCCCACGTAGACCTCGTCTCGCCGTCTCGTGGTTCTCCTCGAGCCAGTCGTAGAAGTCCTGCGGCGAGCTGAAGTAGATGGGCTTCACACCGGCATCACGCCGTGCTTCTTCCACGGCCGCTCCACGCGCTTCGTCGCCGCCATCTCGAGCGCGCGGATCACGGTCGGGCGCGTCTCGCGCGGGTCGATGACGTCGTCGATCAGCGCGTTGCCCGCGGCGATGTAGGGGTCGATCGTCCTCCGGATCCCCTCGATCATCTCCGCGCGCGTGGCGTCCGGGTCCTCCGCCGCCTCGATCTGCTTGCGGAAGATGATGTTCACCGCGCCCTCCGGGCCCATCACCGAGATCTCGGCGCTCGGCCACGCCACGATCAGGTCGGGCTCGTACGCGCGCCCGTTCATCACGTAGTAGCCCGCACCGTAGGCCTTGCGGATCACCACGGTGATCTTCGGAACGGTCGCGCGCGAGACCGCGTAGAGCATCTTCGCGCCGTGCCGGATGATGCCCGCCTGCTCGACCTTCGTGCCGACCATGAACCCCGGCACGTCCATCAGGAACAGCAGCGGGATGCCGTAGGCGTCGCAGAGGTTCACGAAGCGCGCGGCCTTGTCGGCGGAGTCGTTCTCGAGGATGCCGCCGAGGTGCTTCGGCTGGTTCGCGACGATCCCGACCGGCCGCCCGCCCATGCGCGCGAGGCAGGTGATGATCGTGCGCGCCCAGCGCGGCTTCAGGTCGAACCAGTCGCCGTCGTCCACGATCCGCCCGATCACGTCGTACATGTCGTAGGGCTTGCGAGGCGAGTCGGGCAGCACGTCGAGCAGCTCGTCGTCCATGCGCTCGACCGGGTCGGCGCTCTCGCGCAGCGGCGGCGGCTGCTCGCAGTTCTGCGGGGAAGAAGGACAGGTAGCTCTTGATCGCGTCGACGCACTCCTCGTCGGAGCCGACCTCCAGGTCGCCGACGCCCGATACGCGCGTGTGGATGCGCGAGCCGCCGAGCTCCTCCTGGGTCACGTCCTCGCCCGTCACGGCCTTCGTGAGGTGCGGCCCCGCGAGCGCCATCGAGCCGCGGCCCTTCACCATCGGCACGAAGTCCGCGAGCCCGGGGATGTACGCGGTGCCGGCCGCGCAGGGCCCCATGAGCGCGGCCACCTGCGGCACCACTCCGCTCATGATCACCTCCTCGCGGAACAGGTGGCCCGAGCCCGCGAACAGCGAGCCCGCCGCCTCCTGGATGCGCGCGCCGGCCGAGTCGAGCAGCCAGACCATCGGGATGCGCTTCGTGAGCGCGAGCTCGCGCAGCCGCGCCACCTTCAGCTCGCCGGTCATCCCCATCGAGCCGGCCATCACCGTGAAGTCGTAGGCGGCCACCGCCACCAGGCGGCCGTCGACCTTGCCGTAGCCGGTGATCACGCCGTCGGCGGGCGCCTCCTTGCCGTCCATCGCGCGCTGCGCGAAGTGCGGGCGCCCGTGGATGCCGAGCTCGGTGAACGTGCCCTCGTCGATCAGGAGCGCAAGCCGCTCGCGCGCGGTGAGCTTGTCCTGCTCGTGCTGGCGGGCGATCTTCTCCTCGCCTCCGCCGAGCCTCGCCTGCTCGCGCCGCACGTGCAGCTCCTCGACGAGCGTGCGCAGCGGCGGGCGGGCCACCAGCGTGTCGGCGGGCGCGCGCTCGGTCACGTCTCGCCGCCGAGGTGGTCGAGGAACGGCTCCAGCACGTGCATCGCCGTCTCGGTCGCGGCGATCCGCTCCTCCTCGTGATCGGGCGCCTCGAACGCGGTCACCTCGAGTCCCACCAGCTCGCTGTCCTCGAGCACCGAGTCGAGCAGGTCGTAGAGCTTGTCCGGATGCAGGCCGCCGGGCGCGGGCACCGCGGCCGGGAAGTGCTCCGGGTCGAGCACGTCGAGGTCGAGGTGCACGAACACGGGCGCGCCGTCGAGCGCGTTCTTGGCAGCCACGAGCGTCTCGATCGTGCTCGCCCCGATCACGGTGGCCGGGCTCTGCTCGAGCAGCATGCGCTCGCCCGGGTCGAGGTCGCGCACGCCCGCGAGCACCACCCGCTCTGCGGGCAGCGCCTCGCCGAGGCCGGCGTCCCACTCGCCCGTGGCCGCCGCCAGGCACATGCCGCCGAGGTAGCCGCTGCCCGAGGTGCCGGGCGTGTTGTAGTCGCCGTGGGCGTCCAGCCAGAGGATGCGCGCGTCGGGCCGGTTGCGGCTCACGGCCGGGAGCGTGGTCACGGACACGGCGCAGTCCGCCGCCAGCAGCACCGGGGTGTGACCCGCCGCAAGCGCGTCGTCGATCTGACCGCCCGCCTCGAGCAGGCAGCCGCGCGACTCGCGCAGGTCGTCCTCGTATCGGGTCTCCTGGACCTCGCTGCCGCTGCCGATGTAGCGCGGCTCCACGCCGAGCGCGTGCGCCAGCAGCGGCGCGAGGATCTCAACACCGCGCGGCGCGCCGGGGAAGCGGTCGGCGGTCCGGCAGCGCAGAGCTACGAGCGAGACGGCCACGCGCTCAGCGCCCCGTCCACTGCGGCGCGCGCTTCTCGAAGAACGCCTTCACGCCCTCCTGGATGTCCTCGGTGGTGAACGCGAGCGAGAGCTGGGAGCGCAGGAAGTCGAGCGCGTCCTCGAACGGCATGTCCAGCTGGCGGTACATCGCGTCCTTGCCCAGCTTCATCATCACCGGCGACTTCGAGGCCAGCTTCACGGCCCACTCGTCCACCGCGGCATCGAAGTCGGCATCCGCCACCACGCGGTTCACGATCCCGGCCTCGCGCGCCTCCTCCGCCGACATGCGCTCGCCGAGGAGCAGCATCTCGTTCGCCTTCTTGCGCGGCACGTTGCGGTAGATCAGCGACATGATCATGAAGGGGAAGACGCCCACGTCGATCTCCGGCGTGCCGAAGGTGGCGGTCTCCTTGGCGATGATCAGGTCGCACGCGAGCGCCACACCGAGCGCGCCCGCCAGCACGTGGCCGTTGGCGGCGCAGATGGTGGGCTTGCCGAGCTGCATGATCGTCCGGAACAGTCGCGGGAAGCGCTCGGTGCCGAAGTGCTTGTGCACGATCGGGACGTCCGCGGCGAACTGATCGAGGCTGCCGCCGGCCGAGAAGACCTTCTCGTGCGTCGAGGTGAGCACCACGCAGCGCACGCCGTCGTCGTGACCCGCCAGCTCGAGCGCCGCGGTCAGGTCCGTGAGGAGCTGGTTCGAGAGCGCGTTGCGCGTGTCGGGCTGGTCGAGCGCGATGGTGGCTACGCCGTCGTCGCGCACGTCGTAGCGAACGGTCTCCAGGGGCACGGGGTCGAGTTGTACTACCTTCCACGGGCTCGCAACTCAGGGAGGACAGCATGTACAGCTCGATCGTGGTCGGCATCGACGGTTCGGAGACCGCCGACATCGCGCTCGGCCGGGCGGTCGAGATCGCGCGGCTGACCGGTGCCACCCTCCATGTCGTGTCCGCATACGACCCGGCGCCGGCACACGTGGCCGGCGGTGCGGCGTCGAGCGAGTTCTCGGTTGGGTCCGACTTCAAGGCTGACGCGGCGCTTCAGCGCGCGCTCGACCGGGCCGGCGGGGACATCGAGGTCAAGAGAGCACGCCCCGAAGGGCTCACCGGCGGATGCGATTCTGGCGATCGCCAAGGAGGCTGACGCCGAACTCATCGTGATCGGGAGCGTCGGAATGCACGGAGCGAGGCGGGTGCTCGGAAGCGTGCCGAACAAGGTGTCGCACCAGGCCTCCTGCGACGTGCTCATCGTCCAGACGCGCTGACCGGGACCCACGCCTCGCGCATGTCCACCCGCTCGCCGCGGAACGGCACGCCCTCGGCCACGAGCAACCGTCGCTGACGCTCGCCCTTCGCAAGCGAGCCGTCGGCCCGCACGATGCGCTGCCAGGGCACGTCCTCGTCCGTCGCGGAGAGGACAGCGCCCGCGAAGCGTGGCGCTCCCGGGCGACAGGTCACCGTAGGTCGTGACCCGCCCCTCCGGCACCGAGCGCACGCGGCGCAGAACCTCCGCGGCGCGCTCTGGTTCACAGCGCGCGGACCGCCTCGTCGATCGGCGTGTCGCCCGACACCAGCTCGAACGTCTTGCCGACCGCGCCGGGCGTCTCCAGGACGGCCAGCGAGCGTGGCCGCCACGTCCTCGCGCGGCACCGTCGCCTCGCTCGACGCCCGTGCCGACCTTGACCAGCCCCGTTCCTGGATCGTCGGTGAGCCCGCCCGGACGCACGATGGTGTAGCTCAGGCCACTCTCGAGCACCCGCTCGTCGGCGTCCCGCTTGGCCTCGTAATACGGGCGCATCTGCTCCGACCACTCGTCGGGGCGGTCCACGCTGATCGCGCTGACGATCACGTAGCGGTCGATGCCGTTCTTCTTCGCCGCCTCGATCAGCTTCACCGCGCCGTCGTAGTCCACCGATCATCCCCAGAGACGACGTCGAATGCCTGGCCATACGTATTGACCGCGTCGAGTGTGAAGAACAGCGTGGCGGCGACGTCGTCCCTTGGAATCTCCCCGCTCTCGAGGCCGAACCCGATTTCGACAAGTCCGGTCCCGACCTCGTCGGTGAGCGATCCAGGGCGGACGATCGTGTACGTCAATCCGCTCCGCAGGAGAGCCTCGTCGGCATCCCGCTTCGCCTCGTAGTACGGGACCATCGGCTCGGGCCACAGCTCGGGGCGGTCGACGGTGAGTGCGCTGAGCATCAGGTAGCGGTCGATGCCGTTCTTCGTCGCCGCCTCGATCAGCTTCACAGCGCCGCCGTAATCCACCGTCCGCTTGCGCTCCGCCCCGCTCCCGGGTCCGGCGCCGGCGGCGAACACCACGGCGTCGGCGCCCTCGACAGCAGCGCGAGATGTCGTCGAGTGCCTCGATGTCGCACAGCACCGGCTCGGCGCCGACGTTCGCAGCTCAGCCCGCGTGGTCGGGGTTGCGGATCAGCCCGCGCGCGCGGTGGCCGCGATCCGCCAGTAGCCGCAGCAACCGCAGCCCGACCTTGCCGTGCCCACCTGCGACCACCACGTCCATGCGCCGAATCCTACGCCCGCGGCGGCCCGCCGCACGGCCCCGCCACGCCGAGCGCCTCGAGCAGGTAGAGCCACACCTCGCTGCGCGTCGGGAACGCCGGCACGGCATGGAACAGCCGGTCGATCGGCACCTCCCCCACGACGGCGATCGTCGCCGCCTGAAGCCACTCCGCCACCTCCGGGCCGGTGAAGGTGGCGCCGACGATCAGGCCGCGGTCGTCGTCGACCACGAGCCGGGAGGTCCCGCGGGCATCGTCGCGGCCGTAGAAGCTCGCTCCCGCGTTGCCCTGGGTCGGGACGTCGATGGCCCGGACGTTCAGACCGTCGGCCTGCGCGGCTTCGTACGTGTAGCCCACGGCCGCCACGTGCGGGTCGGAGAAGATCACGCGCGGCGAGCGCGAGCCGTCGGCGTTCGTGGGGAGGCAGCCGCTCGGGTAGCCGAGGATCACGTCCGCGGCGATGCGTGCCTGGTACTTGCCCATGTGGGTGAGGAGCGCGCGGCCGTTGGCGTCGCCGATCGCATACAGCCAGTCGTTGGCGCGCATCGAGTCGTCGACTTCGACCGGCTTGCCCGGCTCGAGGCCCACGCTGTCGAGCCCGATGTCCTCGGTGTTGAGCCTGCGCCCGATGGCCACGAGCAGCTCGTCGGCCCGCACGGGCCCGCCGTCGTCGAGCTCGAGGGTCACCTCGCCGCCCTCCGCCCGCACCGCCGTCGCGCTCGTGCCGAGGCGCACGTCCACGCCGTTCTCGCGCAGCGACTGCTCCACGTCGTCGCTCGCGAACCGCTCCTCGCGCGGGATCAGGCGGTCGCCGCGCTCGATCAGGGTCACGTCCGACCCGAGCGAGCTGTACGCCTGCGCCATCTCCACCCCCACGACCCCGCCGCCCAGGATCGCCAGCCGCCCGGGCACCTCCTTCGCCGTGGTCGCCTCGCGGTTGGTCCAGGGCTTCGCCTCGCGCAAGCCGTCGATGGGCGGGATCAGCGGCGAGCTGCCGGTGGCGACGACCACGGCCTTGCGCGCGATGAGCGCGTCGTCCCCGGCGCGCACGCGGCGCTCGCCGTCCAGGCGGCCGGGGGCGCGCACCACGGCCACGTTCCGCTTCTCGAGCCAGGGCACCTGGCTCGAGTCGTCGAGCCCGTGGATGATCTCGTCGCGGCGCTTCAGGACGGCGTCCACGTCGAGGTCGCCCGTTATGGCCTCGCGCACGCCCGGGATGCGGCGCACCTCGGCGAGCAGCTCGCCCGGTCGCAGCAGCCCCTTGGACGGCATGCACGCGTAGAAGGAGCACTCGCCGCCGATCAGGTGCGACTCCACGACCGCCACGGACAGCCCCGCCTCGCCAAGGCGGCCGGCGCACACCTCGCCGGCCGGTCCGGCCCCCAGAACCACCACATCGAATTCGCGCTCGCTCATGCGGTCACGGTACTTTGCCTGCATGGCAACCGCAGATGCGCTCCTCAAGCCGGACCACGGCGCCCACCGCAAGCACTTCATCTTCACCGAGGAGCACCATCAGCTCCGGGAGTCGATTCACGCGTTCGTGACCAAGGAACTCGCTCCACACGCGGACGAGTGGGAGGAGACGACCTTCCCCGACTCGGTGTTCTCCCGCATGGGCGAGCTCGGGTTCCTGGGGCTCTCCTATCCCGAGGAGTACGGCGGCCAGGGCGGCGACTACTACTGCAACCTCGTGCTCGCCGAGGAGATGGTGCACTCCAACTGCGGCGGGCTGGCGATGGGCGTGGCGGTGCACACCGACATGGCCACCCCGCCGGTGCACCTGTTCGGCACCGAGGAGCAGAAGCAGGAGTACCTGGTGCCGGCGATTCGGGGCGAGAAGATCTCCTGCCTCGGCATCACGGAGCCGGACGCCGGCAGCGATGTCTCCGGCATCAAGACTCGCGCGGTCCGCGACGGCGACGAGTGGGTCATCAACGGCTCGAAGACCTACATCACGAACGGGCACCGCGCCGACTTCATCGTGCTGGTCACGAAGACCGACCCGGATGCGGGCTACGACGGATTCACGCTCTTCCTCGTCGACATGGACACCGAGGGCGTGATCCGCGAGAAGAAGCTCGAGAAGCTCGGGATGCACGCCTCGGACACGGCGCTGCTCGCCTTCCAGGACGTGCGCGTACCGGCCGAGGCGCAGCTGGGCCAGGAGGGCAAGGGCTTCTACCACATCATGTGGGAGCTCCAGGGCGAGCGCCTGATCGGCGCCGCCGGGTGCGTGGCGGGCGCGCAGAAATGCTTCGACAAGACGCTCCAGTACGCCGGCGAGCGCACCGCGTTCGGTCGGCCGATCGGCCGCTTCCAGGCCATCCGCCACAAGTTCGCGGACATGGCGACGAAGATCGAGGCCGGCCGCCAGATGGTCTACACGACGGCCTGGCGCCACGCGAACGGCGAGTACCCCGTGCGCGAGATCTCGATGGCGAAGCTCTACACCGCGCGCATGGCGTGCGAGGTGATCGACGAATGCCTCCAGATCCACGGCGGCGCCGGCTACATGAAGGAGTACGGAATCGAGCGCGCCTGGCGCGACATGCGCCTGAACCGAATAGGTGCCGGCACCGACGAGGTGATGCTCGACGTGATCGGCCGCTCGTACGGGCTCTAGGC
>CAVZGG010000019.1:0-70480 GCA_963774755.1 uncultured Thermoleophilaceae bacterium | reverse complement strand
CCAGGCGGGGTCGACCTTCAGGAACGTGTACTTGACGTAGTTGCGCGGCTCAGTCACAGGACTAGTGTGGCCGATAGGATGGCCCCTGTGCGTGTAGCGCTCGTCTCGCCCTATTCCTACACGTATCCAGGTGGAGTCGGGCGTCATGTGGAAGCTCTGGCCCAAGAGCTGACCGGGCTGGGCCACGAGGTCCGGCTCATGGCGCCGTACGACCCCGACGACCGTCTGGCACGTGTACTGCACCGTGGCGCTTCGCCGCAGCCCCGGCCCCTGCCCGATTACGTGATCCCGCTGGGACGGACGCTTCGGGCTGCCGATGAACGGCGCCGTGACGAACCTCGCGGGCCCGCTCGGCAAGTCGATCGGCGTGCTTGGCCGCGAGCTGCGCAGCGGCAACTACGACGTGGTCCACGTGCACGAGCCCAACGTGCCGGTGGTCTCCTGGTACGCCGCCGCGGCGGCGCGCGCACCGGTGGTGGGCACCTTCCACACGTACTCGACCAGCGCGTTCGCGAACAGGCTGGCCGCGAACTTCATCGGCGCCCGCCGGATCTACTCGAAGCTGAGCGCCCGCATCGCGGTGTCCGAGGCCGCGCTCTGGACCGCCCAGCGCTTCTACGGCGGGCGCTACCGGATCGTGCCGAATGGCGTGGACCTGTCCGCGGCGCGCCCCGATCACCTGCGCCCGAACGAGGAGCTGCAGATCCTGTTCGTCGGCCGTGCCGAGGAGCGCAAGGGCCTTCCCGTGCTGCTGCGCGCCTTCGAGGCGCTGCGCGGCGCCGGGGTCGCGGCGCGCCTCACGGTGGCCGGCCCCGCGGTCGAGGAGGTCGAGCCGCTGCTGCTGGAGCCCGAGGGCGTGGAGATCGTCGGCCCCGTGGACGACGCCGAGAAGTGGCGCCTGCTGGGTGAGGCCGACCTGCTCTGCGCACCCTCGCTCGGCGCGCGAGAGCTTCGGCATGGTGCTCACCGAGGCGTTTGCCTCCGGCACGCCGGTCGTGGCCTCTGACATCGCCGGCTACCGCGACGTGGCGCGCGACGGCCAGGACAGCGTGCTCGTGCCGGTCGGGGACGCGGTCGCGCTCGGCGAGACCCTTCGGGCGCTCGCCTTCGATCCAGCCAGGCGCTCGGCGATGGCCGAGGCGGCGCGCGAGCGCGCCGACCGCTTCGCCTGGCCGAACGTGGCCCGCGAGGTGGCCGAGGTCTACGAGGAGGCGCTCGGCGCTCCGCAGCCCGAGGGGCGCGTGGCACGGCTCGCGCAGCGGACGGGCATGGCGCCCACGGAGCCCGGCCCGCGCGTGCCGCCGCAGCGCCTGCCCTCGCTCGAGCCGAAGGACCCGTCCTCCGGACGCCGCCGCGTGCGCGCGCACGGCCCGGCGCGTGCTCGTGGCGGCCGGCGCCGTGGTGGGCGTCGGCCTGGCGCTGCTCGCGCTGCGCCGGCTCGGGATCGAGTCGATCGGGCGCGCGATCGTGGCGGCCACGCCGGTCTGGGTGCTGGTGGCCTTCGCGCTGATGTGCGCGTCGATGCTCCTGCGCGCCGAGGCCTGGAACGCGATCCTGCGCGCCGCACTGCCCGGCACCCGCGTGCGCCGCCGCGACACCGCGCGCGGCACCATGATCGGGGTGCTCATGTCGGCGACGCTGCCGGCGCGCCTCGGCGAGCCCTCGCGCGCGCTGATCGTGGCGAGGCGCGTGGGGCGCGTGCGCGACCGCTTCCCGATCGTGCTCGGCACGCTCGTCT
The DNA here is from genome assembly GCA_963774755.1 of uncultured Thermoleophilaceae bacterium. GTDB lineage: Bacteria > Actinomycetota > Thermoleophilia > Solirubrobacterales > Thermoleophilaceae > JACVRW01. Next base: position 68,742 of record CAVZGG010000019.1, on the reverse strand, counting down.
CCCAGACGCTCCTGAACATCCTCGCGCTGATCGTGCTCGGCGCCGTGATGTTCAAGACCGTCGGGCTCTTCCAGGGCAACGAGGACGCGCTCGTGGTGGCCACGATCGCGCCCGTGGTGATCCTGGCGCTCGTGCTCTCGGCGCCCTGGCTGCTGCGCCGCGGCAAGCCCACCCGCTTCCAGCGCGTGCAGCAGGCCGCCGCGCTCGCGCGCGGCGCGATGGTCGCAGGTGCGCTCCGGCCTCCAGGTCTTCCGCAAGCCGAAGCTCGGCGCGTGGGCGGCACTGATGCAGCTCACCGCGTGGGCGATCCAGTGGCTCGCCTGTTACGTCCTGCTGGTGGCGCTCGGGCTCGACCACCAGGCCGGCCTCGGTGCCGCGGCGGCGGTGCTGTTCGCCGTGAACGTGACCGCCGCGCTGCCCGCCACGCCGTCGAACCTCGGCGTCTTCCAGGCGGCCTGCGTGGCCGTGCTGTCCGCCTACGGGGTCGGCAAGACGAACGCCCTCGCCTACGGGATCATCCTTCAGGCGGTGGAGATCGGGACCGCGGTGGCGATGGGCATGCCGGCTCTGGTGCGCGAGGGGATGACCTGGCGCGACCTTCGCCTGCGGGCGCTGCACGCCGCTCCAGTCGAGCTCGGGCACGCCGCGCGGCGCGGCGAGGCGGCCGAAGCCGAGGCCTAGCGCCGCCTTATCCCCTGAACGGGGGACTTTCATCAGTCGTCCAGAGGGGTTCAGTAGGGCCCCCGGGATGACGACAAAGTTCTCATGAAAGCCCATGGAGAACGGGAATCTTGCTGACGCGCAACTGCGCGCCCTGATTGACGTGGCCGCGGTGGCCGCCGGGGCGTACCGTCTCGAGGAGGTCCTCGAGCTGGCGGCCGAGCGCGCCCTGGAGGCGCTCGGTGGAGCCTCGCTGGCCATCTCCCGCTGGGACATGGAGGCGGGCCTCGTGCGGACGCTCGTGAACGTCGGCGAGCTCGGCCCCGGCGAGGAGCGCTTCCCCAAGGACGAGACCTACTCGGTGGACGACTATCCGTCGATGGGCGTGGCCATGCGCGAGGGCAAGAGCTCGCTGGCCGCGGTCGACGACCCGGATAGCGATCCGGCCCAGCGGGAGCTGCTGAAGCGACTCGGCAAGGAGTCGAGCCTGTGCGTCCCGATAGTGATCCACGGCGAGCCGTGGGGCGAGCTCGAGGTGATGACGGCTCCCGGCCATCCGCGGGTGACCCAGGACGACGAGACCTTCCTTCGCGCCATCGCCGACCAGCTCGTCGGTGCGATCCACAGGGCGGAGCTGTTCGCCCAGATCGAGGCGCTCGCCTACACCGACTCGCTCACCGGGCTCGCCAGCCGGCGCGCGGTCGAGACCGCGCTCGAGGAGGCGTGCGACGCACCGTCCGGTCCGCGGCTCGCCGGCGCTCGTGCTCTGCGACATCGACGACCTCAAGCAGGTGAACGACAGCGGCGGCCACGCGGCGGGAGACCGCGCGCTGTGTCGCGCGGCCGAGGCGCTCGTCGCGGCGGCGGCGCCGTACGAGGACGCGGTGGTGGGCCGCTTCGGCGGAGACGAGTTCTGCGTCCTGCTGCCGTCGGGCTCGGCGGACGACGCCCGAGTCCTCGCCACGGAGGCCGTGCGCCGCCTCGACGCCGAGGGCGGCGAGCGCATCTCGTGCGGGGTGGCCGCGAGGACGGATGAGGCGGGCCGGCCCGCCGAGCTGCTGCGCGCCGCCGACGAGGCGCAGTACCGCGCCAAGCGGGCGAGGCAGGGCGTGGATGTGGTGGTGGCCGGCGAGGCCACCGAGGAGTCGCAGCCGACGCTCCGCCAGGGCCGCGCCTACCGCGCCGGCGATCCGGATGCCGAGCTGGCCCGCGAGCTGCTCGACATGCTCGACAACATGAACGGCTCGTCGGCCGAGGAGAGGCTCGCCCGCCTGCGTGCCCGCCTCGAGCGCGATGCCTGATTCCGACCTACCCAAAACGTTGACGCTCCGCCGCGATTGGGGCTACCGTGGCCGCTAGCTTGATGGCCCGCAAGCTCATCGCCTGTCGTCGTCCCTGCGCGCTGGCGGCGCCCGCCGCGGCCGCGCCGCGGGCTTCAAGACGCGCGACCCGGACCAGCGCTACGTGCCGGGAGAGGCGCTCGTGCGCTACGCGCCGGGCACCGATGCCTCCGAGCGCCGCGCGCTTCGGAGCGCCGCCGACGTGGGCTTCGAGGAGTCGCTCTCGCTGCCGCGAACCCAGGTTGTGAGCTTCGACGGCTCGGTGCGCGACGCGGTCGCGCGCCTCGAGGACCAGCCGGGCGTGGTCGTACGCCCAGCCGAACTACCGCTACCACGCTCTGGCCGCCGCTCCGAACGACACCCACTTCGGGCACCTCTGGGGGCTCGGCGCGACGCCGGGTGTAGGGGTCCTCGCCGCGTGGGACCGCTCGCTGGGCGCGGGCCAGGTGATCGCCGTCGTGGACACGGGCGTGGACCTCACGCATCCGGATCTGGTGCCGAACCTGTGGACACGGCCCCGCAGCCGGCGTCCACGGCCACGACTTCGTGGACAACGACGACGTACCCGGACGACTTCAACCTTCACGGCACGCACGTGGCGGGCACCGCGGCAGCGGCCGCGAACAACGCGCTCGGCGTGGCCGGCGTGGCACCGCAGGCGCAGATCATGGGCGTGCGCGTGCTCGACGCGGACGGCAGCGGCAGCTCGTCGGCGATAGCGAACGGGATCCTCTTCGCGGCGAACGCGGGCGCGGGCGTGATCAACCTGAGCCTGGGCGGTCCCGGCGGACGCCGGCGACCACGGCGATGAGCAACGCGATCGCGCTGGCCGCATCGAAGGGTTCGTGGTGGTGGCCGCGGCGGGAACGGCGGCGACGACGGCGTGGTGACAACAACGACGCCGAACCCGATCACTCCGTGCAACCTTCCGAACGCGAACCTGATCTGCGTCGCGTCCGTCACCAAGCACCGGCGCCCGCTCCGACTTCTCGAACTTCGGGCCGACGACGGTCGATGTGGGCGCGCCGGGCGGCGACGGCAGCGGCGACCCCGACAGCGACATCCTCAGCGCGAAGCCGGCCTGGGCGACCCTGTTCAGCGAGAACTTCCAGACGCGGCAGCGACGGCTGGACCGCTTCGGGTGCTGGGCTCGCCTGGGGTCCTGCCGGCAGGCGGCTCGACGGAGAGTCGGCAACGAACAGCCCTGTGGGGAACTACGCAGCCCAACACAAACTCGACGTTCGAGCAGCACCGCAATCAACCTCACCGGACAGCGTGGCTGCCGCCTGGACTTCTTCCTGCGGGTCGGCATCGAGACCTTTACCGACCCCTCCGGGATTCGTCGACTTCGTCGGGGTGGGTGTCCTTACCGGAGCGGGCGGCATCGGCCAGGGCTTCGCGGGCGACACGGGCGGCTTCTTCGAACGTCGAGATCAGTCGATCGGCGGCGCGGACGGCCGCAATGACGTCAAGCCGACGTTCACGTTCCAGTCGGACGGGACGAGCAGGGCGACGGCGCGTACGTCGACGACTTCAACCTCCTCTGCCGCGGCGCGAGCTACCCGAACACGATCGCCGGAGACGCGCGGCCGACGGCGGCGACTACACGGCCATCTCGGGCACCTCGATGGCGTCGCCGCATGCAGCCGGCGTGGCTGCGCTGGTGCGCGCGGTGGATCCGGGCGCCTCGCCGTCTCAGATCGTGCAGGCGCTCAAGAACGGCGCGAAGCCGGTGGCCGGCATGGCCGGAGTCACGGTCACGGGCGGGGTGGTCGACGCGGTGACCGCGATCGACGCGTCGCTCGCGATCCCCAACCCGCAGCCACAGCAGCCGCAGCCGACACCGCCGCGCCGTCCAAGCTTCGGCAAGGTGTCGGTGAGCAGGAGGGGCGTGGTCAAGCTGGTGGTCAAGGGCGAGGCCGGGACCAGCGGCGTGCTGACCCTCACCGCGAACATCACCCGCCGCGCGGGTGAGGAACGTCGGACGCAAGACCTTCAGGATCGGGAGCACCGGCAGGGCGACCGTGAAGGTCAAGCTGAAGAAGCCCGCGCTGAAGCAGCTGAAGCGCAAGCGGAAGCTGAAGGTGAAGGCGAAGGCCGTCCTGAAGAACGCAGCTGGGCTCACCAGCAGCCGCACGGCGACGATTCGCCTGAGACGCCCCCGCCGCTAACCCTGACACAGCTGTGTCAAGGTTGGTAACCTTCCTCCCTTGGCCACGCGTGACTACATCGAGGCGGTCCGCAACCGGGTTGTGGTGTTCGACGGCGGCATGGGTGCCACCCTCGAGCAGTTCGAGCTGACCCAGGAGGACTACGGCGGGCTCCAGGGCAAGTGCCACGAGGCGCTCGTGCTCAACCGCCCGGACGTGATCCAGGGCGTGCACGAGTCGATGCTCGACGCGGGCGCCGAGGTCGTGGAGACCGACACCTTCCAGGCCAGCCGCCTCAAGCTCGAGGAGTGGGGCCTCGGCGAGCACACGCCGGAGATCAACCGAAGGGCGGCCGAGATCGCGCGTGCGGCAGCCGGCGAGAGCCGCTTCGTGGCCGGGTCGATCGGCCCCACCGGGCCACCTCCCGGCGAGCGACGACCCCACGCTCGGCAAGATCACCTTCCGCGAGCTGGTCGAGGTCTTCACCGAGCAGGCGCAGGGCCTGGTCGAGGGCGGCGCCGACCTTCTCATCATCGAGACCGCGCAGGACATCCTCGAGGTCAAGGCAGCCATCTTCGGCGCGCGCGAGGCCTTCAACATCACCGGCCGCCAGGTCCCGATCCAGACGAGCGTCTCCCTGCTGCCGAACGGCGGCAAGATGCTGCTCGGCACGGACATCCAGGCCGTGCTCACCACGCTCATCTCACTCGACGTGGACGTGATCGGGCTGAACTGCTCGACCGGCCCCGAGGACATGCGCGACGCGATCCGCTACCTCGGCGAGAACAGCCCGGTGCCGGTGCACTGCATCCCGAACGCGGGCCTGCCGCTCCAGGGCCCCGACGGCGAGACGATCTTCCCCGAGGAGCCCGACCCGCTGGCGAACGTGCTCCAGGAGTTCGTGGAGCGCTACGACGTGTCCATCGTCGGCGGCTGCTGCGGCACCACGCCCGACCACATCCGGGCGATCGTGGACCGCGTCGGCGGCCGCGACGTGGCTGCGCGGCCGGCCACGCGCGAGACGCTCGTCTCCTCGATGATGACCGCCACGCCGCTGGCGCAGGAGCCGCGTCCGACCCTCGTGGGCGAGCGCGTGAACTCGCAGGGCTCCCGCAGGGCCAAGGAGCTTCTGCTCGCGGACGACTACGACGGCATCCTCCAGATCGCCGAGGACCAGGTGACCGGCGGCGCGCACGTGCTCGACATCTGCGTGGCGCTCACCGAGCGCCAGGACGAGGCGGAGCAGATGTCAGAGGTCGTGAAGCGCGTGTCGCTCACGCAGCCCGCGCCGATCCAGATCGACTCGACCGAGCCGGACGTGATCCAGGCAGCCCTCGAGCGCATCCCGGGCCGCGCGATCGTGAACTCCGATCAACCTCGAGGCCGGGCGCGACAAGCTCGACGTGGTCGTGCCGCTCGCCAAGGCACACGGCGCCGCTCTGATCGCGCTGACGATCGACGAGGTCGGCATGGCCAAGACGCCCGAGCGCAAGCTCGAGGTGGCCAAGCGCATCGTGGAGCTGGCGTGCGACGAGCACGGCCTCGACCGCGAGGCACTGATCTTCGACGCGCTCACCTTCACGCTCACCACCGGTGACGAGGAGTGGCGGCCGTCCGCGGTCGCGACGATCGAGGGCATCAGCCTCATCAAGAAGGAGCTGCCCGGCGTGAAGACCTCGCTGGGCGTCTCGAACGTCTCGTTCGGCGTCTCCCCGAAGGCTCGCGCGATCCTCAACTCCGTGTTCCTCCACCACTGCGTGGAGGCCGGGCTCGACCTCGCGATGGTCAACCCGAACCACATCACGCCCTACTCCGAGATCTCCGACGAGGACCGCGGCTACGCCGACGATCTCGTCTACAACCGCCGCGAGGACGCGCTCGAGCGCTTCATCCAGCATTTCGAGCAGCAGGGCGAGGAGGAGGAGGAGTCCGGAGGCGCCGACCCGACCGAGGGCATGGAGCCCGAGGAGGCCCTCCACTTCCACATCCTGCGCCGCAAGAAGGAGGGCGTGGAGGACTGGATCGACCGCTCGGTCGAGAAGATCGGCGCCGTCCCGACGCTGAACACGGTGCTGCTGCCCGCCATGAAGGAGGTGGGCGACAAGTTCGGCGCCGGTGAGCTGATCCTGCCGTTCGTGCTCCAGTCGGCCGAGGTGATGAAGCGCGCCGTGGCGCAGCTCGAGAACTACCTCGACCGCATCGAGGGCCACACCAAGGGCAAGGTCGTGATCGCGACCGTGTTCGGCGACGTGCACGACATCGGCAAGTCGCTCGTGAACACGATCCTCACCAACAACGGCTACACGGTGATCGACCTCGGCAAGCAGGTCCCGGTGGACACGATCATCAACGCGGCGATCGAGAACGAGGCGGACGCCATCGGGCTCTCGGCGCTGCTCGTGTCGACCTCGAAGCAGATGCCGACCGCGGTTCAGGAGCTGCACCAGCGCGGGCTCGAGTTCCCGGTGCTGATCGGCGGCGCCGCGATCAACCGCGACTTCGGCCGCCGCATCCTCTACCCGAAGGGCAAGGAGTCCGACGAGGTCTACGAGCCGGGCGTCTTCTACTGCAAGGACGCGTTCGCCGGCCTGGCGACGATCGACCAGCTCGTGGACGAGGACGCTCGCGCGCCGCTGGTCGAGAAGTTCCGCGACGAGGCCCGCAAGCTGCGCGAGCAGCCCGTTGTGAAGGACGACTCTCCGCCGGTGACCGACGACTCCGTGCGCTCGACGGTGCGCACCGACGCCCCGATCCCCGAGCCGCCCTTCTGGGGCGTGCGCGAGCTCGACCCGACCTCGACGACGTCTACCCGTACCTCGACCGCCACGTGCTCTTCAAGCTCCACTGGGGCGGGCGCGGTGTGAAGGGCGAGGAGTGGGACCGGCTCATCTCCGAGGACTTCGAGCCGCGCCTCCAGCGCATGTGGCGCGAGCAGGACTACCTGCACCCGAAGGCGCGCGTGGGCTACTTCCCGTGCAACGCCGACGGCAACGAGCTGATCGTCTACGACCCGGAGAACCCGGACGTGGAGGTCGAGCGGCTCAGCTTCCCGCGCCAGCCGAAGCACGACCGCATCTGCCTGTCGGACTTCTTCCGGCCGGTGGACTCCGGCGAGCGCGACGTCGTGGCGCTCCAGGGCGTGACGGTCGGACCGGAGGTCACCGAGCTGATCGAGAAGCTCGAGCAGGACGGCGAGTTCGCCGAGCAGCTCTTCACACACGGGCTCGGCGTGCAGACCGCCGAGGGCCTCGCCGAGTGGCTGCACGCCGAGGTGCGCAGCGAGCTCGGGATCGACCTCGACCAGGGTCGCCGCTACTCATGGGGCTACCCGGCCTGCCCGGACCAGTCCGAGCACGAGAAGGTCTGGCGCCTGCTCGGCCTCGAGAACATCGGCATGACGCTGTCCGACGGCTACGCGGTCACGCCCGAGCAGTCGACGGTGGCGATCATCGCCCACCACCCGCAGGCGGTCTACTTCGGCATGAAGTCAGGCTTCGTGCCCAAGGAGAAGGCGCCCGACGAGCTGATCGCCGGCACCGAGCGCGGCGGCGAGGTGCCGGCCGGCGACGTCCCCCTAAGGGCCCTTCACAGGGCTGGTCAGACGCGCCCTTGAGGGTTTGCCGTTCTGGCGGTCGCCGTTCTCGCGGTCGCGGGCCGCTATCTCCTCCATCCGCTCCAGGCGGTCCACGCCCAGGGCGGATCGGGAGGCCGGCGCGACCCGGGCCAGGGAGTAGCGGCGCCGGACCGGGCCCGGCTGCGGTCGGTCGGCGTCGGGCACGAGCGTGTAGCGGCGCGGCTCCATGCCTCTAAATATCGCCGCATGCAGCGCTTTCTCGTACGGCCCTGTGTCGAAAGATCAGGCTGGGTTTTTCGCCCGGGTGTCGAGGGCGGTGAGCACCGCTTCAAGCACCCGCGTGGCCCCGAAGCGCACCACGTCGTCGGCCACCAGTCCCGTTTCGCGCTCCGCAGCGGCCACGGCAGCACGCGCAGCATCCTCGTCGAGATCCGATGTATTCAGTGCTATCGCGGCCACGCTGGCCGGGCGGACCGGAGCCGCCATCCGACTCGTACGCCTGAATCAGCTCGTTCAGAGACGGGATCGGCAGGTCCGGGTAGTTGCGGTTGTGCGTGGCGTTCGGCTTGTGGACGAGGACGAGCAGATCCGGCGCCGAGCCGTGCAGCAGCCCGAGCGTCACGCCCGAGTAGGCCGGGTGGAAGAGCGCGCCCTGGCCCTCCACGAAGAGCAGGTCCCCGCGCTCGGCGCCCTGGTGCACCAGCCGCTCGGCGGCGCCCGCCACGTAGTCGGAGATCACGTGGTCCACGGCGATGCCCCAGCCCGCGATCGCCACTCCGGTCTGCCCGGTGGGCACGAACACCGAGCGCAGCCCGCGCTCGCGGGCCGCCCTGTCGAGCTCGAGCGTCACGACCTTCTTCCCGATCACGGTGTCGGAGCCCACGCTGTGCACCACGCGCACCGATTCCGGGCGGCTGTAGGGGCCCTTCGGCACCGTGAGGTCCGCTGGCGCCACGCGCAGGTCGCGCAGCTGCACCCCCGCCCGCTCCGCTGCCTCACGCAGCTCGGGATCATCGGCAAGCTGGGTGTGCAGACCGGCTTCAAGCGAGAGCCCAGCCTTCACCGCTTCCAGCAGTACGGGCCGCCACGCCGGATCGAGCTTGCCCGCCCGGCGGCGCGACACCGATCAACAGCGAGTCGGCGCCCCGCTCGATCGCCTCCTCGAGCGTCGCGACGATCGGCGCGGGGTGGAGGCAGAACGGCTCCACCTCGTTGGCCGTGCGGCCCGCAACGGTCGAGTCGATCACCGCAACGACGTCGCGGGTCCCGTAGCGGATCACCCCGTGGGCGGTCTTGCCGGTGTGCTTGGCGAACAGGCCCTCGGCGAAGATGGCGAGCCGCTCGCTCATGCGGGCGCCACCCCGAGGCCCGGGTCCATGCCGGGCAGCACGCGGCCGTCCTCGAGGCGCAGCCCCGTGAAGGGCTCGTCGGCAAGCAGCAGATGACCGTCCAGATCGACCCAATCCACGAGCGAGGCGATCGCGGCGGCGGGGGCCACGCCCAGCTGTGACTCCACCATGCAGCCGAGCATCACTCGCAGTCCGAGGGCGCGGGCGGCGTGAATCATCCGCACAGCCTCGCGCACGCCGCCGGACTTCGCGAGCTTCACGTTGATCCCGTCCGCGTAGGCGGCGGCGGGGGCCACGTCGCGCAGGTCGTGGCAGCCCTCGTCCACGACCACGGGCAGCCGAGGGTGCAGCTCGCGCAGGGCGCGGAACGAGTCGAGGTCGGCGGCCGGGAACGGCTGCTCCACGAACTCCACGCCGAGCCGGATCAGCTCGGGCATCAGCTCGCGGGCGGACTCGAGCGTCCAACCCTCGTTGGCGTCCACCCGAAGCGGTGCGTCCGACTCCTCGCGGACCGCCTCGAGGCGCGCCAGGTCCTCGGCGCCACCCACCTTGATCTTCAGCGCGCGGAACTCGTGCGCCCGCCGGGCGCGGTCGCGGGTGCCGTCGATCGTGTCGATCCCGATCGTGTACGACGTGGGCGGAGCGTCCGGCGAGAGGCCGAGCAGCCGCCAGAGCGGGACGCCGAGCCGCTTGCCGATCCAGTCGTGCAGGGCGGCGTCGAGCGCGGCCTTGCCCGCAGCCTCGCCGTCCACGTCCTCGAGGCGCTCCTCGATGGCCTCCAGGGCGAACGGGTCGTCGCCCACGAGTGGGGGTGCGGCGGTGGTGAGGAAGTCGGCGGCGGAGTCGATCGACTCGCCGCGGTAGTAGATCGGCGCTGCCTCGCCGCGGCCGACGATGCCCTCGTGCTCGAGCTCGACCTGGACCACGGACTGTGTCGTGCGGGAGCCTCGGGCGATGCCGAACTCCTCGGCCAGGGCCAGTGAGGCGGTTGTGGTCCGGAGCTCCACGAGCCGGACAGCATGACGCCTACGCCGTTTGCTCCTCCTGATGCGTGCGGCGAAGCGCCTCCAGGCAGCCGATCGGCCGGACGTCGAAGGCCGCCGCCGGTTCCGGGTCGGTGACGATGGTCTCGCTCGCGAGGCTCTCCACGAGCGGACGCGCGACGCCCGTGTCCACCGGCGTGACAAGGCCGATCCAGAGCGACGACAGGGCCGGGGTGAGGAAGGGCACCGGGAGCTGAGGCCGGCGGCGCTTGCCGAGCACGTCCGCCATCAGCCCCAGCACCTCGGAGTAGGTGAGGACATCGGGTCCGCCGATCTGGACCTCACCGGCGGCCACGTCCGGCCGCTCGGCGGCCTGAGCCAGGTACTCGAGCACGTCGTCGATCGCGATCGGCTGGGTCCGGTTCCGAAGCCAGGCGGGCGCGATCATCGCCGGCAGCCGCTCCACCAGGTAGCGGACGGTTCGGTACGACTCGCTCCCGGCCCCGATCACCATCGCGGCACGGAAGTACACGAGTGGCGGGCCCTCCCGGGCGAGCGTGGCCGCCGTGGCGGCCCTGCTCCGCAGGTGCTCCGAGCGCTCGTCGCCGAGCCCGCCCAGGTAGACCACGCGCTCGACGCCCTCCTCCTTGGCCATGCGCGCGAAGTTCGAGGCGGCGCGGCTCTCGCGCTCGGCGAAGCCCTCTCGGCCCGTGCCGCGCCCCATTGAGTGGACGAGGTAGTACGCGGTTGCGACGCCCTCGCCGGCACCGCGCAGGCTGTCCGCGTCGAGCACATCGCCCTCGTGCAGCTCGTGTCCGGCGGCGCTGAGGTCGGCGGCGCGCTCGCGATCCCGCACGAGGCAGCGCACGTCAGCGCCGCGCTCGGCGAGTGCGGCGGCGAGCCGGCCACCGATGAAGCCGGTGGCCCCCGTGACGAGTACGCGCATCAGACGGTTGTTACCAGGCCCTGCCGGTGCGCAACCGCCGCGGCCTCGGTCCGCGAGCGCACGTTCAGCTTCGCCAGGATGCGCGAGACGTGCACGCTGGCGGTCTTCTCGGCCATGTGGAGCCGCTCGCCGATCTCGCGGTTCGTGGCGCCGGCTGCCACGAGGGCGAGCACGTCGCGCTCGCGCACGGTCAGGCCGAAGGGGTCGTCGCTCTCCGGGCGTGCGACGGCCGCCGCCTCCGCGCCCTCGCCGAGCTGGAGCCGTGCCCTGGCGGCCAGCGACTCCACCTCCTCCGCCAGCCACGCACTGCCGAGCCGGCGGGCGCTGGTCAGTGCCGCCGACGCCGCCCGCGACGCGCCCTCGCGGTCGCGGCCGGCCATGAGCGCCTCGGCCTCGCGCCAGCGCGCGTACGCCGAGATGTACGGGCGCCCGAGCACGTCCCAGCGCTCGGCGGCGGTGGCCCAGAGACCGGCCGCATCGCCGCCGGTGGCCCGTGCGTACTCGCCCTCTGAGGTGGCGAGCTGGGCTGCCTCGACCACGAGACCCGCCTGGGCACCGAGGCGAGAGCGTTCGAGCAGGGCGTCGGCGCGCGTCCTTGCGGCCGCCTCCGCCTCCGCGTCGCGGCGGTCGCGGGCCGCCTCGCCGGCGTCACCCTCCACCCGCAGGCCCATCACCGCCAGCGCGGCCACCCGCACCACGTCCTCGGAGCAGAACTCGATCCGGTCGAGCGCGTCGTCGATCACCGCGCGTGCGGCGTCGATGTCCCCGCGACGGCGCGACAGCTCCGCGCTCAGGATGCCGTGCATCCCCACGAACTGCGGCTCCCTCAGTCCGGCCGTGGCCTTCGCGAGCGCCGCCACCGCCTCCTCCGCGGCCTCGACGTCGCCGCGGCCGAGTGCGAGCTGCGCTCTGCACGTCTGCCAGTACAGGAGGGTGCCGCCGGTGTGCCGCCGGCTCGCGGGCGGGATGGCCTCCTCCGCGCCGTCCCAGTCGCCGAGGTGGAAGCGGTACTCGGACACCGAGAGTCGCAGCCAGTCGGTGGTGCGCCAGTCCTGCGTGTACGCCGTCTCGAGGCCCTGGAGAGCCGCCTCGAGCGCCTCGTCGGTGCGGCCGGCGAGGTTGAGCACGTCCGAGATGTTGATCCAGGCGCCGCCCTCCTCCATCTCGAGCCCCTCCTCGCGAGCGATCTCGAGCGACTCGCGCAGGTACGCCACACCCGCATCGACCTCGCCGCTCTCGCCGAGCGCCGTGCCGAGCGCCGTTGAGGGCGATGGCCTCGGCCTCGCGGTAGCCGACCGCGCGCGCCACGCTGAGCGCCTCGCGCGCAGACTCGGCCGCCTCGGCGAAGCGCGACTGGACCATCAGCCGCCTCGAGAACTGGGCCAGGAGCTTCGCGCGCGCGGCACTCGGCTCCTCCGGCAGGAGCGCGAGACCCTCGCGCAGCATCTCGACCGAGTCGTCCTGCCGGTGCTGGCTCCACAAGGACTGGCTGAGCCGCTCCTGGATGAGCGCGGCGCGGTTGGGATCGGCCTCGGCGTCCACGAGCTGGAGCGCGCGCCGCAGCAGGGCCTCCTGGCGCGCGGGGTCGCCCGCCTGGTCCGCGGCCACGGCGGCGTGGCGCAGGAGCTCGAACTCGTCGATTCCGGCAAGCGCCACGGGGTCGGGCACCCGCTCCCAGAGTGAGAGCACGCGCTCGAAGAGCGCCTGCGCCTCGGCGAAGGCATTCACGCGCTCGGCGGCGAGTCCGGCTCGCGCCGCGGCCGCGAGGGTTCGCGGCTGGTCGCCGGCCGCCCCCCAGTGGTGCGCGACCTGAGCGGTGATGTGCGCACCGCGCTCGCCGGCCTCGATGCGCTCCTCGAGGGCGCCCGCGAGAGCGGCGTGCATCTCCGTCCGCTCTCCCGGCAGCAGGTCCTCGTAGACCACCTCACGCAGCAGCGCGTGGCGGAAGCCGTAGCTCTCGTCGCTAACGGTCACCACGATGTGGCTCGCCACCGCCTCGCGCAGCGCGTCGCGCAGGTCGGCGGGGTCGAGCCCCGCCACGGCAGCCACGAGCACGTGGTCGGCGGCGGGCTGGCAGGCGAGCCAGCGGATCAGCTCCTGCGTGCGCGGAGACAGCCGCTCCACCCGCAGCATCAGCGCGTCGCGCAGGGTCGGGGGCAGGCTGCCGCGCCCGTCGAGACCCGCGGCGAGGATCTCCTCGGCGTAGAGCGCGTTGCCCTCGCTGCGCGAATAGACGCGCTGCACGAGCTCCGGCTCGGGGCGGTCACCGGCGATCCCCTCGAGCTGCTCGGCGAGCTCGGCGGGCGAGAAGCGCGGCAGGTCGATCAGGCGCGTGTAGGGGTCGCTGGCCAGCTCGGCGAGCAGCGGCCTCAGCGGGTGGCGGCGGTGGAGCTCATCCGAGCGGTAGGTGCCCACCACCAGCAGGCGCTCGTCGCAGACCGAGCGAGCGAGGAAGCTGATGAAGGAGCGGGTGGAGCTGTCCGCCCAGTGGAGGTCCTCGATCACGAGCACCGCCGGCCCGTCCTGAGCGAGGCCGTCGAGCACGGTGAGCAGCGCCTCGAAGACGCGCGACTGGGTGGCCTCACCCGTGCTGCGATCCTCCCCGAGTCCGGGGAGGATCGCGTCAAGAGCGGCGCGGAGCGAGGGCGCGAGCGCGTCCAGGGCCGGGTCGCCGTCGCGGACGAGCGGGCGCAGCGCTGTGAGCAGCGGCGCGTAGGGGAGCTCGTCCTCGCCCAGCTCCACGCAGTCACCGGTGAGCACGCGCGCCCCGGCCTCGCGCGCGTGCCCGATCAGCTCGTCGGCAAGCCGAGACTTGCCGACGCCTGACTCACCGCCAACTAGCGCTAGGGAGGGACGGCCCTCGGCGGCGTCGCGCAGGGCGGCCTCCAGCTCGGCGAGCTGCTCGGAGCGCCCGACGAAGCGGGCGCTTGTCATGCGCGTTGCCATTGTCTGCCAATCCTGCCAGCCGGGACGAACGGCGTCCGAAGTCGGCGAAGACGGCGTCGATGTAGAAGGCGTGAAGTCGCGGATCCATTGGTGCTCCTCTCGGATCGATTGCACCTATGGAGTGTCGACCTGCGGCGCCCTTCCCACATCGGGCATTGCAGCGACTTTGCCGATTCGACCCCTTACCTGGCTACGTGGAAGCCTTACCCGCTGTGAGGGCCGGTCTCTGCGACAGCTGCGTGCATCAGAAGCTGATCCGCACGGGGCGCGGAAGCGTGTTCTCGATGTGCCTGCGCTCGAAGACCGACGAGCGCTTCCCGAAGTACCCGCGCATCCCTGTGGAGCGCTGCCCGGGCTATGAGAAAAAACTCAGCGAGTCCCGCTGACGATGGTCTTGCCGTCGTCCGCCACGCGGACGTCGGGCGCCTCGTCGGAGACGTTGCCTGAGAAGCTGCCGCGCGGCGCCGGGCCGCCACCCGTCTGCACGGCCTTCGCCTTGCCGTCCAGCCCCGCGGCCACCCGCCAACTCACCCTGAAGTCGCCCGCCTTCACAGCCGTGACCGACCAGCGGAACGTCTTCTCCTGACCCGGGGTGAGCGGGCCGCAGGCCCAGGTGTTCACGTAGGCCGTGTCGCAGCCGCGCGGGGCGGCGTCCTTGGCCTCCGGGAACCCGGCGATCTCGACCTGAACGCCGTTCAGGGCGAAGACCGGCCGGTTCGGGTCGGCGAGGTCCGGGTCCTTCTCGCGGCGATCCAGCCCGTTCACCGTCATGGCGATGTTCGGGATCGTCTCGTCGCCGGCGTTGCGCACCGTCACCACGAGGTCAGAGCTCTTCGCGAGCTTCTGGTCCTCGGGGAACTTCGCCTCGACGACCTCGACCGGGAAGTTCCCCTCCGGCTCGTTCTCGTCCTGGCGCTCCCCGCCACCGCATCCTGCGATCGCGAGAAGGCATAGCGTGGCAACGCCGTAGCCCCTCAAAGCGCGCCGAACATACCACCGATATCCGCTTCGGCGCGCAGGTTCGGCGTGCATCCGCGCCAACGACGGTTCCCTCTGGCGGACCCGAAGCGCATGCCATAGGCTTTCTCGCGCGTACGTGTTTTCGGGAGAACGTGGGTAGTTCTCCCTGGGGAGGAGTTCTGTAGTGGTCAGAGCTGCATCGGATCGGGTGTTCCTGCCGGTGAAGAACCTGCTTGAGCAGGTCGGCGACATGATGATCCTGACCGGCAAGACGCTGGTCTCCGCGCTGCGGCCGCCCTACCCCTATGGCACGGAGTTCGTGCAGCAGTTCCTCTTCATGCTGCGCCTCTGCTGGCTGCCGCTGACGATCTCCACGATCGCCTTCGGCTACGGCGCGCCCGGGCTCCAGGCGGGCAACTTCCTGGTCCTGTTCGGCGCGATCGACCGGCTCGGCGGCTTCTTCGTGCTCGCCTCGATCCGCGAGTTCGCGCCCTTCGTGACCGCCATCATCCTCGCCGGAGTGGGCGGCACCGCCATCACGGCGGACCTGGGCGCCCGCAAGATCCGCGAGGAGCTCGACGCCCTTCAGGTGCTCGGCGTGGACCCGATCAAGAACCTCGTCGTGCCGCGCTTCCTGGCGCTCATGGTCGTGACGGGGCTCTTCAACATCTACGCGCTGATCTTCGGCATCTTCGGCGGCGTCCTGGCCACGCTCACGTTCGACGCTCCGTTAGGGCCCTTCTTCGCCACCCTGCTCAACAACGCCAGTACCACCGACCTCTGGGGGTCGGTCGTTAAGACAACGTTGTTCGGCGCGATCATCGCGATCGTCTCCTGTTACAAGGGGATGACTGCGTCCGGAGGTGCTGAGGGCGTTGGGAGGGCGGTCAACCAAGGCGTGGTGATCGAGTTCCTCGGGATCTTTGCCTTCAACTACGTCTTCACCCAGACGCTGCTTGCCACGCACCCCGAGATCTCGGTGATCAAGTAATGGGTTTGAATTCGAGCTGGCTCAGCGTCCCGCGCGACTGGATCGCGTCCTTCGGCGACATCGCCAAGTTCTGCGCGCGCGTGATGGGCGCCGTCTTCAACGGGAAGGTCTTCCACTTCTTCGGCGAGGCGCTGCGGCAGGCCGGCATCCTGATCCTCGGCTCGGCGCTCGTGATCTGGGGCCTTGCGTTCATCCTCGGCCTCCAGTGCGGGATCGAGGGCGCGTACTTCAACCGCTCTGTGGGCGCCCCCGCGTACGCGGGCGTCTTCTCCGCCTGGTGCGACCTGCGCGAGATCATGCCCTACGCCTTCGGCTACATGATGTCCGCGAAGGTGGGCACGGGCCTCGTGGCCGAGATCGGGGCGATGCGCATCTCCGACGAGATCGACGCGCTCGAGGTGATGGGCATCAACTCGCTCGTCTTCCTCTGCGCCACGCGCCTGCTGGCCGCCTGGATGGTGCTGCCCTTCATGTACATCGCGGCCGTGGGCGCCGGCTTCTTCGCGAGCTACCTGGCGGTGGTGCAGCAGATCGGGGAGGTGTCGTCGGGAGGCTTCTTCCTGATCTTCTGGATGTTCCAGAACCCACCCGATCTCTTTTACAGCCTTATTAAGGGCATGACGATGGCCACAGTGATCGTGCTGGTGGGCTGTTACTACGGGTACAACGCGGGCGGTGGGCCGGTGGGAGTCGGCACCGCAACGGCGAAATCGATGGTGTTGAACACGGTGATGGTCCACCTGGTGGGAATGGTGGGGACGCAGATCTTCTGGGGCTCGAATCCAAGAGCCCCCATAGGTGGGTGAGGGAGACGTGAGCGAGGAGCGCAAGGAAGAGGAGAAGGCCCAGGAGCGTCAGGAGGCGGCGTCCGAGGAGGACACGCGTCCGCTCGACGCTCAGGACTGGGAGGAGAACCGCGGCGCCGAGGAGCAGGAGGAGCGCCCGCAGGAGCAGGCTGAGAAGGCCGAAGAGCACCGGCGAGATGACCCATGAGCGGGGCTCGCAGGCCGAGGCCGACGAGTACCAGTGGCACGAGGGCCGCACGCGCGAGCACGGCTCGGACGACGCCGTCGAGTTCATCGACGTGGTCAAGGCGTTCGGCCGCAACCGCGTGCTGAACGGCCTCAACCTCGGCCTGCCGGACAACCAGATCTCGATGATCCTCGGCCCCTCGGGCACGGGCAAGTCCGTCTGCATCAAGCACATGGTCGGGCTGCTCTATCCCGACGAGGGCGACGTGATCGTGCACGGCGAGTCCGTGCCGGACATGGCCGACGAGGATCTGTTCGAGATGCGCAAGAAGTTCGGCGTCCTGTTCCAGGACGGCGCGCTCTTCGGCTCGATGAACGTCTTCGACAACACCGCGTTCCCGCTTCGCCAGCACACGGACAAGGGCGAGGACGAGATCCGCGAGATCGTGGACCGGCGCCTCAGCGAGGTGGGCCTTTCGGCCGCCGCGGACAAGATGCCGAACGAACTCTCCGGCGGGATGCGCAAGCGCGCTGGCTTCGCGCGTGCGCTCGTGCTGGACCCCGACATCGTGCTCTTCGATGAGCCTGACTCCGGGCTCGACCCGGTGCGCACGGCGCTCCTTTGCGAGCTCATCATGGAGGTGCACGAGGAGAACGGCGGCGCGTATTGCGTGATCACGCACGACATCATGTCGGCGCGCCGCGTGGCCGATTACATCGCGATCCTCTGGAAGGGCAGGATCGTCGAGTCTGGCCCCGCAAGTGAGCTCTTTAACTCAGATAACCAATTTGTAAGACAGTTTTTGTCCGGAGAGGCGCAGGGCCCACTCGGGATGGAGTAGTTGCAGGTGGGCGCGTCGGCAACGCGCTTCGGGAGGCGTCGGTCGATTGACCGCGCTTGGACTCAAGTAAAAGAGAGGGAAGGACTCGCGAGCCGCTCCAAAGTGAGCGTGGCTCAACCGTGGCGCGAATTCTCGCGCTTGCGGCGCTAGTCGCTGCCGTCGCACTTGCGGCCCTCGCGATGTTCGGGGGCCCCGAGCAGTACAAGGTCAAGGCGGTCTTCCAGAACGCCGGTCAGCTCGTTCCGGGCAACGAGGTGCGCGTGGGCGGCCAGCCCATCGGCACGATCTCGGACATCGAGTTGGACCAGCAGGCCAACGCGGTCGTGACCATGGAGGTCGGCGACGCGGTGGCTCCGCTGCACGAGGGCACCAGCGCGACGATCCGAGCCACGTCGCTGTCGGGCATCACGAGCCGCTACATCTCGCTCAAGCCCGGGCCCAACAACGCCCAGGAGCTCGAGGACGGCGACAGCATCGGCTCCGACGAGACGAGCGCGCCGGTGGACCTCGACACGCTCTTCAACACGCTCGACGCGAAGACGCGCGCGGGCCTGCGCAACTTCATCCGCGGGTCCGGCACGCAGTACGAGGCACGCGGTGTGGAGGCCGGGGAGAGCATCCAGTACTTCGCGCCGTTCCTCGGGAGCACGTCGCGGCTGACCCAGGAGCTGGCGCTCGACCAGCAGGTGTTCGAGCAGTTCGTGCAGGACGGCGCCGACACGGTGTCGGCGATCGCCTCCCGCCGCGGCGACCTCACCGAGCTCGTGAGCAACACGAACGCGGCGATGCGCGCGATCGGCGACGAGAACGTGGCGCTCCAGCGCGCGCTCGAACTGCTCCCCGGCACGCTGCGCAAGGCCAACACGACCTTCGTGAACCTGCGCAACACGCTCGATGACCTCGACAAGCTCGTCGAGGAGTCGAAGCCGAACACGAAGGAGCTCGCGCCGTTCTTCAGGGCGCTGCGCCCGCTCGTGCACGACGCCCGGCCCACGGTCGCGGACCTGCGCGACCTGATCCGCTCGCCCGGCCCGAACAACGACCTGATCGAGCTGACGGCGAAGCAGCCGCGGCTCGCGGAGCTCACCGCGAGCGTGTTCCCGCGCGCGATCCGGACGCTCGACCGCTCCGACCCCGTGATCTCGTACGCCCGTCCGTACATCCCGGACCTGTCGGGATGGCTCACGGAATTCGGCCAGGTGGCGGCCTACTACGACGCCAACGGCCACTACGCGCGAGTCCAGCCGGTGTTCGGCCCCACGGCTCTCGACCGCGACCAGTACAAGCTGATCGGCGTCTCCCCGTCCGATCGCCTGAACTCGTACGGCAGGGACAGCCGCCCCGACTGCCCGGGCGGCGCCACCCAGCCCACGCCCGACGGCTCGGCCCCCTGGGTCGTGAACGGCTGTGAGCCCACCGCCACCCCCGACTCCGAGGACCCACCGGGGCCATGAGGCGATTCATCTACCTCTGCCTCGCCGTGGCGCTCCTGCCCTGGATCGTGATCGGGATCGTGCGCGAGAGCACGGACGACGACACGAAGGACCACTACTTCGTGCGCGCGATCTTCGACAACGCCTCGACGCTGGTGGCCGGCGAGGACGTGAAGGTGGCCGGCGTGCCGGTGGGCGTGATCTCGGACCTCGACATCACGGCCGACAAGAAGGCCGCGGTCACGCTCCGCATCGACGACGAGGGCTTCATCCCCTGGAAGAGCGACGCCAGGTGCAAGATCGGCTCGCAGGGCCTGATCGGCGAGAAGTTCGTGGACTGCCAGCCCGGCTCGAGCTCTGCGAAGGCGCTGGCTCGCATCGACGAGGGCGACGGCGAGGGGGAGCGGCTGCTGCCGATCGAGCAGACCAGCTCGCCGGTGGACCTCGACCTCCTCAACGACATCATGCGGCTGCCCTACCGCGAGCGCTTCGCGATCCTCCTGAGCGAGTTCGGCGCCGGGCTGGCGGGTCGCGGCGAGGAGCTGAACGAGGTCATCCACCGCGCCAACCCGGCGCTGCGGGAGACCGACGAGGTGCTCAAGATCCTCGCCGACCAGAACCGCGTGCTGGCTCGCCTGGCGCGCGACTCGGACCGGGTGCTCGGCCCGCTCGCACGCGAGCGTGAGTCGTTCGCCGACTTCGTCGTCCAGGCGAACGCCACCGGCGAGGCCTCCGCCGAGCGGCGCGGCGACCTCGCCCGCAGCATCCACCTCCTGCCCGGCTTCCTGCGCGAGCTGCGCCCGCTGATGGCGGACCTCGAGGACTTCACGGACCAGGGCACCCCGCTGCTCACCGACCTGAACGCCGCGGCGCCGGCCCTCGGGCGCCTGATCGAGGCGCAGGGCACGCTCGCCGACGCCTCGCGTGTGAGCTTCCCGAGCCTCGGCGACGCGCTCGAGCGTGGCCGCCCCGCGCTGATCGAGGCCCGGCCGCTGATCCGCGACCTGGGCGAGTTCGGGCGAGGAGGCCGCACCGGTCTCCGTGAACCTCGACGACCTCACGAAGAGCCTGAACCGGACCGGCGCGATCGAGCGCCTGAACGACCTCATCTACTACATCACGCTGGCGAGCAACGGCTTCGACGGCCTCGGGCACTACCTCCGCGCGGGCCTCGTGACCAACGTCTGCTCCACCTACGCGCTCGAGCCGAGCCCGGCCTGCCGCTCGACCTTCTACGACCCGGCCGCGGAGACCTCGTCGGCGAGCACCCGGCTCGAGGCCGCGAACGCGGATCCGAGCAAGCAGACGGGCAAGGGCAGCGTGCCGCCCACCGGCACCCTGCTCAAGGACCTGCTCGGGCAGAGCGACCCGAGCGTCGACAGGCAGCGCGAGCAGAACCTCGAGGCGCTGCGCCGGCGCTCCGAGCAGGGCTCGCCGTCGGCCGACGGGTCAGACCCCGCCCTCGACTACCTGCTGGGTGGTGAGTCGCAGTGAGCCCGCGGCGCGGCCAGGCCGCACTCACCGCCAGCCCGGTGCTCGTGGGCGCCGTGACGGTGCTCGTGACGATCGTCGCCGTCTTCCTCTCCTACAACGCCAACTCGGGCCTGCCGTTCGTGCCGACCTACGACCTGAAGGCCAACCTGCCGAACGCCGCGCAGCTGGTGAAGGGCTTCGAGGTCCGCATCGGCGGCGCGCGCGTCGGCTTCATCTCGAAGATCGAGCCGAGGAAGCGCGACGACGGGTCTGCATACGCGCAGGTCACGATGAAGCTCGACAAGGAGATCGAGCCGGTGCCGGCCGACTCGACCCTGCTCGTGCGCCCGCGCTCCTCCCTCGGCCTCAAGTACATCGAGCTCACCCCGGGCGAGGGCCAAGCGGGTCTGGCCGCCGGCTCCACGATCCCGGTTCGCCAGGCGCGTCCGGCCGTCGTCGAGCTCGACGAGCTGTTCGACATGTTCGACGACAAGACCCGCGTGGGCTCGCGCAACTCGCTGGACGGCTTCGGCGGCGGCTTCGCGGGACGCGGCCAGGACGTCAACCTTGCGATCGAGGCGTTCGTGCCGCTGCTCACCGACCTCGAGCCGGTGGCCCGCAACCTGTCCGACCCGGACACGCGGCTGAACCGCTTCTTCGCCTCGCTCGCGCGGGCGTCCGAGGAGGTGGCGCCGGTTGCCGAGGAGCAGGCGTCGCTGTTCGTGAACCTCGACACCTCATTCACGGCCTTCGCGTCGATCGCCCGGCCCTTCCTCCAGGAGACGATCTCAGAGAGCCCGGCGAGCGAGCAGGTGGCGATCGACGAGTTCCCCCTCCAGCGGCCGTTCATCCGCAACAACACGGCCTTCTTCCGCGAGCTGCGACCCGGCGTGGCGGTGCTGCCGCACGGCGCTCCGATCCTCGCCGACGCCTTCGAGGCCGGCACCGAGGTGCTGCCCAAGACGATTCAGATGAACGAGGACCTGGCCGACGTCTTCGAGGCGCTCGCCGACTTCTCGGACGACCCGACGGTGCGCCAGGGCGTGAACCAGCTCACGCGGCTCGCGAGCTCGCTGCGGCCCACGCTGCGCTTCCTCACCCCGGTCCAGACCACCTGCAACTACGCCACGGTCTTCCTGCGCAACGTGGCGAGCCTGCTCTCCGAGGGCGACGCGAACGGGAACTACCAGCGCTTCCTCGTGGTCTCGGCGCCCACCGACCCGCTCACCTTCGAGCTCGGCCCGAACAACGAGGGCGGCCCCTCCGACGCCCCCGCGAACGGCCCCGGCCGCCACAACCACCTGCACGTGAACCCGTATCCGAACGCGGCGGCGCCGGGCCAGACGCAGGAGTGCGAGGGCGGCAACGAGCGCTACACGGTCGGCCAGACGCTGATCGGCAACCAGCCCGGCAACCAGGGCCTGACTACGGACGGGAAGCCATGAGGCGCGGGCACGGCAGCCGCTTCACCCCGCTCCAGGTAGGCCTGATCGCGCTGATCGTGATCCTGGTCGGCACCTACCTCGGCGCCTCGAAGGACATCCCGTTCACCAAGCCGTACCAGCTCAAGGCGGTGTTCGAGAACGCGCCGCCGATCCACAAGGGCCAGGCGGTTCGGATCGCCGGCGTGGACGTGGGCAAGGTCTCGGCCGTGGAGCCCGTCGGCGGCGACTCGCCGGCGGTCGTCGTGACGATGAAGCTCGAGGACGAGGCGCTGCCGATCCACAAGGACGCCCAGATCAAGGTGCGGCCGCGCCTGTTCTTCGAGGGCAACCTGTTCTTCGACATCCGCCCGGGCACACCCGAGGCGGGCACGGTGGACGACGGCGGCACGATCCCGGTCTCGCAGACCTCGGCGCCGGTCCAGCTCGACCAGGTGCTCGGCACGCTCCAGACGGACACCCGTGAGGACCTCCAGAAGCTGCTGATCGGCTACGGCGACGCCCTGAACGGCGAGCCGCAGCCCGGAGAGGACGACGACCAGGACCCGGACACGAAGGGCGAGACCGCGGGCAAGGCGCTGAACGACTCGCTGGAGTACTCGGCCGACGCGCTGCGCGGCGGCGCGGTGCTGAACGACGCGACGCAGGGCACCGAGCTGCACGACCTGTCCAAGCTGATCGGCAGCCAGCAGAAGATCTTCGCGGCGCTCTCCTCGCGCGAGGGCTCGCTCAAGGAGCTGATCACCAACTTCAACACGACCATGGGCGCGCTGGCGTCCGAGGAGTCGAACCTGCGCGCGACGATCCACGAGCTGCCGGAGGTGCTCGAGGCCGCCGGGCCCGCGCTCGACAACCTGAACGCGGCCTTCCCGTCCACGCGCGCGTGGGCGCTCGAGATGATCCCCGGCGTCCGCGAGACGCCGGCCACGATCGAAGCCGGGTTCCCGTGGATCCGGCAGACCCGGGCTCTCCTCTCGCCCGCCGAGCTCCAGGGCCTCGTGGACGACCTCCAGCCCGCGGTGGCCGACTTCGCCGAGTTCACCGATGGGCAGATCGACTTCCTGCCGGTGCTGGACGACCTCAACCGCTGCATATACGAGGTCGTGCTCCCGACCCAGGAGCAGCGCATCGACGACGGGGCGTTCTCCACCGGGCTGCGCAACTACGAGGAGTTCTTCCAGGGCATGGTCTCGCTCGCCGGCGAGTCCCAGAGCTTCGACGGCAACGGGCACTACGTGCGCATCCAGGCCGGCGGGCCGTTCGCGGTCCAGACGCCGGCCCTGCCCGAGCCGACCGGGCCGCTGCACGCGAGCGCGAGCCAGCAGCCGCTCGGCACCCGCCCGGCGAAGACGCCCAAGCCGCCCTACAAGCCGAACGTGAAGTGCCACACCCAGCCGGTGCAGGACCTGAGCGACGCCGGGATCGGCGGCGGCCCATGATGCGCCAGATCAAGAAGCAGGCGCCGGTGTTCGTGGCGATCCTGTTCCTGTTCGTGCTCGCCCTCGGGATCGGCGGGTACATCCTGTCGAACCAGCGCTTCTACCTGCCGGCCTGGGTTCCCGTACTGGGCACCGAGTTCTACACGGTGGAGGCGGAGCTGCCGACCGCCCAGGCCGTGGTTCCCGGGCAGGGCCAGACGGTGAACGTCGCCGGGGTCAAGATCGGCGAGGTCGGCTCGGTGCAGCTCGAGGACGGCAAGGCCGTGGTCGAGCTCAAGATCAAGGACGAGTTCAGGCCGATCTACCGCGACTCGACGGTGCTGCTGCGGCCGAAGACCGGCCTCAAGGACATGTACCTGGCGCTCGACCCCGGCAACAGGCGGGCGGGCGAGCTCCCCGAGGGCGGGCGCGTGCACGTGGCGAACACGCTCCCGGACGTGAACAGCGACGAGTTCCTCGCGCAGCTCGACTCGGACACGCGCGCCTACCTCCAGATCCTGCTGAACGCGGGCGGCACGGCATTCGACGACAAGGCCTCGGGCGCTGAGGGCCGCTACCAGCAGACGGCAGCCCAGGATCTGCGCGAGGTCTTCAAGCGCTTCGAGCCGACGGCTCGCGACGGCAAGAAGATCACCGAGGGCCTCGTGAAGCGCCGCCGGAACATCCGGCGCGTGATCCACAACTTCCAGACCTTCTCGACCGCGCTCGCGCAGCGCGACAAGCAGCTCGCCGCGCTGGTGGACTCCGCGAACGCGAACTTCGAGACCTTCGCGTCCGAGGAGGCAGCGCTGCGCGAGGCGCTCCGGCTGTTCCCGGGGGCGCTCGACCAGACCGAGCAGACGCTCAACAAGACCAGTGTGCTCGCCGCCGAGCTCGGACCCGCGCTCGAGCGCCTGCGCCCGTTTGCGCGCAATCTCGCTCCGGCGCTGCGCAAGACGCAGCCGTTCTTCGACGAGACGACGCCGATCATCCGCGACCAGATCCGGCCCTTCGCGAGAGACGTGCAGCCCACGGTCCGCGACCTGCGCGCGGCCACGAACGACCTGGCCGTCGTCACGCCGCGGCTCGCGCGCAGCTTCGGGGTGCTGAACCGCTTCTTCAACGAGCTCGCCTACGACCCGCCGGGCGCCGCCGAGCCATACCTGTTCTGGGCCTCCTGGGGCGCGCACGCCGGCGCGACGATGTTCAACCTCCAGGACGCCAACGGGCCGCTCCGGCGCGGGATCGTGCTCGTGTCGTGCAACGGCTACGACGTCCTCGAACAGGTGATCCTCGGTAACCCGCAGCTCGGCCTGCTCACGCGGCTCCTGAACCTGCCGCCCGAGCAGGAGTCCTGTCCCACCCATCCACCCGACCAGTTCGTTCCATGATCAAGCAGACCCCCAGCTTCGGTCGGATCTTCGCGATGGTCGCGTTCACGCTGTCGTGCTTCGGGATCCTGGTCTTCCTGTGGCTGAACTTCGGTGGCTCGGTGCCGCTCCAGCCGGAGGGCTACCGCGTGACGGTCGGCTTCCCGGAGGCCACGCAGCTCGCGGCGGAGGCGGACGTGCGCATCTCGGGCGTGCGCGTGGGCCGCGTGAAGAAGAAGGCCGCCAACCCGCAGACCGGGCTCACCGACACCGAGCTCGAGATCGACGCGCGCTACGCCCCGATCCCGAAGGACACCCGCGCGATCCTGCGCCAGAAGACGCTGCTCGGGGAGACCTACGTGGAGCTGTCTCCGGGGACGGCGCAGGCGGGCAACGTGGATGACGGCGGCAAGCTCGGCGCCGGGCAGGTGGCCGACACGGTGCAGCTCGACGAGATCCTGCGTGGATTCGACCCGGAGACGAGGGCCCGCTTCTCCACCTGGTTCGACCAGGCGGGCGTGGCGGCGAAGGGCAACGCGGAGTACCTGAACGACGCGCTCGCGCTGCTCACACCGTTCGCGGAGGACACCGACGAGGTGCTGCAGGTGCTGCGCCAGCAGAGCGGCGCGACGCAGCGCCTCGTGCGCGACACCGGCTACGTCTTCGACGCGCTCAGCGAGCGCAAGGGCCAGCTGCGGGACCTGATCAGGAACTCGAACCGCACCTGGGAGGCGATCGCGAGCCGCGACGCCCAGCTGGCGGACACATTCCGCGTGTTCCCGACGTTCCTGCGCGAGGGCCGCGAGACCACCCAGCGCCTGACCAAGTTCGCGGACGACACGGATCCGCTGATCACGCAGCTGCGGCCCGCGGCGCGGGAGCTGTCGCCCACGCTGATCGACCTGGACGCGCTGGCACCGGACCTGAAGGGGCTCTTCCAAGACCTGGGTCCGCTCGTGCGCGTGTCGAAGGAGGGCCTGCCGGCCACCGAGCAGGTGCTCGACAACACGCGTCCGATCCTGCGCCGGCTCGACCCGTGGCTGCGCAACTTCACCCCGATCATCGACTACCTGGGCCTCTACAAGCGCGAGATCTCGGCCTTCCTCGTCAACGATGCGGCAGCCACGCAGGGCTCGGAGCGCGGCTTCAACGACGGCAGCAAGTTCCTCCACTACCTGCGCACCGCGAACCCCGTGAACCCGGACATGATGACCGGCTGGCCGTTCCGCCTCGGCACGAACCGCTCGAACCCGTACACCGAGCCGGGCGGCTACGACAAGCTGCGCACCGAGGGCCACCTCGAGGTGCTCGGCGCCCAGGTCTGCACCTCAAGGCCCACGCCGCCCCCGCCCGAGGCGAACGAATTCCTTGCGGCGAACGTGGCCGCTCAGATCGAGCAGTTCATCTTCGGCGGCACCGAGAACCGCGGCAAGGCTCCTCCGTGCGACCCGCAGGCGCCCCTCGGACGCCTGGTCGGGCAGTCGGGGCAGTTCCCCCACCTCGAGCCACTGCCGTAGAACTCGCAGTGCAGTTCTCCTAAGCTGACTGCGTGATCGAGCGCGCGCTCCGACGCCTCGTGGGCGCAGTTACGCGGCGGCCGCTGCTGGTGCTTGGGCTCACAGCGGTGCTGGCGCTGGGTGGCGCCGCGCTCGCGCTGCGGCTGGAGCCGAGCGCGGCCACGGAGACGCTCGTGGACAAGGGCTCGCAGAGCTTCAAGGACACGGAGCGCTTCAAGGAGGACTTCGGCGACGAGGCGATCCTCGTGCTCGTGCACGGCGAGCTCACGCGCACCGTTCTCACGGCGGACCTGAACCGCGTCCTGCGGCTCGAGGGCTGCCTCGGCGGCAACGTCCCGGACAACAAGAAGGGCCTCGGCAGCCTTCCGCCGGTCTGCCGGGAGATCGCCGAGCTGAAGCCGGCGAAGGTCGTGTACGGCCCGGCCACGTTCATCAACACCGCGGTCGGCCAGATCCAGGACGAGTTCGCGCGCAGGCAGCAGAAGGCCGCGGCTCAGTCGCAGCAGGCCTCCGAGGCCGCGCGCCGGCTCTCGAAGCGGCGCGGCGACTCGCGCGCGGAGCAGGAGCGACTGGCTCGCGCCGCCGCGGACGCGGTCCAGGCGCAGTTCATCAACGACACCCTGCGGCAGGCGCTCAAGTACGGCATCAGCGGCATCCCGCGGATCGACGATCCCTCGTTCGTCTCCGCGCTCGTGTTCGACCGTACCGCCGGGGCGTCCGGCGTTCCGAAGTCGCGCTTCGCCTACCTGTTTCCGTCGAAGAACTCGGCGCTGATCCAGATCCGCCTGCGGCCGGACCTCACGGAGGCCGAGCAGGCTCGCGCGATCGACCTGATCCGTGAGGCCACCGGGGAGAAGGTCTTCAGGCCGCGGGAGGGCGCGCGCTACATCGTCACGGGCGTGCCCGTGGTCGCGGAGGGCCTCGCCGACGCCGTGCAGCGCTCGATCTTCATCCTGCTCGGCGCCGCGCTGCTCTTGATGGCCGCCACGCTGGCGGTCGTGTTCCGCTCGCGCCTGCGGCTGCTGCCGCTGGGCCTCGCGCTCGCCGCGGCGGCGATGACCTTCGGCGCGCTGTCGATCGCGGGCGGCAGTCTCACGATGGCCTCGATCGCGGCGCTGCCGGTGCTGATCGGGCTGGCGGTGGACTACGCGATCCAGTTCCAGGCCCGCTTCGACGAGGCGGAGGCGCGCGGCGACCCCGAGCCGGCTGTCACAGCCGCGGTGGCGGGCGGGCCGACGATCCTCACGGCAGGTCTCGCGACGGCCACCGGATTCCTCGTGCTGCTGCTGTCCCCGGTGCCGATGGTGCGCGGCTTCGGCCTGCTCCTGGTGCTCGGGATCGTGCTGGCGCTGGGCTGCGCGCTCTGCGCGGGCTTCGCCGCGCTTGTGCGCTTCCGTGGCAGCCCGGGCGAGCGCACCCCTTCGAGGCTGCGTGCGCGGGCGTCCGCGTTGCGGGAACACCCGCGTGCGCACGCCGCCCGCGAGTGGCTCGCGGACCGATCCTGGCGGGCGCTGGGCGTGGCGCTCTCCCGTCCGCGGCGCGTGCTCGCGATCGGGCTGGCCGTGGCCGTGGTGGGCCTGGCGCTCGACACTCAGAGCGAGGTGGTCTCGGACGTGCGCGAGCTCGTGCCGCAGGACCTCCAGGCCCTGCGCGACGTGAACGTGCTCCAGGACGAGACCGGAGTGTCCGGCGAGATCGACGTGACCGTGCGCGCCGAGGACATCACCGACCCAAAGGTGATCGCCTGGATGACCAGCTTCCAGAACCGGGTGCTGCGCGAGCACGGCTATCGCCAGGGCAAGCGCTGTACCCAGAAACGGAACCCGCCCGAGCTGTGCCCCGCGCTTTCGCTCCCCGACCTCTTCAGCACGGCCACGCAGGCGCAGGTGAGCACGCTGCTCGACGTGGTGCCGAGCTACTTCTCCCAGGGCGTGGTGACCGCCGACCGCACGACCGCCAACCTCGCGTTCGGGATCAGGCTGATGCCACTCGACCGCCAGAAGGAGGTGGTTGACGACATCAAGGCCGCGCTGAAGCCGCCCGAGGGCGTGACCGCCTCGGTGGTGGGCCTGCCCGTGCTTGCCGCGGAGGCCAACAGCTCGCTGTCCTCGCCGTGGCGGCGGGCGCTCACGCTGCTCGCGGCGCTCGCGGGCGTCTTCCTCGTGCTGTTCGCCGCGCGCCGCTCGGCGCGCGAGGCGGCCGTCCCACTGATCCCGATCGCGCTCGCCACGGGCTGGTCTGGCCTCGTGCTGTTCATCCTCGGCCTGCTGCCGGGTCCGCTCGAGGTGGACCTCAACCCGATGTCGGTGACCCTGGGAGCGCTCGTGATCGCGATCTCGACTGAGTTCAGCGTGCTGCTGTCGTCGCGCTACCGCCAGGAGCGCGACGGGGGCGCGGGCCCGGCGAGGGCGATCGAGCTCGCCTACGCGTCCACCGGAGCCGCGGTGCTCGCCTCCGGCTCCACCGCGATAGCCGGCTTCGCCGCGCTGATCTTCTCCGACATCCGGATGCTGCGCGACTTCGGCATCGTGACCGTGGTGGACCTCACCGTCTCCCTGCTCGGCGTGATGATCGTGCTGCCCGCCGCGCTCATGTGGGCCGAGGAGCACGGCCCGTTCCGAGTTCGCGACCTGCTGGCAGCCGTGCGGCTCCGCAGGCCTCAGGCCGACAGCACGTGACCGACGACAGGGACCGCTTCGAGGACCTCTCGCCGGGGGAGCGGCTCGCCGAGCGGGACCGCACTCACCCGGAGCCGGTGCGCCGGCCGGAGATGCCGCAGGCGGGCAACAAGTACGCCTGGCTCGTCGGCATCGTGCTGTTCATGGGACTGGCGGTCCTCCTGTTCGTGCAGACGATCCCGAACAGCGGCGAGGGGCTCGAGGGGCCGCCCGTGGGCAAGCGGCTGAAGGCGTTCGCCGCTCCGTCCGCCACCGGTCCGATCAGCGGCGACGCCAACGTGTGCCAGAAGGAGCCCTGCCCGAAGCAGGCGGGCGCGCGGCCGGCGTGCGAGCTCGTCTCGAAGGACGTGGTGAACGTTTGCGAACTGCGCAAGCGGCCGCTCGTCCTCACCTTCATCTTCGACCGCGGGGCCGACTGCTACCCGCAGGTGGACCGGACCGAGAGGCTCAAGGGCGATCTCGACGGGGTTGGCTTCGCCACGGTCTTCTTCACCCACAAGAAGCGCGAGGAGATCAGGCGGCTCGTGGAGGAGCGCCGCTGGACGCAGCCGGTGGCCGTCGATCAGGATGGTGCGGTGGCGAATCTCTACGGCGTGGGCGGTTGCCCGACCACCGTGTTCGTACACGCGGGCGGAAAGGTGGCCGGCACGAAGCTCGGCAACATCACGGAGCAGGAGCTGCGCACGCGGGCGGAGCGGCTGCGCGGATGACCGAGCTCGATCTCGTGGACGGCTGGGTCGAGCCTGAGCTGGCCGACGAGTTCCCGCAGCTCAGCCTCGTGCACGCGCGCATGGAGGTTCATCCGGGCCCGTCGCCGCGGGAGCTGAAACAGCGGCTGCGCATGCTTGCCGACCGTTACACGGGCGGCAAGGTGGTGCACATGCGCCAGGACCCCGTTCCGTGGGCCTACCGCGTCTTCTCGCGCCAGGTTGGCATCGACCCGGACACCGATCGCACGCCGGTGGAGGGCGTGGCTTTGCGGCGCCTGAAGCAGGGTGGGCTCCAGAGCGAGAACGTGGTGGACGATGCGCTCACGATCGCCATCGCGGAGACGGGCGTGCCGCTGATCGCGTTGGACGCCGCGCGCGTGGACGGCAATCTGGGGCTGCGCCTGGCGCGCTCGGACGAGACGCTGGGGGAGACGCGGCCGCTGTCGGCGCGGCAGCTCGTGATCGCCGACGGGGAGCGCCCCGTGGCCGTGGTGCTCGGCGAGGTGGGGGAGGACGCGGGCGTGACGCCCGACACCGAGCACATGATCCTCTGCGCGCTGGGCGTGAAGGGCGTGCCGCGCATCAGCCTGGAGGAAGCGCTTTGGTGCGCGGCCGAGACGCTTTACACTTGAGGCCTCGTGCCTGACGTTCTCAGCCGGACAGTCGGCCAACCGCTTGCGCCCAGCACGCTCCCGCTTCCAGACGAGCGCGCGGCGCGCCGCACGCTGCTCGACCAGATCGCCCGTCTCGAGAACCAGCTGTCTCAGCTGTTCTGCTCCACCTGGCCCCGTACGAACATGCCCCGGCCGGTGGTGGCCGGACGCGGCGGCGGGCCACGCCTGCTGTCGCTGGGCGAGCTCGAGGAGCTGCGTGACGACCTCGCGGACCGTGTGGCGGACTCCCGCCGCGCGCTCTCGGACCGCACCTGGGTCGAGGAGCAGAACCGCCAGCTGATCGAGCAGATGCTGCTGGCTCCGGAGCGCTACAAGTGGGTTCGCGTCTCGCACGAGGACATCGGCGAGCCCGGCTGCCGCCACTGGCACGTGCGGCCGCGCTGGAGCTTTATCGGGATGCTCATGGGCTGGTGGCGAGTCGTCATCAGCTCGGGCTGTCCGTTAGCCACCTGACATGGGTCGGCGAAGCCGCAAGCGCGGTGACTCGACGCGCGCCGAGCGCGACGCCGCGCGGCGGGAGCGTGCGCTCCGGCAGGAGGCCGGGTCGGGCCCACCCCCGCGGCCAGGCCGCCCATCGCTCCACGAGCGCCCCAGAGCGCCCTGGGGCGGCTTCCCGCTGTCCGAGCTCGTAATTCTGATCGGCATCGTCCTGATCCTCTGGGGAGCGGTGAAGGGCAGCGACGGCGGCGCCCGCTTCGTCGTGGCGGGGCTCGTGCTGGCGGGGCTCGGAGGCGGCGAGCTGGCGCTCCGAGAGCACATGGCCGGCTACCGCTCGCACTCCTCGCTGCTCGCGGGAGCGGCGGCCTTCGTGGCGGTCACGGCCGTGGCCCTCGGCCTCGGACCCGTGAAGCTCTGGGTGCTGCTCCTGCTCGGTGTGGCCGTCTTCGCCGCTACTTTCTACGCGATGCGCGAGCTCTTCAAGCGCCGCTCTGGCGGCCTCGGGTTCCGGTGAACGGCCGCCGCCTCCGCATCGCGGGGCTTCACCACGTGACGCTCCTCTGCAAGGACGTGGAGCGCTCGGTCGGCTTCTACCGCAACCTGCTCGGAATGCGCCTCGTTAAGCAGACGGTGAACGAGGACGACCAGGGCGCGCGCCACCTCTTCTTCGGCGACGAGGAGGGCCGCCCCGGCACGCTCATCACCTGCCTCGAGTATCCCGACCTCGACGAGGGCTCCGTCGGCCGCGGCTCGACCCATCACTTCGCCCTCGCGGTCGAGAGCGAGGAGGAGCTGGGCGGCTGGCGCGACTACCTGACCGCCCGCGGCATCCCGGTGACCGAGGTGATGGACCGGACCTACTTCAAGTCCGTCTACCTCCGCGACCCGGACGGTCACATCGTGGAACTCGCCACGACCGGTCCCGGCCTGACGGCCGACGAGCCGCTCGAAGAACTGGGCCGCAAGCCGGTCTAGCTGGCGAGCGATGGGCGGCCGGCCTCTCCCCGGCCGCCCATGCACTCTGCTCCGGTCAGGCGGCCGTCAGCGCGCGTTCACGAGTCGCAAGCGAGCCCCGCGTCGGACTTGGGGGCATGCGGTTGCGTCCGTGGGCTGCGCGGCGGCTTCTGATCCCGCCGGGGCGTTCTTCGCGGTGAGCACAGCTGCCAATGCCAGGCGCTGGCGCTCGGTGAGGGTCCCGACCTGCTTGTTCTCGGGAACGCCGAGTGAGACCAGCAGCCTTCTGCAGCGGGCCCTACCCCAGCGCTTCTGGCTCATCAGCAGGTCGCTGATCGACATGCTGTGTGCCTGCCAGGGGCAGCTGAGGACCACCTCAGCAGCCGAGAGCTCGCCCGCGGCGATTCGACGCTTCATTCGAGCCCGCGCAAGTCGTACGCGATTGGCGTACTCCAGTGCTTGCAGATGCTGCTCTTGACCAGCGTCGATCGTGGCCGACTTGCCCATCCAGACCTCCCCGCACTTGGTGCGAATCTCTTACTTCGACAACATGAACGCAGATACCCCAGGCTTCTGGACGGCGGCGTGAATCGCATGTGTGATTGGGCCAGACACGCGGCTCGAACTGTCCCGAAGCCGTTGCCCATCAAAGCCTCTCGTGTCTCAACCGTCAACATCGCTTCTCGGCGCTCTGTCGCTAAGAGCGGCCTTTTCGTGAAAGGGCCGTGATGGGTATGTTGGAGGCGATGCGCTCCACGAAGATCGTCGCGACCATCGGTCCGTCGTCTCAGGATCTCGACGTTCTCGAGCAGATGATCCGAGCGGGCATGGACGTCGCCCGGCTGAACTTTGCGCACGGCACCCCGGACCAGCACCGGGAGATCGCCCAAACGGTCCGGGCTGCGGCCGAGCGGGCCGGCAGGGATGTGGCGATCCTCGGGGACCTGCCCGGACCGAAGCTGCGCATCGGCCCGGTGGCGGGCGGAGTGGCGGAGCTGGCGCGCGACTCGCAGGTGGTGCTCACGGGCGAGCAGGTCGACGGCACCTCGGAGCGGCTGCCGGTGGCGTGGGAGGGATTCGCGGAGCTGTGCGACAAGGGCGACGTGCTCTACCTGGCGGACGGCGCCGTCCGGCTGCGGGTGGCGGAGGTGCGCGACGGCGACGTCGTGACCAAGGTGGAGGTGGGCGGGAGCGTGGCCTCGCGGCAGGGGCTCAACCTGCCGAACGTGACCGTCTCACTGCCGGCGGTGAGCGAGGAGGACATCGGGCTGATCGACGTTGGCCTCGACCTGGGCGTGGACTTCTTCGCGCTCTCGTTCGTGCGTCGCCGCGAGGACCTCGACCCGGTGCGCGAGCACCTCAAGACGCGCGGGGTGGAGGTGCCGCTGATCGCGAAGATCGAGAAGCCCCAGGCGGCGGCGAACGGCGAGGAGATCATCCAGGCGGCCGACGGCATCATGATCGCCCGCGGCGACCTCGGCATCGAGCTGCCGATCGAGGAGGTCCCGCTGGTGCAGAAGCGGCTGCTGGCGGTGGCCGGGCGCTACGCAAAGCCCACGATCACCGCCACCCAGATGCTCGAGTCCATGGTTCACTCAACGCGCCCGACGCGCGCCGAGGTGGCCGACGTGGCCAACGCGATCTTCGACGGCACCGACGCCGTGATGCTCTCCCAGGAGACCGCCGTCGGGAAGCACCCGGTGCTAGCGGTCCAGATGATGGCGTCGATCGCGCAGACCACCGAGCGCGAGCTTCCCTACGGCCGCTGGCTCGCGGAGCGCGGGCCGCAGGCGAACAACCAGTATCACGCGATCGCCTTCGGAGCGGTGGGCGCCGTCTACCAGCTGGGCCTCAAGTGCATCGTCTCGCCGACCAACACGGGCACCACCGCGGGCCTGATCTCGGCCTACCGGCCGAAGGCGCCGGTCCTGGCGCTGTCGCCGCGCAGGGACGTCGTGCGGCGCTGCCAGCTGCTCTGGGGTGTGCACCCGCGCCTGAACGAGGAGCCCATGGACACGCTCGGGCTGATCGAGGCCTGCGCCCACGTGGCCGAGCGCGAGGGCTTCGCGCAGATCGGCGACAAGATCGGGATCACCGCGGGGCTGCCGGCCGGCAGCGCAGGCGGCACGAACCTGTTCAAGGTCCACACCCTGGAGGACTAGCGCCGGCGGCGCTCGCGGAACGCCTTGGCCTTCTCGATGTTCCCGCAGGACTCCATGGTGCACCAGCGTCCCGAGCGGTTCTTCGACTTGTCGTAGAACGCCCACTCGCACTCCTCGCGCGGGCAGGCCTTGAGCCGCTCCCAGCGGCCGTGCTCCACGGCGGCGGCCACGATCGCCATCAGGCGCGCCACCGCGCCGTCCACGCCGTCGGCGTCGGGCACCAGCTCGGGGTCGCGCCCGCCCTCGAAGCGCACGCGCACGCCGGCGCGGCGCACGGCACGGTCGAGGCGCTCCACGCGCTCCTCGTCGAGCGGGTGCCCGTTGTTGTGGAGCAGCACGGCTCGCAGGCCCTCACGCACGTCGATCGCCCGCCTGAGGTCAGCGGGCCCGACCTCGTCGTCGGCGCTCATCAGGCCGCGCTCCACGAACCAGTCGCGCAGCGCGTCGGGGCTCGAGAGCTCGTCCTCGCCGCTCTCGACGTCGACGCTGTTCACGAACCGCTGCACCAGATAGAGCGGCTGGGGCGCGGTCTTGGCGGGTGTGGATTCTCCCGGTGCCATAACTGGCAAAACAGTTTAGCTGGTGCTAAGCTTTCTGGCATAACGATTTAGCCGGTTATCTCCCAAACAGCGCGCCACGAGCGTTTGAGAGGTGAAAGGAGCCGACATGACAGAGCCGATCACCATCACCCACGCCACCGAGGCCAACAGCCAGGAGCTCTGGCGCCTCGCCGCACTCGACGACCGCCGCGCCCCGAATAGCCCAGCTCTGCTCGCCTACGTCGGAGGCGAGCTCCGTGCCGCGGTCGGCATCGTGGACGGCCGCGCCGTGGCCGATCCGTTCCATCGGACGGCGGAGATCGTGGAGATTCTGAAGTTCCAAGCTCGCAAGGAGGTGCCAGCATGAACGCAGCGCTCAGCTGGGCGGTCGCCAAGGCGCGCCGCTAACTAGCCTGGTTGGCTTCATGACGGACGCCAGCTACAGGGACGGGATGCGCGTGATGCTCCCGCTGATGCCGGCGATCGTCGCCTTCGGTGCGTCGTTCGGCGTACTGGCGACGGCCGCCGGTGTCGATTCCCTGGCGGCGATGGTCATGTCCGCCACCACATTCGCCGGCTCCGCGCAGTTCGCAATCGTATCCGTGCTCGGCGCCGGAGGCACCGCGGCCGCCGCAATCGGCGCCGCGGTGCTCCTGAACGCCCGCTACGCGCCGATGGCGCTGGCCGCATCCGGGGCGTTTCGCGGCGGCCCCGTGCGGCGCCTGCTGGAGGCCCAGCTGCTCGTGGACGAGAGCTGGGCGCTCTCGAGCCGCGACGGCAGATTCGACATCAAGGTCCTGCTCGGGGCCGGCGGCATCCTCTACCTGGGCTGGAACGCGGGCACCGCGGTCGGCGTGCTCGCCGGGGACAGCCTCACCGACCCCGCGACGCTGGGTCTCGACGCGGCCTTCCCAGCGCTCTTCCTCGCGCTGCTCGCCCCGCTGCTCCGCTCTAACGGGCGGATCGCGGTCGGCGCCGCCCTGATCGGCGCGGGCATCGCCCTCGCGCTCACTCCGATCACGCCCGCCGGGATTCCGGTGATAGCCGCCACCGCCGCCTGCCTCGTCGGCCTCGTCCGGAGACGCTCATCGTGAACACCGTCTGGCTCTGCGTGATCCTGGTGGGCATGGCGACCATCGCCCTCAAGGCCGCCGGGCCCCGTCCTGGCCGCCGGGCGCCAGCTCCCCGAGGGCGCGGGCCGGGTGGTGCAACTGCTCGCGCCGGCGCTGCTCGCAGCGCTCGTGGCCACGCAGGCCTTTGCCAGCGACGAGCAGCTCGTGCTCGACGAACGCGCCGCCGGCCTCCTCGCGGGCGGCGTCGCCATCCTGCTGCGCGCTCCGCTGCTCGTGGTCGTGCTGGCGGCGGCCGTCACCGCGGCCGGACTGAGGGCCATCACGTGAGCGCACGCGGCTGGGTGCTGTTCGCGGCCGTCTCGGTGATCTGGGGTGTGCCCTACCTATTCATCAAGGTGGCCGTCGACGAAATGTCGCCGAGCGTCGTGGCCTGGTCCCGCCTCGCGCTGGCCGCGGTCGTGCTCTTGCCGGTCGCCTGGAAGCTCGGCGCCCTGCGCGGCCTTGGGGAGCGCTGGCGTGTCCTCACGGTCTTCGCGGCCATCGAGATGGCCATCCCGTGGCCGTTGATCGGATTCGGGGAGGTACACATCAGCTCCTCGTTCGCTGCGATCCTGATCGCCGCTGTGCCGCTGTTCGTGGCTCTGCTTGCCCTGCGCTTCGATCACTCGGAGCGACCGACCCGCGGTCGGCTCGTGGGGATGCTGATCGGTTTGGTCGGGGTCGTGGCGCTCGTTGGGATCGACGTGGGCGGGCACACCGACGAGCTGCTGGGCTCGCTGGCGGTGCTCCTGGCGGCCTTCTGTTACGCCGTCGGCCCGATGATCGTGAAGCGGAAGCTCTCGGACGTGGACCCGCTGGGGCCCGTGGCAGCGTCGCTCGCCCTCGCAACGGTGCTCGTCACGCCGTTCGCCCTGGCCGACGTGCCGGACGCCGTGCCCTCCGCCGAGGCGATCGCGTCGATCGTGGTGCTCGGCCTCGTCTGCTCGGCCGCGGCGTTCCTGCTCTTCTTCCGTCTGATCGCCGAGGTGGGGGCGAGCCGGGCGACCATCATCACCTACGTGAACCCGGTCGTGGCTCTCGCACTGGGCGTGGCGATCCTCGACGAGAGCGTGACCACGGGCGTCGCCGTGGGCCTCCTCCTGATCCTCGCCGGGTCGTGGCTGTCCACCGACGGCCGCCTCCCACCGGGGCTCGCGGGCCTCGCCGACCGCGTGCGCGGACGTCCCGGCGCACGAGGTTCCGAGGCTCCCAGCTAGCGCAAGCACTGCGTTTTGGAGACCCGAGTAGTCGCTGGAGGCGTCGGAGTACTAGGCTCCCGAACTTCGGCGAGCAAGACGCTCGTCGCAAACCAAATCTTGTGGGAGGGAATTGGATGAGGTCCCGTTCAGTCTTTGCTCTGGTCATCGCGCTGGTCGCAGTCTTCGCGACCGCAGCGCCCGCGTCAGCGGACACCGGCCTCAACGCATACAAGGCAAAGGCACGTGGTGCTGCCCAGCTACGTGAGCTGAAGCGCCAGGGCTTTGACATCCTCGAGGGTCAGCGCCGAGGCGGGATCGAGATCGTCGCTACCAAGCGACAGGTCGCGAAGCTGCGGCGCGCCGGCATCAGGACGAATCTGATCCGCGACCGCCGGGGCCGGACGGCCCTCCGGGCGGGCGCCGCGCAGGCCGCCGGCGGCTGGACGGTCTGGCGGCCGTGGGCGCGCACCGACATCGCCATGTCGAGCGCCGCCGGGAACCCCACGGTGAACCTTAAGACGCAGATGGAGAATCTCGCGAGTCGCTACTCCGACATCGCGAAGCTCGAGACGATCGGCCACACCATCAACGGCGTGCCGATCTACGCCATGAAGGTTACGAAGGGCGCGCGCAAGCACAAGGACGGCAAGCGCCCCGCGGTCCTCTATTCGGCGGTCCAGCATGCACGCGAGTGGCTCGCCGGCGAGACCGAGCGCCGCACGCTGCGACTGTTCCTGGACAACTACGGCCGCAGCGGAACAGCCCGCGGTACCGACGGGCAGCCGGTGGAGGGCGTCTCCTCGAAGGAGCTGACCAAGCTCGTCGACACGCGTGAGCTGTGGTTCATCCTGATCGCCAACCCCGACGGCTACGACTTCACGTTCACGCCCGAGAACCGGCTGTGGCGCAAGAACCTGCGCAACAACGACGACAACCCGGAGATCACCGCCATCGACGGCGTGGACCCGAACCGCAACTTCCCGACGCGCTGGTCCTACGACGACGAGGGTTCCAATAGGGAGCGCTCGTCCGAGACCTACCACGGCACGGGACCGGCCTCCGAGCCGGAGACCCAGGCGTTCCTGTCGCTCATGGACCGCGTGCACTTCACGTCGAACAAGAACGACCACACATTCGGGCGGCTGCTGCTCTGGCCTCCCGGCTGGCAGGTCGATACCCGCTTCGCGGACGAGCCGATCATGACCGCGCTGGCCGGCGACGACGAGAACCCGGCGATTCCGGGGTTCGACCCGGACGTGGGGGCTGAGCTCTACACCACGAACGGCGATACGAACGACCACATGTATCAGGCGGACCGCGTGCAATCCTTCACGCCGGAGGGCAGCCCGGGCGTCGGGACGGGCAGCGGCTTCATCTTCCAGGACGTCGAGGCCGACGTTCAGGAGGAGTTCGAGAAGCATGTGCAGTTCGCGCTCGACCTGGCGCGCTCCGCGGACGACGCGTCGCGCCCGGACAGCCACCTCGGCAACAAGGCGCCGAACTTCGTCGTGGACGACTTCGCGATGTCCTACGGGAACCCGCAGATCGTCCAGGTGAACGCTCGCCGCGACCTCGGCAAGATTAGCCTGAGGTATCAGGTGAACGGCGGCCGCACCCAGACCAAGTCCACGAACGAGTGGCAGGGAGGCCTCCGCTACGGCGACGAGGGCGACTACTGGTACCACCGCATGCGCGGCACGGTCACCGGCACGGACCCGGGCGACACCGTGAAGGTGTGGTTCACCTCAAAGAAGAAGCACCGCACGAGTGACTCCTTCACCTACAAGGTGCGCTCCGACTCGAATGCGGACGTGCTCGTCCTGGCCGTGGAGGACTACAGCGGCAACAGCGCGTTGCCGCCGTACGACGACGTGACGGCCCCGAACTACCTCTCGTACTACACAGAGGCTCTCGGAGACACCCCGCACGACGTGTACGACTACGACGCCGAGAACCGCAAGGCCCCGGACCCGCTCGGAGTGCTGAGCCACTTCGACGCGGTGATCTGGTACACCGGCAACGACAACGTCACGCGCATCGGCCCAACGCCGGGCGTGGCGGACCTGGAGGCGCATCGCACGATCACAGCGGTGCGTGACTTCGTGAACGAGGGCGGCCGGGTCGCGCTTCAGGGCGTGAACGCAGGTCGGCAGTACGACCTCGTGGAGTACCCGCAGGAGGGCTTCCCGGCGTCAACGTGCGACGGCGACCTCCAGACGACCGACGGTGGCAAGTGCCAGCCGCTCTCGAACGACTTCGCCCAGTACTACCTGGGGTCGTACGTGCGAGCGGACGGCGGCGGCCAGAACGAGGACGGGAGCATCAACCCGGTCACCGGTCTGACTGCACCGCTCGACGGCTGGGAGGCGACGTTGAACGGACCCGACAGCGCCGAGAACCACTCGTTCGCTGGGATCGAGACGGGCACGCACCTGGTCACGTCGAGCATTCTCGAGCCCGAGACGTACCCGCAGTTCGCGAGCGAGCAGGCGGCGGACTGGGTAACCGAGGGTGACAAGCCGTTCGACCCGCACACGGGCGAGTGGTACATGACCTCTCAGAACATCAACGAGGGGTACAAGCGCCTGCAGAGGACGATCGACCTGACCGGGCTCGCCAGCGGGCAGCCGGCAGACCTGTCGTTCTTCACGTCCTACAACACGGAGCAGGACTGGGACTTCGTGTTCGTGGAGGCGCGCACGCAGAACGCGGACGGCACGTTCAACAACGACTGGACGACGCTGCCCGACATGAACGGTCACACCGGCACCGACACGGGCGCCAGCTGCCCGTCGGGCTGGTCGGAGGAGCTGCACAACCACCTCCGCCACTACACGACGTTCGATCCGGCCGGCAATGGAGGCGCGGGCAGCTGTACCTCCACCGGCACCACCGGTACGTGGAACGCGGCCTCCGGGAACTCCGGCGGCTGGAACGAGTGGAAGGTCAACCTGTCCCAGTACTTCGGGAAGAAGGTTGAGATCTCCATCGTCTACGCCACCGACTGGGGCACGCTGACGGTGCCGGGCATGCTCGTCGACGACACGAAGGTGACCGTCAACGGCGTGACCACCGCCGAGACGTCCTTCGAGACGGATCAGGGCGGCTGGGCCATCCCGGGTGCCCATCCGGAGGGACCGTCCTCGAACCTGAACGACTGGGTCCGCTCGCAGCGGATCTTCGAGGACGCCGCGGTCACGAAGACGCGCTTCGGCCTGATGTTCGGATTCGGGCTCGAGGGCGTCGACGGGGCGGCGAACCGCGCCGACCTGATGGACCGAACCGTCAACTACCTCCTGGGGGGCTAACCCTCGAGGAGGGGGCTCCCAGATTCGGCGGCTCGATGCCATCGACCGTGCCCTTGACTCTCTCGAAGACCTCAAGGGCGCGGTCGAGGTGCTCCTTCTCGTGCGTGGCCATCACGCTCGTGCGCAGGAGCGCGCCGCCGCGCTGCACGGCCGGGTAGATCGCCACGTTCACGTACACGCCGGCGTCGTAGAGGGCCTTCCATAGGAAGACGGCCTTCCAGTCGTCGCCCACCAGGACCGGCACGATCGGCGTGATCACCTCGGAGCCGTCCGGCAGCCGGTTCGGCTCCATCACCCCGTAGCCGAGGTCAGCCAGGCCGCTGTGCAGGTAGCGGGCGTTCTCGAGCACCTTCGCCATCAGCTGCGGGCCCTCGTCGGAGCGGATGATCTCGAGGGCGCCCAGCGCCGCGCCTATCGCGGCCGGCACCGCGGACGCGGTGAACATGAAGGAGCGCGACTGGACGCGCAGGAAGTCGATCACGTCGGCGGGCCCGGCGATGAAGCCGCCGCAGGAGGCGAGCGACTTCGAGAAGGTGCCCATGCGCAGGTCCACCTCGCTCTCCACGTCCATCAGCTCGCAGGCACCGGCGCCGCGAGCGCCGAGCACGCCCACGCCGTGGGCCTCGTCGATCATCAGGCGGGCGCCGTGCTCCCGGCAGAGCGCGACGATGTCGGGAAGGGGCGCGATGTCACCCTCCATGGAGAAGACGCCGTCCACCACCACGAGCACGCCGCCGCCGTCGCCCTCGGCGCGCTGGAGCATGGTCTCGAGCTTGTCGAGCCGGTTGTGCCGGAACGGGCGGATGCGCGCCCGCGACATCGTGACCGCGTCGAGGATCGAGGCGTGGTCGCCCGAGTCGCAGATGACCGTGTCGCCGGGGCCGAGCAGCGTTCCGATGGTGCCGGTGTTGGCCAGGTAGCCGGTGGTGAAGACGAGCGCGTCCTCGGTGCCCATCCAGTCGGCGAGCTTGCTCTCGAGCTCGAGGTGCATCGAGAGGGTCCCGTTCAGGAAGCGCGAGCCGGTCAGGCCGGTGCCGAAGCGCTCGAGCGCGTCGCGCGCCGCGTCCTTCACGCGGGGGTCGGCGGTCAGCCCGAGGTAGTTGTTCGAGCCGAGCATGATGCGCTCCCGGCCCTCCATCTCGACCACGGGACCAGCCGGTCCCTCGAGCACCCGGAAGTAGGGCATCAGATCGTGATCGCGAGCAGCCTGGAGCTGCTCCAGCCGCTCGTGGCGGCGTGCCTTCTCGAATAGGTCGATAGCCGTTGGCATATACAGTCCCGCGCCGTGTCAGTCGAGGTAGCGCCCGTTTCCTCGCGCGGGGAACGGCGCGAGTTCATCGAGCTCCCGTTCCGCCTGCACTCTAACGCGGAGCAGTGGATTCCCCCGCTCAAGATCGAGCGGCACCTGTTCCTCATCCCTCGCACCGGCCCGTTCTTCAAGCACGGCGAGGCCGAGCTGTTCCTGGCCCGGCGTGACGGGCGGGTTGTGGGGCGGATCAGCGCTCAGATCGACCGCGCCTTCAACGAGTACCAGGGCAATGCCTGGGGGATGTTCGGCTTCCTCGAGCTGGAGGACGACATCGAGGTGATGCGGGCCCTGCTCGACGCGGCCGCCGCCTGGCTCGCCGAGCGCGGCCGCGACCGCATGGTCGGCCCGATGGACTTCACGATGAACGACGAGAGCGGCGTGCTGATCGAGGGCTTCGACCGCGAGCCGATGATCCGCCAGGCGTGGCATCCGCCCTACTACCAGCGGCTGTGCGAGGAGGCCGGGCTCGAGAAGTCGGTGGACACGTTCATGTGGACGCTCCACATCTCCGGGCCGCGAGAACGTGATGCCGATCATCTGGGACCTGGCGGAGAAGCTCGAGCCCAAGCACGGGATACGCATCCGCAAGATGAGCCGCCTGCACCTGCGCCGCGACCTGGACGCCTTCGCCGAGATCTACAACGAGGCCTGGTCGCGCAACTTCGGGTTCGTGCCCTACACGGACGAGGACGTGGACGCGTACGCCCAGGAGCTGCAGATCGTCTATGACCGCGACTGGTTCATGATCGCCGAGGACTCCGAGGGCAAGACGGTGGGCATGGCGATCACCGTGCCGGACATCAACCAGGTGCTGAAGAAGATGAACGGCCGGGTGCTGCCGAGCGGATGGTGGTACTACCTGAATCGGCGCCGGATCGTCGATCGCTGCCGGGTCGGCTTCCTGGGCGTGAAGCCGGCCTACCAGCACACGGGCGTGGCGGCGGGCCTGTACGCGGAGCACTTCGACATGGCCGCAGGCGACCCGCGTGAAGGGCGGCGAGATGGGCTGGATCCTCGAGACGAACAAGGCCATGAACCGCGCCATGGAGGCGATGGGCGGCGAGATCGTGAAGAAGTACCGGGTGTACGAGCGAACCCTCTGACGTGGGGCAAGCGCCGGGCTCGGCCCGGCGCGCAGCCTTGCCGTACACTGGCCGCCATGTCGGAGCACGCCGCCCTTCCGGACCCCGAGCAGCACGGCGAGGTGCGCCCGCTCCCGGTTCTCGCCGAGCCCAGGCCGATCGAGCGCCGCGTGGAGGTCTCGCTTCCCGCGGCCGTCGCCGCCGCCACGGGCGGCTTCCTCGTCGGCGTGATGACCTTCCTGCTCGTGCGGGTCCTGCGCAGGCCGAAGAGGGGCGCATCGCTCCGCCTCGGCGGTGGCCGCGGCCGCGGCAAGAAGGTCGACGTGGCCGGCAGCCGCTCATTCCTGGTCGACGTCCACCTCCTGAAGGACCGATAGCCACCACGGTCGAGCAAGACGTCGTTCCCGCCGGGGCGTACAGGCTCCCGGGGCCGGGACGCGACGGAGTGATGATCGCGCGCGACGGCGCCCTCACGCGGGCGCTCTGGATCGGCGAGGAGCAGGTGGTGGTACGGGCGTGGGGTACTGGTTCTGCGGTTCGGATTCGAGCCGATGCCGGGCCCAGGGACGCTGCACTGAAGGGCATCGAGCGCATGCGGTTCGCGTTGGGTGTCGATCATGACCTGGGCACGTTTCATCGTCGCTTTCGCTGGGACCCGCTGATCGGGCCGGTGATCCGCCGCAAGCCGTGGCTGCGGCCGCGCCGGCGTCCCGAGCCGTTCGAGGCGCTCGCGTGGGCGGTCTGCGAGCAGCTGATCGACTCCGGCCGGGCGGCGGCGATCGAGCGCAGGATCGTGCGCCGCCACGGGCGCCGCAGCTCCTGCGGAACGCTCCACGCGCCGCCCTCGGCGGACTGGCTGGCCGGGCGCTCGCCCGCGGAGCTCGACGCCTGCGGCCTTGCGCCGAAGCGCTCGATCGCATTGGTGCGAGCGGCGCGCGAGGTGGCCTCCGGACGCGCCGACCTGAGCCAGCACGAGCCGGCCTGGCGGCGCCTGCGCGCGATCCCGAACATCGGCAACTGGACGCTCGAGATGCTGGCGGTGGGCGGGCAGGGCCGCGACGACCAGCTGCCCGCACTCGACGTGGCCTACCTGAAGTTCGTGGGCCTGGCGGCGGGCCTTGGGCCGGCGCGCGACCGAGGACGAGGTCCGCGAGTTCTTCGCGCGTTATGAGGAGTACGCGGCGCTGGCCGGGTGCTACGCGCTTCAACTGCGGCATTTGCGCGTGCCTGCGTACTCTTGAGGCATGACTGAAAAGCTTGAAAAGACCGAGCAGGAGTGGCGCGAGGAGCTCGACGCCGATCGCTTTCACATCCTTCGCGAAAAGGGGACCGAGCCACCGTTCACCGGTGCCTACACGCATTCGAAGGCCGACGGCATCTACCGCTGCGGCGCGTGTGGGAACGAGCTGTTCAGCTCGGACACGAAGTTCGACTCCGGCACCGGCTGGCCGAGCTTCACCGAGCCGGCTGTGGCCGACGCCGTGGAGCTCCACGAGGACCGCAGCCTCGGGATGGTGCGCACCGAGGTGACCTGCGCCCGCTGCGGCGGCCACCTCGGCCACGTGTTCCCCGACGGCCCGGGCCCCGGGGGTCAGCGCTTCTGCATCAACTCGCTGTCGCTGGACCTGGACGAGAAGTAGCGCCTCGGTCAGTCGTCGACGACGTCGATCACCTCGTACACGCCGGCGACGTATTCGTTCTGCACGAACGCCGAGAGCTTGTCGACTCGCTGGTTCTCCTCGGCATCCGCCTCGGCGCGCCACTGGCGATACTCGTCCTCGGTCATGTCGAATAGGCCGAACGAGATCACTTCGTCCTCGTCCCGAATGTTGCGCGCGTGGTAGGCGCGCT
This sequence comes from uncultured Thermoleophilaceae bacterium, assembly GCA_963774755.1. Classification (GTDB taxonomy): domain Bacteria; phylum Actinomycetota; class Thermoleophilia; order Solirubrobacterales; family Thermoleophilaceae; genus JACVRW01. The sequence goes on along the minus strand of CAVZGG010000019.1, from coordinate 24,361 downwards.
GGAAGCCCGGAGGCTTGGCGTCGCCCGGATCCCAGGCGCGGCGGAATTGGTCCCAGGCATCTGGCTTGAGGCGGCGGGCGGAAAACATGACGATCATCGTGTTACCTCCTCGCGTTTGATCGCCGAGTCTCCCACCTAGAGTCGGCATCGTGCAGGACGAGCTCATCACGCAGGCCGTGGAGCTGCCGAGCGGCGAGCTCCGCCTCCTCCAGCCGGAGGAGTCCGCAGAGCTCCCCGACCACGGCCCGGTCGAGTGGGCGCCGACTCGCTCCCTACTGGTCAGTGCTCTGGCGCAGCGGCGTGGCGCTCGCCCGTGAGCTCGATGGCCGGCCGCTTCGCGGCCTGAGAGTGGTCGAGCTCGGATGCGGGCTCGCCGTGCCCAGCATCGCCGCAGCGCGAGCGGGCGCCAGCGTGCTCGCCACCGACCTGGATCCCGAGGCGCTCGAGCTCGTGGCGCAGAACGCGGATGCGAACGGCGTGCAGGTCGAGACCGCGGCGATCGACTGGGCGCGAGCCCGAGGAGCTGATCAGCCGCGGCGCCGTTCGACCTCGTGCTCGCAGCCGACGTTCTCTACGAGCGGGCGGCCGTCGCCCAGCTGCTGTCACTCCTGCCGCGGCTTGCGCCCGAGGTCTGGCTGGCCGATCCCGGCCGGCCGGCCGCCGACGCATTCCTCGAGCAGGCGCGAGCGCCGGTGGTCAGTCGAGACGCGGATCCGCGACGTTGTGCAGATTCACCGGCTTCAGCTGGACTGACCCAGCAGCAGCGCGCGGCTTGCGTCACCCATCCAGTTCTCGAGGCGGTCCAGCGACCAGCCGTAGCTCTCCTGGAGGACGAGGGCGAAGCGGATGTCGGTGATCGCAGCGAGCGTTTCGACCGCTTCGTCGGGATCGACGGGGCCGAGGGCGTCGAGCCCACGGAGCAGGGCGACGACCCGTCCGGCGCCCTCCACGTGGCGCCGCTGGCCCTCGGCGAGCACGGCGGCGAGCTCGGGCTCTGCGGCGGCTCCCGTGACGAGGGCGTGGATGATGTCCCCGCAGTGCTCGAGGATCGACCGGGTGATGCGCGCGTTCGTGGCCGCCACCTCGCGCGGGTCCTCGGACTCGGTGGCGGCGCGGGCGAGGGCGGCGATGCCCGCCTCGGCGTCGATGAGGTCGTTGAGTGACGACACGAGCGCCTGCTTCGAGCCGACGCTGTCGTACACGGTCTGGGCCGAGACCCCCGCCGCCTTGGCGATGTCGCGCACGCTCGTGCGGGCGTAGCCGCGCTCGGCGAACAGGCGGCGCGCAGCTCCGAGGATCTCGTCTCGGGTGAGCTGCGCTCGCCGCTCTCGCAGGCTGGGAGTGCTTTTGCCGGTCGTCACTTGACAAATGTTCCAGTCAACTGATAGATATTCCAATTACTGGACGCACACTCTACCGAACTGGAGCAGACATGACCACGACGAGTGCAGATCCCACGACCATCGCCACGACCATCCTCCAGCAGCTGGAGGGAGCCTGGAACGATGCGGATGGCGCGGCCTTCGGCGCCCGCTTCGCAGACGAGAGCGACTTCGTCAACGTCCGCGGTGAGCATCACCGGGGCGCCGACAACATCGCCCACGGACATCAGGCGATCTTCGACACGATCTACGCGGGGAGCACCGTCCGCTACCGGCTGGCCCTGGCGCGGCCGGTGGCCGGGGGCATCCTGGCCGTTGCGAACGCGACGCTGGACGCGCCCAGCGGGCCGCTTCAGGGCATCCACAACTCCCGCATGACGATGGTCATCGCCGAGCAGGGCGACGACTGGCGCGTCGCCGCCTTCCACAACACCCTCGTCGCCGAGGCCCGCTAGAGCCCCGCGCCCGGCAGCAGCGTGTTGTCGTGCGCTGCTGCCGGGTCAGGCGGGTTCTCCAGCAGGTCGTTCTTCTTCATCCAGGCCGAGAAGGTGTCCCACTGGGCCGGGTCCTGCCAGCCGAACGGCTTGCCCTCGGGCGGGAAGAAGAGCGGCAGCGTCACGTCCACGACCGCGCGCTGGAGCTTCGGGTCCAGGTCCGGATTGGCCTCGAGCAGGCCGTCGATGGCGCCGCGCGGATCGCGCCTGAGAGCGCGCGTTCCGCGGGAGACGGCGCCGATGAACGCGCGGATCTTGTCGCCGTCGCGCTCCAGGGCGTCCTCGTTCGCCACCAGCACGAGCTCGTTGTAGCTCGGCACGCCGGCGTCCTCGATGCGGATGATCTGCGGGTTCTTCCCGCGCAGCTTCAGCTCGGTGCCCTCGTAGTTCCAGAACGCGCCGAGCACGGCGTCCACCCTTCCGGTGAGCAGAGCGGGGGTGAGGCTGAAGCCCACGTTGCGCTCCTTCACCGAGGCCGGCCCCACGCCCGCCTCGCGCAGCACCGTCTCGAGGTAGGCGTGCTGGTAGTCGATCCCCGCCGTGCCGACGGTCTTGCCCTCGAGGTCCGCCGGCTTGCGGATCTTGGCGCGCGGGAGCGAGATGATCGAGGTGAGCGGCTTCTGCACGAGCGCGCCGACGCTGACCACGCTGAGTCCCTGGTCGCGGGCGCGCAGCACCTCGGGCTCGTAGGAGATCGCCAGGTCCACGCGGCCCGCCGCCACCTGCTTGATCGGCGCCGCCGGGTCGGGAGGCTGGCGGATCTCCACGTTCAGGCCGGCCTCCTCGAAGTCGCCATTCGCCTTGGCGGCGTAGATGCCGGCGTGGTCGGCGTTCGGGAAGTAGTCGAGCATCAGCTCCAGCTGCCTGGAGCCGGACGGGCCGAGCACGTCCTGCTTCTCGCCGCAGCCGGCAGCCAGGAGCGCTACGCAGATCGCCGCCGCTGCCGCGAGGCACCTCATGCTTGTTGTTCCTTTCGATTCCATGGACAGGCGACGCGCTCGGCCAACACCACAAGTGCGAACAGCGCCACCGCCATCAGGGTAAGGAGGACGATTCCCGCGTACACCCTCGGGGTCTGGAGCTGGTTGTTGCCCAGCAGCACGAGGCGGCCCAGGCCCTCGTCGGCCCCCGCCCATTCTCCGAATACCGCACCGATCACCGACACGGTAGCGGCCACCTTCAGCCCGCTGAACAGGAACGGAAGCGCCGACGGGAACTCCACGGAGCGCAGCGTGCGCAGTCGCGACGATCCGAGGCTGCGCATGAGCTTGAGCAGCTCGGGCTCCACGGAGCGCAGCCCGTCGAGCAGGTTCACGGTGATGGGGAAGAAGCAGATCAGCGCCACGATCGCGAGCTTCGGGCCGATCCCGTAGTCGAAGGCGAGCACGAAAATTGGCGCCAGAACCACCACCGGGATCGCCTGCGAGCCCACGAGCAGGGGATAGGCCGCGTCGCGCAGCGGGCGAACCAGGTGCATGGCGAGCGCGAAGCTCACGCCGATGAGCGTGGCCAGCGCGAGCCCGAGCACCACCTCGACCAGCGTGACGAGCGCGTTGTCCCAGAGCAGGGACCAGTCGTCGCGCAGCGCCTCGAACGTCTCGACGGGGGAGGCGAGGGTCAGATCGTCCACCGACTCGAGCGAGGCCACGCCCTGCCAGGCGAGCACGAACAGTGCGATCAGGAGGGCTCCGAGCACGTATCTCACAGGCCGAGCGCCTCCAGGACGGTGCGCTTGAGCTGCCCGAACTCCGGGCTCGTCACGTCGCGCGGCCGGGGAAGCTCCACGGGGATCTCGGCCACCACACGACCGGGCCGCGGCGAGAGCACGGCGATCCGGTCGGCGAGAAAGGCGGCCTCCTCCACGTCGTGGGTCACCAGCAGCACGGTGCGGGGCTCGTCGGCGAGGGCGTCCGCAAGCCAGCGCTGCATCGACGAGCGTGTGAGCGAGTCGAGGCCCCCGAAGGGCTCGTCGAGGAGGAGCACGGGGCGACCGGGAAGGAGCGTGCGCAGGAAGGCCACGCGCTGGCGCATCCCGCCGGACAGCTCGGCCGGGCGGGCGCTCTCGAACTCTGCGAGGCCGAAGCGCTCGAACAGCGGCTTGGCGCGGCGGCGCGCCTCAGCACGCGGCACGCCCTGGCACTCCAGCGCGAGCGCGGCGTTCGCGAGGGCGTCCCGCCACGGGAGCAGGAGGTCGCGCTGCGGCATGTAGGCGCTTGCGGCCCGGCGCCCCGCGGGGTCGGTGGCGCCCAGCAGGGTCACGCTGCCGGCGTCCGGCTCCTGGAGGCCGGCCACCAGCTCCAGCAGGGTGGACTTGCCGCAGCCCGACGGGCCGACAACGGCCATCAGCTCGTCCTGCCTGACGGCCAAGTCGATTCCCTCGAGGGCGGTGACCCTGGGGTACCGCCGCGTCACGTTCCTGAACGAAAGAGGCTCCGTCACAGGAGCCTCGACCTCAGTCTGCATCGCTCCCTCCGCGGGCATTACCCCACAGGTTCAAAGGGTCAGCGCCGGGGTCCTTGGCGCTATCTCAGCCCGCTCCCGCGAGCCCCCCTGGCTTGTGCTGCCAGTCTATCTAGGCGACGGCGCGCAGTTCGCCCAGCGCGTTCACGAACGCCTCGAGCTGCTTGGTGGTCCAGCATTCGAAGACGCCGTCGCAGAAGGGCTCGTAGGCCGACATCACGGAATCGCCGTAGTTCCAGTAGAGCCGCGGCTCCGGGTTGATCCAGAAGGTGCGCCCGGCGCGCTCGGCCACGTGGCCGAACACCTGCGCGTGCGGCTCGCGTCCGTTGGTGCGGGCATCGCCGAGCACGATCACGGTCGAGCGCGGGTCGAGGTCGTCCACCACCTTGTCGAGGAACTCGACCCAGACGCGGCCGTAGTCGGTGTATCCCGACACGTCCGCCACGCCGGCGTCGGTGGCGATCCGGCGCGAGACCGCCTCGAACGAGCGCTCCCGCTCGAACACGTCCGTGACCTCGGAGATCCGCTCCACGAACACGAACGAGCGCAGCTTTCGGAACTGGTCGTGCAGTGCGTGCAGCACCGACAGGAAGAACACGCTGGCGCTGGTGACGCTCGTGGACACGTCGCAGAGCACGTACAGCTCCGGCCGCCGTGGGCGCCGCGGCCGGTACTTGAGGTCGAGCGGCACGCCGCCCGTCTGGAGCGACGCCCGCATCGTGCGGCGCACGTCCACCTGCCACGAGCGCCGCCGGCCGCGGTGCTCGCGGCCGTGGGAGGCGAGCCGCTTCTTCATCTGCGCCACGGTCCGGTGCACCTGGGAGAGGTCCTGGGCGGGGTTCGTGGGCAGCGCGCGGTCGAGCTCTCGGAGCGGCTTTGCGGGTGGCAGCGACTGCGTCCGCTCGATCATCTGCCGCTCGAGCTCACGGCGCACGTGGCGCTCGAACTCCTGGAGGCGGTCGCGCGGCACGGCGTCGGGATCGGGCAGCTCCGCGCCCTGCTTCTCGCCCTTCAGCCCGAGCGTGCGCCTGATGCGCTGCACGTCCACGCCGATCACGCCGGAGCCCTCGCCCTGGCGCCCGAACGCGGCGATTGCGAGCCGCGCGAGGTCGCGCATCTCGCCGTCAGAGCCGGCCCGGATCGCCTCCCGGATCCGCTCTCGCAGCGCCTCGAGGTCGAGCTCCTCGCCGCCCTGGAAGCGCTCCTCGCGCAGGCCCTGCTCGATCGCCTCGCGCTCGACCGCCCTGAAGAAGAAGCGGTCGAACAGCACGTCGAGCACGTGCCGGTCCTCCTGCGACTTCGCGAGCGTGGTGGCGAGCGCCTCGCGGAAGTCCTCCGGCGAGGTCCAGCTCACGGCGTCGAGCGCCTGGAACGCGTCGAGCAGCTCGGAGGTGCCCACTGCCACGCCCTCGGTGCGCAGCTCGTCCGCGAACTCGAGCAGCCGCGGCGCCATGCCGGCCGGCCCGCGGGCCGGGGGCATGCCGCCGTAGAGGGCGGGGTTAGCCCGCTTGCCGGGTTCCGAGGAGGCCATCGCCAAGCTTCACTCCCACGCGCTCTGCCACGAGATCCAGGTCGGTGCGGTGCTTCACGATGATCGACATCGTCTTCTGGAGCACCGCCTGGTCCACGTCCTCGGCGCCGAGCAGGAGCAGCGCGCGCGCCCAGTCGATCGACTCCGCTATCGACGGCGGCTTCTTGAGGTCGAGCGCCCGCACCATGTGGATGACCTCCACGAGCTTGCGAGCCACCTTCTGGTCGAGCTCGGGCGCGTGCAGGCGCACGATCTCGAGCTCGCGCTCCACGTCCGGATAGTCGAGCCAGAGGTAGAGGCAGCGGCGCTTGAGCGCCTCGGTGAGCTCGCGCGAGTTGTTGGAGGTGAGCAGCACGAGCGGGTGCGTGCGCGCCTCCACCACGCCCAGCTCGGGGATCGAGATCTGGAAGTCGGAGAGCACCTCGAGGAGCATCGCCTCGAACTCCTGGTCGGTCTTGTCGATCTCGTCGATCAGGAGCACCACCGGTTCCTCGGTGGTGATGGCGTTCAGGAGCGGGCGGGCGAGCAGGAAGTCCTCACCGAAGATGTCGTCCTTGACCTCCTTCCAGCCGGTGTCGGCCGCCTCGGTCTGGATGCGCAGCAGCTGCTTGCGGTAATTCCATTCGTAGAGCGCCTTGGCCTCGTCGAGCCCCTCGTAGCACTGGAGCCTGATCAGGTTGCGCCCGGTCGCGCGCGAAACGGCCTTGGCGAGCTCGGTCTTGCCGACCCCGGCCGGGCCTTCCACGAGCACGGGCTTGCCGAGCTGGCCCGCGAGGTACGACACGAGCGCGGCCGGCTCGTCCGCCAGGTAGCCCACCTTGCCCAGGCGCTCGCGGGCGTCGTCGATGCTTGTGAACTCGTCGCTCATCCGATTCGAAGGATACTTTCGCCCCAGTGCTCGCCGCCCTCGTCCCCGTGATGGCGCAGTTCCTCCCGGACGACGGCCCGGGCCAGTCGGGCGATTTCCAGGTCTCGCCCACCTTCTTCCTCGTCCTGCTTGGGCCTCGGCTTCCTGATCGGAACGCTCGGTCACATCATCAAGTCGAAGACCCTGATCGCGGCCGGCATCCTGCTGATCTTCGCGGCCACGATCTTCCTGCCGCTCGCCTACTCCATCTCGAACTAGGGCGCCAGCGACTCCGCGAAGCCGCCGCGCCAGCTCGGGTGGGCCGGCTGCCAGCCGAGCTCCCGCTTCGCCTTCTCGTTCGACGCGCCGCGCAGCTCGGAGGCGAAGGTGCCGGCCTGCTTGCCGCCCACCAACTTCGCCAACCAGAGCGGCACGCGCAGCGGGCGCTTGGCGCCGGCGGCGTCGGCGAGGGCCGGAACCCACTCGCTCATCGCGGCGGGCTCGTCGTCCGTGACGTTGTAGACGCCCGGCGCCCCGCGCTCGACGGCGGCGAGGGTGGCGTCGGCCGCGTCGTCCACGTGGATGAACGAGAACACGCCCGTGCCCCTGCCCACGACCGGCAGGCGCCGCCGCCGGACGTCCGCCACGACCGACCCGTCCTGGGCGTAGTGCGTGCCGGGGCCATAGAAGAACCCGTAGCGGAGCACCAGGCCGTCGAGGCCGTCGGCGCCAAGCACCATGGCCTCCATCTCGCGCAGCGCGGTGATGCCCTCGTCGAAGGGAGCGGGGGCGTCGTCCAAGAGCGGCTCGTCCTCGGTCTTCACGAGCGAACCGTCGTTCCGGTACGCGAAGGCGATGCTCTGCGAGACGAACCGGCGCGCCCCGGCGTCGCGGGCGCCGTCCAGCAGATTCCGGGTCCCCTCGGTTCGGAGCCGGTTGGTGAGCGTGTAGAGGTCCTTCTTGCGGAAATCCATCCGCTCCGGCAGCGCGGTGAGCTGATGGATCACGACCTCCGGCGAGGCGGCCGCCATCGCTGCGCTCAGTGCGTCGGCGTCGAACACGTCCACCACCGCCGCCGCGGCGCCGGTCGCGCGTATCTCCTCGGCCCGCGCCTCCGACCGCGTCATCCCGGTGACCTCGTGGCCGGCTGCGATCAGCTTCGGCACGAGCGGCCGTCCGATCGCGCCGCTGGCGCCTGCGAGGAACACCCTCACGACGCCACCTCGCTCTCGTGGCGAAGCATCCAGCCCAGCAGCAGCGCCGTGAGGAGCAGCGACGCGAAGTTCGCCGGGCCGAGCCACGACGTGTCCGCCTCGCCGATGTCGATCAGGTGGTTCAGCGAGTGCAGCGCGTACTGGACCAACGCGAGGGTGAGCACCGGCACGCGCCAGCTCGCGCGCCGGACGGCCACGAGCGCCACCGCTCCGAGCGCCAGATAGAACGTGGCGACGTCCGCCATGTAGTGGTCGTTGCGCGGCGGGTAGGGGCCGATCTCGTCATAGAAGAAGCCCGGCGCAAGCCACAGCAGCAGGCCGATCAGCAGCTGGCCGAGCGCGAAGGCGATCAGGAGAATTCGCATGTACCCGGATCATGCCGGGCCGAAGCCGGGTATAGGCACCGGATGGCCGAAAACGGGACCATCGAGGAACTGCTCGGCGCCGGCGCGGGCTGGGCGCGCATGCTGGCCGCGGCCGGAGGCGACGTGGCGGGCGCGCTCAACCCGGTCTCGGGCAACGGGCACGGGCCGGACGACTGGCTCGACGCCTGGGATCCCGAGTACATCCGCACGACTCTGCCGACGCTGCGCCTGTTCTCGGACGTCTACCACCGGGCCGACGTCCGTGGCCTCAAGAACATCCCGGCTGAGGGTCCCGTGCTGCTCGTGGGCAATCACTCCGGAGGCACGCTGATCTCGGACACCTTCGTGTTCGCGCAGGCGTTCTACGACCACTTCGGCCCGCTGCGGCGCTTCCACCAGCTCGCCCACGACATGGTGTTCCAGATCCCGGGCGTGCGCGGCTCGCTGTCTCGCTACGGGACCGTGCCGGCCTCGCCGAAGAACATGGGCCGCGCGCTCGAGCGCGACGCCGCGCTGCTCGTGTACCCCGGCGGCGACCACGAGACCTACCGCCCGAGCTGGGAGTCCGCTGAGATCGACTTCGCCGGCCGCACCGGCTTCGTGAGGCTCGCCATCGAGCACGGCGTGCCGATCGTGCCCGTGGTTGCCATCGGCGGGCAGGAGACGGCCCTGTTCCTCGGGCAGGGGCGCCGCTTCGCCAGCCTGCTGCGGCTCGACAGCCTGCTGCGGCTGAAGGTCCTTCCCGCACAGATCGGCCCGCCGTTCGGCGTGACCGTGCTCGACCTGCCGGGCCGCATCCCGCTGCCCGCCAAGATCACCATCCGCGCGCTGCCGAAGATCGACCTGAAGCAGCGGCTCGGCGCAAAGCCGGACATCGAAGAGGCCTACGAGCTGGTCACGGGCAAGATGCAGAAGGCGCTGACCGAGCTCGACGACGAGCGCAGCCTGCCGGTGATCGGCTGAAAAAGCGGAAGGCGCGTCAGCGGCGCGCGGCGACGCCGATTCCGTCGCCCACCGGAAGCACGCAGGCGAGCCAGCGATCGGACGCGAGCAGCTCGCTGTTGAGGCGGCGGGCAGACGCGAGTGAGTCGGAGTTCCACCAGGTCTCGGCGTCCTCGGGCAGCGCCACCTCTCCGCTCATCAGCAGGTTGTCCACCACCATCAGCGCGCGCTCCGAGAGCTTCGACTCCGCCAGCTCGATGTAGCGGGCGTACTCGCCCTTGCTGGCGTCCACGAAGAGCAGGTCGAACGGGCCCTCGAGGTCCGGCAGGGTGTCGAGGGCGTCACCCTCGACGATCTCCACACGGTCAGCCACGCCGCCGCGTTCCAGGTACGAGCGGGCCTGGGCGGCGCGCTCGGGGTCGCGCTCCAGAGTGACCACGCGCCCGCGCTCGAGCTGCTCGGCCATGTGCAGCGTCGAGTAGCCGATCGCCGTGCCCACCTCGAGGACGACCGGGTCGAGCACCCGGCACAGCACCGCGAGCAGGCGGCCGGTCTCCCAGTGCACGATCGGCACGGAGTCGCGCTCGGCGAGCTCCTCCATCTCGCGCATCACCTCGGAGCGCTCGGGGCGAAGGTCCCGCAGATAGCGCTCGACCACCTCTTCGAGGATGCGCATGACGCGAGGCAGGGTACTCTGGTCGTCATGGCTGGACAGGTAGAGGCGATCCGAATCTCCCCCGAGCACGAGCAGCTGCCGGAGCCGGTGGAGAGCGTCGATGTGACCGGCGAGGGCGTTCCCGGTGACCGCTACTTCGGTCGCGGCGACATCACGCTGGTCGAGGCCGAGGCGCTCGAGTCCTTCCATGAGGACACCGGCATCGAGCTCTCCCACGCCGAGATCCGCCGCCAGTTGCTCACCCGCGGAGTCCGGCTGAACGACCTGCTCGGAAAGCGCTTCCGCGTCGGTGAGGTGGAGGCCGTGGGAGCCGAGTGGTGCGAGCCGTGTGCGCACATCGAGAGCCTCACCTACGACGGCGTCCTCAAGGGAATGGTGCACCGCGCCGGACTTCGCGCCGACATCGTCCAGCCCGGCCGCATCGCGGTTGGCGACGAGGTTGACGAAGTCAGAGACGCAGCCGCATAAACAGGTCGTTGCCGCCCGCGGCGGCGGACCAGCTGTCGAAGCCGACCGACCTGTAGAGCTCCAGCGCCGGGGCGTTCTCCTCGTTGGCATCGAGGACCATTCGGGTGCAGCCCCGCTCTCGCGCCCGCTGAGCGCCGCCTCCACCAGCTCGCGGCCGAGCCCCGACCCGCGCCCGTCCGCCTCGACGAAGAGGTCCTCGAGGCAGCAGTCGTCCGTTCCCGTCCAGACGGAGAGCCGGTAGCGGAGCTGGCAGACGCCGGTGGGAGGGCTGCCGCCGAGCAGGAACTCCGTGCTCGGGTCGGCGAGCAGCCGCCGGACCGTCCCCGCGATGACGTCGTCCGCCGGCTCGCTTCGGCCCTGCCAGTTGCGGAAGCCGATCATGAGTCGCGCGACGTCCGCGGCGTCTTCCTGGGTCGCAAGTCTCACCACAGACGCTAAGTAATAGCCCCTGCGGGCCTGCGGCCCGCAGATCTGATGGCAAAGGCGGCCATCCGGGCCGCCGAGACCGGATAGTCGCGCTTCGCGCAACTATCCTGCGGCGATGGCGCTGATCGAGGTTCCGTCGGGACTTGAGGGAGTAATCGCGTTCGACACGTCGATCGCGGAGCCGGACCGCGAGGGCGGCGCGCTTCGGTACCGGGGGGTCGACATCGAGGAGCTCGTCGGCAACGTGCCGTACGAGAAGGTCTGGGGACTGCTCGTGGACGGCCAATACGAGCCCGGCCTTCCGCCCGCCGAGTCGCACCCGCTGTCGGTGCGCACCGGCAATCCGCGTGTGGACCTTCAGGCCGCGCTCGCGATGCTCGGGCCGGAGTGGGGCCTTTCCGAGCTGATCGACATCTCAGACCAGCAGGCACGCGACGACCTGGCACGCGTGTCGGTGATGGCTCTGTCGTTCGTAGCGCAGTCGGCGCGCGGCGTGGGCCGGCCGCCGATTCCACAGGCCGAGGTCGACAAGGCGCAGTCGATCCCGGAGCGCTTCCTGATCCGCTGGCGCGGCGAGGCCGACCCGCGCCACGTGAAGGCGATCGACGCCTACTGGATCTCCGCTGCCGAGCACGGGATGAACGCCTCCACGTTCACCGCACGCGTGATCGCGTCGACAGGCGCCGACGTGGCGGCCGCGCTGTCGGGAGCTGTCGGCGCGCTGTCGGGCCCGCTGCACGGCGGTGCGCCCTCGCGCGTCCTCCAGATGCTCGACGACGTGGAGGCCGAGGGCGACGCCGAGCGCTGGGTCAAGCAGGCGCTCGACCGCGGCGACCGGCTCATGGGCTTCGGCCACCGCGTGTACCGCGCAGAGGACCCGCGCGCCCGCGTGTTGCGCAGGACCGCCCGTGAGATCGGCGCCCCACGGCTGGAGGTGGCCGAGAAGCTCGAGGCGGCCGCGCTCGCCGAGCTGAAGGCGCGCAAGCCCGACCGTGTGCTTGCGACGAACGTGGAGTTCTGGTCGGCCGTGGTGCTCGACTTCGCCGATGTGCCGCCCGACCTGTTCACCCCGATGTTCGCCAGCGCGCGCGTGGGTGGCTGGGCGGCGCACATCATGGAGCAGAAGCGAGAGGGCCGCCTGATCCGGCCGAGCGCGAAGTACGTGGGACCGGAACCGCGTGCGGCCGACGCGGTGAACGGGGCCGACCCGGCCTGATGGAACAGGCTGCAAGCACCAAGCGACTGGTGCTCGTGGCGGCAATCCTGGGGACGACCGTGGTCACGGTCGACTCCACGGTCGTGAACGTGGCCCTGCCGGCGATCGACGAGGACCTCGGCGGCGGTCTCGCGGGCCAGCAGTGGACCTCGAATGCCTACCTGCTCACGCTCAGCTCGCTGCTGCTCGTGGCCGGCTCGCTGGGCGACCTGTTCGGCGCGCGCCGGGTGTTCGCGCTGGGGGTGGCCGGCTTCGGGGTCACCTCGATCTTCTGCGCGATTGCGCCGACCGTCGAGATGCTGGTCGCGGCTCGCGCGCTCCAGGGCGTCTCCGGCGCGCTGCTCACCCCGAGCGCCCTCGCGGTGATCGTGGCCAACTTCCCGCCGGACGAGCGCGGCCGGGCGGTCGGCGCGTGGACGGCGTGGGGAGGAATTGGCACGGTCCTCGGCCCGCTGATCGGAGGGCAGCTCGTGGACACCGCGTCCTGGCGCTGGATCTTTGCGATCAACGTGCCGATCGTGCTGATCACGCTCTTCCTCGTCCTGCGCGTGGTGCCGGAGGGCGAGAAGCGCGCGGCCGACGCAAAGGTCGACGTGATCGGTGCCACGCTCTGCGCGCTCGGGCTCGGCGGCATCACCTACGGCCTGATCTCGCAGCCGCTGCATGGGTGGGGCGCCGCGGGGGTGTCGGTGCCGCTCGTGGCCGGCGCGATCCTGTTCGCGAGCTTCGTGGTGTGGGAGGCGCGCAGCGCGCACCCGATGCTGCCGCTCGCGCTGTTCCGGCGGCGCAACTTCGCGGTGGGCAACATCGAGACGTTCTCGATGTACGCGGGGCTCGGACTCCTGTTCTTCTTCCTCGTGCTGTTCCTGCAGCAGGTGGCGGGCTACTCGGCGCTCGAGGCGGGCACGACCACGATCCCGGTCACGCTCGTGATGTTCCTGTTCTCCTCGCGCTTCGGTGCGCTGGCTGACCGCCACGGGCCGCGCTTCTTCATGGGCGTGGGGCCGCTGGTGGCGGCCGCTGGGCTCGCGTTCTTCCTTGGTCTCGACGCCGAGGTCGATTACGTCTCCGATCTGCTGCCCGGGTTGGTGATCTTCTCCGTGGGCCTGGCTATGACGGTGGCACCGCTCACCGCCACCGTGCTGGCCGACGCGGACGAGCACAACGCCGGCATAGCGTCGGGCGTGAACAACGCGATCGCGCGCGTGGCGAGCCTGATCGCGATCGCGGCCGTGGGGGCGGTGGTGGCATCCGCGTTCGGGTCGGCGCTTCGCGACGAGCTCGGCGCCCAGTCGCGCCGTCCCGAGGTTGCCAAGGCGATCGCCGAGGCCGAGAAGCAGCCGCTGGCTCGCGTTGCGGTAGTGGAGAACGTGCCCCCGCGGGTGCGGGTCGAGGTGGCGAGGGGCTCGCAGGACGCCTCGGTCAAGGCATTCCATATGGCCATCGGCATCGCCACGGCACTGGTGGGGCTGGGCGGCATCCTCGGCTCTGATCGGCATCGTGAACCCACGCCGCAGGGTCGAGGCCGTGGACTGCGCCGGCGGCCAGTTGGCGGGCGCTCCGGTCGAGGCCTGCCGCGAGTCGGTCGCGACGGCTTAGAAGCGCCGGACGCGCTGCCTGCTCAGCGCGAAGCCGTGACCGTTGCGCACGTTCACGCAGCGCATCCCGGTCGTACGGGAGGTGCACTTGAAGCGGCCGCGCTTGATCGACTGCCCGAAGCCGAGCATGCGGCCGGGATCGACCGCATCGCTCACGCAGAGGAACCGGCCGCGGCCACGAAGGCCGAGTCCCACGCTGTTGCCCCAATCGAAGTCGCATGACCGCGGCTTCGGCGGGGGCGACCAATCGCGATTGGTGATGTCGCAGCGCGTGAACGACGTTCCGTCGATCACGCAGCGGATGTTGCCGGACGGGCTGTGGAAGGACGTGGCCGCGGAGGCGGGCGCGGCGGCGGCGAGCGCCGCGAACAATGCTGCGATTGGGACCAGCTTGCGCATCCGCTCGCCACTCTAACCCGCCAGTTCGCCCCCGTGTCCTCCGGCGACCGGGTCACGATGATCGGATAGGAGTCCCGGCGCGCCGAGCGCCCCTCGACCGCGCTGCCCAGCGGAGGGGGATCGTTCAATCGACGGATCGAGCGGCATGACGAGGCATCCGATGTTGTGAAGTGGGTACTACGCGGGCTGTGATGCGTTCGGGTGTAGTGGTGGGGGTTGTCGCCGTGATGCTGGTGCAGCTGCCGGCGCCGGCGCGGGCCGATGATCGGTCGCTGCGCGAGGCGGGGCGTAGCCGTGACGCTCAGTTCGTGAAGTTGGGGCGTGAGACTCGTCGTGCGTTCGCGAGGTGGGCGGAGTCGGGCTACCGGCGACCCGAGGCGCGACGGTTGGTCCATTTGCAGCGGCGCGCCCGCTCCGAAGTGGAGATCGTCGTTGCGGCAGTCACGCGGGAGCAACCGTCAAGTGCGGGCGGCGAGACGTACAAGAGCAAGCTGCTGCAAAGTTTGGACGCGATGGACCGCGCGCTGAGCTGGGACATCAGGGGTGTGCGTGCGCGGACGAACGGTCATGTCGGGCGCGCACGCACGGCGTTCCGGCGTGCAGGGCGTCTGTACGCGCGAGCCCGGCGGCTGGAAGGCGAGGCTGTCGACGCGATCGAGGGCCGGTAGCCCGCTAGGCGCCGACCGGGTGCCAGGCCGTCTTCAGCTCGGTCACGGCCTCGAGGCGGCTCAGGGGGTCGGCCGTGGCCTCGGCGTACGACTTTGTGGGAACCGCGTGGCGCACCCGCGTCACCGACTCTGAGGCGAGCTTGTCGATCTCGGCGCCCAGCTCGTCGTCCGCCGAGGCGTCGACGATCGCGTTGAGCGCGTGGTGCCCGGCGAGCGCCTGAGCCAGCTCGCCGCGGCGCCCGGACAGCAGGTTCACCACGCCGCCGGGCACGTCGGCGATGCCGAGCACCTCGCCGAGGTCGAGGCCTGGGAGTGGCCCCTTCTCGGAAAGCACGGCGACCAATGTGTTGCCGGCGGCCAGCACGGGCGCGAGCTCTGCCACGAGGCCGAGGAGCTCCGGCTCGTCGGGCGCGATCAGGCCGACCGCGCCGGTCGGCTCCGGCTGCGAGAAGGACAGGAACGGCGCGGCCACCGGGTTGATGCCGCCGAGCACTGGCTGGAACTTGTCGGTCCAGCCGGCGTAGTGGACGAGGACGTCGATGGCCTCGCCGACCTCGCCGGCCGGCGCGCCGATGTCCGCGCGGCGCGACTCGAGCGCCTCGGCGAAGCGGTAGAGGATCTGCCCGCGGTTGTAGGCCGTGCGGCCGGCCCAGCCCGGGGCCGCCTTTCGCGCTGCCGCCACGGCGTCGCGAACGTCCTTGCGAGATCCGCGCGGGATGTTGAACTCGCCGGCGCGGTCGTAGCGCCCGGATTCCGAGCGCACGAAGGCGCCGCCCACGAACAGCTTGTAGGTCTTGCGGACCGGCAGTCGCGCGCTCACGAGACCACCCTCACGTAGGGCCGCACCCCGGACATGCCGCCCTCGCGCCCGAAGCCGCTCTCCTTGTAGCCACCGAACGCGGCGGTCGGGTCGAAGTGGTTGTAGGTGTTCTGCCAGATGACCCCGGCCTGAAGCGCACTCGCCACCTCGAATGCCTTCGATCCCTTGTCGGTCCAGATGCCCGCGGCGAGGCCGTAGGGGGTGGAGTTCGCCTTCTCGATCGCCTCGGCCTGGGTGCGGAAGGTCAGCACGGACACGACGGGACCGAAGATCTCCTCGGCCGCGATCCGGTGTGCGGGCGCCACGTCGGTGAAGAGCGTGGGCGCGAACCAGAAGCCGCGGTCGGGCAGCTCACAGCTGACGCTCCGGCGCACCGCGCCCTCCTCCTCGCCGCTCGTAACCAGAGCCTCGATCCGGTCGAGCTGCTCGCGCGAGTTGATGGCGCCCACGTCAGTGTTCTTGTCGAGCGGATCGCCCACCCGCAGTCGCGCCATCCGCGACCAGAGCTTCTCCACGACCGTCTCGGCAACGCTCTCCTGGATCAGCAGCCGTGAGCCGGCGCAGCACACGTGGCCCTGGTTGAAGAAGATGCCCTGCACGATGCCCTCGACCGCCTGGTCGATCGCCGCGTCCTCGAAGACGATGTTGGCCGACTTCCCGCCGAGCTCGAGGGTGAGCGAGATTCCGCGCCCCGCGAGCGCCGCCTGGATGTCCTTGCCCACCCCGGTGGAGCCCGTGAAGGCCACCTTGTCGATGTCGGGCTCGCGCACGAGCGCCGCACCGGCAACGCCGTCGCCCGGCAGGATCGAGACAACGCCCGGCGGCAGCTCGGCCTCCTGCAGGATCTCGGCGAGCAGCAGCGCTGTCAGTGGCGTGGTCTCGGCGGGCTTCAGCACCGCCGTGTTGCCCGCGGCAAGCGCCGGCGCGAGCTTCCAGGCGGCCATCAGCAGCGGGAAGTTCCACGGCACGATCTGCGCGGCCACGCCGAGCGGCTCTACGGCGCGCCCGCCGAGCGCGTAGGAGAGCTTGTCGGTCCAGCCCGCGTAGTGGAAGAAGTGCGCCGCGGCGAGCGGCACGTCCACGTCGCGCGACTCGCGGATCGGCTTGCCGCCGTCCATCGACTCCACGATCGCCAGCTCGCGCGCCCGCTCCTGGATCAGGCGGGCGATCCGGAACATGTACTTGCCGCGGTCGAGCCCGCTGAGCGCGGCCCAGCCCGGCTGGGCGGCGCGGGCCGACTCCACTGCGCGGCGAACGTCGCCGGCCCCCGCGAACGCGACCTCCGCCACCGGCTCCTCGGTCGCGGGATTGATCGTCTGGACCCGGCTGCCGTCCGTCGGGTCGCGGAAGTCGCCGTCGATGAAGAGCCCGTAGCTGTCGCGCAGCCGGACGTGGTCGGGCGACTCCGGCGCCGGCGCGTAGTCCCAAACGATGCTCGTGCGCTGCTCCTGCGTGGCCACGGCTACTCCTTCGAGAAGTCCTCGGGTCGCGCGTAGCGCCCGGTCTGAGTCTTCTGGTACTGCATCAGCAGGTCGTTCAGGACCGACGAGGCGCCGATGCGAAAGCGGTCGGGCGTGAGCCACTCGTCGCCGAGCGTCTCCTTCACGAGCACCAGCCGATGCAGCGCCGCCTTGCTGTTCGACACGCCGCCGGCGCACTTCATCCCCACCACGCGCCCGGTGCGGTCCATGTAGTCGCGGATCGCCTCGAGCATCACGAGCGTCACGCCCGGCGTGGCGCCGCTGGCGGCCTTGCCGGTGGAGGTCTTGATGAAGTCGGCGCCCGCCTCCATGGCGAGCATCGACGCGTGTCGCACGTGGTCATACGAGCCGAGCTCGGCGGTTTCGAGGATCACCTTCAGATGGGCGTCTCCGCACACGTCCTTCACGCGCACGATCTCCTCCATCACGCGCGCGTCGTCGCCCGCGAGGAATGCCTCGCGCGAGATCACCATGTCGATCTCCTCGGCGCCGGCCGCCACGGCCTCCTCGGTGTCGCGCAGCTTCACGTCGAGCGAGGCCTGTCCCGAGGGGAAGGCGGTCGCCACCGACGCGGCGCGCACGCCCGTTCCCTCCAGCGCCTCGCGCGCGACTCCCACGAGCGAGGGGTAGACGCAGACCGCGGCCACCGAGGGGATCTCCGGCATCGTCGGCGCCGGGCAGACCGCCTTCGCGCACAGGTGACGCACCTTGCCGGGCGTGTCCGAGCCCTCGAGCGTGGTGAGGTCGACCATGGAGACCGCCAGGCGAATGCCCTGCTGCTTGGCGGTGGTCTTGATGGAGCGCTTGCCGAGCGTGGCTGCGCGCTCCTCGATGCCCACGCGGTCCACGTGCGGGAGACGACGAATCACCCCTTGAGTATGGCGAAGCGCGGGCGAGACATAATCGTGCGCAATGCCTCGTGCGGCTGTGATCGTGATGGATGCCTGTGGAGTCGGCGCTCTGCCGGACGCCGACGCCTATGGAGATGCCGGTTCGAACACGCTCGGCCACCTCTCCGAGCGCGTCGGCGGGCTCGATCTCCCCACGCTCGGGCGGCTCGGGCTCGGCTCGATCATCCCGATCGAGGGCGTGCCCCCGGCCGACGACCCGGTGGTCCACGGGCGGCTCCACCCGCTCGGCCCCGGCAAGGAGTCCACCACCGGCCACTGGGAGATGATGGGCGTGGTGCCGCAGCACCCGCTGCCCACCTACCCGGAGGGCTTCCCGCCGGACGTGATCGAGCGGCTCGAGGAGGCCACCGGGCTGCGCTTCTGCTGCAACCGGCCCTACAGCGGCACCGAGGTGATCGAGGACTTCGGCCAGCACCACCTCGACACCGGCGAGGTGATCCTCTACACCTCCGCCGACTCCGTGCTCCAGTTCGCAGCGCACGTGGACGTGCTCTCCGAGCCCGACCTGCTCGTCGCGTGCGAGTGCGCGCGCGAGGTGATGAGCGGCGAGCACGCCGTTGGCCGCGTGATCGCGCGGCCGTTCGACGGCGAGCCCGGCAACTTCCACCGCCGCGAGGGTCGGCGCGACTACGCCGCGCCGCCGCCCGGCCGCTCCTACCTGGATGAGCTTCAGGACGCCGGCCAGCCGGTCCATGCGGTCGGAAAGATCCGCGACCTGTTCGCCGGCATCGGGATCAGCGAGAAGCACGAGGGCGCCACCAACGTCAAGGGGATCGCCTCGACCACGGGGCTCCTCGAGGAGCTGGACAGCGGCCTGATCTTCGTGAACCTCGTGGAGACCGACCAGGTCTACGGGCACCGCCACGACGTGGAGGGCTTCCACCAGGCGCTGAGGGAGATCGACGCGGCCGTCGCGCGCTGGCTGGAGCTGCTCCGCGAGGACGACCTGCTGGTGCTCACCGCCGACCACGGCGTGGACCCGAACGCGGACCACACCGACCACACACGCGAATACGCGCCACTCCTGGCGCGCTTCGCGGGCCACGACGGGCGCCGCCACGACGGCCCGCTCGCCGACGTGGGCGCAAGCGTCCTGCGCTGGCTCACCGGCCGCGACGCGCCCGAGCTCCCGGGCGAGCCGTTCGTCTAGGCGCCTATAGGCTCGGAACGCAGTGGAGCGCAAGTGGTGGACCCTGCTGGCGAGCTGCATCGCGATCTTCATGCTGCTGCTCGACGTGACGATCGTGAACGTCGCGCTGCCGTCGATCGAGCGCGGCCTCGGCGCCGACTTCAGCGACCTCCAGTGGGTGATCGACGCCTACGCACTGACCCTCGCGGGCTTTGTGCTGGCTGCGGGGTCGCTGGGCGACATGCTCGGCCGCAGGCTCGTCTTCATGCTCGGGCTGGCGATCTTCACCGCTTCGTCGCTGGCCTGCGGGCTGGCTCCCGACCCGCTATTCCTGAACCTCTCGCGTGCGGCGCAGGGGATCGGCGCGGCGATGATGTTCGGCACCTCGCTGGCGCTGATTGCGCAGGAGTTCCAGGGTCGCGAGCGCGGGACCGCGCTCGGCATCTGGGGCGCGACCACGGCCGCGGCGGTCTCGACCGGGCCGCTCGTGGGCGGCGCGCTCGTGGACGCGCTGTCGTGGCGCTGGATTTTCCTCGTGAACGTGCCGATCGGCCTGGCCGCGCTCGTGGTCGCGCGGCTGCGGTTGCGCGAGTCGCGCGACCCTGCCGCCTCCGTCGTCGACCTGCGCGGCGTGGCGTTGCTGTGCCCCGCGCTCTTCCTGCTCGTCTACGCGCTGATCCGCGGCAACGAGGAGGGCTGGGGGAGCGCCCCAATCATCAGCTGCTTCGCGGCCTCGGCACTGCTGCTCGTGCTGTTCGTGGTGGCGGAGCGCCGCGCCGCCGACCCGCTGCTCGACCTCTCGCTGTTCCGCAAGCCGGCCTTCACCGGCGCCACGATCGTCGCCTTCACGCTGGCGGCGTCGATCTTCTCGATGTTCCTCTACATCACGCTCTTCTTCCAGAACGTGCTGGGCTTCACGCCGTTCGAGGCGGGGCTCCGGTCGCTGCCGGTCACCGCGCCGATCCTGTTCGTCTCGCCGCTGAGCGGCCGCCTGACGGCGCGCGTGCCGGCGCGGCTGCTGCTCGGGACGGGGCTCGCGTTCGTGACAGTCGGGCTGCTGCTTATGGGGAACCTGTCCGACTCGTCCGGGTGGACCGCGCTGCTGCCCGGCCAGATCCTGGCCGGAATCGGGATCGGCCTGTCCACCCCCGCGCTGGCCTCGACCGCCGTCGGCGTGGTCGCTCCGCAGCTGAGCGGCATGTCGTCGGGCGCGAACAACACGGCTCGTCAGCTCGGGCTCGCCACCGGGATCGCCGGCCTCGGCTCGATCTTCCAGTCGAAGATCGAGTCGACGCTCAGCCCGCTGGTCGCGGGCACGCCAGCGTCGTCGCACGTCCATGAGCTTGCGCGGGCTGTGGCGTCGGGTGGGACCGGGCGCGCATTGCAGGCGGTGCCGCCCGCCGACCACGAGAAGGTTGCGGGCGCCGCGCACCACGCGTTCGTGACGGGCTTCAACACGGTCGCGCTGGTGGGCGTTGTTGTGGCGGCGGTGGGCTGCGTGGCGGGGTATGCGCTAGTTCGGTCGCGGGACTTCGTGGCCGGCGGCGCGGGCGTCGGCGCCCCCTAGCCGCCGGCCACCGCCGCCATGAAGCGCTCCAGCTTGTCCGGGTCGAGGTCGTAGCCCTCGCCCGAGCGGATGCCTGAGCACAGGTCGAGCGCGAACGGGCCGACCGTGTCGATCGCCTCGCGCGCGTTGTCCGGGTTGAGGCCGCCCGCCAGCCACACCGGCACGTCCACGCGCTCGACGATCTGGCGGCTGAGCGCCCAGTCGTGCCGCCGGCCGGTGCCGCCGAGCTCCTTCACCTCGAGCGTCGGGTTGCCGGAGTCGAGCAGGATGGCGTCCACGTCCGGCGCCACCGTCGCGGCCTCCTCCACCGACTCGGGGCCGGTCACGTGGATCACCTGGACAAGCTTGATCCCCGGCATCGCGCGGCGCAGCTCGGCGTGGGCGCCGGCGGGCAGCTCGTCCACGAGCTGGAGCGTGCGTGCCTTCACGAGCCGGTTCTGCTCGACCAGCTCCTCGACCGTCTGAAGCGGCGTGAGGAGGAACGCGTCGATGCCCGGCGGCACCTCGGCTGCGATCTCGGCCGCCTTCTCGTTTGAGATCGGCCCCGGTCCGCTCGGCATCGGCGACACCAGGCCGACCGCGGACGCGCCGGCCTCGATCGCCATCCACACCTCGTCGATGCTCTTCATGCAGCAGACCTTCACGCGGGTGTGGGCGGGCGGCCTCATCGACGGCCCAACAATCTAGCCTCCGACCGGTGAAGCGCATCTGCGTGTTCTGCGGAGCCAGCCCCGGCGCACGGCCCGAGTACGCCGAGGCAACCGTCGAGCTCGCCCGCCTGCTCGTGGCCGACGGAATCGGCGTGGTCTACGGCGGGGGCGGCGTGGGGCTGATGGGCGTGCTCGCCGACGCCGTGCTCGCCGAGGGCGGCGAGGTCATCGGCGTGATCCCGCGCGCGCTCATGGACAGGGAGATCGCCCATCGCGACGTGACGGAGATGCGCGTGGTCGGCTCCATGCACGAGCGCAAGGCGCTGATGGCGGAGCTCTCGGAGGCGTTCATCGCGCTCCCGGGCGGGATCGGGACGCTCGAGGAGCTGTTCGAGGTCTACACGTGGGCCCAGCTGGGCCTTCACCGCAAGCCGTGCGCCCTGCTCAACGTGGAGGGCTATTTCGACGGGATCGCCGAGTTCCTCGCGCACGCCGTCGAGGAGCGCTTCCTGCGTGTGGAGCACCTCGAGGTCCTGATGGTCGAGACCGAGCCCGGCCCGCTTGTGGAGCGCCTGCGCGAGTTCGAGCCGCGACTCGCTGCTGCCCAAGTGGATCGACCGCGGGGAGACGTAGTTGCGGGTGTAGTCTGCCGCGCTCGATGGCCGATCCCAACGTCGGAGAGATCCTCGTCCAGCCCGACGAGCTTGCGCACCGCGTCAGCGAGCTGGCCGAGCAGATCTCGAAGGACTACGCCGGCAAGGACGTGCTGCTGATCGGCGTGCTGAAGGGCGCCGTCTTCTTCCTCGCGGACCTCATGCGCAAGATCGACGTGGACTGCGAGGTCGACTTCATGGCGGTCTCCTCGTACGGCTCCTCCACCGACTCGTCGGGGGTGGTCCGCATCCTCAAGGACCTGGACGCATCGATCGAGGGCCGGCACGTGCTGATCGTCGAGGACATCGTCGATTCGGGGCTCACGCTCTCGTACCTGTTCCGGATGCTGGGCGGCCGCGGACCGGCCTCGCTCGAGGTCTGCGCCCTGCTCACGAAGCCCGAGCGGCGCGAGGTGGACATGCCGATTCGCTACGTCGGCTTCGAGATCCCGAACAAGTTCGCCATCGGCTACGGGCTGGATCACGCCGAGCGTTACCGGAATCTGCCCTACGTCGCGGTGCTGAACGAGCCCTGACAGCCCGATTTCAGGCGCGAAAAAGGGGAATTAGGTTCATACCCCACTGCTACGCTTGCGTTTCACCCTAGACGCAGGTTCTTTGGCTCGTGAGCAGATTCTTCAAGAGCGCCGCTTTTCCCATCCTCATCGTCGTCGTGCTGGCCTTCTTCGCTCAGAAGCTGATCAGCCCTGGGGATAAGACGGAGCCGCCGAAGTACTCGCAGTTCCTGCAGCAGGTCGACAACGGCCAGGTGAAGAGCACCACGCTCAGCACGAAGAACAACCGCGTGGACGTGGAGCTGAAGAGCGGGACGAAGTACCAGACCGCCTATCCGGACAACACCGAGCAGAACCTGATCAACCAGCTGCGCGACGAGAACGTCGCGGTCGACGTGAAGCCGAAGGGCGGCTCGGGCTGGCTCACGGCCCTCACCTACATCCTCCCGTTCGTGATCTTCCTGCTGTTCTGGCTGTTCATCATCAACCAGATGCAGGGCGGCGGCTCGAAGGTCATGTCCTTCGGGAAGTCGCGCGCGAAGCGGATGTCGGTGGACGCTCCGAAGATCACCTTCCGCGACGTGGCGGGTGTCGACGAGGCCGTTGAGGAGCTCCACGAGATCAAGGAGTTCCTCGAGAACCCCAAGAAGTTCCAGGCGCTCGGAGCGCGCATCCCCAAGGGCGTGCTGCTCTACGGCCCGCCGGGCACCGGCAAGACGCTGCTGGCGCGCGCCGTCGCGGGCGAGGCCGGGGTTCCGTTCTTCTCGATCTCAGGCTCTGACTTCGTCGAGATGTTCGTGGGCGTGGGCGCCTCGCGCGTGCGTGACCTCTTCGAGCAGGCCAAGCAGAACTCGCCCTGCATCATCTTCATGGACGAGATCGACGCCGTGGGTCGCCACCGCGGTGCCGGCCTCGGCGGCGGTCACGACGAGCGCGAGCAGACGCTGAACCAGCTGCTCGTCGAGATGGACGGCTTCGAGATGAAGGACAACATCATCCTCATCGCGGCCACCAACCGCCCGGACATCCTCGACCCGGCGCTGCTGCGCCCGGGCCGCTTCGATCGCCAGATCGTGGTTGACCGGCCCGACCGCAAGGGCCGCCAGAAGATCCTCGAGGTGCACACGCGCGGCAAGCCGCTCGCCAAGGCGATCGACCTCGACGTGCTCGCCGGCCAGACGCCCGGCTTCACCGGCGCCGACCTTCAGAACCTCGTGAACGAGGCGGCCCTGCTGGCCGCCCGCCAGGGCAAGCGCGAGATCGACCACCTCCAGCTGGAGGAGGGGATCATGCGCGTGATCGCGGGCCCGGAGAAGAAGACCCGCGTGATGTCCGAGAAGGAGCGCCGCGTCACGGCCTTCCACGAGATGGGCCACGCGCTGGTGGCGCACTACCTCGAGAACACCGACCCGGTCCACAAGATCTCCGTGATTTCGCGCGGCCAGGCGCTCGGCTACACGATCTCGCTGCCCACCGAGGACAAGTTCCTCACCACGCGCGCGGAGCTGTCGGACACGATGGCGATGACGCTCGGTGGCCGCGCGGCCGAGGAGCTCGTCTTCGGAGAGGTCACCACGGGCGCGTCGAACGACCTCGAGAAGGTCACCGCCACCGCGAAGCAGATGGTGATGCGCTTCGGGATGTCGGAGAAGCTCGGCCCGCGCGTGTTCGGCCACGACCACGGCCAGCCCTTCCTCGGCCGCGAGTTCAGCTCCGAGCCGGACTACTCGGACGACGTCGCCCGCGAGATCGACGACGAGATCCGGCGCATCGTCGAGGAGGCGCACCAGCTCGCGCGCGCCGTGCTCGACGAGCACCGCGAGGCGCTCGACCTCACCTCCGAGATCCTGCTGCGCCGCGAGACGATCGAGCGCGAGCAGTTCATCGCTCTGCTGGACGGCAAGTCCGAGGAAGAGGTCTTCGGAGCCGACGACGCGCCGATCCCGGTG
>CAVZGG010000018.1:0-11204 GCA_963774755.1 uncultured Thermoleophilaceae bacterium | reverse complement strand
CCGACGGCCTGGAGGGCCTTGGCGTGGTTCAGGAAGTCGTCGTTGCGGATCACCCGGCCGTGCTTCAACGTCGATACGCCCGCGTACGTCTGCGCGAGCGCAACACCGCTCGCCTGCGCCTGCATAGGCATGTCCGCCAGCAACACGACCCGGTCGCCAAGGTCGATCAGCTCGGTCGGGTACAGGCGAACCCCGGTGCCCCAGACGTCATACGTGGCATCTATGTAAGCGCGGTAGCCCGACGGGCCGTGGTAGACCGGCTCAGCCAGGCCGGCCTCGACGAACTCGCGATACGGGTAGTACTCCATGTCTGGCGCATAAGCGATTACGACCGCATCCAGATCGCGACGGTTGTAGGCCTCGACCATGAGCCTGGTACCACGCCATAGGGCCGCCTGGCGAACACGCGAGCGCGGCGGCAGCTTCGCTAGCAGGCGAAAGCTCGCCGCGGAAAGCCAGGGGAAACGGATGGCGAGTCGCTGATCGAACGTGCGGCGCGAGTGCTCACGGATTTTGAGCGGCTTGCGCACGAAGTCGACGTTGTCGAGCGACATTTGCGGGCGAGTATCCCGCAGTCTCAGCGAGGCGCGATACTCGACGAGCGATGTCGAAGGAAAACGTGGATGCCGTGCGCAGGTGCCTCGACGGCTGGAACCGGGGTGACGTCGATGCCTGGCTCGAGTCGGCCCACCCGGAGATCGAGTTCTATTCGGAGATTGCCAGGCGGATGGAGGGCGCCGAGACGGTGTCGCGGGGAGCAGCCGGACTGCGCCGCTTCTGGGACGACTGGCACGCGGTCTGGTCGATGACAATCGAGGTCGCGGAGATCCGCGACCTCGGCGACACCGTGGTGGTTCTCGGGCGCATGCTGGCGCGCGGCGAGGCGAGCGGGGTCGATCTGGAACAGCCGGTTGCGTACGTGTTCGAGTTCGAAGGAGGCCTGGCGCGAACGGTTCGTGCGAACCTGGATCCGCAGCTGGCTCTAGAAGCCGTGGATCACTCGTCGAGAACCAAGTAGGCGAACTCGGTTTCCCACTTGGTGAAGTCGGAATCGTCTACTGGGCCGATCAGGTAGCGCTCGACCGCGCACGGGAGCGTCGTGCCGTTGCGGTTCGCGCGGCTGTGGACGATGCCCTTCTCCGCGGCGAAGGCGATCAGTTGCTCGCGGGCGGTGGCGAGGTCGGGCGCCGATTCGCTGCGGTATGGGCCGCGGTGAAGGAGGGTGAGGTATCGGCCGGCTGGGAGGGTTCCCGCTTTGACCCGCGCGTCGCCCTGCGCCTCGGTTCCACCGGTGCGGCGACCTCGATCTCGAGCGGCTCGCCCTGGGTGTCGAGCTCCCGGAAGCGTATGAACGGCGGGCCACTCGGCTCGATGCCGTGCTCGCCTAGCCAGCGGAAGAGCTCGGGGAAGGCCTTGTCGACGAAGGCGGGCACGCCGTCGGTGATCCGTCCGGCGATGCCGAGGTATGCCTGCGCGGGGCGTTGCTCGATCTGCGGTTCGGTCATGCACTAGGGACCGGCGCGAACCGAGAAAGTCCATCCGCTCAGGCCGCTTCGGTGCTGGTCTTTTCGGGCGCCGCTACGGGGCGCGAGGCCGGCTCGAGCAGGCCAAGGCGGCCGGCCAGCCAGCGGGCGGGCAGTGCCTGCAGCAGCAGGGTTAGGACGATCGCCAAGGCGACCACGCTGGCGAACACGTCTCCGTTCGGCACCCCCAGCCCGGCGAGAACGCCCACCAGGGCGGCCGGGACCACACCGGTCTCCCGGGTCCAGCACAGGAATGCCAGCTCGTTGCGGGTCCAACCAGCGCCGCGGTCGGGCAGCGTGCATGCGAACACCGTCAGCGGGCGCGCCACCAGCATCAGCGTGGCCAGCACGGCCAGCGCGGGCAGCAGGTTCTCGCCGAGTTCGTCGAAGGGGATGTTCGCGCCCAGCACCATGAAGACGATCAGCGTCACGATGTCGGCGAGGTTGAAGGCGAACGCGCGCACCTCCTGAACGTGCGGCTGGTCCGCCTCCCCCAGCCCAAGATGCTCCATGTTGCCGACGATCAGGCCGGCCAGGAAGGCTCCGAGGTAGCCGCTGCCGCCGGCGGTATCCAGCGAAAAGAAGCTGATCGTGACGACGGTGAGCACAGCGATCGCCGCGCTCTCTCGCCAGATCCCCATCCGGTGGCTCGAGATCGCCGCGGCCAGCACCACGCCGGCCACGATCCCGATCACCGTGCTGATGCCGAGGTCGACGAGGAACTCGCCGGCCGGACCGCTGACAGAGTTGCTACCGGTGAGCACGACCCCCGCGAGCGTCAATGCCAGAGCCGCCCCGGTCGGGTCGTTGAATGCCGACTCGGCGATAACCGTCTGGGCAACCTTGGGCTTCAGCCGCGAGCGGATGAACAGCGGGATCAGGATCGCGGGATCGGTCGGCGCGAGGACGGCTCCGACCAGCAGGGAAATGTCCCACGGCAGGTCGAACGCGAAGTGCGCCGCCACCCCCACCACCGCCGCCGTTATCAGCATCCCGGGAACCGCGAGCAGGCCGAGGGTCAC
Organism: uncultured Thermoleophilaceae bacterium; assembly: GCA_963774755.1. Lineage (GTDB taxonomy): Bacteria > Actinomycetota > Thermoleophilia > Solirubrobacterales > Thermoleophilaceae > JACVRW01. Next base: position 8,659 of record CAVZGG010000018.1, on the reverse strand, counting down.
CCAGACGCGCTGGAGAATCGGGAGCGACAGCGACAGCCCGCCGTAGAACAGGATCAGCGACACGCCGAGCGTGAACATGAGCTGCGCGCCCAGCGAGTCGAACGGAATGTCGACCACGTCGAGCGCGAACGGGCCGAACGCCGCGCCGAACGCCACGAGCACGAGGATCTCCGGGATACGGATGAGGCTCGCGATGAACCGCGCGAGCAGCGCGCCCATCAGGAGCAGGCTCAGCGTGAGCAGAACGTCGTCGGTCACTCCGGCTCGGCCTCGCGCGCCTCGCGCCCACCCTCGAGCGCCATGCGCGCGATGTCCGACGCTGTGACCAGCAGCAGGATGATCACGAGCGCCGCGCCCAGCGCCACCGCGATCAGCCCGCGGCGCGCGTCCTCACGTGTGTCGTCGAAAGCCGCCTCCGTGACCGAGGCGCCGCGCGCCTCGTAGCGGGCGAGCTCATCGGCGCGCTGCGCCATCGCGTCGAACAGCCTCAGCTCCGGGCCGAGGAAGATCTGCTTCACGCGCTCGTCGTCCCCGCGCTTCAACGCGCTGTATGCCACCTCGTCGAGGCGCATGAAGGCGTCGAACCTGGTGCCGATCTCGCTCAGAATGCTCACCTCGCGCGCGGTCGGTGAGCTCGTTGCGCGCCGCGTTGAAGTCGGCCCTGAACTGCCGCACGGACGCCTCGAAGCGCGGGCGCGACGCGCCGTCGTCGTATCCGTAGGCCGTCTGCCAGCCGTTGAAGTCGGTCACGTCGAACTTGAGGTCGAGCGCGAGTGCCTGGTGCGATGAGCGCTCCTGCACCTCGTCGAAGCGGTCCCCCAGGCGCTGCATCCCGTGCAGGGCCACGGCGATCGTGACCACCGGGGCCGAGGACCGTCAGCAGGATCGCGACGTAGAGCTTCGCCCTGATGGTCACCCGGCCACTCCGCATGTAGGGTGGCCGCGATGCTCATCTTCGTCCTCACGCAGAGCGTGCCGCCGATCATGCTGCTGGTGCTCGCGGTCACGCTCTACCTGGTCGTGACCGACCTGCGCGAGGAGGACGACCTCGACTTCACGGCCAAGGTCTGGTGGTTCATGTTCGTGCTGCTCACGCACGTGCCCGGCTACCTGGTCTTCCGCGGTTGGCTGGCGGTGCGTAGGCACCGCAAGAAGGAGAACGCGCACGCCGCTAGTCCTGGTCCCCGCGGACGTCGTGGAGACGGGCCAGCTTGAGCGCCAGCTCGAGCGAGAGCAGATCTTCCTTGCCGAGGTCCAGTCCAGTGACGCGCTCGATCCGCTCGAGCCGCTGACGCACCGTGTTCGGGTGGATGTAGAGCGCCCGCGCGCTCGCCGCCACGCTGCCGCGATCAGCCAGGAAGCGCTCGAGCGTCTCAACGAGCCGCGCGCCGCGACGGCGGTCGTACTGGAGCAGCTCCTCGACTGACAGCCGGTAGCGGTCGTGCGGCGCATCCTCCATCTCGAGGTGGACGAGGTACTTGTAGGCGCCGAGCCCCTCGTAGGAGACGGCGCCGCCCTCGGCCACGAGCGAGCGCCCGATCCGGGCCGCGTCGGCGGCCTCGCGCATGCGCCGCCGCGCGCTGGCGGCCCCGCGGTCCACGTCGCTCAGGCCAACCACCACGCCATCCTCGCGCGCCAGCTCCTCGCAGCCCTGCCGCAGGCGCTCGACGGCCGCAGCGCCCGCGGTGGGCAGCGGAGCGATCGCACGCACGCAGTCGTGCCGGGAGTCGAAGAACGCGCGCGGGTACATCCGGCGCAGGCGAGCCTCCAGGCGCGCGGCGACGTCGGGCCATCCGGGGCCGTCCTCGTTCCGTGCCGCGGTCCGCACGGCATGGAGGAAGACGTGGGGTCGAGTGAGGTCGCACCTCGCCTCCGCCGCCTTGGCCTCCGCTGCCTCCACCGAGCCGGCTGCGAGAGCTTCGAACATGTCCTTGACGATGTTCTCCGCCGTGAGGCGCTCGATCAGCTCCGCCTTCTTCAGGCCCACCGCCGTCTGGTGAGCAACGGCGCGCAGCAGCTCCGCGTCCTCGTCGTCGAACGCGCGCCCATGCGCGATGCAGCAGAGCAGGCCGAGGTCCTCGTCCCCGACCGCCAGGGGCGCGATGACCAGTCCGTCCTCCACGGCTCCGCTGCGCCCGCCCCGCATGAGCGCCATCAGCTGCGCGGGACGAGCCGACCCCTCGGGCGGATCCGCGCCCACCAGATTGAGCTCGTCCGCCTCGGAGTCGATCCGCCAGATCTGGCAGGAGTCCGCGCCGAGCAGCTGGCGGGCACCGCGCGTGACCGCGTCGTAGAGGTCCTCGCGCAGCGTGACCGCCGCCAGCGCCTGGCTCAGCTGCGTGAGCGTGGTGAGCGCCTCCACCCGCCGGCGAGTGCCCTCGAAGAGCTTCGCGTTGTCGATCGCGCCCGCCGCAAGCGATGCGGTGTGCACAAGAAAGTTGAGGACTCCGTCGTCGAACTCGCGCGGCGCCTGCGTATGGAGAACCACCACACCGAGCACCTCCCCGTCGCGCCCCATGACCGGAACGGCCACCATCGACTGGAAGCGCTCCTCCTCGAGCTCCGGGCACGTACTTCATGCGCGGGTCGTCGAGCGCGTGGTCGCGGATGAACTCGGGCGTCTTGGTGCGGGCGACCCAGCCGGTCAGGCCTTCGTCGAGTCCCCAGGTGAGCTGCCCGACCAGGTGCGAGTAGCGGGGCGACGCCGCCCGCAAAACCAGGCGCTCATTGTCGATGAAGTAGATGAAGCACGCGTGACAGCCCGTCGCGTCGGTCGCGATCTCGACGATGCCGTCCAGCACGCGGTCGAGGTCCAGCGAGGACGAAACCGTCTTGATGACGGCGTAGAGCGTCTCGTTTTCGCGCTGTACGCGGGCCAGAGCGTCGCCGCCGCCCGCCACCGGTGAGACCGTCAAACGAGCCTTCCTCGCGGTTGGGCGGCCATCGTAACCGCGGCCGCCGACTCACCATATGTGTCGTTGTGACACTCGTTCGTCCAGAACGATGTGTCCATCATACGTTGCGGTAAAGCGCCGGGCGGTAATACCGTCGCGAAGTCAGGCCCTGTTCGTTAACTGACGGTGTCAGCGGCCGCTTGGCCAGGAGGGACGCATGATCGCAACGTTGATCGCGCAGGTCGAGAGCCTAAAGGACGCGGCTCCCGCTTCCGGCCAGGCTCTGGACAGCGTCATCCTGGGCGAGCAGTTCTACTTCTTCACCGTCGTACTCATGTGGCTCATCCACGCGGGCTTCATGTCGTACGAGACGGGCATCGCGCGCAAGAAGAACGCGATGGCCACGGCGATGAAGAACATCCTCACGATCGCCGTCGTGACGCCGACGTTCTACTACTTCGGCTGGTGGATCTACAACTGCAACCAGCCAGGTCTGCCGATCGGCCCGAACTCGAGCGACTTCACGTCCGCAGCCTGCGGTGGCGGCATCCCCTGGTCCGACGCCTTCGGACCGAACCTGACGAACAACATCAACCTCGTCTTCTTCCTGGCCTTCCTGCTCTTCTCATGGACCACGGCGTCGATCATGTCCGGCGCGATCATCGAGCGCGCACGCCTGTCGGCGTACCTCATCCTCGCGTGCGTCCTCGGCTCGGCCGTCTGGATTCTGGACGCGGCGTGGGGATGGAGCGCCGGCGGCTGGCTCACGCTTCGCTTCGGCTTCCATGACTCGATCGCCTCGGGGGTGGTGCACGGCGTGGCGGGCGCCTTCACGCTCGGTGTGCTCTTCAACCTCGGTCCACGAATAGGGAAATACACGCGGGAGGGTCTGACGAGGCAGTTCAGGCCACACAACCTGCACATGACTCTGCTCGGGCTGATGCTGATCTTCACGGGCTTCTACGCCTTCTACGCAGCGTGCCTCGTGATCGCGTCCACGTCCTTCCCCGGCTGGGCCAACATCTACCTGAGCCCGACCACGCTCGGCTCGATCGCGATGATCATCACGATGGGCTTCGCGGGCGGGTTCACGGGCGGCTATTTCGCGTCGCGCGGCGATCCGTTCTGGACGGTGTCCGGTGGCCTGGCAGGTGTGATCAGCGTGTCCGCTGGCGCGGACGTGTACGCGCCCACACTCGGCTACCTCATTGCCATGGGCAGCGCGGCGATCGCGGTCTACGCGGGCAACTGGCTCGAGAAGAGCATGCGCGTGGACGACGCCGTCGGAGCGGTGGCGGTACACGGCGTCATGGGCTTCCTCGGATTGCTCTGGGTCGGCGTCTTCGCCGCCGGCTACCCGACCGGGGTGAACAACGTGGACAGCTCGATCGGCGGCCAGCTGATCGGCATGGCCACCTTCCTGCCGCTCGGCTTCCTCACGGGCTACGCGTGCTCCTGGGTTATGAAGAAGCTCAACATCCTGCGCGTGCCGCCGGAGGTCGAGCTCATGGGCCTGGACGTGGCCGAGTACGAGCCCAACCTGTATCTACCGGAGGTGGCCGTGGCAACCGAGCATCTCGTCGAGCCCGATGGCACCCCGGTGGAGGCCACAATCGTGTTGCAACAAGCGAGAGACGAGGTGGTGGTCTAGATGCCCGGGATCATCGACAGCTCGCCCGAGTGCGTCACGCAAACTGCGGGCTCGGAGGCGGCGCGGGTCGAGGACTCCGCCGACTTCATCCTGCAGGCCGACTACGAGAGCTGCGCCGGCTTTATGACATTCGGCCCGGGCTCCACGTACGGCGAGGACGGCACCGGCGCTGAGACCGCCTACATGATCCTCACCTGGCTCGGCATCGTCGTGATGCTCGTGGTCCTGGTGGCCTGGGTCTTGTACGAAAACCGCCGGCTGATCCAAGCCGTCGCAGGATTTGGCGGACCATCTAGTCCGACGGGCGGGCCAGCGCCCCAGCCCGGAGGAGTGGGAGACACCGAACGATGATCAACAACGGAAGCAGCAAGCGGCAGATCGAGTTCCTGCCGCTTCAGACACACAAGAAGAGCTTCGAGCTCGCGGTGCTTGCGATCTCGATCCTCTGTGCCATCGTGGTCCTGGTGATCGTGCTGTTCACGAACATCGGGACGGAGTTCCGTCCCACCGTCTGAGCCACCTGCTCCTCAGGTGACCCCCACCGCTCAAGCGGAGGTCGGACGCTGGGGCACCCCGCTCACGGCACGCGGCCCCAAGTGGCTTCGCGCGGGCGTGGTGGTGTCGGTGCTCCTGCTCGCGTTCGTGGCCTCCCAGACCTGCCAGAAGTCGTCGATCCGCTTGGATAAGGACCAGGCGATCGCCAAGGCGGAGCAGCAGGTGGACTTCACGCCCCTGCGCACGCAGATCAAGCTGCTGCGTCAGGGTGTGCCGTCGAAGCCGTTCTGGGTTGTGTCGCTGTCGCGGCCGGGCAAGCAGCCGGACACCTTCAGCGAGCTGGCCGTGGTACGGATCAACGCCAACACCGGCAAGGTGGAGACGGTCGAGCAACAGCGCTGAGGCGCTAGTTCTCCTCGGGCTCGGGCGGAGCGTCCGGCACGTCCGGCAGCACCTCCGGATCGTCCGGCAGCACTCGGGCGCGTCCTCGTTCGGCCGGGTCCGTGGAGGACCCCTCCTCGCGGGCGTCGCCCTTCGCTCCCACTCCGACCGTCTCGCGCTTGCGCTCCTTGGGCTTGACGATCGTGATCGTCATGTCCTTCTCGTCCTCCTCCGCGGCCTTGCCGACCTCGATGGTCGAGCCGGGCGGCATGGACTGCGCGAGCACCTCGTCGGCGAGCGGGTCCTCGATGTAGCGCTGGATCGCCCTGCGCAGCGGGCGTGCGCCCATCGCGGGGTCCCAGCCCTTCTCGACGAGGAAGTCCGCGGCATCGCTGGAGAGGTTGAGCGACAGCTCGCGCTCGGCCAGCGACTCCCGGATCCGCTTCAGCAGCAGCTCGACGATCTCGGTGATCTCCTCCTTGGTGAGCTTGTGGAAGACGATCACCTCGTCGATCCGGTTGAGGAACTCAGGCCGGAAGACCTTCTTGAGCTCGCCCATGATCCGGATCTTCATGTCCTCGTAGGTCACGCCGGTCTCGTCGCCCACCGTGAACCCGATGCCGGTGTTCTTGGCGATCTCGGAGGCGCCGACGTTCGAGGTCATGATCACGATCGCGTTGCGGAAGTCCACGGTGCGCCCCTGGGCGTCCGTGAGCCGTCCGTCCTCGAGGATCTGGAGCAGGATGTTGAACACGTCCGGGTGCGCCTTCTCGATCTCGTCGAGCAGGAGCACGCTGTACGGCTTGCGCCGCACGGCCTCGGTGAGCTGGCCGCCCTCGTCGTACCCGATGTAGCCGGGGGGCGAGCCGACGAGCCGGGACACGGAGTGCTTCTCCATGTACTCGGACATGTCGATGCGGACCATCGCGTCCTCGTCGCCGAACAGGAACTCGGCCAGCGTGCGCGCCAGCTCGGTCTTCCCGACGCCCGAGGGGCCGAGGAAGATGAACGAGCCGGTGGGGCGCTTGGGGTCCTTGAGGCCGGCCCGCGAGCGGCGGATGGCCTTCGAGACCGCCTCGATGGCGGCGTTCTGCCCGATGACGCGCTTGTGGAGCTCCTCCTCCATGCGCATCAGCTTCTGCGTCTCGGCCTCGGTGAGCTTGAACACCGGGATGCCGGTCCACATGGAGACGATGTCGGCGATCTCCTCCTCGCCGATCTCCGGGCGCTCTCCGGACTCGCCGGAGCGCCACTGCTCCTCGAGCTCGCGCTTCTTGTTGGTGAGCTGGCGCTCCTTGTCGCGCAGGTTCGCGGCCTTCTCGAACTCCTGCGCCTCGATCGCGGCCTCCTTGTCGCGCCGCGTGGTCTCGATCTCCTCCTCGAGATCGCGGTACACGGGCGGGGCCGTCATCGACTTGATGCGCGCGCGTGACGCGGCCTCGTCGATGAGGTCGATCGCCTTGTCGGGCAGGAAGCGGTCGGAGATGTAGCGGTCGGCCAGCTCGGCGGCTGCCTCGAGCGCCTCGTCGGTGATGCCGACGCGGTGGTGCTGCTCGTAGCGGTCGCGCAGGCCCTTGAGGATCTGGACCGTGTCCTCCGTCGAGGGCTGGTCCACCCGGATCTGCTGGAAGCGGCGCTCGAGCGCGGAGTCGCGCTCCAGGTACTTGCGGTACTCGTCGAGCGTGGTCGCGCCGATCGTCTGGAGCTCGCCGCGGGCGAGGGCCGGCTTGAGGATGCTGGCCGCGTCGATCGCGCCCTCGGCGGCGCCTGCGCCGACGAGGTTGTGCAGCTCGTCGATGAACAGGATGATGTCGCCGCGCTGGGTGATCTCCTTCATCACCTTCTTGAGGCGCTCCTCGAACTCACCGCGGTACTTCGAGCCCGCCACGAGGGCGGCCAGGTCGAGCGTGTAGATCTGCTTGTTCTTCAGCAGCTCCGGCACCTCGCCGTTCGTGATCAGCTGGGCGAGGCCCTCGACCACGGCGGTCTTGCCCACGCCCGGCTCGCCGATCAGAACGGGGTTGTTCTTCTGGCGGCGCGAGAGGATCTGCATGATCCGCTCGATCTCGGTCTCGCGGCCCACGACCGGGTCAAGCTTGCCCTCGGCGGCGAGCTTGGTGAGGTTGCGGCCGAACTGGTCGAGCAGCTTCGAGGACTTCTTGCCCTCGCCCGGAGCGCCGGCGGCGGCACCCGCGCGGCCCTGGCGGCCACCGGGGCCGGAGAGCATGCGGATGACCTCGTTGCGGATCTTCTCGGAGTCGGCGTCGAAGTCGAGGAGGATGCGGGCGGCAACTCCCTCGTTCTCGCGCACGAGGCCGAGCAGGATGTGCTCGGTACCGATGTAGTTGTGGCCGAGCGACAGCGCCTCGCGCAGTGCGAGCTCGAGCACCTTCTTGGCGCGCGGAGTGAACGGGATCTGACCCGAGGTCACTTCCTCGCCGGAGCCAACGATGCGGACCACCTGAGCGCGAACGCGCTCGACGGTGATGTCGAGGGACTCCAGTACGCGCGCAGCAAGACCCTCCTCCTCGCGCAGAAGGCCAAGGAGGATGTGCTCGGTACCGATGTAGTTGTGCTTGAGAATGCGGGCCTCCTCTTGGGCGAGGACTACGACCTGCCGGGCCCGTTCGGTGAAGCGCTCAAACACGCTGTGCTCTCTTATCTGTCGGGGAACTACGGGGGCGGCGTTACCCGTTCTTTCCCATTAGATCGGCAAATACGCCGATGGCCTGAGAGGTAGCGGAAGACTCCGCCCCGCTCGGACAACTCTACCAACGCACCCCGGCGTCAATTTCGCCTTCACGAAGCCCTAAAACCCGCATCGAGGGTAGGTTCAAGCTCATGAAGCTCACTTCGCCGGTCCTGGTCCTCGTCCTGCTTGCCGTGGCCGGCTGCGGCGGTGACTCGAGCGACTCGTTCACCGAGGACTACAACGAGGCGGTGAAGCCGCTGAGTGAGCTGCAAACGGACACGGGGACCAACGCACCGCAGTTCGACAAGCTCGCCGACCGAACGGGCGAGACGCGCGACAACCTGGCCGACCTCGATCCGCCCGAGGACGCCCAGGACGAGATGGACAAGCTGCTGTCCGGCCTGGACCGCGTGACGGAGGATTTGAGCGCGGTCGCCGACGCCGTCCGCTCGAAGGATCCGGTGAAGCAGCAGAACGCCGCCAAGGCGCTGGTGGAGTCGAGCGCGGAGGTCCAGCAGGCGGAGACGGCGCTCCAGCAGGCCGTGG
>CAVZGG010000017.1:0-7259 GCA_963774755.1 uncultured Thermoleophilaceae bacterium | reverse complement strand
GCACCCGGCTGTTCACGTTCTAGACCACGCCGCCCGCGTGTCGCGCGGGCCTATTGCGGCCCGGGGGGTCGTTCGCGGATGCTGGCGCGCCTGTCGTAGCTCCCCCAGCGGAAGCCGGTCCGGTGTGGCTCCGGCGGGAGCGGCGAGCGCGGAAGGTCGTCCGCCGGAAGCTGCAGGTTGTACTCCACGGGGGCGAGGTCGTTCGGACCATCGGGATGGAACAGCGAAGCCAGGTACTGGAGCTGCCCACGTCCCGGACCCTGCTCGAACATGCCCCCGCCGTACGCGCCGATGCCGTGCGCCGTGCAGTAGTCGTAGGCCTCGAACAGCCGGCGGACGCTGCCGAAGCGGGCCGGCTTGAGGTTGAGCATCCGGGGCGGCCATGGCAATGCCTCGATGTCGCCAACCGAGTGAATCGGCTCGTCCCACGTGATCCGGTTTCGGTGCCGGTCGAGCAGCGCGATCGTGTCGTCGGCCACCGCGGGATCCTCGATCCATGCCCCCGGCAGCCGCTCGAATACGCGACGGAAGAGGTCGGGGTCCGGGTCCATGGCCACAGTTACGTTGCGGTAGTGACCCTTCATGTCGACCACATCGACGCAGGCGAGCGATGCCAGCTCTGCGAGAAGGTCGTCATCCCAGCTCGCGGTGGGATCGAGCTTGAAATGCAGACTCGGGTCCACTCTGCGCAGTGCTCGCAGGGCGGCGAGGCTGGGGGGCTCACCGAGCCGGATCGACACTACGAAAGTGACGGGCTTCGCCACTCGCCCGACGGCATCCTGCAGCGAGAGCCCGTTTTGGTGTAGGGCGAGGTCGAGCCCCGCGCTCTCGAACGCCCAACGGCGGTAGAAGCGGGCGCTGTCGCGGATCGGCTCGACCGGAAACAGGTCGGCCAGCCCCAGCAGCGTGGAGAATTCCTCCAGGGTGCGCGTCCCGCGCAGCCACGAGAGGTCGCCCGCCCCGCGGAACTGCTCGATCTGATCGATCTGATCCCAGGTGATGTCCTCGCCCTGTCCCTCATGGCCATTCCCGGTCAGCCGGACCACGATTGAGACCTTGGTAAATCCGCTCGAGGTGTCGCGCGCCAACGGCAGCAGCTCGCAACGTTCGATCCGAAGTGGCAACTCGGCAACGCGCGAGTACGTCGCATCGGTGCCGCTCGCGGCAGGGTGGCCTTCGCCCGGCGGCACAGCCATCTCGAAGCGAAGGGACACGGAGCCTCCAATCATGGTCGGGGTCACACCGATCTTCTCGCACTTCGGCGGGTCCCGTTCGACAAGGTACGCCACGCCCTCGAGAGTCTGGCTCTTGAGCGTCAGCTTCTGAAAGTCCATTCCCCCCTGTTAGCGTCTCCCGCGTGGAGACCCGGCGTGCGCTGCTCTTGATCGCCGACATCGGCGGCTATACGGAGTACATGCAGTCCCACCGCACCATCCTCGGGCACGCGGAAGCAGCCACGAGGCGCCTGCTCGAGAAAGTGATCGATGCGGCCCGCGACTTCGACCTGATCGAGATCGAAGGCGACGCGGCCTTCCTCTCGCGCGAGGCCGACACGCTGGATGGCGGCGCGATGCTCGCCGCCATCAACGAGGCCGTGGTCGCCATGCACCGCGCCTTCCACATGGAGCGGCGGCTCGTCGAACTCAACTTGTGCCCCTGCGAAAGTTGCACTCAGACGAGCGAGCTGAAGCTGAAGTTCGTCGCGCACGTCGGCGAGGTCGCAATCCAAAAGATCAAGCGGCGGCGAAAGCTCGTCGGCATGGCAGTGATCTTCGTCCATCGCCTGCTTAAGAACCCTGTGCAGGTGCCCGAGTACGTCCTTCTCTCCGAGGACCTCTACCGGAGCGGCGGCACGTCTCCGCCCGACTACCCGGTACACGAGATCGCGCAGGACCTCGAGGGAATCGGACCCGTGCGCACCTACTTTGCAGAGGTCGAGGACATCGCCGGACCCCTCGCTCCGGTCCCGGATCCCTCCTCGCTCCGGCGCGTCGGCGAGACCGTTGCCATCCTCGGCCGGGGTCTGCGGTACAAGCTCCGCCCCGCTCACTGATACCTACGGACGCCGCTCAGCGTCCGCCTTTAGCCTGGCCGTCACGACCTCTTCGCCTGCAGCCGAGCTGGCCGGGTATCCGGTCACCGCGGTCAGGTACGTGTTGCGCTGCAGGACGCTCACGCGCAGGTTTGCGTCCGCGGATGCGCGAACGGTGGCCGATCGCGGCTGGTCGCGCAACAGGGCGATCTCGCCGAAGCAGCTGCCGCGTGCGAGCGTCTCGATGACGTGTCCGTCGAGGACCACCTCGGCCCGACCGGACTCGACGATGTAGAAGCGCTCGCCGCGCTCGCCCTGCTCGAACACCGTCTGCCGAGGCACGAAGTCGGCATGCTCGAGCCCGGCGCCGAGCTGTTCGATCGTTGCCGCCGGGAGCGCACCCAGCATGCGAACTCCACGCAAGATCTCGATGTCCGCGTCCCGTACCGCCGTCCGTGCATCGAGCCGGCGCAGCGCGGGCCAGCTGGCAGCCACGGTCACCGGCGCCATGAGGCCGATCGCGACGAGCGCGAGCCGAACGCCGAGCAGCTCGATGACCAGCGGCGCGAGCAGGCCACCGGCCGCGACCCCGAGAGTGAGGATCGCCTCGAACCCCGCGAACATGCGCGCGAGGACAGTCTCGTCCGCCAGCCGGGCCAGCAGTGTGAAGCCGCCGACGTCAATCGAGCGCGTTACCGATGCCGACCACGCCGAGCAGGACGATCGCCGCTGCCAGGCTCGGGAACGACGCCGATCAGAGCCAGCGGCGCACCGAACAGCGCGATGCCGAGGCCGAACCAGCTGGCGAGTCCACCACGTCGAACCAGCCCGAACGCCAAGATCGAGCCGAGCACGCCACCTGCACCAACGGCCGCATTCAGGACACCGACACCCGCATCTCCCGTGTCGAGGAGATCAAACGCAACCACCACGGCGAACACAGTCAGGCAGCCTCGCGTGAACGTCTGCACCACCCCGAGCACTGTGATCAGCCCGAGCGCGCGATCTGCTGCGATGGTGGTGAAGCCCTGGAGCACCTCGCGGCCGCCGCCGGGGGCGGTCGCCGCTCGCGGCGGCGCGTCATACGGAAGCGCGACGACGGCCAGACCAGCCAACAGCGACGCAACGGAGCACGCGGCGAAGACCGCGGCCGGTCCGCTCGCCGCAAGCAGGACGGCCGCGACAAGCGGGCCGCCGAGCGTGGCGACCGAGTCCAGCATGCCGCGAACCGCATTCGCGCTTGTCAGCTCCTGCGGAGACTTCGCCAACGCGGGCAGTAGCGCCGAGTGCGCGGGTCGGAACAGCGTCATGGCGACCGTTGCGACGACGGCGAGGCCATACGTCGCCGCCGCCGGGGCCCCGGCGGCCGTCATCACCGCAGCACATCCCAGCATCGCGGCGCGGACGAATCCGACCCACTCCAGCACCCGCTCACGACGAACCCGGTCGGCCATCGTCGCGAGGAACGGCGCCAGCAGCGCCGCGGGCGCCATGCGGGCGGCCGTGACGACCCCGACCGCCGCGACGCCGCCGGCGCGGAACGCCACGACAGCGAGCGCCACCATGAACGCGCTCTCGCCCGCCCACATCGCAGCGAACGACATCTGGGCACGGCGAAGCGGCGCGCTGTGCGCCACCTGGCCGAGCGCGCCCGCCCAAGCGCGGAACCTCGGAGAGACACGAATCACTACGACGCGACTATCTCAAAGCGCTCCCAGCCCGGCACGAGGGCAGGCCGTCAGACGGGGCGAGGCGTTGCAGGCGCTTTCACAACGCTTCCGTACACCATTCCCGAAATACTGGTCGGCTGCTGTGATGGCAGCGGTTCCGCTTCGGAAGCCGACCCGTGCGGATGCGCGGTTGACCGGCGCGAATCTGGAAGATCGTCCGCCGCGAGCGTCTCGCCGCAAGTAACGCCTGACCCCTGGCGACGTCCTCGCCGAGCAGTAGACGCTCGGCAGGGTCGAAAAATGCTCGATATGCGTGGGCAGCTGAACTGCCCGGGAACCTGGACACTCGTCGTTTGCGGGCACTACGCCAACCGGACCGCTGCATGGGTCTTTTCGGCGCGCCGACGATCGTCGCAACGGCGAACGCACCATGCTGCCTGACGACGCTGGCGGCAGTCCCGCACGGCGTCGGGCAAGCGTGCCGATCCGGTCATCAGGGAGGCGGCGGCTTGGCTGGTTGGCATAGAGTCCCGTTGATAATGCGTGCTCTCGTCGCCGTAGCCATTGCCGGCGTCCTCGCCGTCGCTGCTCCCGTCTCTCCCGCGGCCGCTTTCACTCCGGGCTCAACCGGCGCCGGAGACCCGTTCTTCCCGTTCGCCGGCAACGGCGGCTACGAGGTCCGCCACTATTCGCTGCGCCTGGACTACGAGCCCCAGAACAACTCGCTCGACGCGCGCGCCGTGCTCTCCGCGCGGACCACGCAGGACCTCTCGCGCTTCGACCTCGACCTGCGCGGTCTCCACGTCAGCCAGGTGACGGTCGACGGCGACCCCGCCGCCTTCAGGCGCGAAGGCCAGGAGCTCGTGATCACACCGGCCGCCGGCATCCGCAAAGGCCGCAACTTCACGGTCGCCGTCGACTACCGCGGCCACCCGAACCCCATCATCGACCCGGACAAGTCGAAGGACGGCTGGATCACCACCGACGACGGCGCCTTCGTCGTTAACGAGCCACAGGGTTCGCCCAGCTGGTACCCCGCCAACGACACGCCGAAGGACAAGGCCACCTACGACTTCGCCATCACCGTGCCCGAGGGCCGCACTGCCATCGCCAACGGCCTGCTCGTGGGCACGACCGACAACGGCGCGACCACGACCTGGCGCTGGCGCGCGAGCGACCCGACGGCGCCCTACCTGGCCACCGCTACCACCGGGATCTTCGCGACCGACTTCGGGAGCCTGCTGAACGGGCTGCCAGAATACAACGCGGTCGATCCGCAGACGCGGCGCTTCGGGACCAAGGACCCGAACCCCGAGCTCGCCTGGCAACGGCTCGCGCTCAACGGGCCGGCGGTCGACCTATTCTCGGAGCTCTACGGGCCGTACCCATTCGAGAGTGTCGGCGGCGTCGTGGACTGGGCGCCGAACGTCTTCTACTCGCTCGAGTCACAGACGCGGCCGATGTACTGGCACGTCCCGACCGAGGCCACCGTGGTTCATGAGATCGCACACATGTGGTTCGGCAACTCGGTCTCGCTGGAGGTCTGGCCTGACATCTGGCTGAACGAGGGCTTCGCAACCTGGTCCGAATGGATCTGGTCCGAGCGCACCGGCGGCCCGAGCGCAGCGGTTACCTTCGATGAGCTCTACGCCACTCCAGAGGACTCGGACGCGGGCCAGGACCTCTGGTTCCCTGCGCCGGCCGCGCTGCCGGGCCCGGCGGAGATGTTTCACACGCCCGTCTACGACCGCGGCGCAATGACACTCCAGGCTCTGCGCGAGAAGGTCGGCGACGACGTGTACTTCATGATCTTGCGCAGCTGGTACGGGGAGAACCGGAATGGCAACGTAACGACCGCGGACTTCATAGCGCTCGCGGAGCGGATCAGTGGGCAGCAGCTCGACCAGTTCTTCCAGGTCTGGCTCTACGAGGAGGGCAGACCGGAAAGCTGGTAGTGCTACTTCCGATCCCAGCCTCGGCGCACCAGCGTTGCCGCTCGCGCGACCAGTCCTGAACTTTCCCGCGACCCGGCGCTCGCCTGAACCGCTGGGACCATCACTCATCCGCAGTCGACCGGCTGCTCAGCCCCTTTAGCCGCAGTCGATGCGCCGCGATCCGCGGCTAATGGGCTGTCGGCGCGTACTTGGACTCCGACAAGGGCTTGCGGGGCGGCTCCTCGGCCGCCACCATGAGGTCTGCGCCCATGACTCGCGAGCTGCTCAGCGCCGAGGACGCGCGGATCCTCGCGCTCGAGTCCGGCACGGTGCGCGGACACACCTGCAAGGTGATCGTAATCGCGGGTGAGCGGAGCGCGGAGCAGGTCCGAGCGCATCTCGCGAAGCGCCTCGCCGCCGTGCCGCGGCTCACGCGCCGGGTCGATCCGGCGGCGGGCCCACCCGCCTGGAACGACGATCCCGGCTTCTCGCTCGAGCGGCACGTGATCGACCGGGGGGCGCTCGATGATGCCGGACTCCGTCGCCTGGTGTGCACGGCCATGGAGACACCGCTCGACCGCGGCCACCCGCTGTGGGCGATGGAGGTGGTATCGCCGCTCGCAGGTGGACGCACGGCGCTCGTCTGGCGCATTCATCACGCGGTCGCAGACGGTGTGACCGCGATGCGCATGGCACACGAGTTGCTGCTGGAGGCGACCGCGGGGGAGCAGCCTGCACGGCGCCCTGGCCCCGCCCGACGGCCACCCGGCCCGACGCCACACACGCCGGCGTCCCACTTGCGGACCGCGGCACGCCTCCCACAGACGCTGCGCCAGGAGCTGGGGCGGCGTGCCATCCCCTCCCCGCTCGACCGACGCGTCGGCCCACGCCGCGAGGTCGCGTTCGTCGACGCGCCGCTCGAAGAGCTGCGGCGCATCGGCCATGCCGCTTCGGAGCGCGCCACCGTGAACGACGTGGCGCTCAGCGCGGTGAGCGCCGGTCTTCGTGCGTGGCTCGACCAGCTCGGCACGCCCGCGGAGGGGCTGCGTGCGAAGATCCCCGTGAGCCTGCACCAACCGGGCGAGCCGGATACGGCGAACCTCGACTCGTTCATTGTGGTGGACCTCCCGCTCGAGCAAGACGATCCGCTCGCGCGACTGGTCGCGGTGACACGCGAGACGCGCAAGCGCAAGCGGCGCAACGACGCCGAGACACTCCATGCCTTCTTCGGCGATCTCTCACACCTGTCCCGGTCACTCGAACGCCACGCCGAGCACTGGGCGATGAGCCCACGCGTCTTCACGCTCAATGTTTCCAACGTCCCGGGACCGCCCGGTCCGCACTCGGTGCTGGGCGCACCTCTGCTCGAACTGCACACGCTCGCCGAAATCGCACACCGTCACGCACTTCGGGTGGCGATCGTGTCGGCGTCCGGACGCATCTCCTTCGGCCTCTGCGCGGATCCCGACGCGATCGATGGCCTCAACCTGGTCGCCGACGGAATCGGACGGGAAATTCACGCCCTGGGCGGCGCGGTAGGAGGCGCCCGCGCCAGTTAGCGGGTTCGCCTCAGCGCGCGCGATGAATCGACATCAGGGCGAATTTACCTCTGGCTCTCTCCCG
>CAVZGG010000016.1:0-65570 GCA_963774755.1 uncultured Thermoleophilaceae bacterium | reverse complement strand
CTGGCTCTGCGTGACGCTCTGGATCCGCGCGAAGACGGTGGATCAGGAGGAGCGCGGCAACGCGGAGCGCCGCGCGATCTTCGTAGGGCTCTGGCCGCCGATGTTCTGGCTCATCGGCGATTCGGTCGAACGACAGGAGTAGCCCGGTACTCTCGGCACGGTGAGCGTTTCCCCGCCCGCCCGCGCGATCACCGACAACCTCGCCGACCTCATCGGCAACACCCCGATGGTGCGGCTCACACGGGTCGCGCCGAACTGCGGCGCCGAGCTGATCGCAAAGCTCGAGGCGTACAACCCGGCCGGCAGCGTCAAGGACAGGATCGGCGTGGCGATGATCGAGGCCGCCGAGGCCGAGGGCCGCATCGAGCCCGGCCGCAACACGATCGTCGAGTCCACCTCGGCAACACCGGGATCGCGCTGGCGTTCGTCTGCGCGGCGAAGGGCTACGACCTTGTCATCACGATGCCCCAGGGGATGAGCCGCGAGCGCGAGAAGCTGCTGCGCCTCTACGGCGCGGAGGTCGTGTGGGTGGAGTCGATGGGCGGGATGAACGAGGCGATCGAGGAGGCGAAGCGGCTCTGCCGCGAGCGCGGCAACTGCTACGTGCCCAACCAGTTTTCGAACCCCGCCAACCCGGAGATCCACCGGCGCACAACGGCCGAGGAGATCTGGCGCGACACCGACGGCAAGATCGATGTGCTCGTCGCCTCGGTGGGCACCGGGGGCACGATCACGGGCTGTGGCGAGCGGCTGAAGGAGCGCAACCCCGGCCTGCACGTGGTGGCGGTGGAGCCGGCCGCGTCGCCGGTGCTCTCGGGCGGGGAGCCCGGCCCGCACAAGATCGACGGGATCGGCCCGGGCTTCGTGCCGGAGGTGCTCAACCGCGACGTGATCGACGAGATCGTGCCCGTGGAGGACGAGGACGCCATCGAGACCGCGCGATTGTGCGCCCGGCGTGAGGGCGTGAACGCGGGCATCTCGGCGGGGGCGGCGGTCTGGGCGGCGGTGCAGGTGGGCTCGCGTGCCGAGATGAGCGGAAAGCGGATCGTCGCGATCCTGCCCGACTCCGGCGACCGCTACATCAGCACTCCCTTCTTCGCTCCCTGATGCTTGGGCTGCTCACATTCTGATGCGCGGCCTCCCGACATTTGCGCGGGTCGCGCGCGAGGTGCGCGAGGACCTGGCGGCCGCCTTGGCGCGCGACCCGGCGGCGCGCGCCGTCGGCCGCGTCGAGATGCTGCTCACGTACGGGGGCGTCCAGGCACTTCTGTCTCACCGGGTTTCCCATGCATTGCATGAAGCCGGGATCCCTTTGCTGCCTCGGCTGCTTGCGTATCTAACTACAGCGGTGACGGGGGTTGAGATTCATCCCGCTGCTCGGATTGGGCGCGGGTTGTTCATCGACCATGGTGCGGGTGTCGTGATCGGTGAGACCGCGGAGGTGGGCGACGACGTGACGATCTACCAGGGCGTCACGTTGGGCGGCACGGGCTTCGCGCGCGGCAAGCGCCACCCGACGGTGGGCAACGAGGTGATGATCGGCGCCGGCTCGGCGCTGCTGGGCCCGATCGAGATCGGCGACCGCTCCAAGATCGGCGCCAACTCGGTGGTGATCCACGACGTCCCACAGAACTCCACCGTGGTCGGCAACCCCGGCCACCCGGTGCGCGTGGACGGCAAGAAGCCGGAGGGCCCCGACGCCGACTGGGTCCACCTACCCGACCCGGTCGCCGACGCCATCAGCGGCCTCGCCAACCGCCTGACCGAAATCGAGGAGCTCGTCGCCGAGCAAACGGGCCGCAAACCAGACTCCGAGGTCCGCCCCCTGAAACGCCGCGGCGGCCCGGACTCAACCGGCGGCTGAGCAAACCCGTAACACAGCGCACCCACACGTAACACCCGACCGGCCACCCTGGTCCGGTGCCGCACTTTTCGTCTGACAGTCCGACCAATCGCGCGGCAGTGCCGGCCGATCAGGCGGTCGCGGCGGTAGCCGCACGGCAACACGGCGTCGTCACGCTTCGACAGCTCGAGGCGTGTGGGCTCCGCCCCGGAGCGATCAAGCACCGTGTGGGGGCCGGGCGCCTCCAGCGCCTGTGGCGCGGCGTGTACGCGTTCGGGCATAGCGAGCTGCGGCTCGAGGGCCGTTTACTCGGTGCTGTCCTAGCGTGCGGGCCCCGTGCGGTCTTGAGTCACCGCTCCGCGGCGGATCGGTGGGGCATTCTGCGCACCAACCGGGCGAGCATCGACGTCACGGTCGGCACCCGAAGCGGCCGCCGGAGGCAACCCGGCATCGACCTCCACTGCGTCCGCCGCCTCGACCAGAGCGACGTCACGACCCTCGACGGAATCCCGATCACAACGGTGGCCCGGACACTGGTCGACCTCTGCGCCGTAGTCCCCCCCCGCATGGTCGAACGAGCGCTCGAGCAGTCCTACGTGCTGCAGTTGATTACGCCCGGGACGATCGAGGACGCACTGGCCCGCGCCCCCGGCCGAAAAACCGCCGCACTCAGAAGGCTCCTCGCCAGAGAAACCGCCACGCCAACCCTCACCCGCAGCGAGCTCGAGGAGGCGTTCCTCGCGCTATGCCGCCGAGGCGGCCTGCCCGACCCGGAGGTCAACGTGCAGCTGCACGGCTACGAGGTCGACTTCCTCTGGCGCAAGCAGAGGCGAGTGGTCGAGGTCGACGGCTACGCCTTCCACTCGATGCGAGGAGCCTTCGAACGCGACCGCAGGAAGGACGTGGACCTGGAGCTTGCCGGGTTCCCGGTCACGCGCTTCACCCACCGCCAGATCATGCATGAGCCGGATGCGACGTTGAGGCGCACCGCGCTCCTGCTGGCGGGTCAGTAATAGACCGTCCGGGTGCGGTGGCGGGGCACGCTCTTGTACTTCGATGCCTGACCTCGGTTCCACAGCGCCGTATCGAGCAGGCGCGCAGGCATTCCGAGGCGCCGGGAGAGGAGCTCGCAGGCGTGCACCGCGCACCCTCGGATCTCGCGTTCCTCCTCACCGGGCGGGAGCAGCTCGCCGGCATCGATGCGGGCGGCCAGTGCGGGGTCGTACCGGAGCACCCCGTCGACCCGCAGCACGTGTGGCACCAGGTTGTCGGCGAAGATCGTCAGGCGGTCGAGGTCCGAGAACTCGGCCACGCCCGCGAGCGCGAGGTCATTCGGGGCGATCTGGGCGCGCTTCCAGAAACCGCGGTCGTCGAAGAACGGCATGCCGGCCGCCAGCATCGAGGCGAGGCGCTCGGCTGATCCCCCAGCGTCAGCCACCACATCGAGCGCACGACGACCATCGAGGAAACGGCCGAGGTCACGAAGCGCCTCCGCGTACAGGCCCATCAGCTCGTGGTTCGGCTCCTGCCCGAGCACCGAAGCAACCTCGGTGCCCGTCAATGCACGTAGTTCGTGCGCCGACCACGGACCGGCGGCGCGCCACCGATCAGTGAGCGAAGCCGCCACCGTGAAGTAGCCCGACATCCCCGGCCGCTTCCGCAGCGTCGGAAACCACCCGGACCCGAAGTTCACGGCGTCGAGGACGAGCATGTAGTCCGCCACGTCCTCAGCGGCGCCCTCGAGATAGTGCCGCTCGGCGTCGAGAGCAGGCGGCGACCCGGGCTCCAGCGCCGAAAGCGCGTCGAGATCGATCGACACGAAGCGAGCGCTCCCGGCAATCGAACGGCATGTCTCGCGGACCTCGTCGGTGAGCGACACCCGATCAGCTTCCTACACTGCGCCCGGTGCCGGCCGTCCTCTCCTGCGAGTCGCTCGAGAAGCGCTATGGCGCCACCGTGGCGCTCGGCGGCGTGGATCTGCAGGTTGAGCGCGGCGAGCTGCTCGGCCTGCTCGGCCCCAACGGCGCCGGCAAGTCCACGCTCACGAAGATCGCATGCGGCCTCGTGCGCGCCACGGGCGGCCGGGCCGAGGTGGAGGGGTCGCCGGCCGGGTCGGCGCCAGCCCGCGCGGCCATCGGCTACCTGGCCGAGCTGTTCCGCTTCCCCGAGTGGCTCACCGCGGACGAGCTGATCGCGCTCCACCAGGACCTCGCGGGCTCGGACGGCGGTCCCGCCGAGCGCCAGGAGCTGCTCGAGCTGGTGGGCCTGGACGACGCCCGGGCCGTGAAGGTCGCCGCCATGTCGAAGGGGATGCAGCAGCGGCTCGGGATCGCCCAGGCACTGGTGGGCTCGCCGCGCCTGTTGATGCTCGACGAGCCCACGAGCGCCCTCGACCCCGTCGGGCGCAGGGTCGTGCGCGACCTTCTCAACGAGCTCCGTCGCCGCGACGTGGCCGTCGTTCTGAGCTCCCATCTCCTGAGCGAGGTCGAGCTGGTGTGCGACCGCGTGGCCATCCTCGTCGGGGGCCGGATAGTGGCGCGCGGCACGCCGGCCGAGCTCGCCCGGCCGCGCGGAGTGGAGGTTGAGACCGGCGACGGTGTCCGCAGCTTCCCCGACGCCGCCCGCGAGGACGTGCCGCGGATCGTCGCGGAGCTGGTCTCGAGCGGAGAGCAGGTCTACGAGGTAACGCTGCTCGCGTCGACGCTGGAGGACGCCTACCTCGAGGCGGTCGGTGCGGCATGAACGGCGCCGTGATCGTCGCTCGCTACGCCGTGCGCGAGGCGGTCCGCCGGCGCGTGATTCTCGTGGTGCTCCTGCTCACCGCCGGTTTCCTCGCGCTCTACGCGCTCGGCTCGAAGCTGACCTTCGACGAGGTGAACAGCCTCGCTGCTGACGACCAGCTCGATGACCGCGTCCTCGCCGGCTCCACACTCTTCGGTCTCGCGATGTTCACGATCCTGTTCCTCGGAGCCGTGCTCGCCGTCTTCCTCACCCTCGGCGCGGTGCGCGGCGACGCCGAGCGGGGACTGCTCCAGCCGATCGTCGTCCGCCCGGTGGGGAGGACCAGCCTGCTGCTCGGCCGCTACGCCGGGGCCGCACTTGTGTGCGCCATCTACGTGGCTGCCGTCTACGTCGCTGCGATGGTGATCACCGGGATCACCGGCGATTGGTGGCCGGACGACCCGGTCGGCCCCGGCGCAGGGTTGGTTCTCGGGGTGCTCGTGATCGCCGCGCTGTCGCTGCTCGGCTCGGTGTTCCTGTCCGCCACCGCCAACGGCATAGCCGTCTTCATGCTCTTCGGCGCCGGCCTCGCGGCCGGCCTGCTCGGCCAGATCGGCGACGCGCTCGCGGTCCAGACCCTCCAGGACGTGGCGAAGGTCTCGTCCTGGGTGCTGCCCTTCGAGGCGCTCTACCAGGCCGGGCTGCACGCCCTGACGCAGGACACAGGGGGCACCACCGCCTTCATCGTCCAACTCGGCCCGTTCGGCGGGGCGCAGGACAGCGGGCCGGGTCTCTGGCTCTGGGCGCTCGTCTACCTCGGCCTCGTGGGCGTCGCCGCACGAGCGGGTTTCGCGCGCCGGGACCTCTAGCTGTAGTTCCTGAGCACGTTGGTTCATCCGGGCCCCCTTGGAGGCTGGGAGCTGCCAAGCACCCACAGCCCCAAGGAGGAACCGGATGGATCTGCACGCTAACGCCGCGCTCAGCCTGAACAAGCGCCGGCTGCTCTGCCAGCGCGTCGTCGAGGAGGGTTGGACGCTGACGCAGGCGGCCGCGGCCGCCGAAGTCAGCGTGCGCTGCGCGCGCAAGTGGGTGCGGCGCTACCGGGCCGAAGGCGAGCCCGGGTTGCTTGATCGGTCGTCGGCGCCGCGCTCGGTCGCGAACCGCACCCCGGACGAGCGCGTCGAGGCGATCGCCTGCCTGCGCCGGCTGCGTTTCACGCGGCCCCGAGATCGCCGAGCTGCTCGCGATGGCGCTCTCGACCGTGTCGGGGATCCTGGCCCGGATCGGGATGGGCAAGCTAGGCCGGCTCGGGCTCGAGCCCGCCTGCCGCTACGAGCGCGCCCGCCCTGGCGAGCTGATCCACATCGACGTCAAGAAGCTCGGCCGCATCCAGGGCGGCGCCGGCAAGCGCGTCCGCGACGGGCTACGCCAGCACTACAACCCGCGCTTCACCGACCGCCACGGCAAGCGCCGCAAGGCGGTCGGCTGGGAGTTCGTCCACATCGCGATCGACGACTGCACCCGGCTCGCCTACGCCGAGGTGCTCACAGACGAGAAAGCCACCACGGCGATCGGCTTCCTTGCGCCGCGCGCTCGCTTTCTTCGAGCGCCACGGCATCCAGGTCGAGCGCCTGCTGACCGACAACGGCTCCGCCTACCGCTCGACCGATCCACGCGATCGCCTGCCGCGCGCTCGGGATCCGCCACCTCCGCACGCGCCCCTACCGGCCCCAACCAACGGCAAAGCGGAGCGCTTCATCCGCACCCTGCTCGCCGGCTGGGCCTACGGCGCGATCTACCGCACCAGCACCGAGCGCACAGCCGCACTTGACGGCTGGCTCTGGCACTACAACCATCAACGACGACACTCAGCCCTCGGCCACAAGCCCCCGACCGCCCGGCTCGCCGAGCGAACCAACCTGCTCGGGACTTACACCTAGCGGACCGGGCCCGGCTCTATCCTCGGATTGGTGGAAGCCACTGCCAGCGAGGCGCTGCTCGAGGGACTGAACGAGCCCCAGCGCGAAGCCGTCCTACACGGCGAAGGCCCCCTGCTCATCCTCGCCGGCGCCGGCTCAGGCAAGACCCGGGTGCTCACGCACCGGATCGCGCACCTGGTGGGGAGCGGCCAGGCGCGACCGGGAGAGATCCTCGCGATCACCTTCACCAACAAGGCCGCGCAGGAGATGCGCGAACGCGTCCAGCAGCTCGTGGGCAACCGTGCCCGGGCGATGTGGGTGATGACCTTCCACTCGGCCTGCGCCAGGATTCTGCGCGCCGAGGCGGAGAAGCTCGGCTACACGCGCGGCTTCACGATCTACGACGAGGGGGACTCGCTCCGGCTCGTGAAGGCCTGCATCGACGAGCTCGACATCGACCCCAAGCGCTTCGCCCCGCGCGGGATCCGCCGCCAGATCTCGGATGCGAAGAACGCGCTTCTGGACGCCGAGGCCTATCGCCTGAAGGTGTCCACTTTCTTCGAGCAGACCACGGCCGACGTCTACGACCTGTACGAGAAGCGCCTCCACGCGGCCAACGCGATGGACTTCGACGACCTGCTCTTCCGCGCCGTGAACCTCTTCGAGCTGTACGAGGAGGTGCGCGACCGCTACCGCCGCTCATTCCGCTTTGTCCTGGTGGACGAGTACCAGGACACCAACCGCGCCCAGTACCGCTGGCTCCAGCTGCTCACGGAGGAGAGCCGGAACCTCTGCGTGGTCGGCGACGATGATCAATGTCTCGTCGGCGGTACGCCGATCACGATGGCCGATGGGTCTACCAAGCCGATCGAGGAGGTCGAAGCCGGGGACCTCGTGCTCTCGAGCTACGGGAGCGGCGACTTCCGGCCGGCCGAGGTGCTCCGCACGCACCGGAGCACCGCTTCGGAGGGCGTGGTTATCACCACAGAGTCGGGCCGCCGACTGGTGAGCACTCCCGAGCATCTGCATTTCGCCGGCTACCACCGTGTACTCACCCCGAAGCTCTACATGACCTACGCGATGTACCGAGGCGATAAGGGCTTCCGGATCGGGACGACCCGGACTTATCCCGAGCGAGACGCCACAGTTGTCAGTGGCGTCCACCTGCGCTCCGTCCAAGAGCACGCCGACGCCGCGTGGGTCGTATCAACTCACGCCTCGCAGCCCGAGGCACGTGCCGCGGAGCTCGAACTTTCACTTCGTTACCGCATCCCGACACTGCCATTCGTAGCACGCAAGGGCAAGGGCGACGAGGGCGTGAGTTCGGACCAGAGCCTGATCGACAAGGTGTTTGGCGAGTTCCCGACAGTGGCGACGGGACTGCAATTGCTGAGCGACCACGGACTCAGCTTCGACCACCCTCATCACACACCGCGGACCCACGACGGGCGGCGGCGCAACGTGACGGTCACTCTCTGCGGCGACCGGCGCGGCGGTCGTCCGATGCACCACGTGGCGGTCGGCGGTCGTGATCCGGAGGTGCGGGTCGCTCTCGAGAGCTTTGGCCTGTCGGTCCGCCCAGCCAGGAGCGGAAGCGAGAGCTGGCGCTATGAGTCCGGCTTCACGGACTACGGCAGGGCGATGGAGGTCGTGGACCGAATCCAGACGGCCACGCCCGTCACGGTCCGCCGGATGGCACGTCTGGGACGCAAGTCGCTGCCATTCACGCCCGCCGCTTCGGTGCGGCCCGGCATGGTCATGTTCGCTGGGGACGGCTCCTACGAGGTGGTCGACACCGTCGAGTGCATCGAGCTTCGGGCACCGGTGTACGACATCGACGTCGAGGACACCCACAACTTCGTCGCCAACGGGCTCCTGACGCACAACTCGGTCTACGGCTTCAGGGGAGCCGACATCCAAAATATCCTTGGCTTCGAGCGCGACTTCCCGGATGCCGAGGTCGTCAAGCTCGAGCAGAACTATCGCTCGACGCAGACGATCCTGAATGCGTCAAACGGCGTGATCGCCAACAACCGCCAGCGCAAGGACAAGTTCCTCTGGTCGGAGCTCGGCGAGGGCGACCCGGTGCACGTGCGCGAGCTCGAGGACGAGCATGCCGAGGCGCGCTTCGTCGTGTCCGAGATCGAGCGGCTCGTGGAGCAGGGCGAGTCGCGCGACGAGATCGCCGTCTTCTACCGAACGAACGCCCAGAGCCGCGTGCTGGAGGACATGCTGGTGCGCTACGGGGTCGGCTACCAGGTGATCGGCGGCACGCGCTTCTACGAGCGCGCGGAGATCAAGGATGCGCTCGCGTACCTCACGCTGCTGGTGAACCCGGCGGACACGGTTGCCTTCGGGCGCGCGGTTAACTCGCCGCGGCGCGGCATCGGGTCGACGACGCAGGGACGTCTGGTCGGCTACGCGAACACGATCGGGGAGCCGATCTGGGACGTGGCGGCCGAGCCCGAGTCCGTTCCCGGCCTCGCTGCCGCCGCGGTCAAGGCCGTGGGTCGCTTCATGTCCGTGATGGAGCGGCTGCGCGAACGCGTTGAGGGCGGCGTCGGCGTGGGCGACCTGCTCGCCGAGACGCTCGAGGAGACCGGCTACACCGAGGCGCTCCAGGCGGAGCGCACGATCGAGGCGCAGGGCCGGCTCGAGAACCTCGAGGAGCTCGTGGGCGTGGCCCGCGAGTACGACGCCACCGCCGAGGACGGCTCGGTGGAGGAGTTCCTCCAGCAGCTCGCCCTCTTCTCCGAGCAGGACAACCTGCGCGACGACGAGGGGATCGTCACGCTGATGACCCTCCACAACGCGAAGGGGCTCGAGTTCGGGATCGTCTTCATCATCGGGCTCGAGGACGGCGTCTTCCCGCACATGCGCTCGATCGAGTCGGGGGACCTCGAGGAGGAGCGGCGGCTCGCCTACGTGGGGATCACCCGCGCGAAGCGCGAGCTCTACCTCACGCACGCCCGAACGCGAATGCTCTTCGGCGGGCGCGACTGGAACCTGCGCAGCCGCTTCATCGACGAGATCCCCGTTGAGTTCACCGACCGTGACGAAGAGGCGCCCACCGGGCCGGCGGCAGCGGCCACGTGGGGCGGCGGGGCCTCGGCTCCCGAGCCGCGCGGCGGGGACGGCGGTGGCGGACGCGCCTCGTTCTCACTCGGCGACGACGTCGTGCACGCCCAGTTCGGCGACGGCGTGGTGGTGGGGATCGAGCCCGGCGGGCTGGTGGTTGTGCGCTTTGCGGGCGACCGCTCCGAGCGCAAGCTGATGGCGGACTACGCGCCGCTCAAGCGGCGCTAAATAGGCGGCGGGACGCCGCCCTTGGCGTCAGGACGCGGGCAGGGATGCCCGCGGAGCTACTCTCTCGCGCCCATGGGCGAGATCATCGACGGCAAGGCTGTTGCGGCGAAGGTGCGCGAAGAGGTCAGGCGCGAGGTCGAGGCCATGGACCGCACGCCCGGGCTCGCGACGATCCTCGTCGGCGACGATCCCGCCTCCGCGGTCTACGTGCGCATGAAGCGCGAGGACTCCGCGGAGGTCGGAATCGAGTCCTTCCACCACGAGCCCGGCGGCGACGTGGCCGCCGAGGAGCTCGCCGAGCTGATTCGCTCGCTGAACGCCGACGATCGCGTGGACGGCATCCTGCTCCAGCTCCCGCTGCCGGACCACCTGAACCAGGACGAGTTCATCTCGCTGATCGATCCCGCGAAGGACGTGGACGGCCTCACGACCGCGAACGCCGGCCTGTTGATGCACGGGCACGAGGAGGCGATGGTCCCGTGCACGCCGGCCGGGGTGATGAGGCTGCTCGACGAGGCGGGAGTGGACCTGTCGGGCGCGAGGGCCGTGGTGCTCGGGCGGTCGATCCTCGTGGGCAAGCCGATGGCGCAGCTGCTGCTCGGAGCCAACGCCACGGTCACGCACTGCCACTCGCGCACTCGGGACCTGCCGGCGGTATGCCGCGAGGCCGACGTGCTGGTGGCCGCGGTCGGCTCCGCCGGGCTCGTGACCGGCGACATGGTCGGCGAGGGAGCGGTGGTGATCGACGTGGGCACGAACCGCACGGACGACGGCCTGGTCGGCGACGTGGACTTCGAGGCCGCCAAGGAGCGGGCCCGTGCCATAACCCCGGTGCCGGGTGGGGTCGGCCCGATGACGCGCGCGATGCTGCTCGTGAACACGCTCAAGGCCGCCCGCGCCCGCGGCGCCTGATCGCCGGTACGCTCCCGCCGCATGGATCTGCGAAGGCTGCGCGTCGGGGAGTGGCTGGTCGGACTCTCCGGGCTCGTATTGCTCGTGGCGCTGTTCCTGCCCTGGTATGGCGATGAGGCGGGCTCGCGCACCGGCTGGGAGTCGCTCGGCGCGCTCGACGTCGTGCTCGCCCTGGTGGCCCT
Source organism: uncultured Thermoleophilaceae bacterium (assembly GCA_963774755.1). Taxonomy (GTDB): domain Bacteria; phylum Actinomycetota; class Thermoleophilia; order Solirubrobacterales; family Thermoleophilaceae; genus JACVRW01. The sequence continues at coordinate 54,687 of CAVZGG010000016.1, read as the reverse complement.
GTCGGCACTCGCCATCCCGGTCGTCACGGCCTTCCAGCGCGTGCCGGCGGTGCCGCTCGCCCACGAGTCGCTCACGGCCCTCATCGGCCTGCTGGCCGTCGTGCTCGTCCTGATCCGCGTCCTGAACATGCCCGACTGGGCCGTTGGACGCGAGTGGGGCCTGTACGCGGCGCTCGCCGCCACGGCCTCCATCGTGGCTGGTTGTTTCATCGCGATGCGCGACGAGCGGCTCACGCGCGGCGGCAGGCACCGCGATCTCACAGGCGTGCCGGTGGCGCAGCCGAAAGAGGTCGAGACGCTCACGCCGCCGCGGCCCGAGGCCGGTTCGTGACCTTCGAGCGGCTGCGGCCTTCCGACTGGGTCGTGTTCGTGGCGGCCCTCGCGCTCCTGTTCACCACGGCGCCGGACTGGTACAGCACGACGCGCGGCGAGGAGGCGCGTCAGATCCAGAAGCAGGCCGGCAACAGCGACGCTGAGGAGCGCTTCGAGGTGGAGCGCGATGCCGCGGCGCTCGCGGAGGCGCAGGAGCGAAACGCCTGGCAGGAGAACGAACTGATCGACCGGATCATCCTCATCGCCCTGCTCGCCACCGCGGCGCTGGGCGTGGGCGCCGCCTTCTGGCGCGCGAGCGGCCGCGGCACGGACGGCCTCGGACCGTTCGGGCTCGCGGGCCTGGCGGCCTGCGTGACCGCCCTCCTCGTCCTCTACCGGATCATCCAGGAGCCGGGGTTCGACGAGCTCACGACGGTCAAGGTCGGCGCCCCGCTCGCGCTCGCTGTGCTCGGTGTGATGGCCTTCGCCTGCGCGAGGTCCGTGCGGGAGCCCGCGCCGGCCACATGACGCTCGAGCCGGGGATCGAGCGGACCGACGAGTTCACCGCCGAGGGCCGCCTGCTCACCGACGTGCGCGGCACACTGCCGGTGAAGGTCCTGTCCACGCCCGGGATGGTCGCGATGATGGAGCGCTGCGCGACGACGCTCAGCCTTGAGCACCTCGACGACGGCAAGGCCACGGTGGGTTTCGAGATCTGCATCAAGCACGTGGCCGCGGCGGCCGAAGGCGCCACCTGCTCGGTCACCGCGAAGCTGCGCGAGGTCGAGGACGATCGCAAGCTCCGCTTCGACGTCGAGGTCCGCGACGGCGAGCGCACGATCGGCGTGGGGACGCACGAGCGCCGCGTGATCGACCGCTCGAACTTCGGCGGCTAGGCAGGCAGCGCCCGGCGCTCAGCCCGACTCCATCTGCCTTTTGCATACATGTCATGCAAAAGTGCGCGAGAGTGGGCGCCGCTTACAATCGGCCGCGATGATCGATAGGGACCAGGTGCTCCACGTGGCCAAGCTCGCGCGGCTCAAGGTCACGGATGATGAGCTGGACCGCATGCCCGGGGAGCTCTCGAAGATCCTCGAACACGTGGAGAAGATGAACGAGCTCGACCTCGAGGGTGTCGAGCCGACCTCGCACGTGGTCGACCTGACGAACGTGCTCCGCGAGGACGTGCCGCGGCCGGGCCTGCCTCGCGAGAAGGCGCTCGAGCAGGCGCCGGATGCGGCCGACGGCGGGTTCCGGGTGCCGAGCCCGGGTGCCTCGTGAGCGACGAGCTGCTGAACCTCACCGCGGCGCAGCAGGCGGAGCGCATCGCGGCCGGCGAGCTCTCGTCGACTGAGGTGTTCGAGTTCTGGCGCGAGCGCGCGGCCGGCGACGACGTCAACTCCTACCTGTGGGTGGCCGACGAGGCGCCCGCGGACTCCGGCACCCTGCCGCCGATCGCCGTGAAGGACCTCTTCTGCGTGGAGGGCGTGCCGAGCATGGCCGGCTCGCGCATTCTCGAGGGCTACCGGCCGCCCTACACCGCCACCAGCGTGCGCAAGCTCCAGGACGCGGGAGTGCGGGTGCTCGGCAAGACGAACCAGGACGAGTTCGCGATGGGGTCGTCAACCGAGAATTCGGGCTTCGGCCCCACGCAGAACCCGTGGGACCGCGAGCGCGTGCCGGGCGGGTCGAGCGGCGGCAGCGCCGCCGCCGTTGCGGCCGGCACGGCCCCGTGGGCGATCGGCACCGACACCGGCGGCTCGATCCGCCAGCCGGCCTCGCTGTGCGGGATCGTCGGCCTCAAGCCCACCTACGGCGCGGTCAGCCGCTACGGGATGATCGCCTTCGCCTCCTCGCTCGACCAGTGCGGTCCGCTCACGCGCGACGTGACCGATGCCGCGATCCTGTTCAGCTATCTCCAGGGCAAGGACCCCTGCGACTCCACCTCGCTCGGGGTCCCCGGCGGGATCCCGCTGCCGAGCGCCGAGCGGCTCGACGGCCTGCGCTTCGGCGTCTGGGGAATGGAGGAGCCCGGCCTCGAGCCCGGCGTGGCCGACAGCGTGCGGGAAACGCTCGCCAGGATCGAGGAGCTCGGCGGGAGCGTGAAAGAGATCGACCTGCCGAACGCACGGCACGGGATCGCCGCGTACTACGTGATCGCACCGGCGGAGGCGAGCGCCAACCTCGCCCGCTACGACGGCGTTCGGTACGGCCCCCGCTCCGCCAGTAATGGCGACCTCACCTCGATGTACGAGCAGACCCGCCACGACGGCTTCGGGGAAGAGGTCAAGCGCCGCATCATGATCGGCACCTACGCGCTCTCGTCCGGCTACTACGAGGCCTACTACGGCACGGCGCAGAAGGTGCGCACGAAGATCGCGCAGGACCTCTCGGCGGCCTTCGAGGAGGTGGACTTCGTGGTGAGCCCCACGTCCGCCACGGTGGCCTTCAAGCTGGGCGAGCGCACCGCCGATCCCCTCGCGATGTACCTGTCGGACTACTACACGGTGCCCATGCCGCTCGCCGGCATACCGGCCATCTCGATCCCCTGCGGCCTCTCCGATGGCCTGCCGGTGGGCTTCCAGATCGCTGGGCCCGCGTTCAGCGAGGCACGCATCCTCGACGCCGCCCACGCCCTGGAGAAGTCGATCGGGTTCAAGGGTGTGCCTGTGGCATGAACTACGAACCCGTCATCGGCATCGAGATCCACGTGCAGCTGCGCACGCGGACGAAGATGTTCTGCGGCTGCGCGCTCTCGTTCGGCGAGGAGCCGAACACGCTCGTCTGCCCGGTCTGCCTCGGCCATCCCGGCACGCTGCCGGTGACCAATGCCGAGGCGGTGCACTACGGGCTGATGATCGCGATGGCGTTCGACTGCGAGATCGCCCCGCGCTCGATCTTCCACCGCAAGAACTACTTCTATCCGGACCTGCCGAAGGGCTACCAGATCAGCCAGTACGACATTCCGCTCGGCAGACGCGGCCGCCTCGGCGACGTGCGCATCCACCGGGTGCACCTGGAGGAGGACGCGGCCAAGCTGATCCACGCCGGCTCGTCCGGGCGCATCCACGGGGCCTCCACGAGCGTCGTGGACTTCAACCGCGGCGGTACGCCGCTCGTCGAGATCGTCACCGAGCCGGATCTCACCTCGGCGGCGCAGGCGGCGGACTTCGGGCGGCTGCTCCAGGCCACGCTGCGGCGCATGGGCGTGTCGGACGTGAACATGGAGGAGGGCTCGCTGCGGATGGACGCGAACGTGTCGATCCGCCCGGCCGGCACCGCCACGCTCGGCACGAAGACCGAGCTGAAGAACATGAACTCCTTCCGCTTCCTCGAGCGCGGCATCGACGCCGAGATCGCGCGCCAGGAGCAGATCCTGCGCGACGGCGGCGAGGTGGAGCAGGAGACGCTCCACTACGACCCTCAGAGCGGCACCCTCACGTCGCTGCGCTCGAAGGAGGAGGCGCACGACTACCGCTACTTCCCCGAGCCCGACCTTGTCCCGATCGCCCCGACCGAGGCGATGCTCGAGCGCGCCCGCTCCGCACTGCCGGAGCTGCCCGCCGCTCGAGCCGAGCGGCTGGAGCGCGACCTGGAGCTGCCGGCGGAGACGGCGCGGCTGCTGGCGTTCCGCTCGGAGCTCGGCGACTTCTTCGAGTCCGCGGTGGCCGCGAGTGACAACGGCGACACGCGCATCCTCGCCAACTGGATGACGAACGAGCTGGCCGCGCGCATCGGCGATACCGACCCGGCGACCACGAAGCTCGAACCTGCTGCGCTCGCGAGCCTCGTGGCGATGGTGGGGGAGAAGCGGGTCTCGGCCGGAGCCGCCCGCGAGGTGCTCGACGTGCTTGTGGCCGAGGGCGGCGACCCGGCGAGCGTCGTGGAGGCCAAGGGCCTCGGTCGCGCCGAGAGCGGTGAGCTCGACCAGATCGTGGACCAGGCGATCGCCGACAACCCGGACGCCGTCGAGAAGATCCGCGCCGGCAAGGCCCAGGCGATCGGAGCGATCGTCGGCGCCGTGATGCGCGAGACCAAGGGCCGCGCCGACGGCGGCGAGGTCCAGCGCATGATCAACGAGCGGATCGGCGCCTAGCGGGCGTGGCCCGGACCATCCGCGTCGAGGAGTCGATCGAGATCGCCAGGCCACCGGCCGAGGTGTGGAACGCGATTGCCGACTACGGGTTCGACCGCGAATGGCGGAACGGCCTCCGTGAGATGACGCCCGATCCGCCGGGCCCGCCGGCCCTGGGCACCAGGGTTCGCGAGGTCGTCCGGTCCTCGGGGCGCGACTACGTGGCCGACTGCACGGTCACCGAGCTCGACCCCGGCGTCTCGTATCGCTTCGCCGGCACCGGGACCATCGGCGGTCTTGAGGGCGGCCGGGCGGTGCGTCCCGACGCCGCCGGCGGCGGGGCCGTGTTCACCTACACGATCGAGATGCAGCCCACGGGCGGCACGCGCCTGCTCAGCCCGGTGCTCGGCCCGATGGTCCGCTCGGGCCTGAAGAAGGATCTCCAGCGGCTCAAGGGCCTGCTGGAGGACGGTCGCTAGCGCCTGCGGCGTCGACGACCGCGGCCGCTTCTCTCACTCCCGCCACTCAGGAGACCGCTGACGAAGCCGGAGGCCTGGGAGCCAAGCCCGGCCCGCCCGCCGGAGTTCCGGCCTCGCTGCCCGAAAGCGCGGCGAACGTTGTCAAGAAGGCTGTGATTTCTGGTATTGGCCATGCTGCCGCCTACCCGGTGAAGCGCTTGCGAACCGGCGTATCCTGGATCCCATGGCACGACTCATTCGCATGGACGGTACGGGGCACACGACGCTTGCCGAATGGTCTGTCGAGGACGACGCCGCCTTCGAGGCGGCGGTGCGCGAGTTTGCCGGGCAACAGGAGCTCGGGTACATCGGCACGGTTCCCGACCGGCCCGGGAAGGCCACGCACGTGCGCGAGCTTCCGCGCGACGCGGACATGGTCATCCTGCGGCGTCCAATTGCAGGCGGGTAGTGGGCAAGCACCGGGTATTGCCCGGTGCGCAGCCATGCCGGTCGAGGCCCTTCCCGAGCTCGCCTCGGTTCCGTGGCGCCAGCCCACGGACGCGCGCTGGCTGCGCCGCTGGGCGCGCATCTGGCACGCCTGGACGCTGCTCTACACGGTGCCGTTCATCTGCGCGGGCGTGGGGATGATCTGGCTTGAGCCGCTCGCGACGCCGGTGGCGCTCGCCGCGCTGGCGCACGCCTGGATCATCCCCGAGCTGTACGCCTTCCGTGGCGCGAGCGTGGTGCGGCCGAAGCGGCCGCGCGCCAGGCAGGGAGAGGAGGCCATCTTCCCGGGTGAGCCGGTGGCCCAGGGCCTCCTCGGCGACCTGCTCGGCCATGAGGAGCGCGAGCTCCAGCGCCACACCGGGCTCGCGCTCCAGCACGGCGAGCTGGGCGTCTGGCTGCTCGGCGAGGGCGGGGCGCTGCTCGTGTCGCCCGGTGGCCGGCGGGTGCACTGCTTCTGCGTGCAGGCCGTGGACCGCGAGCTGCCGCCCTCCGACCGGATAGCACACCTCCTGCTGGCTCTGCGTGTGGACGAGGACGGCTTCGCCACCGTGGCCAACCACGCGTTCGCCGGCGCTCCCTGGCGGGTGGCTCGGCGCCTGCCGCGCCGCATGCGCCCCGCCCTGGACGCGGCGCGGCGAGCGGCTGGGTAGCCTCGGGCGCGTGGCCTTCGACGTCGTAATCGCGGGCGGTGGGTTCGGCGGGCTGTACGCGGCGCGCCGGCTCGAGCGGCGCCTGCCGCGCCACAGCGCGCGCATCACCATCGTCTCGGACGTGAACTTCCTGCTCTACTCGCCGCTCCTGCCCGGTGCTGCGGCGGGATCGCTCGAGCCGCGTCACGTGGTGGTGCCGATCCGCGAGGAGCTCGAGTGGGCGGACCTGCGCCTCGGTCGCGTGACCGGCGCCGACCCAGGAGTGAACGAGCTGTACCTGCGCACCCTGGACGAGCGGGACGAGACGATTCGCTACGACCAGCTCGTGGTGGCGCTCGGATCCGTGTCGCGGGTGCTTCCGATCCCGGGCCTAGCCGAGCACGCGCTCGGCTTCAAGACGCTCGCCGAGGCGATCGCGGTGCGCAACCGCGCGCTGCTCAACCTGGAGATTGCCGAGTCGCTTCCCGATGACGAGAGCAGGCGCGAGTACCTCACCTTCCTGTTCGTGGGTGCGGGCTACGCGGGGGTGGAGGGGATCGCGGAGCTCCAGGACTACGTGAACGCCACGATCGAGCGCTACCCGCGCTGCCGCGCCGCGGGCACGCGCTGGATCATCGCCGACATGCTCGACCGGATCATGCCCGAGATCCCGGAGAGCCTCGCGGAGTTCGCCTCCCGGGAGCTGCGCGGACGCGGGATCGAGCTGCGCACGGGCACCCGGCTCGAGCGCATGGACGAGCGCAGCGCGGTGCTCTCGACCGGCGAGCACGTTCCCACCCGCGCGGTGTGCTGGACCGCCGGCGTGAAGCCGCCCGCGATCGTGAAGCAGCTCGGCCTCCCGCTCACGAAGGGCGGCCGGATCGAGACCGACGCCTGCATGCGGGTCGCGGGCCAGCACAACGTCTGGGCCATCGGCGACGCGGCGGCAGTGCCGGATCCCGCCCAGAGGCGCAGGGCCCCGACGCCGCCCACGGCACAGCACGCGATCCGCCAGGGCCGGGTCGTCGGGAGCAACGTGGCGGCGGCGCTGGCGGGGAGGAAGCCGCGACCGTTCCGCTACCGCACGCTCGGCGTGTTCGTGGACCTCGGGCAGCACAAGGCCGTGGCGACGATGCTCGGGATCCGCCTGCGCGGCTTCCCGGCCTGGTTCGCCGCGCGCACCTACCACCTGGTGATGATGCCCGGCATGGCGCGCAGGGTCCGCCTGGCCGCCGACTGGACCGTCGGACTGCTGTTCGGCCGCGCGTCCGCCGAGCTCGGCCAGCTCGGCCATCCGCCCTCCCTGCAGACCTACCTCGACGAGACGCGACAGCCGGACGAGGCACCCGGTCAGTGAGCGAGCTGACCTTCCGAGAGGGTCGCGCCAGCGACCTGCAGGCCGTGTTCGAGCTCGGCGAGGAGGCCTGGGACGTGTCGCGGCGCGCCCGCGGGCTGCGCTCGCGGGAACACAGCCGCACGGAGGAGGAGCTGGGCGAGGACTGGAGGCGCGAGCGCCCGCTGATCGAGTTCCTCGCCGCGCAGGAGGGCGGCTGCTTCCTCGTCTGCGAGGACGGCGACGAGCTCGTGGGCTACGTCCTCATGGCGCACTTCGGCTCCATGGACGAGATGGCGGAGCTCTGGGTGGCTCCCTCGCACGTGGGCCGCGGAGTGAGCACCGGGCTGCTCGAGCGCTGCTGGCCCGAGTCGCCCACGCCTGATCTCGGCCGCCTCGTCGTGGCGGTGGGGACGCCGGCCGACCTGACGCTCTTCACCAAGTTCGGCGTGATGCCCGTCAGCGGCCACTGGCACATGCGGCACCGCGTCGAGCAGTACCTCGAGCAGCGCGCGCTCGAGCTCGACACCGCGGAGCCGGACGTTCATGTTCTGACCTCGGAGCGAGCCGTGGAGGAGTGGAAGCGGCTCGAGCCGGAGGCGATCGCGCACGAGCGCCCGGCGCTGCATGAGTTCTTCGGCCGCACCCGCAACTGCCTCGCCACGGTCAATGCGGAGTCCGGGCGCGCCACCGCTCTCTGCTGGGTGAGCAACCTGGGGGAGATCGGGCCCGCGGTGGGCGAGCATCCCGAGGACCTCATCCCGGTGGTGCTGGCCGCGCTCGACCGGGTCGCCAAGATGCAGGAGCCGGAGACCTTCGGCGTCTACACCACCACGGCGTCGTGGTGGCTGATCAACCGGCTGCGCGGGCTCGGGTTCAAGATCTACTGGCCCGCCTGGATCATGTCGTCGGTCCCGCTCCCGGGCCTCGACCGCTACCTGGGGACCCGCCCCGCAAGATTGCTGTGAGTCCCGCCTAGAATCTAGGTATGGGACAACTCGCCTCCGATGCAGCCCGAAAGCTGCTCGCCATAGCGGTACTGATCGTCGCGGCGTATGTCCTGTTCAAGCTCGTGCTCGGGTTCGTCGCTGCGATCGCGTGGATCGTGATCGCTGTGATCGCCGTCGTGGCGGTGGTTTGGGCCCTGCGCGTGCTCTGAGCGGGCGACGTGCTTTTCCTGGTTATCGCGTTCATTTTCGGCGTCGCCACGGGCGTCATCGGAAAGATGAAGGGAAGCTCGTTCTTCATCTGGTTCCTGATCGGCCTCGCGACGCCCGGAATCGGCATCTTCGCGGCGCTTCTCTACCGCTACGAGCAGGACGACCCGCTGCGGCAGTGCCCGGAGTGCGGAAACGTGGTGCCGATCTCGGACCAGGTCTGCATGCGCTGCGGCGACCGATCTCCACTTCCCGGAAGCGGCCAGCCCCGCAGGAAATCCGCTTTGAGCGCGAAAAACCGCTTGTTAGACTGACTTCCCCCGCTGGCTGCACAGCCAGCCGCAATCGCCACCCCGAAAGGACCGCGCCGTCATGCGAGCCGTCGACGCCATCATGGAATGCCTCAAGGCCGAGGGCGTGGACCATGTATTCGGCATCCCGGGGGGCGCGAATCTGCCCACCTACGACGCGCTCTACGACGCCGGCCTGCGGCACGTCCAGTGCCGTCATGAGCAGGGCGCCGGCCACGCCGCGGAGGGCTACGCGAAGGCCTCAGGGAAGGTGGGCGTGGCGCTCGCCACGAGCGGACCGGGCGCGACCAACCTCGTGACCGCGATCGCCGACGCCGTGATGGACAGCGTGCCGACCGTTTTCCTCACGGGGCAGGTCCGCACCGACCTGATCGGCACGGACGGCTTCCAGGAGGCCGACATCTCCGGCATCACGATGCCGATCGTGAAGCACTCGATCATGATCCAGGACCCGCGCCAGATCCCGAACGCGATCCACGAGGCGTTCCACGTGGCGCGCACGGGACGCCCGGGACCGGTGCTGGTGGACATCCCGCAGGACCTCTCGCGCGCGGACATCACATACGAGCCGGTGGCGAGCGTCCACCTGCCCGGCTACCAGCCCACCACGGACGGCAACCTCAAGCAGATCCGGCTCGCCGCGAAGGCGCTGGCGAACGCGCGCCGCCCGGTGATCTACGGCGGCGGCGGGATCGTGAACGCGAACGCCTCCAAGGAGTTCCGCGAGCTCTGCACCTCCGACCGCTTCCCGGTCACCTGCACGCTGATGGGGCTGGGCGCGTTCCCCGCCGACGACGAGCAGTGGCTCGGCATGCCCGGGATGCACGGCACCCGCACGGCGAACTACTCGATGGACGAGGCCGACCTGATCGTGGCCATCGGCGCCCGCTTCGACGACCGCGTGACCGGCAAGCTCTCCGAGTTCGCCCCGCGGGCGAAGTTCATCCACGTCGACGTCGATCCGGCGGAGATCTCGAAGAACGTCCCGGCGCACATCCCGATCGTCGGCGACGCGAAGAACATCCTCCCCAAGCTGACCGCCGAGTACCGCGCGCTCGGGGCGGATCCGGCGCGGCTCGAGGGCTGGTGGCAGCGAATCAAGGGCTGGCAGGACAAGCACCCGCTGGCCTACGAGCAGACGACGGACGGCGAGATCAAGCCGCAGTACATGGTCCAGGCCATGTTCGAGGCCACCGACGGCCAGGCGATCGTGACCTCGGACGTCGGTCAGCACCAGATGTGGGCGGCGCAGTACTACGGCTTCACGCGCCCGCGCCAGTGGATCAACTCCGGCGGCCTCGGCACGATGGGCTTCGGCCTGCCCTCCGCGATGGGCGCCAAGGTCGCGTGCCCCGACCAGGAGGTTGTCTGCCTGGCAGGTGACGGCTCGCTGATCATGAATATCCAGGAGCTGGCCACCTGCGTGGACGAGAGCATCCCGGTGAAGATCTTCCTGATGAACAACGGCCACCTCGGCATGGTGCGTCAGTGGCAGGAGCTGTTCTGGGACCGCCGCTACTCGTCGGTGAAGATGGGATCGAGCCCGGACTGGGTGAAGCTCGCGGAGGCGTTCGGCGCCAAGGGCATGCTCATCAGCGACAAGAACGAGCTGGTGGGCGGCTTCAAGGAGGCGCTCGCCGCCGACGGTCCCGTGCTGGTGGACGTTCGCGTGACCCCCGAGGAGAACTGCTACCCGATGATCCCGGCCGGTCAGGCCGCCCGGGACATGGTGGGCTGAGCGATGGGTGAGCCAGGCACCAAGGAGGTCCTCAACCTCGAGGATCTGCAGGCGAGCGGCGGGATCCGCACGGGCCGCAAGCACATCCTGTCGATCCTCGTGGAGAACAAGCCGGGTGTGCTGGCGCGCATCGCCGGCCTGTTCGCCCGGCGCGGCTTCAACATCGACTCGCTCGCGGTGGGCGCCACGGACGACACGTCGATCTCACGGATCACGCTGACGCTCGACGGAGCGGCGCATCCCATCGACCAGGTCACGAAGCAGCTCCACAAGCTCGTCCACGTGATCAAGATCCGCGACCTCGAACCCGAGGAGACGGTGGCCCGCGAGCTGGCGCTGTTCAAGATCTCGTGCCAGGACGGGGACGCCCGCGCCCAGGTGATGCAGTTCACCGAGATCTTCCGCGGCAAGACCGTGGACGTGTCGAAGCGCAGCGTGACCGTCGAGATCACGGGCACCGAGGACAAGATCCAGGCCTTCGAGGGCATGGTCCGCCCATTCGGCCTGATCGAGCTGATCCGCACCGGCGAGATCGCAGTAGCGCGCGGCCGCAGCATCACCTAGCCGCCACGACCATCCTGCCCTAGGCCTGGATATCAAGCCTTAGACAGGACGCTCGACCGAAATTCGCCATGCTGTGGGGCAGTGACCGTACGCGCGCACGCTCGGACGACCGCTTTGCGCTCGCGGAGTGCGATGCGGAACGGCTTCACGAGCGGGTTGGTGCCGCCGCCGCGCGGGCGAGACGCGCGGCCAGCCGGTGCTCGCCGCGATCACAGTGCCGATTCCGGCCGCAGCTCGACTTCAGTGCTGCCGTTCTGGGCGCCCGGAGACCCGACGACCGCTTTGCGTGCCTGGAGCAGCCCGACCGCGACGGCTTCGTCGCTCGCGGGCCTCGGAGAGGCGACGACGATCGAGGCTCGAGGCCCCGGGCGCTTCGCGGAGGTCGCAGCCCGCGCCCGCGAGCTGGCCCGCGAGGCGATCACCGACGACCCGGCCCAGGATCCCGAACGACCGCCAGCCGCCGGCCCGGTCTTCATCGGCGGCTTCGCATTCGCGCACGACGGCGGCTCCTCACCCGAGTGGTCCAGCCTGCCGCCCGCCAGCCTCGTACTGCCGGAGGTGGTGCTTTCGCGCCAAGGCGAACGAGGCACGCCTCACCCTCAATGCTGTCGTTCAGCCCGATGACGATGCGTACGCGGTGGTGGAAAGGCTGCGGCGCCGCGGAGCCTCGCCCCCGCCGCCATGCCCCTCCTCGACCCGGACCCAATCCAGCGCACCCGCGTGGCCAGCGCCGCCCCGCCCTCCCACTACGAGCACGCCGTCGAGCGCGCGGTGGAGCGGATCCGCAACGGCGAGCTCGAGAAGGTGGTGCTCGCGCGCGAGGTGCGGGCGCACGCGCCCGGCCCGCACGACCCGGCGGCCGTGTTCGGAGCGCTGCGCGAGCTGTTTCCGGCCTGCTACTGCTGGTGCGTCGGCACGCCGGAGGCGGCGTTCGTGGGCGCCAGCCCGGAGCTGCTCGTGCGCCGCGACGGCCAGCGCGCCCAGACGGTGGCCCTCGCCGGCACCACCCGTCGCAGCGCGGACCCGGCCGTGGACGACCACCTGGGTGAGCAGCTGCTCCAGAGCACGAAGGACCGCGAGGAGCAGGCGATCGTGGCCCGCCGCATCGAGCGCACCCTCGACCCGGTGAGCCTCTGGGTGGCGGCGGGGGAGGAGCCCGTGCTGGTGAAGGTGCACAACGTTCAGCACCTCGCCACCCCGATCCGCGCGCAGCTCGCCGACCCGGTGCCGGCCGTGGAGCTGGCGGGGATGCTGCTTCCCACTCCCGCGGTCGGCGGCGAGCCGCGCGAGGCCGCCCTCCCGCTGATTCCGGCCCTCGAGGGGCTCGACCGCGGGTGGTACGCGGGAGCGGTGGGTTGGACCGACCTCGCCGAGGACGGCGAGTTCTGCGTGGCGCTCCGCTGCGCCCTCCTGAGAGGCCGCGTGGCACACCTCTACGCGGGCTGCGGGATCGTCAGTGAGTCCGTCCCGGCCGACGAGCTGGCCGAGACAGAGGTGAAGCTCCAGGCGCTCCTGCCACTCGTTTCTTAATACTGGCGCGCCCACCCGTGTGTGAGCGGCCCCATAAACGGGGTAAGGGAAGCCAATGAGCGCAGCTGGGGCCGGACTGCGCACGGAGGGAGGTCCGGACTCCAAGAAACGTGCCTTAGCGGCCGTCTTGGTCCTCCTTGCAGTAATAGCCGTCGCGATCCTGCTGTTTCGGGGCGACGGTGGCTACCGCGTGACCGCGGAATTCATGAACGCCGGCCAGCTCGTGAAGGGCAACGAGGTGAAGGCCGGCGGCGTGACCGTCGGAAGCGTCAAGGACATCGACGTGACCCAGGACGGGCACGCGGAGGTCACGCTCGCCATCAACGACGGCGACTACAAGCCGCTGCGGCGCGGTACGCGCGTGATGATCAAGCAGGCGTCGCTGTCCGGCATCGCCAACCGCTACGTGGACCTCCAGCTCGGCCCCGCGAACGGCGACGAGATCGACGACGGCGGCGTGATCGGCCCAGATCAGACCGCCACGGCCGTCGAGCTCGACCAGATCTTCGACCTCTTCGACGAGCGCACCCGCACGGGGCTCCAGGACTTCTTCAAGGGCTCCGGCGAGATGCTGCGCGGCCGCGGCAAGGAGCTGCGCCGCGGGGTCCACTACCTGAACCCCGCGCTCAGCACCGGCAGCCGGCTGTTCCAGGAGCTCACGCGCGACGAGGCCCTGCTCGAGCGCTTCCTCGTGGACTCCGGAAGCCTCGTGAACGCCCTCGCCGACCGCCGACAGGACCTCACCGGCGTGGTCGGCAACCTGAACCTCACCTTCGGCGCGCTCGGGCGCCAGCAGGACGCTCTGGCCGAGTCGGTGGAGCTCCTCCCGCCGTTCATGCGCCGCGCGAACACGACGTTCGTGAACCTGCGCTCGGCTCTGGACGACGTGGATCCGTTCGTTGACGCCTCCAAGCCGGCCGTGAAGGAGCTCGGGCCGTTCCTCGATCAGGCGCGCCTGTTCGTGCGCGACGGCGAGCCGACGATCCGCGACCTGTCGCGCACGATCTCGCGCAGCGGGCCCAACAACGACCTGATCGAGCTGATCAAGAGCTTCCCGCCGCTCGCGCGGGAGGCCATGGACGATCAGCGCGTGAACGGCGCGGATCGCCGCGGCGCGTTCCCGGAGACCACCGACGCGCTGAACGCCGCCGCGCCAACGATCGCCTTCGGCCGGCCCTACACGCCCGACTTCGTCGGCTGGATGGACGATTTCTCGACCACGGGCGGCTACGACGCCAACGGCGGCTTCTCGCGCGCCTGGATCAACTTCTCCGAGATCCTCTACGGCGCGGGGCCGAAGCTGAAGCAGTTCCGCCGCTGCCCGGGCGCGAACGAGCTTCCAGCGGCCGATGGCAGCAACGTCTTCTCCGGTTCCGAGGCCGAGGCGCTCGACTGCGACCCGAACCAGAGGTCGGTGGGCCCGTGAAGCGGATGATCGCGGTCGTCGCGCTGGTACTGGGCCTGGTGTGCGGGGCTGCGCTGACGATGGGCGCGGAGGACGAGGACACCGGCAGCAAGACCTACGAGCTGCTCTTCGACAACGCGTTCGGGCTCACCGAGGGCGGCGACTTCAAGGTCGCCGGCGTGCGGGCCGGGCAGACGAAGACCTTCAAGGTCACGAAGGTCGGCGGCCGGCCGGTCGCGCTTGTGGAGGCAGAGGTCACCGAGCCCGGGCTGGCCGACCTGCGCAAGGACGCGCGCTGTGAGATCCGCCCGCAGTCGCTGATCGGCGAGTACTTCGTGGACTGCCAGCCGGGTGCATCCGACGAGCGCCTGCCCGACGGCGGCCGCCTGCCCGTGGAGCAGACCAGCTCCACGATTGCGATCGACCTGGTCGGCGACATCATGCGCCGCCCCTACCGCGACCGTTTCCGGTTGATCGTGGGCGAACTGGGCGCCGGCCTCGCCGGCCGCCCCGGCGACCTCAGCGACGTGCTGCGCCGCGCGCATCCGGCGCTTCGCGAGACGAGCCAGACCCTGCGGATCCTCGGCCGTCAGACGAGCACGATCAAGAAGTTCATCGGGGACGCGAACACGGTCGTGGGCGCGCTCGAGGATCGCAAGAAGGACGTGAGCCGCTTCGTGCGCGAGGCGGGCGAGACGGCCGCGATCTCGGCGTCGCGCCGGGAGGAGCTGGGGGAGAGCTTCGCGCGCCTGCCGGCCTTCCTGATCGAGCTGGAGCCCTACATGGGCCGCCTCGGCGACCTGACGGAGGCGCAGACGCCGGTCCTGCGCGACCTCGAGTCGGCCTCCGACGAGCTCGACACCTTCCTGACCCGGCTGCGGCCCTTCACCGCTGAGGGCCTGCCGGCGTTCAAGGCCCTCGGCGAGGCGTCCGTGGTGGGCCGCCGGGCCGTGCATAAAGACCACCGAGGAGGTCCGCGAGCTGCGCCGCCTCGCGAAGGACGCGCCGGGCTTCGCCAAGCCGCTGCGCCAGCTGCTGCAGACGATCGACGACCGCAGCCGCGGTGTTGCGCCGGATCGTCGCGCGGCGGCGAGCGGGCCGCCCGCGGGCGACAAGACGCACACCACCTCCAACCGCGCCGGCTTCACCGGCATGGAGGCGATCTGGAACTTCTTCTACTGGCAGACGCTCTCCACGAATGCGCTCGACGACGTGGGCCACGTGCTGCGGCTGACCGCGCTCGTGAACGAGTGCTCGCCCTACGAGGTCAAGCCAACGCGAAGAGCACCTCGAGAGCTGCAACCAGTTCCTCGGCCCGACCCAGCCGGGTGTGACGACGCCGGATCCGACGGCGAGCTCGGCGGCCGCGACGGCGTCCTCCGCGCCCGCAACGCCGTTCTCCGCGCCCGCGACGCCTGAGAGTGCTCCGGGCGCGACGCCCGACAGCTCGCCGGACAGCCCAGCCGACCCCGCCCTCGACTTCCTGCTCGGCGAATGAGGCGCGGCACTCGACAGCTCGGGGCAAGCCCTGTCCTCATCGGCGCGGTCGCGGTGATGGTCGCGATCGTGGCCGTGTTCATCTCGTACCAGGCGAACAACGGGCTCCCGTTCGTGCCCACGTACCAGCTCAAGGCCGAGGTGCCGAACGGAGCGAAGCTCGTGAAGGGCAACGAGGTGCGCGCGGGCGGCTTCCGGGTCGGAATCGTGTCCGACATCAAGAGCGACCGGATACAGGCGGGTGGCGAGGAGCGCGTCATCGCCGTCCTCGAGCTCAAGCTCGACAAGTCGATCGAGCCGCTGGCGGTTGATTCCACCCTGTCGGTGCGCCCGCGCTCCGCTCTCGGCCTCAAGTACGTCGAGCTGATCCCCGGCCGCGCGCGCAGCACGTTCCAGGACGGCGACACCATCCCGATCAAGAACGCGAGCGCCAACGCGCCCGAGCTGGAGGACGTGCTCTCAAGCTTCCCGCCCGAGACCCGCGCGGATGCCCGCGACTCGCTCCAGGGCTTCGGGAACTCGATCGCGGGCCGCGGCCCAGCGATCAACACCACGATCCGCGAGCTGGAGCCCTTCACGCGCTACCTGCTCCCGGTGATGCGCAACCTCTCGGACCCGAAGACCGAGCTGCGGAACTTCTTCCCGGGGCTCGGGGCGGCGGCCGCCCAGGCCGCGCCGGTGGCGCGCGTGCAGGCGCGCTGGTTCGGTGAGATGGCCACCACGTTCGCGGCGATCGGACGCAATCCCGAGGCCCTGCGGGAGACGATCGAGGAGAGCCCGCCGACGCTCCAGGCCGCCACGGAGTCGTTCCGGGTCCAGACGCCGTTCCTGGCCCGCTTCGCGGCCGTCTCGCGCGACCTCCAGCCGGCCGCCGCCGAGCTGCCGCGCACGCTCCCGCTCGTGAACGACGCGCTCCAGGCGGGCGTGCCCGCGTTCCGCCAGACGCCTCAGCTCGGCGAGGACCTCGAGGACCTGTTCAGGGCCGCCGAGGAGCTCGGCGACAACCCCAACACGCTGCTCGCGCTCAAGGATCTGCGCACCGGCGTGAGGGTCGCGCGCCCGGCGCTCGAGTTCGTGGCGCCCTACCAGACGGTCTGCAACTTCCTCGTCTACTTCTTCAACCCCCTCGGCACGCACCAGTCGGCCACCGTGGCCGGCGGCACCACCGAGCGCATCCTCGCCAAGCTGGTGGACACCCAGCAGCCGAACTCGCTCGGCACCACCGAGTCCACGAAGCCGGTGGACGGGGACCCGAACGCGACACCGCACCAGCAGTCGCTCCACACGCAGTACGGCGGTCCGGCAATCGACGCGAGCGGGCGCGCGGACTGCCAGGCCGGGCAGACGGGCTATCCGAACAGCCTGTCCAAGGGCGACCGCTGGAACGCCAAGCACATCGTCGTGGACAGCGACACCCCCGGCCTGGCCGGCGGGACGTTCAAGTCGCGCCAGCTCGGGATCGACCACCTGGAGGACGTGCCATGAGCGTCTTCAAGGCAGGCATCCTCGCCATCACGACGCTCGCGCTGCTCGCCTACTTCGGCTTCACGAAGGCGAACCCGTTCGCGAACCCGTACGAGCTGAGGGCGATGTTCCGCGACGTCGAGAGCCTGAAGCCGCGCTCCCCGGTGAGGATCGCGGGAGTCGAGGTCGGCAAGGTCACCAAGGTCGAGCCGAAGGACGGCGGCGGCGCGGCCGAGGTCACCATGGAGCTGAAGAACGACGCGCTGCCGATCCGCGACGACGCTCGCGCCCAGATCCGCTCCCGCATCTTCCTCGAGGGCAACTTCTTCGTGGACATCCAGCCCGGATCGCCCTCCGGCGGGGAGCTCGAGGACGGCTCGACCATCCCGATCACCCAGACGACCTCCGCGGTCACGCTGCCGGAGATCCTCGACACGCTCGACTCGGATGTCCGCGGCGACCTCCAGACCTTCCTGCACGAGTACGGCACCGTGGCGCTCCAGGGCGGCGGCGCCAAGGCGTTCAACCGCGCGATCCCGTCCTTCGAGCCGGCCTACCGCTACGGCGCGCTGACGAACGACGCGCTGCTCGGCGTGGATCCCGACCGCGACGTCCAGCGTCTGCTGAAGGGCCAGCAGAAGACCTTCGCCGCGCTGGGCGACAACCCCGCGGCGCTCAAGGAGCTCGTGACGGACCTCAACACCACCGCGGGCGCGATCGCGAGCCAGGACGAGGCGCTCGAGGCGGCCGTTCCCGCTCTGCGCGACACGCTGCGGGTCGGCACCCCCGCACTCGAGGCGCTGGATGCCGCCCTGCCGACGCTGCGGACCTTCTCGCGCGAGGCGCTGCCGGGCGTCCGCTCCTCGGTGCCCGCGCTTGCGGCAGCCACTCCGTGGTTCGCGCAGGCCCGCGGCCTCGTCCAGCAGAGCGAGCTGAAGGGCCTCGCGGCGGACCTTCGGCAGGCCGTGCCGGACCTCGTGAGGCTCAACACGCGACTGGTGCCGTTCCTGGCACAGCTGCGCGCGCTCTCCTCCTGCACCAACAACGTGCTGGTGCCGTTCGCAGAGTCGGAGATCCCGAGCCTCGAGGAGGGCAACTCCGGCCACCTCGTGCGCGAGCAGATCAATCGCAGCTTTGTGGGCCTGTCCGGCGAGAGCCGCGTGAACGACGCGAATACGCCGGTGTTCCACGTCCAGGGCGTGAACCCGGTCAAGCTCGCCACCGGAAAGATCGAGCCCGCCGCGCCGCTCGACCCGAACATGCCGCCGCCGCACCGGCCCGACGTGCCGTGTGAGACGCAGGAGCCGCCGAACCTCAACGCCCCGGGCGGCGACGCCACGCTCTACGGAGGCGGACCGTGAAGCTCGCGATCAAGAAGCACTGGGTGGATTTCCTCGCGATCGCCGGTCTCGCGATCCTGGGCACCGCCGTCGGCGTGTACATCCTGAGCCAGCAGAACCTGCGCTTCCCGCTCGTGCAGGAGAAGCCGAAGCAGATCAAGATCGAGCTGTCGAACGCGCAGGCCGTGCAGCCGGGGCAGGGCCAGACGGTGCGCGTGGCGGGCGTGGAGGTCGGGCGGATCGCCGACGTGGAGCTCGAGGACGGCATCGCGGTCGTCACGCTCGACATCGAGAAGGACTACGAGAACCTGATCCGACGCGACGCGACGGCCCTGCTGCGACCGAAGACGGCGCTGAAGGACATGTTCCTCGAGGTGAACCCGGGGACCGGGAAGGCGGTCGCGGAGGATGGCCGGATCACCGTGGCGAACTCGCTGCCGGACATCGATCCCGACGAGGTGTACGCCGCGCTCGACGCCGACACGCGCCCGTACCTGAAGCTGCTCGTGGCCGGGGCGGGCAAGGGCCTGCGCGACCGCGGGGACGACCTGCGCGAGGTCTTCCGGCGCTTCGAGCCGATCCACAAGGACCTGGCGCGGGTCACGCGGGCCAGCGCGCAGCGCCGCGGAGCGCTCAAGGAGCTGATCCACGACTACGGACTGCTGATGACCGAGCTCGGCAAGCGCCCGCAGGACCTGCGCCGGCTCGTGACCGCGTCGCGCACCGTGTTCGACGAGCTGGCGGACGAGGAGACCGCGATCTCCACGTCCGTGGCCCAGCTGCCGGCGTCGTTGCGCGCCTCTGAGCGGGCACTGACCCAGGTGCAGGAGTTCGCACCGGTGCTGCAGTCGTCGCTCGAGTCGCTTCGCAAGCCGATCCGCAAGCTGCCGGCAACGAACGAGGCCGTGATCCCGTTCCTTGAGCAGACGGAGCCGGTGATCCGCACCCAGATCCGCCCGTTCGTGCGAGCCGCGCAGCCGTGGACGGACGATCTGCGGCTCGCGGCCGAGGGCACGGCAAAGGCCATGCCCGACCTGCGCCGCTCCTTCGGCGAGCTGAACCGCTTCTTCAACATCGGCGCGTACAACCCGGGCGGCGCAGAGGGACTCGACGGCAAGTCGATCTCCCAGCAGCGCCAGCGCCAGGAGGGCTTCCTCTACTGGCTGGCATGGGTCTCCCAGAACGGCAGCTCGCTCTTCTCGAGCGCGGACGGCCAGGGGCCGTGGCGGCGCGTCACGATCTGCGGGGTCCCGGCTGCGGCCCTGACCGGGATCGTGAACGGCGTGATCGCCGATATCGGCGAGACCAACCCCGCGCTGGCCGACCAGCTCACCGGAGTAACGAACCCGGGTGGCGGTAGCGCGGTCGATCAGCTGCTCGCCACCCAGTTCGGCTCGTGCAATTTCAACGCCCTGCCGTCGACGCCGCCTCCGGGCAGCGGCGGCGGTGGCCCGATCCTGCCGATTCCCTCGATCCCGCCGCTCCTGCCATGAACAAGAACCCACCCAGCCTCGGACGCATGGCCGCAATGATCGGGTTCACCCTGTCCGTGGCGGCCCTGCTGATGTTCCTGTGGACCGCCTTCGGCGGAACCTTCCCGCTGCGCCCGGAGGGCTATCGCTTCAAGGCGGCCTTCCCGGAGGCCTCGGCCCTCGTCAAGGAGGCCGACGTGCGCATGGCCGGCGTGAACATCGGCAAGGTCAAGAACAAGGAGCTCGGCAAGGGCGGGCGCACGACCGTCGTCGAGATGGAGATCGACAGCCGCTTCGCGCCGATCGGCCGGGACGCGCGCGCGATCCTGCGACAGAAGAGCCTCCTCGGCGAGACCTACGTGGAGATCACGGCGGGCAGCCCGGGCGGCGAGAAGCTCGACGACGGCGCCACGCTGGCGCAAACGAACGTGGACGACACGGTCGAGCTCGACGAGGTCTTCCGCGTGTTCGACCCGAAGACGCGCGACGCGTTCCAGCAGTGGCTGCACGAGGCCGGGATCGTGACCTCCGGCCGCTTCGCACGCGACTTCAACGACTCGCTCGGGAACGCGGCGCCGTTCTTCACGGGCGGCGCCAGGCTGCTGAAGCCGCTGGCCGAGCAGGAGGTGGCGCTGCGCCAGGTGTTCCGCGACACAGGCCGCGTCTTCACCGCCGTCTCGCGCGAGGACGGCCAGCTGCGCGGGCTGATCACGAACGGTGATGCCACCTTCGGCGCGCTGGCGTCGCGCGACGACGCGCTCGCCGAGACGTTCGAGGTCTTCCCGACCTTCCTGCGCGAGACCCGCAGCACCGTTCGCCGTCTCGAGGCCTTCGCTCGCAACACGGATCCGCTCGTGCGCGACCTTCGCGAGCCTGCGCAGGACCTGGCGCCGACGCTGCGCGACCTCGGTGACCTCTCACCGGACCTCGAGAAGCTGTTCAACCACGTGGCCCCGCTCGTGCGCGCGTCGGACACCGGGGTGCCCGCCGCAGAGCGTTTCCTGAAAGGCGCCGAGCCCGTGCTCGAGGCCACGCACGTGTTCATGCCGGAGCTCAACCCGATCCTGTCCTACCTCGGATACGCGCGCGGGCAGCTCGCGCAGTTCATCACGGTCGGCGGCGCGGCACTGGGCGGCAACGGCGAGGGGGGCTACATGGGCAGCGGCGGGGCCGAGCACTACCTGCCGCAGGTCGCCATCATCGACGGCCGCTCGTTCCAGCGCCGGCCGGACCGCCCCGACTGGGAGCGGGCCAATTCGTACATCGCGCCGAACGCCTATGAGCGCGCCACGCCGCTGGGCGTGATCGAGAGCTTCGACTGCAAGCCGAACGGCGGCGAGCAGCGCGACCCGGAGGGCAAGGGCGAGGAGGCCGAGCCGCCCTGCTTCGAGGCACCGCCGCTCCTGTGGGGGAACCAGAAGTTCCCGCGCCTGCGCCGCGGCAAGGCTCCGTTCGTGCCCGCCCCGCAGGGCCGCGAGGGCACCCGCCCAGCTACTCCATAAGAAGTTTCGGCCGCCCCCTGTGGGGTACCCGGACGGAATGTTCGAGCGCTTCAAAAATAGATCAGATCGACGCGACGACTACGTCGACGAGGGCGACGGCGTCGCGACCGCCACGCGGCCGCGCGACGCAAACGGCACCCGAGTGGTCGAGGACCGCACGGTTGACGGTGCTCCCACCACGCGCGAGACGGTTCGCGACGTGCGCGCTCGCCAGCGCGCGGAGTACGGCGGGCTCAACTGGGGCGCGGCGTTCTTCGGCTGGCTGGTTGCAGTGGGCATGGCAGCGATCCTGCTTGGGCTGCTGAGCGCGGCCGGGACGGCGTTCGGCCTCAGCGAGGTCAGCGAGTCCGAGGCCAACTCGAACGCGGAGACGATCGGGATCGTCGGCGGCATCCTGCTGATCGCGACGCTCGTGATCGCCTACTACTGCGGCGGATACGTGAGCGGGCGCATGTCGCGCTTCGACGGCGGGCGCCAGGGCTTCGGCACCTGGGCGCTCGGTCTCGCCGTGACCGTCGTGCTCGCGATCGCGGGCGCTGTGTTCGGCTCGGAGTACAACGTCTACGAGCGGCTGGGCCTGCCGCGCATCCCGATCGACGAGGGCACGCTCACGGCGGGTGCCGCGATCGCGCTTGCCGCGGTCGTGATCCTGACCCTGCTTGCCGCGATGGGCGGCGGCAAGGCCGGCGAGCGCTACCACCGCAAGATCGACCGGCTCGGCTACAGGGACTGAGCGACCCGCTCCACCAGTTCACGGTGGAGCCGGACGTTCTGGCGGCGGTCTGTCCGGATCTCTCTGATCCCGGGCCAGAGCGCCGCCAGCTCGACCCCCTCTGACGGGGTCGCGATGTGAGTCTCATAGGCGGTGGGATCGGCGTGCTCGGCCACGGGCAGGAAGTCGAAGATCCCGCCGCCGCCGTTGTTCAAGCACACGATGTTCAGGTCCACCCCGCTGCGGCGTGCCGCCAGCAGCCCGCCTGCGTCGTGCTGCAGCGCCAGCTCGCCGATCAGAACCCAGGTGGGCAGTCCGCTCGCGATCGCCGCGCCCATGGCGGAGGAGACCACGCCGTCGATCCCGTTCGCGCCGCGGTTGGCGAGGAAGCGCAGCCGTTTCGCCGACTGCGGGAAGTAGGCCTCCACGTCGCGGATCGGCATCGAGGAGCTGACCCACACGAGCGCGTCGTCGGGCAGCTCGGGCTCGAGGCCGGCGAGAACCCCGCCCTCGAAGTCGTCGGGGGCGGCCTCCACCGCCGCCCACGCCCTGGCGTCCCCTTCCCTCCATCCGTGGAGCCAGTCGTCCTCGCGCGCCGCCGTGCGCATCTCGACCGCAGACGCCAGGGCGCTGAGGGTGGGGCCGGAAGCCGCCTGGATCACCAGCTCGGCGGTCCGCGTGGGTTCGTGCCATACGCCATACGGGTCGATGACGATCTGTGACGACTGCGCCACGAACGTGCGAAGGGGCTTTGACGTCGGCATGTCGCCCACCCGAAGTACGAGCCCCGGCGTGCGGTCGCGGGCGAACTGCTCCACCCGGAGCAGCACGTCGTAGTGAGCGATCACGTGCGAGCGGTCGTGCTCGCCGCACCTCGCGCCGGAGGTTGGTTCCGCGAAGATGGGCCAGCCGGTCTGTGCCGCGAGCTGCGCGGCCGGCGCGGCCACGTCTTCGGAGGTCGGCCCGCACACGATCACTCCGCGAGGCTCGGCCGCGATGCGCTCCGCCAGGGCGTGCACGTCGTCGGCGTGCGGCGCGCTAGCGTGCTCGCGCAGCTCGGTCCACGGGCGCCCGCTCTCGCGACCCTCCCAGTCGGCCGCCTCGAGCTCCTCGGGGGCGGGCGCGAGCGGCTCGCGCAGCGGGAAGTTGAGGTGCACCGGCCCCGGGCGCCCGCCGCCGGCCGTGTGGTACGCGCGGCACGCGAGGGCGCGATGGTGGATGGCGGTCGCGCGACCCGGGTCGTGGGTGCCCACCTCCACGAACCACTTGGCGGCGCTGCCGTAGAGCTTGATCTGATCGATCGCCTGTCCGGCGCCCACCTCGCGCAGCTCCGGCGGGCGGTCCGCGGTGAGCACGATCAGCGGCACGCGCGCCTCCCAGGCCTCGACCACGGCGGGGTGGAGGTTGGCCGCGGCGGTGCCGGAGGTGCAGGTCACCGCCACCGGCCGCCCGCTCTCCTTTGGCCATCCCGAGCGCCACGAAACCGGCCGAGCGCTCGTCGAGCACGGACACCGCCTCCACGCCGTCCTGCGCGGCGAGGGTGAGCGCGAGCGGCGCGTTCCGAGAGCCCGGAGAGGTCACCGCGTGCCGCATTCCACAGCGGTACAGCTCTTCGACGAAGGCCTGGAGCGGCGCGTAGGTGCGGTTGATCGGGATCATGCTGGAGCGATGGTGCTCTTCATCCCGGGCTTCATGCAGCGTGGCGACGCCTGGCGGCCGGTCGCGGAGCTCCTGCCTGAACGCTATCCGAGCTCGCTGCTCGACCACAGCGAGCACTCGTTCGAGGGTCGGCTTCGTGAGATCCAGGAGTCCGCGGCCGAGGTGCTCGTGGGCTACTCCCTGGGCGGGCGGCTCGCGCTGCGCGCCGCGCTGCGCTCCCCCGAATCCTTCCGCGCCGTGGTCCTGATCGGCGCGACCGCCGGCATCGACGAGGGCCCGCTGCGCGTGGCGCGGGCCGAGGCCGACGAGAAGCTCGCCTCCTGGATGGAGGCCATGCCGATCGAGGACATCGTCGCGCTCTGGGAGCGCCAACCGCTGTTCGCCGACCAGCCCGACGCGCTCGTCGAGGCGCAGCGGCCGGGTCGCCTGTCCCACGACCCCCGCTCGCTTGCCCTCCTGCTGCGCACGGCCGGGCAGGGGGTGCTCGAGCCGGTCTGGCACGAGCTGCGTTCGCTGGAGCTACCGCTGCTTGGCGATCGCCGGCGCCCGCGACGACGGATACGCGCGCGCGGCGAAGCGCATCGCATCGACCGCGCCGAACGGCCGGGCGGCGATCGTGGAGAACGCTGGGCATGCGCCGCAGCTCCAGCGGCCGGACGAGGTGGCCCACCTCGTCAGCGAGTTTCTGGATGCAGCGCTCCAACGGTGACGGCTGCGAGGTCCTCGTCCTCGACGTTCACCCCGAGGCCCGGGCCGGCCGGCACCTCGAGCGTCCCGCCGCGCGGCGGCGGCAGCGCGGTGGCCACCCGGGAGTCGAAGAGGCCGAGGGTCGCGAGCCCGCAGGCCAGCGTCACCTCCTCGGCGGCCGCGAGCTGAAGAGCCGCGGCGATGCCCCAGGGGCCGTCGAGCGTGCTCGACAGGAAGGCGTCCAGGCCGGAGGAGCGCGCCTCGCGCAGCAGCTCGCGCGCGGGCTTAAAGCCGCCGGCGCTGGCGAGCTTCACGTTCACGACGTCGCAGGCCTCGAGCTCCACGGCTCGGCGGAGGTCACGCAGCGATGCGATCGACTCGTCGGCCGCGATCGGCGTCGACACGCGCTGTCGCACCTCGGCCAGTTCGCGCAGCGAGCCGCATGGCTGTTCGACAAGTTCGAGGTCGTGTTCCTCGAGGGTGCGGATCGCCTGCACGGCGTCGTCCACGGACCAGGCGCCGTTGGCATCGAGTCTCAGCGCCGGCCAGGGGCCGATGGCCTCCCGCACGGCGGCCACGCGCGCGGCGTCGTCGGGCAAGCCGACCTTCAGCTTGAAGCAGGCGTAGCCCGCGCTCATGCCGGCCCGCGCGCGCTCCGCCACCTCGTCCGGCGGGCCGCCTGCCAGCGTCATGTTCACCGGCAGCGCGTGCCTGCGCGGCTCGGCCAGCGGACGGTCCTCCTGGCGCGCGTGCAGGTCGAGGCGGGCGATCTCCTCGGCGGCGCGGACCTGGGGGGGCCGACGCCCGCCACCGCCGGTGAGCGCGGCGGCGGCGCGCTCGAGCGGCACGCCGTCATACGGCTCGAAGGGAGCGGCCTCGCCGTACCCGACCGTGCCGTCCCGTGCCTCGAGCCGCAGCAGCAGCAGTTCGCGCGCCGAGACCACGCCGGTCGAGGTCACGAACGGCTCCTTCAGCGGGATCGACAGCCTGAGGACCGATCGCTCGACGCGCGCGCTCACGAGAGCAGCACGCCCCCGGCCAGGAGCAGCGAGTAGACGGCCAGCAGCCGCCCGGTCGCCGCGAGCGCTCCGTTGAGGGCAGGTCCGTCGGTGCGGGTTCTGACCGTGCGCACGAGCGGCGGGACCAGCGGCAGAGCGGCGAGCGGCAGCAGCAGCCAGACCGACAGCGCGGGCACCAGCAGCACCGGAGCCAGGAAAGCGACCGCCACCATGGCCACGAACAGCGTGCGCGCTCGCTCGCGCCCGAGCTTCACCGCCAGCGTGCGTTTACCGGCCCGGCGGTCGGTGTCGATGTCGCGCACGTTGTTCACCACGAGGATCGCGGCCGCGAGCAGCCCCACGGGCACGCCGAGGGCAACGGCCTCCCAGCGCAGGTCCTCGGCCTGGACGAAGTACGAGCCGGCAACGGCCACCACTCCGAAGAACAGGAAGACGAACAGCTCGCCGAGGCCCTCGTAGCCGTAGGGGCGCGGGCCGCCGGTGTAGAGCACGCCGGCCAGGATCGAGGCCGCGCCCACCACGAGCAGCTCCCAGCCCGCCACCGCCGCGAGGTAGAGCCCGGCCGCCACGGCCACGCCGAACGCCACGTAGGTGCCCACCAGGACCCTGCGCGGCGGCATCAGGCCGCCGGCAGTCACGCGCACCGGCCCGAGCCGGTCCTCGGTGTCGGCGCCGCGCCGGGCGTCGGAGTAGTCGTTCGAGAGGTTGGTGCCGATCTGGATGAAGACGCTGCCGAGCAGCGCGGCGACGAACGGCAGCGCGCGGAAGGTGCCCTCGGAGCCGGCCAGCGCCGTTCCCACCAGCACGGGGGCGATCGCGGCGGGAAGCGTCCGCGGACGCGCCGCGAGCAGCCAGAGGCGGAGGTGGCTCAAGGCCGCTTCGGGAACTTCCCGAAGTCGGGACGGCGCTTCTCCCGGTAGGCGTCCCGGCCCTCCTGCGCCTCCTCGCTTCCGTAGAAGAGAAGGTTGGCGTCGTGGGCCAGCTGCTGGATCCCGGCGAGGCCGTCCTCGGCCGCGTTGAAGCTCGCTTTCAGGAGCCTCAGCGAAAAAGGCGAGAGCTGAAGCATCTCCCTGCACCAGGCCACAGTCTCCTCCTCGAGTTCCTCGAGGGGCACGACGCGGTTCACGAGGCCCATGTCGAGCGCCTCGTCCGCCGAGTACTGGCGGCACAGGAACCAGATCTCCTTGGCCTTCTTGGGACCCACGATGTTGGCGAGCAGCCCGGCGCCGAAGCCGCCGTCGAAGCTGCCGACCCTCGGCCCGGTCTGGCCGAAGCGAGCGTTGTCGGCCGCAATCGTGAGGTCGCAGACCACGTGCAGCACCTGACCGCCGCCCACCGCGTAGCCGGCCACCATTGCGACGATCGGCTTCGGCAGCCTGCGCATCTGCACGTGAAGGTCGGTCACGTGGAAGCGGCCGACGCTGGCGCCGCCTGCCATGTAGCCGGTGTCGCCGCGCACGTTCTGGTCGCCACCCGAGCAGAAGGCCAGCGGCCCCTCGCCGGTGAGGATGATCACTCCAACCGAGGTGTCCTCACGGGCGCGGTCGAGCGCGTCCGAGATCTCGATCAGCGTCTCCGGCCGGAAGGCGTTGCGCACCTCCGGGCGGTCGATCGTGATCTTGGCGATCCCGTCCGCGAGCTCGTAGCGGATGTCCTCGTAGTCGCCCGCGCGCTGCCAGTCGGCCGCGGGACGGATGGTGCGTGTGGTCGCCATGCGGGTCCGTAGGTTAGTTGCGACTGGCTAGAGTCTCGCGCCTCATGATCTACGACAAGGACGCCGATCTCTCCAAGCTCGACGGCAAGACCGTCGCCATCCTCGGCTACGGCTCTCAGGGCCATGCACATGCCCTGAACCTCAAGGACTCGGGGGTCGACGTGGTCGTGGGTCTGCGCGAGGACTCCTCGTCCGTGGAGAAGGCGAAGGCCGACGGGCTGCGTGTGGCCTCGATCGCGGACGCCGCGAGCGAGGGCGACGTTGTGATGGTGCTGCTTCCCGACGAGAAGCAGGCCGAGGTCTGGGAGAGTGAGATCCGCGACGGCATCGCGCCGGGCAACCTCGTGATGTTCGCCCACGGCTTCTCGATCCACTTCGACCAGATCGATCCCGGACCCGAGGTGGACGTGGGCATGGCGGCGCCGAAGGGCCCCGGGCACCTGGTCCGGCGCCAGTACGTGGACGGCAACGGAGTGCCTGGGCTCGTGGCGATCCATCAGGACGCCAGCGGCTCGGCGCGCGAGATGGTGCTGGCGTACGCCCGCGGCATCGGTTGCACGCGCGCCGGCGTGATCGAGACCACCTTCAAGGACGAGACGGAGACAGACCTCTTCGGCGAGCAGGCCGTGCTCTGCGGAGGCGTCACGGAGCTGGTGCGAGCCGGCTACGAGACCCTCGTGGACGCCGGCTACGACCCGCGGCTCGCTTACTTCGAGTGCCTGCACGAGCTGAAGCTGATCGTCGACCTCATGTACGAGAAGGGCATCAGCGGCATGCGCTACTCGATCTCGAACACGGCGGAGTACGGCGATCTCACGCGCGGCAAGCGGATCATCGGCGAGCCCACGCGCGAGGCCATGAAGCAGATCCTCGGAGAGATCCAGTCGGGCGACTTCGCACGCGAGTGGATAGCGGAGAACCAGGCCGGGCAGGAGAACTTCAAGCGCATGCGCGAGGAGCAGAAGGACCACCAGGTCGAGCGCGAGGGCAAGAAGCTGCGCTCGATGATGGACTGGATCGACACGGAGTTCTGAGCCTGTGGAGCGAAACGGCGAGAGCGAGGACCAGGGCTTCCTCCCGCCCGAGCCGGCCGGTCCCGAGCCGGAGCTGGGCGACCGGCCGACGCAGCCGCAGCCGCAGCCGCAGGCCCCGCCGCAGCAGCCCCAGCAGCCGCCGCCGCAGACATACGGCTACCCGCCGCCGCCACCAGGCTACGGCCATCCGCCACCGCCGCCTCCGCCAGGCTACGGGTACCAGCAGCCACCACCGCCCCCGCCGGGCCAGGCCTATCCGCCGCCACCCGGCTACGCCTATCCGCCGCCGGGATGGGGGTATCCCCAGCAGTCGGTACCGGACAACGGCCCGGCCGTGGCCGGCTTCGTGTTCTCACTGGTAGCCGGCAGCCTGTTGATCATCTCCGTCGGCTTCTCGACGATCATCTCGATCGTTTGCGCGATCGTCGGGATCGTCTACTCGAGAAAGGGCAAGCGAAAGGTCGACGCCGGCGAGACCCCGAAGCACCGCGGGCTGGCGCAGGCGGGCCTCATCATCGGCTGGATCAGCCTGGCCCTGTCGATCCTGGCGACCATCGCGTGGGCGCTCGTGCTCGCGTTCGCGATCGCCGACGACGACTTCGACTGGGACAACGACCCGAATACCGTCCGAGTGACGGCGGCGCTCCGCATCGCTGCGCGACTCATCGGGGGCTGACGCTATTCTCGGCCGCTCGTGCCGAACCCCTACGTCAAGCAGTACCTGATGACCGCAGGCCCGACGCCGCTGCCGCCCGCCGTGTCGCAGGTGATGGCAGAGCCGATGGTCTACCACCGGGCGCCAGAATTCGTGGAGGTCTACGCGCGCGTGCTGAAGCGCCTCAAGGACCTCTTCCAGACTCAGAACGAGGTGCTGGTCTTCACCGCCTCCGGCAGCGGGGCGCTCGAATCCGCCGTCGCGAACCTCGTGCGGCCCGGCGAGCCGACCCTCGTGGCGTCGTGCGGCAAGTTCGGCGAGCGCTGGTTCGAGCTCTGCGAGGCCTACGGCGCGGAAACCATCCACTGGGAGACCGAGTGGGGGCGCAAGGTCGACCCGGCCGAGCTCGACCGCCTGCTCGGCGAGAACGCGGCGGTTGAGGTTGTCTTCACGACCTTCTCCGAGACCTCCACGGGCGTCGTCAACGACATTCGCGAGCTCACCGAGGTCGCGCACAGGCACGGCGCCCTGATTGCTGTGGACGCGGTGTCCGGCCTCGGCGCGGTCCCGCTCCCGCAGGACGAGTGGGGCGTGGACGTGGTGGTGGCCGGCTCCCAGAAGGCGCTGATGGCGCCGCCGGGGCTGAGCTTCGCCAGCGCGAACGGAGGCCGCCCTCGAGCGTGCCGCTGGCATCCCTGGCCGGCGCTACTACTTCGACTGGGAGCGCACGGTGAGCGGCCAGCGAAAGGACCCGCCGGACAGCCCGTTCACACCCGCTGTTGGACTCGTGAAGGCGCTCGACGTGGCGCTCGGAATGATCGAGAGCGAGGGTCTCGAGCAGGTCTACGAGCGCCACGCGCTGCTCGGACGCGCCACGCGCGAGGCGGCCCGGGCGCTCGAGCTCGAGCTGCTCGGCGGTGCTCCCGACGACAACGCCAACGTCGTGACCGCAATGGTCCTTCCCGACGGGGTCGACGGTGGCAGTGTCCCGAAGCTGATGCGGGACAGGTTCGGAGTGACCATCGCGGGCGGCCAGGGCAAGCTGAAGGGCAAGATCGCCCGCATCGCCCATTGCGGCTACTTCGGCGCCTTCGACATCATCGTGACGGTCTCGGCGCTCGAGATGACGCTGCGGGAGCTCGGCCACGAGGTCGAGCCCGGCGCGGGCGTGGCGGCCGCGCAGCGCGTCTTCTCCGACGCGGGCGTCGCAATCCACGCGTGAGCGCGTGAAGGTCCTGGTCAGGGAGAAGATCGGCGACTCCGGCGTCCAGCTGCTGCGCGACGCCGGGCTCGAGGTCGAGATCGGCACGGACTGGGACCAGGACGAGCTCGAGCGGCGCATCGGCGAGTTCGACGGGATCCTGATCCGCTCGGCCACGCAGCTCGACGCCAACCTCCTCGAGCGCGCCGATCGCCTGAAGGCCGTCGGCCGCGCGGGCGTGGGGGTGGACAACGTGGACGTGGACGCGGCCACGAAGCGCGGCGTCATCGTCGCGAACGCGCCGCAGTCCAACGTAATCACCGCCGCCGAGCACACGCTCGCTCTGCTGCTGGCGCTCGCGCGCAAGGTGCCGCAGGCGCACGGGTCGCTCACCGGGGGTGCCTGGGACCGCGCCGAGTTCAGCGGCGTGGAGGTGTACGAGAAGACGCTCGGCGTGCTCGGCTTCGGCCGCATCGGGCAGCTGGTGGCCCAGCGGGCGCTCGGCTTCGGCATGCGCGTGGTGGCCTTCGACGCCTACGTCTCCGAGGAGCGCTTCCGTGAGCTCGGCGTGGAGCGCGCCGAGTCCTCCGACGACCTGTACGGGCGAGCCGACTTCGTGACCGTGCACCTGCCCGTGACCCCCGAGACCGAGAACTGGCTCGACGCCGAAGCGTTCGCCGCGATGAAGGACGGCGTGCGCGTGATCAACGTGGCCCGCGGCAAGCTGATGGACGAGGAGGCGCTGCGTGCCGCGCTCGACTCCGGGAAGGTGGCCGGCGCGGCCCTGGACGTGTTCCGCGCAGGAGCCCGCCACGGAGAACCCGCTGTTCGACTATCCGAACGTGGTGGTCACGCCGCACCTCGGCGCCTCGACGACCGAGGCCACTGATCGCGCCGGCTACCAGGCGGCGGAGCAGGTGGTGGCTGCACTCACGGGCGGGGTCGTGACGAGCGCCGTGAACGTGCCCGCCATCGCGCCCGAGGACCTCGAGGCGCTCGGCCCGTTCCTTCCCCTCGCGCACGACCTGGGCCGGATCGCGAGCACGCTCGCCGAGCGCACCTCGGTGGATGCCGTGGAGGTCGAGTACCTCGGCCGCATCGCCGACCGCGACACCCGCCTCCTGACCGTGCAGGTGCTGAAGGGCGTGCTCGGTGGGCACATCGAGGAGGACGTCAACGAGGTGAACGCGCCCACGATCGCCGAGGAGCGCGGCATCGCGGTCTCTGAGACGAGCAGCTCACACGCGCGCGACTTCACCGACCTCGTGCGCGTGGCCGTGGTGAGCGGCGGCGAGCGCACCAGGGTGGTCGGCACGACGCTCGGCCAGATGCACCGCCCGCACCTCCTGGAGGCGTGGGGCTCTCGCTTCAACCTCCAGCTCGAGGGCCATCTCGCCGTGTTCCGCTACGAGGACCGGCCCGGCATGCTGGGCCGCGTGGGCACCGAGCTGGGCAACCGCGGCATCAACATCATCTCCGCCGCGGTGGGGCGGCAGCCGGAGACCGGCGGCGGGGCCGTGATGATCGTGACCGCCGACAACCCCGTTCCACACGACGTCGTGGACGGCATCGTGGCCGGCGACGGCTTCGTCGCCGGCCGAGTCGTCAGCCTCTAGCCCGGCCGGCTAGCCCAGCGCCTGGCGCAGGTCGTCCACGAGGTCCTCCGCGGCCTCCACGCCGCACGAGAGGCGCACGAGGTCGGCCGGGACTGCCGCGGCCGAGTCCTCCACGGACTGGTGGGTCATCGCCTGCGGCACCTCGATCAGCGACTCGACCCCGCCGAGCGACTCCGCGAGCAAGAAGATCTCGGTGGCGCCCGCGATCCGCGCGGCCTCCGGGTGGCGGAACGACACCATCCCGCCGAAGCCGGGCCAGTGCACGTCCTCGACCCCGGGGGCGTCGCGGAGGAACTCGCTGACCGCGCGTCCGTTCTCGGTGTGCGCGGCCACTCGCAGGTGCAGGGTGCGCAGGCCGCGGTGGACGAGGAAGCAGTCGAACGGGCCGGGCACCGCGCCGACCGAGTTCTGAACGAAGCGCACGCGCTCGTGGAGGCCCTCGTCGGCGACCACCACCGCGCCGCCCACCACGTCCGAGTGCCCGCCCAGGTACTTGGTCGCCGAGTGCACCACCGCATCGGCCCCGAGCTCGAGCGGGCGTTGGACGATCGGCGTGGCGAACGTGTTGTCCACCGCCACGATGGCGCCCTGCTTGCGGTCCACGACCGCGGCGATGTCGACGACGTTCAGCAGCGGGTTCGTGGGCGTCTCGACCCAGATCAGCTTCGTCTCGGGGCGCAGCGCCCGCTCGAGCGCTCCGAGGTCGGTCTGGTCGACCATGTCGTACTCCAAGCCGAAGCGCGCGAGCACCTTGTCCACGAGCCGGTAGGTGCCGCCGTAGAGGTCCTGCGGCAGGACCACGTGGTCGCCGGCGGAGCAGTGGGCGGTGAGCAGCGCGTGCGTGGCCGCCATGCCGCTCGAGAACGCTGACCCGAGGCCGCCCTCCAGCTCGCCCAGCGCCCGTTCGAGCGCGGCGCGGGTGGGGTTGGCCGAGCGCGCGTAGTCGTAGTCCTCGACGAACTCCCCGGGCGCGGGTTGCACGTAGGTCGAGGTCTGGTGGATCGGCGGTACGACGGACCCGTACGTCGGGTCGGCGTCGAGACCCGCGTGCACCACACGCGTGGCGAGGTGCTTGCCCTTCACCGTGCCAGCGACTCGAGCAGGTCGGCGCGCGTGACGATCCCCGCCGCGCGCCCGTCCATGTTCACGAGCAGTGCCTCGCGCCTGTCGGCGAGCAGCTCAACCGCCGCGCGCACGCCGTCCTCGGCGGAGATCGCGGGGAAGGGCGCCTCCATCACCTCGATGATCTCGGCCGCGAGCAGAGCGGGGTCGGTCATCGCGTGCCGGAGCAGCCCGCGCTCGCTCACGGAGCCGACCACGGTGTGCGGGTCGTGCGCGGACACCACCGGAAGCTGCGACACCCGGTGCTCGTGGAGCAGCGCGACCGCGTCGCGCACCTTGGCGTGCGTCTCCACGGTCAGGAGCGGCGGGATCTCGCCCTCGGCGTGCTTGCGCCGCAGCACGTCGCCCACCGTCTGCTCGGCCTCGCGCTCGAGGAACCCGTACTGCTGCATCCACGCGTCGTTGAAGACCTTGGAGAGATAGGAGCGGCCGCCGTCCGGCAGGATCACCGCGACCATGGCGGACGGGTCGTTCAGCTCGCGCGCCACCTGGTACGCGGCGTACAGCGCCAGGCCGCCGGAGCCGCCGGCGAGAATGCCCTCGGTCTCGGCGAGCTTGCGCGTCCAGAGGAACGAGTCGCGGTCCGACACGGTGATGTAGCGGTCCACGATCGAGGGGTCGTAGGTCTCCGGCCAGAAGTCCTCGCCCACGCCCTCGACCAGATAGGGCTTCACGCCGTCCTCGCCGCCCGAGTAGATCGAGCCGACGGGGTCCGCGCCGATGATCTCGATGTCCGGCTTCTGCTCGCGCAGATAGCGCCCGACGCCCGTGATCGTGCCGCCGGTGCCCACGCCCACCACGAGGTGGGTGACCTGCCCGCCGGACTGGCTCCAGAGCTCGGGGCCGGTCGTCCGGTAGTGCGCCTCGGGGTTCGCCTGGTTCTTGTACTGGTTCGGCTGGAAGGCGCCCGGGATCTCCTCGGTGAGCCGATCCGCCACCCGGTAGTACGACTCCGGCGAATCGGGCGGCACCTCGGTTGGCGCCACCACGACCTCGGCACCGTAGGCGCGGAGCAGGTCGATCTTCTCCTTCGACATCTTGTCCGGCATCACGGCGATCACGCGATAGCCCTTCAGCGCGGCGGCGATGGCGAGACCGGTGCCCGTGTTTCCGCTCGTGGGCTCGACGATCGTGCCGCCCGGGCGCAGCTTGCCGTCGCGCTCGGCCGCCTCGACCAGGGCGATGGCGGCCCGGTCCTTGATCGACCCGCCGGGGTTGAGCGCCTCGACCTTGGCCACGAGTTGCGCCGTGAGGTCCTTGCCGAGCCGCGAGAGCCGTACGAGCGGCGTATCACCCACGGCGTCGAGGATTGAGTCCTTCACGTCGATGCTGGTCCCGGAGGCCGTTCTCATCGCCGCTTCGACGATATAGGGTGTGGACGCGGGATGAAGGCTCTCGTGATCACCGAGCACGGTCCCCCGGACGTGCTGCGCGTCGAGGAGCGCCCCGACCCCGAGCCGGGTCCCGGCGAGGTCCGTGTCCGCGTGAGAGCTGCCGGAGTGAACTTCGCCGACCTGCTCGGCCGCGTGGGGCTCTATCCGGACGCCCCGAAGCCTCCGTGCGTGGTCGGCTACGAGGTGGCTGGAGATGTGGACGCCGTGGGGGATGGGGTGCGCGACTTCGAGGTCGGTCAGCGCGTGATGGGAGCCTGCCGATTCGGCGGCTACGCGCAGCTGGCGGTGACCAAGACGAGCTCGCTGGTCCCGATGCCGGACGGCTGGAACTACAGCGAGGGCGCGGCCATGCCCGTGACCTATGCCACCGCGTACGCCGGCCTGATTCGCTACGGCGGCCTCCAGGCCGGCGAGCGGGTGCTGATCCAGGCGGCGGCCGGCGGCGTCGGCATCGCGGCGACCCAGATAGCCAAGCTGGTCGGCGCCGAGGTCTACGGCACCGCGAGCCCGAGCAAGCACGACGCGATTCGCGGCTTCGGCGTGGATCACCCCGTGGACTACCGCACCCACGACGTCGTCGACGAGGTGCGCCGCATCTCCGGCGAGGAGCACCCGATCGACCTGGCGTTCGACGCGATCGGCGGCCGCAGCTTCAAACAGAGCTTCACGCTGCTGCGCGCCGGCGGCCGGCTCGTGTGCTTCGGCGCCTCCGAGGTCCAGGCGGGCGAGCGCAGGAGCCCGTTTCGCGCGCTGCGCGTGGTCGCCCAGATGCCGCGCTTCAACCCGCTCAAGCTCATGCGCGAGTCGAAGTCCGTGATCGGCCTCAACATGCTCACGCTCTGGGACGCCAGGCAGTCGCTCGACGAGCTGATCGACCCGCTCCGCAGCTGGATCGACGAAGGCAGCATTCGCCCCGTGGTGGCCGCGGAGTTCCGCCTGGACGACGGCGCCGCCGCGCACCGCTACGTGCACGAGCGCAGCAACGTCGGCAAGGTCGTGCTGACGCTCTAGGTCGCCGCGGTTTACCGGGGCGAACGACAGCATTGAGGGCCGCCCGAGGCGCGCGGCGCCCGCCTGCGGCGTTGGGTGAGGCGCTTTACCTTTCCATTTCGCAAGGGAAAGCGCCACACCCCCGGTCGCGGAGCCCGCGTGGCGGTCCGTCAGCCTTCGGTGCTGCTGTTCGCGGCCGCGGCGGCCGTGTACGCTTTGTGGCGTGTCGTTCCTGGCCGGCCTCCGACTTTCCGCTGCTTCTCCCCTTCGGGGGATGAATAGCGCGTGGCGGCCGCCTACAGCCGCAATTTGAGGGAGAACCGGGAAGGCCGACAGAGGTAACAGGTGAGCGACATGGACCGCAGTGAGAAGGACCGAGTAAAGATCTTCGACACGACCCTGCGCGACGGAGAGCAGTCGCCGGGGATCTCGCTGAACAAGCAGGAGAAGCTCGAGATCGCGCACCAGCTCGCGCGGCTCGGGGTCGACGTGATCGAGGCCGGCTTTCCGATCTCCTCGCCCGGCGACTTCGAGGCCGTTCAGGCCATCGCCCGCGACGTGCACGGCCCGGTCATCTGTGGACTGGCGCGCGCGAACGCGCAGGACGTCGACGCCGCCTGGAACGCCATCAAGGACTCCGAGCGCCCGCGCATCCACACGTTCATCTCAACGAGCGACATCCACATCGAGCATCAGCTCCAGTCGACCCGCGAGGACGTGAAGGGCCAGGCGCGCGCAGCCGTGGCCCAGGCGCGCCAGCACTGCGACGACGTGGAGTTCTCGCCGATGGACGCCACGCGCTCCGAGCTCGCCTTCACCGCCGAGGTGCTTCAGATAGCGCTCGACGAGGGCGCCACGACCATCAACGTGCCGGACACCGTCGGCTATTCGATGCCGGAGGAGTACGCGGAGATGTGGCACGAGCTCTACCGGCTGGTGCCGGGGCTGGCCAAGGTCACCACGTCGGTGCATTGCCACGACGATCTCGGCGTTGCCGTGGCCAACTCGCTCGCGGGCGTGATGGCGGGCTGCCGCCAGGTGGAGTGCGCCATCAACGGGATCGGCGAGCGGGCGGGGAACGCCTCGCTCGAGGAGATCGTGATGCTCTTCCACGTGCGCGAGGCTGCGCACGGGCTCTGGAGCAACGTCGACACCCGCGAGATCGCGCGCACCAGCCGCATGGTCTCCCGGCTGACCGGCTACCAGGTGCAGCCGAACAAGGCGATCGTGGGCCGCAACGCCTTCGCGCACGAGTCGGGCATCCACCAGGACGGCGTCCTGAAGGAGCGCACCACCTACGAGATCATGGACGCCACCACGATCGGGCTCGAGACGAACTCGCTCGTGCTCGGCAAGCACTCCGGTCGCCATGCGCTGCGCAACGCCCTCGAGGAGCTGGGCTTCAAGGTCGAGGGCGCGGCGCTGAACACGGCGTTCAAGCGCTTCAAGGAGCTGGCTGACAAGAAGAAGAAGGTCACCGCGCTCGACCTCGAGGCAATCGTCTCCGACGAGATGAAGCAGGCGCCGGCGACGTTCCAGCTCGTGTCGTTCGACATCGAGGCCTCCTCCACCCGCTCACCGCTCGCGCACGTGAAGGTGCAGATGCCCGGGGGCGAGGTCGAGTCCGGCAGCTTCACTGGCGACGGCCCGGTGGATGCCTTCTTCAGCGCGCTGAACGCCGCCACCGGCCGCGAGGCGCGTTTGAAGGAGTACCACGTGTCCGCGGTCACCGGTGGGCGTGACGCGCTCGGTGAGGTGAACGTGTTGCTCGAGCTGAACGGGCAGCTCTCCTCCGGAGTGGGCGTGTCTACCGACATCCTCGAGGCGTCCGGCAAGGCGTACCTGCGCGCCATCTCAAACGCCATCGCAAACGACGTCGCTGCCGAGGCCGAGCGCGTTCTCGAGCACGAGGCCAAAAAAACACCCACCCCATAGGAGTTAGAGGCGCCTCTCCCGGGTAGCGGGACTCCCGAACGGGGTCTACTAAGGAGGAAGGCGAATGCGAGCAAAATTGCTCGTGCTTGCCGTGCTCGGCATCCTGGCGCTTGTTGCGCCGGCGGCTGCCGATGCACGGGCCAACGCGGCTTCACGCGATGGCAAGGTAACCGTGGACGTGAAGATCAAGCGGTTCGCCGTTGCGGACCGCAGGATCGTGGCTCGTGGCGTGCTCAACAGCGCGATCGAGGGCGCCGGCGAGAGCCAGACGGCGAAGAAGGCCGTGACGTTCGCGGTCGCCGCCCAGGCGGGTCGTTGTCATGTGCTCACGCTCACGCTCGACGATCTCCAGCTCGACCTGCTCGGGCTGCGCGTCGACCTGAGCGAGGTGAACCTGCGGATCCACGCGGTCCGGCGAGGACGGGGAAGTGGCATCCTCGGACGCCTCTTCTGTGCGCTGTCAAACGGCTCGATCCGGTTGCGGGGCGCCTCGGCGGCCTCGGCTGACCGTCAGCTGGCGTTGACGGTGCGCTCCCTCAACACGCGTCTGAAGGACCATCCGATGCGCGCGTTCCGTGCCTCGGCGCGCCTGTCAGCCGATGACAGCGCGGGCGCAGCGCAGGCCGTCCCGAGCTGTCGGGTCCTGAACCTGATCCTCGGGCCGCTCGACCTGAACCTGCTCGGCCTCGTGGTCGAGCTGTACGGGCCGAACCGGAGGGCTCCGGTCACGCTCTCGATCACGTCGTTCCCGGGCCAGGGTGTGCTGGGCGACCTGTTCTGCGGGCTGTCGGGAGGTCCGCGCTAGCAATACGGCAGAATCGGCGCCTTGGCCGCCGAGTCCTTCACGATGCGAGACGGTGAACGCACCATCCGTTTCGGAGAGGGCTCAGCGGCTGAGGCGCCCGATCTGCTTCAGCAGTCGGGCTTCGGCAAGTACGCGCTCCTGACCACCGAGCGCGCCGAGAAAAGCGCGCCGCTCGACGAGGGCGCGACGCAGGTGGTGCACGTGCCGCCCGGCCTCGTCGACGAGATCTCGGGCACCCTGCTGCCGGACCTCATGGAGGTGCCGCTCGTGGCCCTCGGGGGAGGCCGAGTGATCGACACCGCCAAGGCGATCGGTGGGGTCACCGGCCTACCCGTGGCGGCGATCCCGACCACTCTCTCCGGGGCCGAGCTCACGCCCTTCCACCGCACCCCTGCGGGGGTCGAGGGGGCGCACATGGTGCGCCCGTCGCTGGTGGTGGCCGACCCGCTCCTGATGACCTCGCAGCCGGCAACCGAGCTGGCGGCCAGCGCGATGAACGCTCTCGCGCACGGGATGGAGGCGCTCTACACGCCGCTCGCCAACCCAATCGCCGAGCGGGCGGCCCTGCGCGGCGCGGAGCTGATCGCCGAGGACGACGTGGCCCTGGGCGCGTTCCTGTGCGGATGGGCGTCCGGAATGACCGGGTTCGCGGTGCATCACGCCACCTGCCAGCTGCTGGTGCGAACGGCCGGCTCGCCGCACGCGCAGACGAACGCCGTGATGCTCCCGCACTTCGCGGGGATGATGGCCGCGCGGGTGCCCGGCGTGATCGGTGAGTTCGCGAGCGCCCTCGGAGATCCGGAGGGCGACCCGGAGGCCGCCGCCGGCCGCGCCGCCAAGCTCTCGGCACGCAGCGGCCACACCCGACTCTCCACGCTCGGAGTCGAGGACGGTCACCTGCCGCCTGTGGCGGCGGCGGTGATGCAGCACCCGGCGCTCGCCAACACGCCCGACCCGCCGGACGAGGAAGAGCTGCTCGCCCTCCTGCGGGCCGCGCTCTAGGCGCCGGAGCGCAGCGCCTGCTGTGGATGGGCCGAGCGCGGCTGCGCCGTGCGCTGCTCCTGGCGCTCCGGTGTGATCATCACGACGTTCCAGGCCAGCCCGAGCCGCTTCATCGCGCGGATCACGAGGCCGCCGAGATCGACCTCCCACCAGCGCAGCCCGTGCATCGCCGAGCGCGGGAAGGCGTGGTGGTTGTGGTGCCATGACTCGCCGAACGAGGGGACCGCGAGCCAGAAGACGTTCGTGGACATGTCCTCGGTCTCGAAGCGCCGGCGCCCGAAGAAGTGGCAGATCGAGTTGATCGAGAAGGTCACGTGGTGCACGAGGAACATGCGCACGAGGCCGGCCCAGAAGAAGGCGGTGAGCGCGCTCTTCAGGTCACCGCCGACGAGCCAGCCGATCCCCGCCGGGATCACCAGGCCGAGCGTCACCCAGAGCGGGAACAGCCTGTGGATGATGCGCATGCCGCGGTCCTCGAGCAGGTCCGGCGCGTACTTCTCGGCGTCGACCGCCGTGGCGTGGTGGAAGAGCCAGCCGACGTGGGCATGCCAGAGGCCGCGCAAAGCGCCGGGAGTCTCGCCGTCGTGGTCCACGTGCGGGCTGTGCGGATCGCCCTCGGCGTCGGGGAAGGTGTGGTGCTTGCGATGGTCCGACACCCAGCCGATCACGGGGCCTTCTACCGCGAGTGAGCCGAGGATTGCCCAGAAATACTCGGTCGCCTTGTGGGTGGCGAATGCCCTGTGCGTGAGCAGCCGGTGATAGCCGACGGTGATGCCCACCACGGACAGCGCGTAGAGGCTCGCCAGCAGGATCAGGTCGGTGGGCCCGATCAGGTTGTTCCAGAGCATCGGAATCGCCGCCAGGAATGCGACGAAGGGGAGCAGGACGGCGACGATGTTGATGTTGCGATGGGCTTTCGTCATCTCTTCCTAGAGGCTCCTACCAAATGGAGTGGCGTTTCACTCCTCTGGCCACGACCTGACCGACGGCGCGCTACCGCCTCGCGGGGTAGCATCCCCGGCGCATGGCCGGACCCCTGGAAGGCCGCGTGGCGGCCGTGACCGGCGCCTCTTCGGGAATCGGAGAGGCCACTGCGCGCGCACTTTCGGCCGCCGGCGCGAGCGTGGCGCTCGGTGCCCGCCGCGCCGACCGGCTCGAGGCGGTGGCGGAGAACCTCGACGGACCGACGCTCGTGAGGGAGGTCGACGTCTCCGACGAGGCCCAGGCGCGTGACTTCATGCAGGCGGCGCACGACGAGCTCGGCGGCCTCCACATCCTCGTGAACAACGCGGGCGTGATGCTGCTGGGCCCGGTCGCCGACGCCGACACGGACGACTGGCGCCAGATGATCGCCGTGAACCTGCTCGGCCTCCTCTACTGCACGCACGCGGCGCTGCCCCTGATCGCCAGCGGCGGGGGAGGGGACATCGTGAACGTGTCGTCGGTGGCCGGCCGGCGGGCTGACGCCGGTGCGGCCGTCTACAACATGACGAAATTCGGGGTGCACGCCTTCTCGGAGGCGCTCCGGCAGGAGGCGCTCCACCAGGGCATCCGCGTGACCACGGTGGCGCCCGGGTTCGTGGAGACCGAGCTTCAGGGCCACAACACCAACCCGCTGGTGCGCCAGGCGATGGAGCGCTCGCGCGAGCAGATCGGCGAGGTGCTCCACGCCGACGACATCGCCGAGGCGATCCTCCACTCGGTCACCCGCCCCTCGCACGTGTGCGTGAACGAGATCGTGGTGCGCCCGACCCGCCAAGCGCGCTA
Organism: uncultured Thermoleophilaceae bacterium; assembly: GCA_963774755.1. Taxonomy (GTDB): domain Bacteria; phylum Actinomycetota; class Thermoleophilia; order Solirubrobacterales; family Thermoleophilaceae; genus JACVRW01. The sequence continues at coordinate 14,081 of CAVZGG010000016.1, read as the reverse complement.
GGAGCGCCGCAGCTCGCTGACCGCGCGCTTGGCCAGCGTCACGGCCGCGGCGCGCGCCTCGCGGTCGTCGAAGCCGCTCACGTTCACGCGCACCTTCACGATCTTGTCGTGGTCGTAGGCCACGAGCTGCCGGGTGGCGCGGGTCCACCAGGCGCCGGCGCCGCCGTACGCGGAGTCCTCGCCGACGCCCTTGATCTGACGCGCCTTGCGGGCGGGGTCGGCGTTGTGGAACTCGTGCTGCTCCGCGAGCAGGTTGTAGTACCGGAGCTGGGCCCGCGGGGCCGAGTCCACCAGCAGCTTGACGCTGCTCACCGGCCCGCCGTGCCACTCGCAGATGGTCAGGTCGAGCGAGTTGTTCGGCCGCGCGGAGAGATCCTCGCCGCCCGCGCCCGACGCACGTGCCACGACGGCGGGTGACAGCACTTCGCACGCGCGAGCGTCGAGCGTGCCGCTCTCGCCCGGATCCAGCAGCTCGCTCTTCTTCAAGACGGTGGTCCGGTCACCCGGCGCCTCGTCGTCCCCGCATCCGACAGCGATCATCGCCAGTATCACGTACAGAAGTACGTGATAACGTACGCGAGGTGTCGATGAACGGGTCATTCGGCGGTCGTATCAAGAACCTGCGCGAGGCGATGGACCTGTCGCTGCGCGACCTCGCGGATCGCAGCGGCGTCTCGGCACCGATGCTCTCCCAGGTCGAGCGAGGCGAAACGAGCCCAACGCTAGCGCTCGCCGAACGGATCGCCGGGGGGCTCGAGCTGACGCTGTCCCAGCTGCTGCGCCTCGACGAGGGCGACGGGGTGAGCGTCGTGCGGGCGGACGAGCGTCGCCGCGGCGGCGGGCGCGATCACCGCTACGAGGTCCTGACCCCACCGCTGCCCGGCCTGCGTGCGGAGGTGTCGCTGCACTCGCTGGCCGCCGGCGCCTCGACCGCGGGCCCCGACGACCCGCCGATGCACGAGCCCGGCAGCCGCGAGACCGCCGTGGTCGAGACCGGACCGGTCCGCTTCATCTGCGGCGGGGCCTCCCACGACCTCGACGCGGGCGACTCCGTGACCTTCGACGCTGACCTGCCGCACCACTTCGAGAATCCAGGCGATGACGAGGCGCGCTTCTACGCGGTCGTCGCCGCCGGCCTGAGAAGGAGCTGAGGATCGTGGCCATAAGTCTGTTCGACAAGATCTGGGAGGCACACGAGGTCGCCGACGGCATCCTCTACATCGACCTCCACCTCGTCCACGAGGTGACCTCCCCGCAGGCGTTCGAGTCCCTGCGGCTCGAGGGCAGAAGGATCCGCCGCCCCGACCGCACGCTCGCGACGGCCGACCACAACGTTCCGACGGACGGCTCGACGGCCGCCGCGCAGATCCGCGACCAGCTCTCGCGCGTGCAGGTGGAGACGCTCGAGCGCAACTGCGCGGAGTTCGGCGTGCCGATCTACTCGATCGGCTCGCGGCGCCAGGGCATCGTGCACGTGATCGGTCCGGAGATGGGGATCACGCAGCCCGGCATGACCATCGTCTGCGGCGACTCCCACACCTCCACGCACGGCGCCTTCGGTGCGCTGGCGTTCGGGATCGGCACCAGCGAGGTGGAGCACGTGCTCGCCACCCAGACCATGCAGCAGCGCAAGCCGAAGTCGATGCTGATCTGCTACGAGGGCGAGCTCGGCTACGGCGTGACAGCCAAGGACCTGATCCTCGCCACGATCGGCCAGATCGGCGTGGCCGGCGGCGTGGGCCACGTGATCGAGTACGCCGGCCCCGCGATCGAGGCGCTGTCGATGGAGGGTCGGATGACGGTCTGCAACATGACCATCGAGGCCGGCGGCCGCGCGGGCATGATCGCGCCCGACGACACGACCTTCGAGTGGGTCGAGGGCCGCGAGGCCGCGCCGGACCCGCTGCCACTCGACGAGTGGCGCGCGCTGCGCACCGACGACGGCGCGAGCTTCGACACCGAGGTGGTGGTCGATGCCTCCGAGGTCTCCCCGCAGGTCACCTGGGGCACCACGCCCGCGATGGTGGTCGGGGTGGCGAGCGCTGTGCCCGAGCCCGCCGGCGAGGGCGACGAGCGCGCACTCGAGTACATGGCGCTCGAGCCCGGCACGCCGATGTCCGAGATCCACCTCGACCGCGTGTTCATCGGCTCGTGCACGAACTCGCGGATCGGCGACCTGCGCGAAGCGGCCGAGGTGGTGAAGGGCCGCCGCGTGGCGTCGAGCGTGAATGCGATGGTCGTGCCGGGCTCGCAGCAGGTGAAGGCGCAGGCCGAGGCCGAGGGCCTCGACGAGGTCTTCCGCACCGCCGGGTTCGACTGGCGCTCGGCGGGCTGCTCGATGTGCCTTGGGATGAACCCCGACATCGCCGCGCCGGGCGAGCGCGTGGCCTCGACCTCGAACCGCAACTTCGAGGGGCGCCAGGGCCGCGGCGCCCGCTCGCACCTCGTGAGCCCGAAGATGGCGGCCGCGGCCGCCATCGAGGGGCACTTCGTCGACATCAGGGAGTGGGAATGAGACCGGTGAGCCTGATCGAGGGCGGCGTGTCCGTGCTCGACCGCAACGACGTCGATACCGACCAGATCATCCCGAAGCAGTTCCTGAAGCGGGTGGAGCGGACCGGCTTCGGCGAATTCCTCTTCTACGACTGGGCCAAGCAGCCCGGCTGGGAGCTGCCGCAGAACCCGATCCTCGCAACCGGCCGCAACTTCGGCTGCGGCTCGTCGCGCGAGCACGCGCCCTGGGCGCTCGAGGACTACGGCTTCGAGGCAGTGATCGCACCGAGCTTCGCGGACATCTTCTATTCGAACTGCACCAAGATCGGGCTGCTCCCGGTGATCCTCGCCGAGACCGAGGTGCGCGGAGTGATGGAGGCCGGAAACGCCTCGATCGACCTCGCGACGCAGGAGGTCATCTGGACCGGGGGAGAGGCGTCGTTCGAGATCGACCAGGAGGTGAAGCGCCGGCTGCTCGCGGGCCTCGACGACATCGGCGTGACGCTCCTCCAGCAGGACGCGATCGACAGCTACGAGGCCGAGCGCGAGCGCCAGGGCCCGGTGACCACGAGCCTGGCATGAGCCGCGACTGGGACGCCGGGACCTACGACCGCGTCTCGGCTCCGCAGGTGGAGTGGGCGCTGAAGGTCCTGGAGCGGCTCCCCCTGAGCGGCGACGAGACCGTGCTCGACGCCGGCTGCGGCTCCGGGCGAGTGACCAAGCTGCTGCTCGAGCGGCTTCCGCGCGGCCACGTGGTGGCCGTGGACTCCGCGCCCTCGATGGTCGAGCACGCTCGCAACGCACTCGACCCCGAGCGCGCCACGGTCTTCCAGGCCGACCTGACCGAACTGGAGCTCGACGAGCCTGTGGACGCCGCCTTCTCGAACGCGGTCTTTCACTGGGTACCCGACCACGACGCGTTGTTCGCGCGGATCCACTCGGCGCTGCGGCCCGGTGGCCGCCTGGTCGCGCAGTGCGGGGGAGAGGGCAACGTCGAGCGCTTCCACGACGCCGCGAAGGCGGTCGGCGCCGAGGAGCCCTACGCCGATTACCTGCGCGGTTGGCAGGGCCCCTGGAACTTCGCCGGCGCGGAGGAGACGGCCGAGCGCCTCGAGCGCGCCGGCTTCACGGAGATCGAGACGTGGCTCGAGCCCTATCCGGTCACGCCGCCTGACCCGACCGGCTACCTGGGCACCGTGTGCCTCGGGTACCACCTGGAGCAGCTCCCGGAGGAGCTGCGGGCGCCCTACGTCGAGGCGGTCCGCGAGCGGTGCGGTACCGAGCTCGACTACGTGCGGCTCAACATCCAGGCGAAATCCGCCTGCTAAGCGCGCAGAAGCTGGACAAATGGTGCGATTTCGCGCCCAGTGGAACGGTTGGGTATTGACTTCCGTCTCACCCGGGGTGAGATTAAGCCCATGGCAGGGGTGCCAGTCCGCGTGCTCGTCGCGGACGATCAAGATTTGATGGCGGCCGGGACGGCTGCCGCTCTCGATTCGCTCGGCGAATTTGAGTTGGTTGGCCTGGCCGCGAGCGCCACCGAGGCGACCGAGCTGGCTGCGCTGACGCAGCCGGACGTGGCGCTCGTGGACGTGCACCTGCCCGGCGGGGCTGAGGTTGCCCTCGACGAGATCCTGTCGGCTTCGCCCGACACCCGCGTGCTCGCGCACTCGGGCGTGTCGGACCACGGCGCCGTGATCGCGATGCTGCGCGCCGGGGCGAGCGGCTACGTGGTGCGCGACGCGCCCACGGACAAGCTCACCGCGGCCCTCCGCGACGCCGCGCGCGGGGACTCGATCTTCGACGATGTTGTGGGCCGCGGCCTGATCCACGAGCTGCTGGACCAGGTGCGCGAAACGAACCGCGCCCGCGACGAGCGTGCCCGCAAGCGAGCACGAATCCGCTCCGTGATGCAGAGGGGCGAGCTCCAGATCGTATTTCAGCCGATCGTGGACCTCGTGTCGCGTGCCGTGGTCGGCCACGAGGCCCTGTCGCGCTTCGCGACCCACCCGACGCGCAGCCCGGACCAGTGGTTCGCCGAGGCGCACGCCGTCGGACTCGGGGTCGAGCTGGAGCTGTGGGCGGTGCGGGAGGCGTGCGAGCACTCGCGCGGGCTGCCGGCGGCGAGCTTCATGGCCGTGAACGTCTCGCCCGCCACGGCAGAGCGTTCGGACCTGCTCCCTCTGCTCGTCTTGGCGCACGTGGACCATGTGGTGCTCGAGGTGACCGAGCACGCGCCGGTGGAGGACTACCCGCGCTTCCGGATCGCGATCGGCCGAATGCGCGAGCTGGGGGCGCGGCTGGCCATCGACGACGCGGGGGCCGGCTTCGCCAGCCTGCGCCACATCCTCGAGCTGGATGCCGAGCTGATCAAGCTGGACGGCTCGCTCACGCACTCACTGGAGGCCGACCCGCGCCGCCGCTCGCTCGCCTCGGCGCTGATCGAGTTCGGCCGCGAGAGCGGCGCGGCGGTGCTGGCCGAGCACATCGAGTCCGAGCTTCAGCTGCACGAGCTGCGCCGCCTCGGCGTGAGGTACGGCCAGGGCTACCACCTGGGCCGCCCGCAGCCGTTGCCGGCCGCGGCATAGGTAGCGTCCCGTCCCGGATGGCGGCGGAGATCTCGATCGAGCGGCTGGAAGGCGGCGTCGCCGTGCTCAGCCTCAACGCGCCCGACCGGCGCAACGCGCTCACCGTGGCGATGGCCGGCGAGCTCGTGGCGGCCTGCGAGGAGCTCGACGGCGACGCGAGCGTTGGTGCCGTGGTGGTGCGCGGCGAGGGCGGCTTCTTCTGCGCCGGCGGCGACCGCGCGCACGCTCGAGGCGGCCGGGCAGGATCCGGCCGACCCGGAGATCTACGCGGGGCTGGGCGCCGTGTATCGCTCCTTCGCGCGCGTGGGAGAGCTCCAGGCCCCGACCGTCGCGGCGGTGCGTGGTGGCGCCGTGGGCGCCGGGCTCAACCTGATGCTCGCCACCGACGTCCGCATCGTCGCCCGCGACGCGAAGATCATCTCCGGCTTCATCCCGATCGGTCTCCACCCGGGCGGCGGCCACGGCGCGCTTCTCGGTCGCACCGGCGCCCGCGAGGCAGCCGCGGCGATGGCGCTGTTCGGAGAGCGAATCGACGGCGAGCGCGCGGCGGCCCTCGGCCTGGCCTGGGCCGCCGTGGACGACGCAGACGTGGAGGCCACCGCGATCGAGCTCGCGGGACGCGCCGGCGCCGACCCTGAGCTCGCCCGCCGCACGGCCGCATCGCTCCGCACCGTCCTTGGTCCGCCGCCGCTGCCATGGCCGGCCGCGCTCGAGCTGGAGCGCGCCTCGCAGATGTGGTCGATGCGCCGCAAGGCGCTCGGCTAGTCGCGCCCGTCGGCTGCCTCGCGCGCCCGCTCGGTGTCCCAGTAGAGCGCGAGGCGCACGACCTTGCCGCCCTCGACCGTAAACAGCGACGCCGTCACGGCGCTCACGTCCGCGCCGCTTCCCCTGCCTCGGCCGGAGATGCTGTTGAGGACCAGGACGCTGTCCCCGTGGTCGATCACCTCGTCCGGGTCGGGCGCGGAAGTCGTCCCATGCACTCAGGGTCGCGAGCCAGGTATCGCGCATCGCCGCGACGCCGCGCGACTTGGCCGGGTGCGGCCAGTCGATCATCTCGAACTCGACCTCCGGGTCGAACAGCTCCACCTGCGAGAAGTCGCCGCGGGACCATCCCTCGTAGACGCGGCGCACGATCTCGACGTTCTCCTTCGACATCGGGGGACGAGTATCTAGGATCCGCCGCCGTGACTGAGCGAATCGTTCTGTTGCCCGGCGACGGGATCGGGCCCGAGATCATGGCCGCCGCCAGGCAGCTGCTCGACGCCGTGGGCGAGTTCGAATTCGACGAGCAGCTCGTGGGCGGCGCCTCGATCGACGCCCACGGCACTCCGCTCACCGACGAGGTGCTCGACGCGTGCCGGAACGCCGACGCGGTGCTGCTTGCGGCGGTTGGCGGCCCGAAGTGGGACACCACCGACCCGGACGCGCCGCGGCCGGAGCAGGGCCTGCTGGGCCTTCGCAAGGAGCTCGGGCTGTTCGCGAACATCCGGCCCGTCCGGCCGAGCCCCGCGCTGCTTGACGCCAGTCCGCTCAAGCGGGAGCGCATCGAGGGCACCGACCTGATCGTCGTGCGCGAGCTCACCGGCGGGATCTACTTCGGCGACCGCGGCCTCGACGGCGACACCGCCCACGACACCTGCGTCTACAGCACCTCGGAGATCCAGCGCATAGCCATGGTCGGCTTCAGGATGGCGCGCCGCAAGGTCACGAGCGTCGACAAGGCGAACATCCTCGAGACCTCGCGCCTCTGGCGGAAGACCGTGGAGCGCTTCGCGGAGCAGGAGTCGCTGCCGCTCGAGCACATGCTCGTGGACAACGCCGCCATGCAGCTCGTGGCGAACCCGACCGAGTTCGACGTGATCCTCACGGAGAACATGTTCGGCGACATCCTCAGCGACGAGGCCGCCATGCTCACGGGCTCGCTCGGCATGCTGCCGAGCGCCTCGGTTGGGGACGGCGGCCCGGGCCTGTACGAGCCCGTGCACGGCTCCGCGCCCGATATCGCGGGCACCGGAACGGCAAATCCGCTCGCGATGTTCCTGTCGGTCTCGATGATGCTGCGGGATTTCATCGATTGGGGAGACGCCGCTTCTGCCGTAGAATCCGCCGTGGACCTCGCGCTCGGGGAGGGCCTCCGGACTCCGGACCTGGGCGGGGACGCATCAACAGAGGCCGCCACCCGGGCGGTTCTCGCGCACCTTTAGGAGCACCTGTACGTGAACACCGCCGACCTCATCTGGCTGAACGGAGAGTTCGTCGCCTGGGAGGACGCCAAGGTGCACGTACTCACGCACGCCATGCACTACGGAACCGGCGTGTTCGAGGGCATCCGGGCCTACGAGACCCCGCAGGGGACTGCGATCTTCCGCAACCACGACCACCTGGACCGCCTCGAGAGGTCGGCGAAGCTCTACTACATGGACCTGCCCTTCTCGAAGGAGCAGCTCCGCGAGGTCACGCACGAGCTGATCGTGCGCAACGGGTTCAAGAGCTGTTACATCCGCCCGCTCGTCTACCGCGGCTACGGCCCGATGGGCCTGAACCCGCTGGAGAACCCGGTGGAGGCGATGATCGCCGTGTGGGAGTGGGGCGCCTACCTCGGCGAGGAGGGCAAGCGCAACGGCGTCCGCGCGCGCGTGTCGTCCTACCGGCGCATCTCGTCGGACTCGCTGATCCCGCACTCGAAGGCCTCCGGGCAGTACCTGAACTCCGTGCTGGCCAAGATCGAGTCGGTCAAGGCCGGCTACGAGGAGGCGATCCTGCTGGACGACCGCGGCAACGTCTGCGAGGGCACCGGCGAGAACATCTTCGTGATCAAGGACGGCGTGATCAACACGCCGGGCCAGGCGGCATCGATCCTCGACGGGATCAACCGCAAGTCGTGCATCCAGATCGCGCGCGACCTCGGCTATGAGGTCGTCGAGCGCGACATCGCCCGCGCCGAGCTTGCGCTCGCCGACGAGGTGTTCCTCACCGGCACCGCCGCCGAGCTCACGCCGATGCGCGAGATCGACGACATCGAGATCGGCCCTCCGGGCCCGGTCACGCGCGAGATCCAGGGCGTGTTCGAGGACGCACTGAGCGGCCGCGAAGCCCGCTACGCGGACTGGCTCGATCTCGTGCCTGTGCCATCCCAGGCGTGACCAGGGTCGTCGATCTATGACACGACCCTGCGCGATGGCATGCAGGGGGAGGGGATGTCGCTCTCGGTGGACGAGAAGGTCCGTGTTGCTCACGCGCTCGACGACCTTGGAATCCATCTGATCGAAGCCGGGTTTCCGTCCTCCAACCCCAAGGAGGAGGAGCTCTTCGCGCTGCTCGCCAAGGAGAGCTTCGGCACCGCGGAGATCGCGGCGTTCGGCATGACTCGCCGCCGTGACGTAGGTGCCGACGAGGATGCCGGCCTGAGGACGCTGGCGGACAGCTTCGCGCCCGTGTGCACGCTCGTGGGCAAGACGTGGTCGCTCCACCTCGAGAAGGTCACTCAGGTCGATCCCGAGGAGAACCTGCGCATGATCGCCGAGTCCGTGGCCTTCCTCGCGGGCGAGGGGAAGCGGGTGATCTACGACGCCGAGCACTTCTTCGACGCCTTCCGGGACGACCCCGACTACGCGCTGCGCTGCCTGCGCGCCGCGGCGGAGGCTGGGGCGGAGAACGTGACGCTCTGCGACACGAACGGCTCGTCGCTGCCGTCGCAGGTAACCGAGGCCACGGCGAGGGTCGTGGCGGAGCTGGGCGACTCGGTTCAGGTGGGCATCCACACGCACGACGACGCCGGCTGCGGCGTGGCGAACGCCCTCGTGGCGGTGGAGGCGGGCGCCCGGCTCGTGCAGGGCACGATGAACGGCTACGGCGAGCGCTGCGGCAACGCCAACCTGATCTCCATCCTCCCGGCGCTCGACCTCAAGCTGGGCCACGAGTCGATCGGGCGCGACCGGCTCGCGCGGCTCACCGAGACCGCGCACCTGGTGGACGAGCTCTGCAATGTCACGCCGAACCCGAACCAGCCCTACGTCGGCGCGAACGCGTTCGCGCACAAGGGCGGCATGCACGTGGCGGGCGTGAACCGCGACGCGCGCACGTTCGAGCACGTGGACCCCGCCGAGGTGGGCGCCGACCGTCGCGTGCTGGTGTCCGAGCTGTCGGGCAAGGGCACGGTCCAGGCGCGGGCGGACGTGGACGGCGAGACGGCCACGCGCGTGATCGAGCGCGTGAAGGAGCTCGAGAACCGCGGCTACCAGTTCGAGGCGGCCGACGGGTCCTTCGATCTCCTGATCCGCAAGGAGACGGGCGAGTACGAGCCGCTGTTCCGGCTGGAGTCCTGGCGCGCGATCGTCGAGAAGCGCGAGAACGGCCGAGTCGAGACCGAGGCCACGATCAAGATCTGGGTGGACGGCGAGCGCTACGTGCGAACCGCCGAGGGGAACGGCCCCGTGAACGCGCTCGACAAGGCCCTGCGCGCGGCGATCGTCGAGCGCTACCCGCACCTGCGCGAGATCGAGCTCGTGAACTTCAAGGTGCGCATCCTCGACGAGCGCAAGGGCACGGGCGCGGTCACGCGCGTGCTGCTCGACGCCACCGACGGCCAGGACACGTGGGGCGCGATCGGCGTGTCCGAGAACGTCATCGAGGCGAGCTGGGACGCGCTCGTGGACTCGCTGGAGGCCGGCATGCTGCCCGGCCGCACGCAGCGCTCGCGGTCTCGCGCCGCACTGACGTGATCCCCATGGCTCGCCCGGTCATCGGGCCGCGCGAGGAGGAGCTGGTCCTCGAGACGCTCCGCTCCGGCCGTCTGTCGCTTGGCCCAAGGCTCGGCGAGTTCGAGTCGGCGTTCGCCTCACGCCTGGGCGCCGAGCACGTCTCCGCCGTTTCGTCCGGGACGGCTGGACTTCACCTCGCCATCCGCGCGGCGGGCGTGGAGCGCCGGCGACGACGTGATCACCACCCCGTTCAGCTTCGTGGCCTCTGCCAACTGCGTGCTCTACGAGGGCGCCCGGCCGGTGTTCTGCGACATCGACCCGCGCACGCTGAACATCTCCGCGGAGGCGGCGGCCGCCGCCGTGACCGACCGCACCACCGGCCTGCTGCCGGTGCACATCTTCGGCTACCCCGCCGACATGCCGGGCTTCGAGCGGCTGGCCGCAGACCGCGCGCTGTGGCTCGTGGAGGACTCCTGCGAGGCGCTCGGCGGGCGCGCACGCCGACGGCCGCCGCGGTCGGAGCGAGGGGGAACCTGTCGGTGTTCGCCTTCTACGCCAACAAGCAGCTCACGACCGGCGAGGGGGGCGCCGTCGTGTCGCCGTCGGTGGCCGTGAAGGAGCGCATCGACTCCGAGCGCAACCAGGGCCGGGCGCCGGACATGGGCTGGCTCGACCATGACCGGCTCGGCTTCAACTACCGGCTCGACGACCTCTCCTGCGCGCTGGGGGTCGCCCAGCTCGAGCACCTCGACGAGATGCTCGCCGGGCGCGCGCGGGTGGCTGCGCTGTACGGAGAGGCGCTCGCCGACGTGGAGGGCCTCGCGCTGCCCTGCCCCGACGAGGGCGGCGACCGGCGCGGCTGGTTCGTCTACGTGGTGCAGCTGCCGCCCGACGTGGACCGCGACGCGGCCGTGGTCGCGATGCGCGAGCGCGGGGTGGACACGAAGCCCTACCTGCCGGCGATCCACCTGTTCAGCTTCTACCGCGAGCGCTTCGGCCACCGGGAGGGCGAGTTCCCGGTCTGCGAGGACGTGGCCGCCCGCTCGCTCGCGCTGCCGTTCTTCCCGGAGCTGACGGACGCTCAGGTGGAGCAGGTGGTCGAGGCGCTGCGGGCGGTCATCGGCCGACCGGCCTGACGAGGGCCACGAAGCCGGGCAGGCTGCGGCTGGCGGCCCGGTAGGCCACCTCGTCGAAGCCCGCGCCCGCGTAGAGCGCCCGCGCGGCGTCGTTGTTCATCGTGGTGTCGAGCGTGACCGCCGGCAGGGAGCGCGCACGCGCCTGGCGCTCCGCCTCGTCCAGGAGCGCCCGCGCGGCGCCCCGGCGGCGAAGCGCCGGGGTCCGTGGCGAGCGAGTCGATGTAGAGCGAGTTCTCGCGCGGCTTCGGGTTCGCCCGGCCGCCGGCCGAGTACAGGCGCAGCGTGGCCGGCCAGCGCCAGAAGGGGGTGCCGCGCAGCGCGAGCCGGAGGTAGGCGCTCGATCGATCGCCCGCCTCGGCCACCGGGAAGGCGGCCATCGCCGCCGCGATGCGCCCGTCCAGCTCAGCCAGCCAGACGACCTCGCAGCTGGCCACGGTGCCGGGCTCCTCGAAGGCGCGGGTGAGCGTGGCGAGGGCGCGCCGGCGCCCGCCCGAGAAGCGCTCGTACATGTCCGGGGCGCTCTCGAACAACAGGTCCACCACCGCTGCCACGTCCTCCTGACGCGCCTTGCGAATCTGCACCGAAGAAATCCTACGGTCCGGCGGGCATTTCGCCGATAACTGAGCTGTGCCCCTCCTTGCCTTCCTGTGTGCCGCGGCGGTGCCGGTGGCTCTCTGGCACCACGCGATCGGTGCCATCGCAGAGGACTTCCGCTTCGAACTCGGGTATCTGACCGGCTGGTCGGGCTTCGGGCTGATCGCGCTGGGACTCCTGCTCATGCTGCCGCTGGTCGTGTCGGCGCGGCCGCGCTTCCGCAACGTCTACATGGGCTGGGGCGTCTCGCTGTACGTGATGGGCCTGGCGCTGGCCAGCCAGGTCGCCGCGGCGGTGGGCTGAGCCCCCCGTAGACTTGCGGCCCGCATGGGCCGTTTCCGCGATCCTCAGGACCCTCTCTTCCAGGCGCTCAACTCGTCGATCGCCTTCGACTACCGGCTGGCGCCGTACGACCTCGAGCAGTCGCTCGCCCACGCGCGCATGCTCACCCGCAGCGGGATCATCGGCGACGACGACCTCGAGCAGATCGAGCGCGGCCTCGAGGCAGTTCGCGAGGAGATCGAGAGCGACAGCTTCGTCGTGCTGGAGGACGACGAGGACATCCACATGGCGATCGAGCGGCGGCTCACCGAGATCATCGGGCCGGCTGGGCGGGAAGCTCCACACCGCCCGCTCCCGGAACGACCAGGTGGCCACCGACGTCGCGATGGTGGTCCGGGCGCACAGCCTCGAGGCGAGGGAACTGCTCCAGCGCCTGATGGTGACGCTCGTGGAGCTGGCGGAGGCCCACATGGACTGGCGGATGCCGGGCTACACCCACCTCCAGCGCGCCCAGCCGGTGTACCTCTCACACCACCTGCTGGCGTACTTCTGGAAGTTCCGGCGCGACCTCCAGCGCTTCAACTTCTGCATGACGGCCACGGACGACCTGCCGCTCGGCGCGGGCGCGCTGGCCGGCGTGAACTTCGACACGAGCCGGATGTTCGTGGCGCAGGAGCTCGGCTTCGGCGGCATCTCCGAGAACTCTCTCGACGCGGTCTCGAACCGCGACTTCGTGCTCGACTACCTGTCGGCGGCCGCCACCTGCGCCACCCACCTGTCGCAGCTCGGCGGCGAGATCGTGCTGTGGTCGACCCAGGAGTTCGGCTTCTGCGAGGTGGCCGACGCGTTCTCGTCCGGCTCCAGCCTGATGCCGCAGAAGAAGAACCCGGACGCGGCGGAGCTGCTGCGCGCGAAGGCGCCGCGGCTGGCCGGGCACCTGGTGACGCTGCACGGCGTGCTGCACGGGCTGCCGCTCACCTACAACAAGGATCTCCAGGAGGACAAGGAGCCGCTCTTCGACGCGATCGACACGGTCGAGCTGTGCCTGCGCGTGGCGGCCGAGATGCTCCAGAGCATCGAGTTCAACCGCGAGCGGATGGCCGAGGCGGCGTCCGACGAGTTCATCGCGGCCACCGACGTGGCCGACCTCTTGGTGCGGCGCGGCGTGCCGTTCCGCGAGGCCCACGGGATCGTGGGCGGTGTGGTGCGCGCCGCCGTCGACCGCGGCAAGAAGCTCTCGGAGCTCACCGCAGGAGGAGCTCACGGAGCTGGCGCCGCAGCTCGACGGGCAGTTCTACGAGCTGCTCGACGAGGGCTCGTGGCTCGAGTCCAAGGTCTCCGACGGCGGCACGGCGATGGCGCGCGTCCGCGATCAGGTGGCCCAGGCGCGCCAGGTACTGCGCGAGGCTCAGGGGTGAGGCTGCCCGAGGGCTTCTACGACCGCTCGGTCCACGAGGTTGCGCGCGAGCTGATCGGCTGCGTCGTGCGCCACGGCGAGACGGCGGGGCGCATCGTGGAGACCGAGAGCTACCACATGGAGGAGCCGGCCTGCCACGCGTTCGCCGGGGTCACGGAGCGCACGCGCACGCTCTACGGCGAGCCCGGTCGCGCGTACGTGTACTTCTCGTACGGGATCCATTCGCTGCTCAACGCCGTGGCCGAGGCGGAGGGCGTGGGGGCGGCGGTCCTGATCAGGGCGCTCGAGCCGGTGGACGGCATCGAGGTGATGCGCGCGCGCCGCGGCCTCGAGCGCGCCGAGGAGCTCTGCTCGGGTCCGGGGAAGCTGACGCAGGCGCTCGACATCGGGCTGTCGCTGAACGGCAGCTCCCTCGTGGACGGGCCGATCGAGCTGCTCACCCGGGAGCCGGGCGCGCGCGAGCCGCACGTGGTGGCCGGCGAGCGGGTCGGGATCACGAAGGCCGTGGAGCTGCCGTGGCGCTTCTGCGACGCGAACTCGCGCCACGTGTCACGGCCGCGGCCCCCGGCAATGGCCCGGCGCCCGCGCGGGCGTGAGGCGGCCACGGCGGGCGCTGCTGTCGGGCATCTCCGGCTAGCCGTCGCCGGGACCCGCGCCGCCTCCCTCTCCCTCTCCGCCGGGCGGCGGGCTGGTGGGCGGGGCCGGGGTGGGCGCCGGCTCGGGGGCGGGCGCCGGCTGCTGCGGCTGCTCGTTGGGCGTGGGTGCGCGCTGTCCGCCGCCGCCCTCGTCGGCGGGTGCGGTCTCCGTGGGAGCGGCCTGCTCGGTCGGGCCCGCATCCGTGGGCGCGACGGGGAGCGCTGGCGCTGTGGAG
>CAVZGG010000015.1:0-8094 GCA_963774755.1 uncultured Thermoleophilaceae bacterium | reverse complement strand
TAAAGAAAGTGGTAGTCCTCGTCGGGTGCCCAGAACTGCGGGATCGTGATCGCCACAAGCAGGCCCCGCAGAAGCGCGAATGCGATCAGGGCGATGAGCGCCACGCGACCCCACCGCCCCTTCGGCAACAGCGACGGCCGCGCGGCCGACCGGCTCGCGCGCGCGGGTCCGGCCGGTGCGGGACGTTCGCGCAAGCGCCTCGAAAGGGTCGCCCTCTCCATGTCGGGGACCATAGACTCCTAGTCCGAGGGCGGAGCCAATGTTGCCACCTCGCGCTCTCTCAGCGCCGCGCGGAGCGCGGTCTCGACCTGACGTGCCGCGAAGTCCCAGGAGGCGGTCTCGGCCAGCTCGAGCCCGGCCGTGGAGCGGCGCTCCCAGGCGGCCCGCTCGTCCAGAAGGCGCTGGAGCGCGTCCGCGACCGCGACCGGATCGCGCTCCGCCAGCTCCACGCCCGAGTCCCGGCCCAGCTCGTACTCCGTGCTGCCTCCCGACACGTCGACGCACGGCAGGCCGCAGGCCATCATCTCCTGCGGAATCAGCGAGTAGTTGGTGAGCGACAAACAGAGCCCCACGGTCGCGGCGGAGTAGCGCCACGCGAGCGTGTCCGGCGCTGCGATTCCGAGCAGTTCGTAGGGGAATCCGTGGCGCACCCGCTCCGAGCCCCCGAAGAGCACGAACTTCGTCTCCGGCCTGCGCTGGTGGAGCTCCTCCAACGCGAGGGCGCCGAGAGGCACGGCGCGTCGCGGCGTGTATCCCCGCGCGTAGAAGATGACGGTGTCGCGGTCGCGCTCGATCGCCTTGGGCTGGTAGATGCTGTGGTCGACCCCGAGGCGGAACCAGTCGCCGCGCTGCCCGTAGCGCTCCGCGAGCATGTCTCGCAGCCAACGGCTCGCAGAGATTCCGTAGAGGCCGAGGCCGTATGTCCCGGCAGCCCATTCCGCCTCCGACGAGGTCGCGAAGAATTCGGGCTCGTGGTCATTGATCAGGTAGGCACGCGCACGACAACCCGGCAGGATCACGGTCTGCCACGCGGTGTCCCATCCGGTGGCCACAGCCACGTCGGCCCCATGCCAGTCGGCGAACCCCTTGAAGACCGGAGCGCGCACCTGCACGAACTCCTCGCAGATGCGGCGCCGGAGCGTGGCGGCGCCCTCGTAGTGGCGGCGCTCGGGGTCGTACATCCAGATCGTGCAGTCGTGGCCCATCTGCTCAAGCCGCCGGATGAGGGTGAAGATCGTGTTGTGGCCGCCGCTCCCGCGCATGAACGGAGGGATCAGGACCGCGACATGAAGGCTGTCCCTGTCCGCCATGCCGGGCACGGGATCGTCGAGCGGAGCGTGGCCGCGCTTTGCCTCGAGGATGGCCTCGAAGGGCGCCTCGCCGTCCGCGGGCGGCACGTGCCGCCCGTGCGGCAGGTCGGGCGTCTGCGTGGCAGGTGCCCCGCCCCGCCCCTCGAGCGAGAGGGCGGATTGCAAGACGTGCGGAAGCCGATCTGAGCGCGAGCCGAGCGCGGCCCCGATCTGGCGGCCGGCGTGGTGCACGGCCGAGCGCGCGACCCAGCGCCCCCGCTCGGCACTGGCAATCCCGCGCTCCCGCATCCAGCGTTCGTCGCGTACCACCTGACGCGCCACGGTCACCGGTTGCAGGGGCTCGACATGTCCACTCGTGTCCCGAAGACCGCGGTACTCGTCGAAGTAGCGCTTCACGAACTCGATCGCCCGGTAGTCGTGCGCGTGGCGCACCGCCGCGCCAGGGTGGAACACCTTGGCCCAGCCCGCCTCGAGCATCGCGCGGCCGAATGCCTGGTCCTCCGCGTACGCCACGTCCTCGAAGCGCACGTCCTCCCAGCAGGCGCGGGCGTAGCAGGCGTTCACGTTCGAGAGGAAGGTGAGGTCGCCGCTCCGGTGGATGACCAGCCCGCCGTCCGGAGAGAAGCCATGGAAGAACTCGGTGAGCTCGCGCGCGATCATCGGCGAGGTGTCGGGCTGGGGGAGGTGCGGGCCGAACGCCGCACCCACGCGCTCATCGAGCGCGAAGGCCTCGCGGTAGGCGTCGAGCCACCCCGGCTCGGGCACGGCGTCCTGCGTCAGGAAGCAGACTCGCTCGCCCGAGGCTCGCTCCATGCCGAGGTTGCGGGTCTTGCCGTGGCCGAAGTCCTCGGGCGCGATCTCGATCAGCTCCGCGCCAGCGCTCCGTGCCACCTCCAGCGAGCCGTCGCGTGAGCCAGAGTCGATCACGATGAGCTCGAGATCACCCTGGGCGCGGACCGCGCTGAGTACGCGCTCGAGCAACGGGCCGCCGTCCTTGACCGGGATCACGACCGAGAACGAGTTCACCTGGGCTCGAGCACGTACAGGTCCTCGCTCCCGAGGATCCGCCCCGGCCGGTAGAGCAGGACCGCCCAGTCCGGGGACGTCCGCTCGAGCAACCAGTCCGGGGTGAGGAATTCCGTATGCGAGGTGAGGACCAGTCGGCCGTTCGGACGAATGACGCGCCGGAGCTCGCGGAGCAGGCCGGCGGCGGATGACTCCGAGAAGTGGCTCCCCGGCGTGATCGCGCAGACGAAGTCGAAGCTCTGATCGCCGTGGCTGAGCGGGGTCTGGTCAGGGCTCGTCTCGGCACTCATCTCGAGCCCGGGGAAGGTCCCGGAAAGCACTCGCGCCACGCCGTCGGAGGACCCGCCGAGGTCCATCCCGCGCATGCCCTCCCGTAACCCAATACCGGTTTCGCCGAGCGCGTCGACGATGACCTCGGCGTAGTACGTCGGTCCCGCCGAGTCCGTCGCGCGCGGGCCCGCCGGGCGGCCAGCTCGCGCCCTCTCGTTGTGCGCGCTCATCTCCCTGGCGATGCGGACTATGGCGCGAACGGCCGATACCGCGGCGCGGGCCTGGCTCGCGCCCGGCTTTCGCATCAGAGCGTTCAGGTCGATCCCCCAGCGGTCGAGCCAGTAGTACCGGTCTTGGGCCGCGGCCAGCGCGCGGTGTACCTGCGCGATCTGCTCGGCGGAGGCCCGCTCGTTCTCGGTTACCGGCTCGCTTGCCATGACTAGAGGTTCTCCGCGATGCGTGGGGCCTCGCGCATGAAGACCCATAGGCCCAGCACGAAGATCGCGGCCACGATAGCCAACGGGATGATGAGCAGTTCCCCGCCACCGATGGCCGTCGCGGCGCTCGGCGCGTCCTGGTCGAGCACCGCGTGTCGAAACTGCGTGAGCACCACGGCGATCGGGTTGAACATCACGACTTCCTGGAGGTTGGCGGGCGCGGTCGTGACCGCGTAGATCACGGGCGAGGCGTAGAAGAGCATCTGGAGGGCGACCTCCCAGATGGGCTCGACGTCGCGATAGCGGACGAACAGCGCGGACAGAAGCATCGTCACGCCCGTGCCGAGGACCACCATCGCGCCCACGAGCAGGGGGATCTGGAGCCAATCGACCGTTGGGGTGATGCCCGACGCGAAAATAAAGGCGAACACCACCAGCAGGTTCAGCCCGAGGTTGAAGAGTGCGTGAAGCGACACCGCGAGCGGGATCACGAGTCGCGGGAAGTGCACCTTGCGGAGCAGACTCTCGCGGTCGACCAGTGCGGTCACGCCGCGCGTCGTGGTCTCGGAGAAGAACGTGAACAGCACGATCGAGCTCAGCAGGTAGACGGGGTAGTACTTGACGTCCTCGCCGAACCGGACGATCTCGGCGAAGACGACGTAGAGCACGCCGAACAGGAGCAGCGGTTTCATCAGCGTCCAGACGTAGCCGAGCGCCGACCCGAAGAAGCGCAGCTTGAAGTCGGTCGCCGCGAGCATCCAGGTGAGGCTCAGGAAACGCCGGAGGTCGTCGCCGACGGCGGTCGGTGCTCGGTAGTGGCCGGGTGTGGCGCGCGCGATCACCGGCGAATCACCTCGAACGTGGTGGGGAAGTCGGCCACGCCGCCTGTCTTCAGCGGCGCCTCGACCACCAGCGCGGCGAGGTCCGGGGCCACCACCGTGTCCTCGTCGCGGCCGGCGTCCGACACCGAGGGAGTGAGCGTGTAGCGGCTCGGCGCGAGCCAGTTCTCGAACTCGAACCGCACCGTCGCCCTGTCGCCGGCCTCGAAGCCACCGGCGGGCCCGTGGTGGGCGCTCGTGGCAACGTAGATCGTGTGGCGCACGTCGTTCCGGAACGTGATGGCGAACTCGGGGTTGGCCACGGGGCGGTCGAACTCGATGTCGAAGCACGCCCGACACATGCTCCCCTGGCTCTGCGAATGCATTTGAGCCCCACTCTCGTCCTCACACCATGCGCTCGGGATGCGGGCCAGCGGCTTCTTGCCGGAGACCGAGATGGAACCGGCGGGGGTGTGGCCGAAGTTCACCTCGCTGTATAGCCGCGAGATCTTGCGGGAGTCGCCGATGTCCATGAGGCGCCCGCGCTCAATCAGGAGCGCGCGATCGCAGAAGCGCTCGACCGCGCTCATGTCGTGTGTCACGAACAGGATCGTCCGGCCCTCGCGCTTGAGCCGGTCGAACTCACCGAAGCACTTCGCCTGGAACGAGGCATCGCCGACCGCGAGGACCTCGTCCACCAGCACGACATCGGCGTCGAGCTGGATCGCCGTCGAGAAGCCGAGCCGCACGCTCATCCCTGACGAGTAGTTCTTCAGCTTCAGATCGAGGAACTCCTCGAGCTCGGCGAACTCGATGATGGCGTCGAAGCGCTCGCGCGCCTGCTTGCGCGTGAGCCCAAGCATGATCGCGTTGATGATCACGTTGTCGCGCGCGGTGAGGTCAGGGTTGAAGCCCACGCCGAGCTCGATGAACGGCGACAGGCGGCCGTGCATCACGATGGCGCCGCTGTCGATTCCGTAGATCCCCGCGATGCACTTGAGGAGCGTGCTCTTGCCGCTCCCGTTGCGTCCGACGATTCCAAAGAACTCCCCCGAGCGCACCTCGAACGACACGTCATCCAGCGCTTGAAGCACGTCGTAGGTGCTCGATGCCAAGGGGTGTAGGGCCCGCTCCTTGAGCGTCGAGTATCTCTGGTGGGGAAGCCGGAAGGCCTTGGTCACCTGCTCGACGGAAACCGCTGCGGGCGCCTCGTCGAGCAGCCGAGCCCGGTCTTCCGCCATATGCGAGGCGGTGGCTGTCAAGCGCCGGGAACGCTAGCAATGCGGGGAGCGGCCAAACCCCGCTCGGGAACCGGTCCGCCTCGACCGTTGTAGTACAGGCACGGTGGAGGACCGGCCACCACAGGAAGCGGAGCTGATCGCGCGCGCACGGGGCGGTGAGCTGGACGCCTATGAGGAGATCGTGAGACGACATCAGTCGATTGCGTTCAGGACCGCGTGGGTGATCACTCGCTCGGCGCCCGACGCGGAGGAGGCGGCTCAGGACGGCTTCGTGAAGGCGCACGCCGCGCTGCCCCGCTTCCGCGAGGGCTCGCCGTTCCGGCCCTGGCTGCTCGCGATCGTGGCGAACGAGGCCCGCAACCGCGTGCGCGGAGCCGGGCGGCACGTGCGCATCGCGCAGCGCGTGGTCGAGGAGCGCCGCCCGGACGACGCGGTCCCGTCGCCCGAGGCGGCGCTCCTCGACTCCGAGCAGCGCGAGCTTCTGCTCGCCGCGATCGAGCGCCTCCCGCAGCCGGCCCGCGAGGCGATCACCTACCGCTACCTGCTCGAGCTGACGGAGGAGGAGACGGCCGCCGCGCTCGACTGTCCGCGCGGCACCGTCAAGTCACGGCTCTCGCGCGCGCTCGAGCGCCTGCGGCTGGAGCTCGGGGAGGTGGAGGCATGAGCGAGCTCGAGCAGCGCCTCACCCAGCTCGGCCGTGAGCTGGACTGGCCCGAGACTCCAGAGTTGGCTCCGGCTGTCCGGCAGCGCCTCGCTGCGCCGGCGCCCGCACCCGCACGCCGCCGGCGGCGTCCGATCGTCTTCCGCAGGTCCTTGGCGATCGCGCTCGCCTCGCTGCTGGTGCTCGCCGGCGGCGTCTTCGCCGCTGTCCCGGGCGTGCGCGACGCGGTGCTCGAGTTCTTCGGGCTCCAGGGCGCGACGGTCGAGCGCCAGCCCCGCATCCCGGATGCGCCGGAGCTGCGCCTGCTCCAGCTCGGGCAGCGCACGACGCTCGAGCGCGCCAGCGACGAGCTCGGCTTCACGCCGCTCCTCCCGCGCGCCGCCGGCGAGCCCGACGGCGTCTTCGTGAGCACGCGCACGCCTGGCGGCGAGCTCTCGTTGACCTACCGACCGGGCGAGGGGATGCCCGCCACGGGCAACGCGCGACTGGGGCTGCTTGTCGGCGAGTTCCGAGGCGACCTTGCTCCCGAGTACTACGGGAAGATCGCGGGGGAGACCACTCGAATCGAGCGGCTGCGCGTGGACGGGGATCGCGCGATCTGGATCGAGGGCGCGCCGCACCTCTTCTTCTACCGCCCGCCGGATTCGGAGTTCGCCGAAAGCGAGCTCCGCCTGGCGCACAACGTGCTGCTTCTGGAGCGCGGGAACCTGCTCGTCCGCCTCGAGGGCGCCTTCGACCGCGAGCGCGCCATCGAGCTCGCGCGCTCGCTGCGGCCGGCGGGCTAGGCCGCTAGCGGTCCTGCGCGAGCCGCCGCAGCGGGATCGCGTACCAGAGGATGATGAACAGAAGCGCGACGAGGGCGGCCGCGACGGTCGTGGTTCTCGAGCTGTAGAGGAAGTCGGTGATGAGCGTGATTGCGCCGGTCATCGCCGTGGCCAGGAGGGTCAACCCGGCGATCGCGAGCCGGTTCCCGCCGAACACGATCCGCTCCTTGTCCTGCCCGCGGAACTCGATCCGGTGGTGCGCGGTTGGCGCGATCAGACACGCGCATGCGGCGGTGGCGCAGAGCAGCGTCACGAAGTAGACGGTCTGCTGGAAGCTCGTGATGTCCGCGAAGCGCTGGTTGAACGGAACGACGAGCAGGAACGCGAACAGCACCTGGACGCCCGGCAGCGCAACGCGCAGCTCGCCGAGGAGCTGCTCGAGGTTGCGATCGAGCCGCTCCTTCTCGGTCTCGTCGCCGTCAGTGGCTTCTTTCTTTGACTCGGCCATGCCCTGAAAACTAAGCCCGCCCGCCGGACGACGGCGGGCGGGCTATCGCTGCTACTTGGAGCGGGCCCTCGACTTGGAGCCGGAGCGCTTGGACGCCGAGAGCGCTTGGACGCCGAGCCCGAGCGCGCCTTGGTCGACCGGCTCGAGGACGAACTCGAACGGGCCTTCGTGGTGCGGCTCGACGAGCGGCTGGAGCCGTTGGACGAGCTGCTCGAGCGGCTGGACGACGAGCGCCTCGAGCTGGACCGCGACCTGCCGTTGCGACGCTCGGCGGCCGGGATCTCCTCCTGTGCCACCGCCTTCGCCAGCTGCGGGATCTGCTTCTCGAGGAACTTCGCCATGCGCTCCTCCTCGCGACGAATGCCGCGGGCGAGCTTGGCCGTCTCCTTGTCGTTCACGGCCTCCGCGAGCGCCTCGATGCCCGTGTAGGTCGCGATCTCCTCGAACTCGTTGTGGTACTCGGTCTTCGCATTCTTGAGCATCTTCTCGGCCTCGCCGGTGCCGCGAATCGCGTGCAGCGGTCCCTGCGCGGCGGCCACGGCCTTGCTGGCCACGGACGTGATCGTGGAAGCCGCCTCGACGACGGGCGTCGGGCCCGAGCTAACCGGCCCGGCCTCCGCCTTGCCGCCGAGCTCGCGGATGCGCGTCTTCAGCTGGCGACCATGCCCCTTCGTCTCCTTCAGGTGCTCACGGAGGCGCTTCTTGTACGGCGGCCGCGTGGTCATGGCGATGTGAGCCTCGAGGGCGGTCTCGAGCTCCTTCTCTTTGCCGTACGCCTCGTTGAGGTACTGGATCAACTTCGTGTCCCTGGCGTTCGGATTCGCCATCTGTCGTAATGCCTCCCTTTCGAGTAAAGAACCCTTTGCCTACCCGGTCGGTACCGTGCGGAACCATGAGCTCGTGGGACGACGACGACGACTGGACCGGCACGCCGCCTGAGGGTCATCACCCGGCCTCCAGTGCGAACCCGGGCTTCTGGGCCGACAACCGCACGCCGCTCAGCATCACCGGCGTTGGCATCGGGATCGCCCTGATCATCCTCGCGATCGTGCTGCTCTT
>CAVZGG010000014.1:0-229773 GCA_963774755.1 uncultured Thermoleophilaceae bacterium | reverse complement strand
GAGTCGACGAACATAGCTCGCGGCCTAGCGTCCCCCGGGGTGGCGGAGTGGGCCATCGTGCGCGCCAATGATCTGGACTCCGGCGCACCGGCCCTGCTGCGCGCGCTTGCAGTGCTCGGGCCTGACTGCGAGCTGCGCCACGCATGCGCCGTGGCGAAGCTGGACATCGAGGCAGCGGCTGAGACCGTCGACGAGCTGATCGACGTTGGCATTCTCGCTCCCGGCGAGCGCCTGACCTTCGCGCAGCCCGCCGTGGCGACGGCCATCGAAGCGGCGCAGACTGCGAGTGAGCGGGCCACGAGGAACCTGCATGTCGCACGCGTGCTTGCCGAGGACGGCGAACCTCCTGAGCGCGTGGCCGAACACCTGCTGCTTTCACCCCCGGATGGGCAGCTCGTCGACCGTGGACACGCTGTCCGTGGCCGCTGCCGTGGCGCTTGGCCGCGCGAATCCATTCGATGCCGTTCGCTATCTCAGGCGCGCTCTCGATGAGCCGCCGCCGCCCGACATGCGCGCGCAGCTGGTGCTCAACCTCGGGCGTGCGGAGGCGATCGCCGGTGAGCCTGAGGCGGGCGCGACACCTGGCGGATGGGTTGGCAGCGCTCATGGCCGGGCCGGAGCAGCCCCGTAGGGCGTTGGCCACCGGCCGCACGCTGTTCGCGCTTGGGCGAGCACGGGATGCGCGGATCGCGTTCGAACGCGGGCTCGAGAAGGCAAGCGAAGCCGATCCTGAGACTGCCGGGTGGCTCGCGGCCGGCCCGGCAACTGCGGTGTGGCTCACCGGCCTGTCGACGGGCAAGACCCTCGAACCAAGCTCCCCTCCGAGCTCAGCGGATACCGCCGGGGACCGCGCGCTGCTCGCGCTGCACGCAATCGAAGGTGCCACACGAGGCATTCCCGCGACCGAGGTGCGGCAGCTCGCCGAGCGCGCCCTCGCCCGAGGCGCCCTTCTCGATGACGAGAAGTCGGATGGACTCAGCTACTACCTGGCGGCTGGTGCCCTGGCGTTCGCCGGCGACCTGCAGATGGCTGAGGCAGCACTCACGGCAGCGGTCCAGGAGGCTCAGGCGCGCGGGTCGGTGCTCGGATTCGCCACCGCATCACACGCTCGCGCCATGACGATTCTCAAACGGGGGCGCCTCAAGGACGCCGCCCTCGACGCCCGTCATGCGCTCGCGGTGGAGCGCGACGGCTGGCGTCTCGGGCTCGGAGGCACACAGGTCGTGCTTGCACACACCCTCATTGAGCGGGGGGACCTGGAGGGCGCTGGCCGGCATCTCACTGCGGCGCAGGCCGCGACGAACGAGGAGAACACGTTCCGCTGCTGGCTGCTTTCCGCGCGCGGGCGCCTGGCGCTGTTCAACGGTGACGCCGAGCGTGCTCTTCGAGCACTTCCTGGCGTGCGGGGAACTTGCGCAGCGAGCCGGCGTCGTGAACCCGGCGGTGCTGTCGTGGCGCGCGGATGCGGGCCTCGCAATAGCCGTGATCGGAGACTGGACCGAAGCAGAGCGACTGATCGAATCCGAGCTGGCGATTGCGAACACGTTCGGCGAGCCGGGCGCCATAGGGCGCACGCTGCGTGCGCTCGGCGCGATTCGCGACCCCGGGCCGGCGCTTCGAAGCCTTCGAGGCCGCCGTGGAGATGCTTCGGAATTCTCAGGCCGCTCTCAACCGGGCGGGTGCGCTCGTGGATTTCGGGGCGGCGCTCCGGCGATAGGGGAAGCGGCGTGACGCTCGGGACCCGCTCAAGGAGGGGGCTCCGAGCTCGCCGAGCGCTGTGGCGCCTCGGTGCTTGCCGCTCGCGCGCGGCGTGAAGCGAACGTGGCAGGCGCACGTCCGCGCCGGGCGGCTATGCATGGGTACGAGGCACTCACAAACCACGAGCGCCAGGTGGCCACCCTTGCCGCCGACGGGTTCTCCAACCGCGAGATCGCCGAGCAGCTCGTGGTCACCGTCAAGACCGTCGAATGGCACCTCAAGAACAGCTTCCTGAAGCTTGGCGTGAGCTCGCGGACACAGCTTCGCGGCCAGCTGGGCGACAGCGACGAAAACAACAACGACAGCTAGGCGCTTGCCACGACCGGGCCGGCGTCCATCTCGAGCAGCGCAAGACGAAGCGCCGTGCGGCCACGATGGTGAAGGCCGTGGATCGACCCCTCCGTCTTCCCCAGGCGGCGGGCGATTTCCAGAGGGCTGAGACCGACCAGGTGGCGTAAACCAGCACCTCCCGCTGCTCCTCTGGCAGGCGCCAGAGGGCATCGCGCAGGGACTGGGAGCGCTCGAAGCCGATTGGTCGTGCCCGTCGTCGTCCGTGCGGACCTCCTCAAACGGAATCTGACGTCGCGCGCGCAGGTGGTCGACCGCCGCGTTGCGCGCGACACGCAGGATCCATGCCGTAAACGGCACCTGGCGTGGCTCGTATTTCCGGATCGCAGTGGACAGCTTCGCGAACACGTTCTGCGTGATGTCCTCAGCCTCGTGCGAGTCGTGCACGATGCTGCTGACATAGCCGAACACGTCATCGGCGAAGCGCACGTACAGGAAATGTATGGCGCTCATGTCGCCGGCCTTCGCGCGAGCAACGGCTCGAGTGACGAGTTCGGGCGTCGGGCGCGCCTGTCCGTTTCGAATGAAATGGGCCATCGGGGGGAGTCCTTCCGTTCCGGCGGCTCACCCACGCAACTGGGTCGGTCGCCGCGGTATCGGAGGTGACCCTAAGCGCATTCATGCGTCCGCCGCACCGGGGGAGCGACCCTAGTCTTTTCGGAGTTAGCGCTGTCTTTGCAGACTTTGGGGTCCTCAGGTACCCGTTCGAGGGCGGCGCTGTGCCTCGTTAGGCCAGACTGGAAGCCGGATTACGTGACGGCAACCTCCGCCCCCTGGCCGATGTTCAACCGCATGGCCCTTGGCAGGCGGAAGTCCCTGAAGACACGGGCCCCAGGGCCGATGATGCTCCCCTCGAGCCTCGTATTGAGATGCGTTATGGACACCCCGGCAAGGACGATCGAGTTCTCGATCTCCGCTCCCTCGACCAGGACATTCGCCGCTATCGAGGTGAACGGACCGACATAGGCGGAATGGAGCTGCGCGCCGGGGCCGATCACGGCGGGCCCGCGCACGGTGCTCGATTCGAGCCGCGCCGAGGGATGTATGGAGACCGCGCCCTGGATCTCGCAGTCCGTCACCTGGGCCGTAACGGGTTCTCCCTCCAGCCTTTCGAGCGCGAAGCGATTGCCGTCCAGCACGGTGTCGGCCGCGTCGTCGAAGCGCCACCAGCCCTCGGTGCGCCGCGTCTTGACGCTGCCGCCAATGCCACTCAGATGGTCGGCGAGAGCGTTGAGCTCGCGGCCCGGCCGTGCGTCGAGCGTGTCCGTGGTGGCGAGGACGCCTGCGCCCATGACAGCGACGCCGGCCGACGCCGAGGTGTCGAGCCTGCTGCGGATGTCGACCACCGGCGCGAGCCCGCTCCCAAACCCATGCGTCAGGACGACGGCCCCGAGGTCGTCGACCTCGACGCCACCGAGCACGCGACGGCAGCCGGTCCTTGGCGAGGCTGTCGGCGAGGTGCAGGACGAACGGCTCGTCGTCGATGAATGCGGTCAGCGCCGCCAGCGTCTCGCCGAGGCTCTCGCCGGGATGCTGGCACAGCCAGCTGGTCTCGAAGCTCCACTCGGAACCCCCACCCACGGCCTCGCGCGCGTGGTGGGCAATGCCGTCGCTCGCGACGATTGCCACCTCCTGGATGCTTCCGTCCTGGAGCCACTCGAGCGCGTGACGCATGAGCGGGCGGTTCGCGACGGACAGGAGCGCCGGCGTGACGCCTGCGTCATAACGGTCTGGCTCGCGCGCCAGTACCACGGCCTTGGTGGGGTTCACGGATAAACAACGCGCGGGTCCCCACGGATCTGACTCGGTCCCAGACGAAGTAAGGACGAAGTTCGGCTGAGGTACGCGCGGCAGGCTTTCACTGTCCTAAAGACCAGCGCCCGCGACTGCCCTCGGGGCTAGCTTCACTCGTGCAGATCGCCCAAGAGGTGGGCAGCGGCGGCGGGCGGCGCGTCCTCGGATGCGCCGCCCGCTTCGCCCTCCAGGCGCTGCGGCTCCCGTCACACGGTCGAGCATTTTCTGACGAGGCGCGGAAGGAGCGCGCCGGCCGGCGCGTTCATAGGCCGATGGCCACAACGCCCGTCGCTCCCAGACCGGCCCCGACGGCGCAGCCTGCGCCCGTCTCGGTCGCCGTCGTCGCAGCCGAGCCGTTTGCCGCGCGACGGATCCGCGCTGCCCTCGAGTCCGCTGGCATGCACACGACGCGCGAGGCCCCCGATGTGACGGAGTTTCTCTCGGAGCGCGCGGGGCGGCACCCCGACGCGGTCGTGCTCGCGTGCAATCCGTACGAGCCGGCCAGCCTCGCGGCGATCCGCCGGCTCGCGGATGCGCTCCGCACGACCTACCTCGTGGTGGTTTCGTCGGACCCGGATGGCGCGGGACTGCGGCAGGCGCTCAATGCCGGCGCCGACGGGGTGGTGTTCGAGTCGGACCTCGAGTCGACCCTCGGACCGGTGACCCAGTCCGTCCTGGTCGGGCACATCTCACTTCCCCGCCGGTTTCACCGTTGCGTGGTCAAGCCGGTCTTCTCGCATCGCGAGAAGGAGGTCCTCACCATGGTCGTCAAGGGATTGGGGAACCGCCAGATCGCGAACCGCCTGTTCCTGGCGGAGAGCACCGTCAAGAGCCACCTTTCGACCGCCTTCCAAAAGCTGGGCGTACGCTCGCGAAAGGAGGCGGCGGCTCTGCTGATGGATCCCGAGGAGGGCCTGGAGGCCGTTCTCAGCATCGAGCCCGAGCCAGCGTCTGAACGGCGAGGCTGGAGCCCTGTCGCGGTGAGCAGCGACCCGGCGCGCACTGCGTCACTCCGGATTGCCGTTGCGCCGGAGCCGGCTCCGCCGACCGTGGCGTCGCGGCCGCGTCCAGAGCGCGGCGGGATGCTGGCCCACGGGCGCACCTGGTTCCTCATCGGCGCCGACGCGCTCGCGATAACCGCTGCTCTGGTGGTGACCTATGGCGTGGCCGACATGCTCGCGCCGCCCGCGATCATCGCGCCGAGCTGGCTGACGGTGACGCTGGCTCTCCTGGCGCTGCCCTTCTGGATCGCCGTCTTCACGGTCTACAACCTCTACGAGCGCCAGCACCGCAGCATCTCGCTGGCCACCTTCGACGAGATCGGCGAGTTGTTTCACGCGCTGCTCGCGGGCTCGCTCGTGTTCCTCATCACCAGCCAGGTGCTGCGCCGGGTGATGGGCGCCGAGGTGTACTTCCCGGTGGAGGCTGCGATGTTCCTCGCGACCGCGCTTCCACTCGTGCTCCTGGCACGCGGCACCGTGCGGAGCTTCGTCTTCCCGGCCGTCATGAACCCGCGCCGCACGTTGATCGTCGGCGCAGGCGAGGTCGGCCAGGTGGTCGAGCGCAAGATCCGGTCGCACCCCGAGTACGGCCTCGAGCTCGTCGGCTTCGTAGACGAGGGCCGGCCGGGTGGCGGCGACGCACCGATTCTTGGACGGCCGGCCGAGCTGCCCCGGCTTGTGGACACGCTCGAGATCGATTGGGTGATCCTGGCGTTCTCGCAGTCGTCATACGAGGACACGCTCGACCTCCTCAGGGCGGCACGCCGCCCGGACGTGCATCTCTCGATCGTGCCCCGCTTCTTCGAGGTCTTTGCGTCGAACGCGACGATTCAGGAGCTCGAGGGAATGCCGGTCGTGAACCTCCCTCTGATGCGCCTGTCGCGCAGCGTGCGCTTCCTCAAGCGCGCGGTCGACATCCTCGTCGCATCCGCGGGCCTGCTCGTGCTGTCGCCACTGCTCGCGGTTGTCGCGCTCGCCATAAAGATCGACAGCCGGGGCGCCGTGTTCTTCCGCCAGGAGCGGCACGGGCGCGGTGGGAGCGTCTTCCGGATCCTCAAGTTCCGCACGATGGAGAACGGGGCCGAGGCGAAGCGGCAGCAGCTCGCGCAGAGCAACCAGGTCGACGGCGCCCTGTTCAAGATCAAGGAGGACCCGCGCGTGACACGCGTCGGGCGGCTGCTGCGCCGCACGAGCATCGACGAGCTTCCGCAGCTCTGGAATGTGCTCAAGGGCGAGATGAGCCTCGTCGGACCGCGCCCATTCGTGATTCACGAGTCGAGCCAGATCACAGGCTGGGCCAGCCGGCGGCTCGATCTCACTCCGGGCATCACGGGTCTCTGGCAGGTCCTCGGTCGCAACGACCTGCCCTTCGACGAGATGGTGAAGCTCGACTACATCTACGTGACCAACTGGTCGCTCTGGTGGGACCTCAAGATCCTCTGCCAGACGATTCCCGTGGTCCTCGCGCGCCGGGGGGCGTACTGATGAACGTCTTCGTGGTGCCGGCCTACAACGAGGCGCAGAACCTGCCGCGCCTCCTTGCCGATCTCGAGTCCCGCCCAGAGCTATGGGAGGACGGTCGCCTGATCCTCGTCGACGACGGATCGGAGGACGGCACCGCTGAGATCGCGTGCGCGCACTCGGGACCGCTGCCCATCGAGGTGATCCGGCTGACGACGAACCAGGGGCCGGGACGCGCCTTCGATCTCGGCTTTCGCCGAGCGCTCGAGATCGCACCGGAGTGGGGCCTCGTCGTGACGCTCGAGGCGGACTCGACGAGTGATCTCGATGCGATGGAGGAGATGCTCGCGACGGCGCGCTCGGGCGCCGACGTCGTGCTCGCGTCTCACCACGCCGACGGCGAGCTCGTGAACGTCCGGGCGCACCGCCGCTTCCTATCGCGTGCTGCCGCCTATGCGATCCGGCGCACGGCCGGCCTCGATGCACGCACGGTTTCGTCGTTCTTTCGCGTCTATCGCGCGAGTGCTCTGCAGGCGGCATACGAGCTGCATGGGGACAGCCTGATTCGCGAGTCCGGCTTTGCGTGCAAGGCCGAGCTGCTGATCAAGCTCGATCGCATGCGAGCACGGATTGCGGAGGTGCCCGTGTCGCTTGACTGGTCCCGCCGCGAGGGCGAGAGCAAGATGCGCGTGCTGCCGACCGTGGGCGGCTACGCCCGGATGATGATGCGCCACGCGTCAGCGAAGGAGCGCGCATGAGCGTCGGTGTGGTCGGAGCGGGTCTGCTCGGGCTCACGACGGCGTACCGGCTCGCCAAGGACGGCGTGCCGGTGCGTGTCTACGAGGCCTCTGACCGGGTCGGCGGGCTGGCCGGCACGTCGTCGCTCGGGGGGATCGAGGTCGACCGCTACTACCACGCGGTCACGCTGACCGACCAGCGGGTGATCGACCTGGCCACGGAGCTACGGCTGGGCGATGCGATCCGCTGGCGCCCGCTCGGCGTGGGCTTCTTCCACGAAGGCGCGCTTGCCTCGATGACGACTCCGCGCGAGCTGCTCCGGTTTCCGGGGCTGAGTACGGCGGACCGCGCCCGGCTCGTGGGCTTCGTGGCGCGGTGCAGGTTCATCTCCGACCAGGCCGCCCTCGACGACGAGCCGATCGAGCCGTGGACGCGCCGCAATGGCGGCGACCGGCTCTGGGAGCGCTTGTGGAGGCCGCTGCTCGACTCAAAGTTCGACGGCCGCTTCGACGATCTGCCCGCCACCTACCTGTGGTCCCGGATGCGCCGAACGGCAGGGACGAGGGATCGCTCGGGCCGCGAGGTCATGGGTTGGATCCGCGGCGGCCACCAGGCGCTCGCCGACGCGCTCCGCAACGCAATCGTGGCGTGCGGGGGAGAGGTGCTCACCGGGGAGCCGGTCCGGTCGATCGTCTCCTCCCAGGGCCGGGTGCAGGGAGTCGTTGCCGGTGATGGATTCCGGGCGCACGACTGGGTCGTCTCGACGCTTCTCCGTCCGCACCTGTCGGGCCTGCTGGCGCCGGACGTAAGGGCGGCGTTGCCGCCGGACCAGTGCCGCTATCTCGGTGTGGTCTGCGTCGTGGCGCGTGTCCGCCGCAGCGTGAGCCCGTACTACGCGCTCAACATCACCGACCGCAGCGTGCCGCTCACCAGCATCGTCGAGACAACGCACGTCGTGGATCCGGACCACGTGGGCGGCCATCTCCTCTACGTCCCGCGGTACGTGTTGCCGGACTCGCCGGAGCTCGGGCGCCCGTCGGCGGATGTCGCCCGTGAGTACCTCGCGCAGGTGCAGCGCGTGTTTCCCGACTTCGACCCCAAGCGCGATGTGACCGCGAGCCAGGTGGCGCGCGCTCAGTTCGCCGAGCCGATTCACCGCGCTGGTGTGGCGAATCGTCTGCCGGAGGTGATCGCGGCCCCCGGGCTGGCGGTGGCCTCGGCAGCGCACGTGTACCCCGACATCGTCCACGCCCAGTCGATCATCGGCGTGGCGGATCGCCTTGTTCAAGACCTACGACCGCGGCTGGACGCCGCGCGATTCCAAGAGGTGGCGGCGTGATCGCACGGCCAACTCGATCCCCCGTCTCGCAAAGGAGAGACCATTGACGTACCCCAATCGCATCGGCATCACGGGTGGCGCCGGCTTCATTGGCTCGCACCTTTGCGAGCGGCTGCTGGCCGAGGGCCGCGAGGTCGTGACGGTCGACGACTTCTCCCACGGCAACGCCGCAAACATGACGTCGTTCATGGGCGACTCCAGGTTCCGCTTCCATGAGGCGGACTGCCGGGACAGCCGCACGATGCGTCGCATCTTCAACGGCTGCGACGCGATCGCGCACCTCGCGGCGGAGAAGATTCCGCGCTACGGGGGCGCGCTGCACACGCTCGAGGGCAACGTCGAGGGCGCCCACGCGGCCTGCGACGTGGCGCTGGCACTGGACGTGCCCCTGGTGATGACGTCGACCTCCGACGTCTACGGCAACGCGACCCCGCCGTTCTCCGAGGACGACCCGGTCGTGATCGGCCCGTCCACCACGCGTCGCTGGGCGTACGCGGTCTCCAAGCTCTACGACGAGCACATCGCCCTCGCGAACGCCGAGGAGAAGGGGCTCAGGACGACGATCCTGCGGCTCTTCAACGTGTACGGCCCGAGG
Organism: uncultured Thermoleophilaceae bacterium; assembly: GCA_963774755.1. Taxonomy (GTDB): domain Bacteria; phylum Actinomycetota; class Thermoleophilia; order Solirubrobacterales; family Thermoleophilaceae; genus JACVRW01. The sequence continues at coordinate 220,739 of CAVZGG010000014.1, read as the reverse complement.
AACCACCCATCGTGGTGGGGCGGTCCCGTCACGGCCTTCACCGAGGCGCTTCTGAACGGCGAGATCATGGAGCTGCACGGCGATGGACGTCAGGTGCGCTCGCTCACGTACGTGACGGACACCGTCGACGGCTTCGTGCGCGCGCTCGACACGCCTGAGGCGTACGGCGAGATCCTGAACATCGGCGGCGACGAGCCGATCACGATGCTCAAGCTTGCCGCCGCGGTGCAGGAGGCGCTCGGAATCGCGGGACCACTGCGCGCAAAGCAGCTGCCGTACGAGAAGATCGGCGGGCGTTACCAGGACGTGCGGTGCCGGATCCCGGACACGGAGAAGGCGGCGAGGATCCTGGGGTTCAATGCCACCGTGGGCCTGGAGGAAGGGCTCCGCGAGTCGATCGACTGGCACGTCGCGCTGCGCGAGGCCGACGCCACCGCTGAGAAGGCTGCCGTCGGAGCTGCGTGAGCCAGGTCGACGCCATCTCTGCCGTCGCGGCGCCCACGGCGCCGCGATTGCGGCTACAGGCGGTAGACCGCCGCGAGGCGGCTCTTCTCTCGATCGGGACGCTCTCGTCGGGTCTGCTCGCGTACGCGTTCAACGTCCTCGCGGCGCGTTCGCTCGGACCCGAGGTGTACGGAGCGGTCGGGGCGTTGTGGGCGGGGATGTTCCTCATCTCCGTGCTGCTCTTCCGTCCGGTCGAGCAGACGGTGTCGCGGGCCGTGGCGGACCAGGTGGCGCGCGGCCTGGACGCCCGCCCGGCGGTTCGTAGCGCCGCCTGGCTGGCGCTCGGGTTGACGCTGCTCGCGGTCGGCGCCCTCGCCGCGGCATGGGTCCCGCTGACCAACGGCCTGTTCGGAGGTCGCGATGTCCTCACCGCCGCGCTGATCGCCGGAGTGGCGGGATATGCGGTCTCGTACTTCGTCCGGGGGCTTCTCGGCGGGGTCCGCTGGTTCGGGGGCTACGGCCTCCTGCTGCTCGCCGATGGCGGCATCCGGCTCCTGGTCGCGCTGCCGCTTCTGTTCGTCGCCTCCTATTCGGTCGCGGCCGTGGCGATCGCCGCCGCCGCCATCGGGGGAGCCGTGGCGCCGCTGTTCGCGGCCGGCCGCAGACGGTTGAGCGCCATCTCGGAGGGCGAGCTCGAGGGCTCGTTCGCGGTCGGAGCGGCGGCGCGCTTCGCGCTGCCCGCAGCGATAATCGCCGGCTGCGAGCAGATCCTGATCTGCGGGGGGCCGCTGCTCGTGCTGATCGTCGGCGGGGCAGACGCTGCGGGTGCGGCAGGCGTCCTGTTCGCTGCAACGCTCCTCCTGCGCGCACCCGTGTTCGCCTTCCAGGGCGTGGCCGCGTCGCTGTTGCCCAACCTCACGACCTTCCAGGCGCGCGGCGACCATGCTCGCCTCCACCGGGCCACGATGCTCGTGGCGCTCTGCATGGCCGGCTTTGCGGCGCTCCTCGCGCTGGGCGCGGTGGCCGCGGGCCCATGGGCCATGGAGGTCCTTTACGGAGCCGGGTTCCAGGCAACCCGTACGGACCTGGCGCTGCTCGCGATCGGAATCGGCGGCTTCCTTGCCGCTGGGACGTTCTGCCAGGCGCTGCTGGCGCGTGAGCAGGGAGGCCGGGCTGCGGCGCTGTGGAGCCTGGCTGCGGTGACCTTCGTATCGCTGGAGCTGGCCCTTGGCGGCTCGGAGTTCCACCGGGTGAGCGTGGCGTTCGCGGTCGCGAGCACGCTGGTGGCCGTCACGCTGATGGGCTCGCTGTGGAGGACGCGCCCATGACGGTGCTCGTCCACGCCGTCGGGGCGCGCCCGAACTTCGTGAAGATGGCGCCGGTGGTCGAGGCGCTCGACCGCACCGGCCGCTTCAGTCAGCTGATCGTCCACACGGGCCAGCACTACGACGCGCGCATGTCGGAGGAGGTGCTCGCGGACCTCGAGTTCCCGGAGCCGAACTACTTCCTCGGCGTCGGATCGGGCGAACATGGCGAGCAGACGGCAAAGGTCCTCACGGCGTTCGAGCGCATCCTTCTCGACGTCCGGCCGGACGGAGTCGTCGTCGCGGGCGATGTGAACTCCACGCTGGCGTGTGCGCTCGCCGCATCGAAGCTCGGAATCGATGTGGTTCATCTCGAGTCGGGGCTTCGCTCCGGCGACTGGAGCATGCCGGAGGAGGTCAACCGCGTGCTCACCGACCGGCTGTCCGATGTCCTCCTCACCCACAGTCCGGAGGCGCTCGACAACCTCACGGCGGAGGGCATCGACACGGACCGGGTGCACTACGTCGGCAACACCATGATCGACTCGCTGCGGCGCTGCGAGAAGAAGGCGCGGGCACGGGCCGCCTTCACCGACTACGGCCTTCCCCAGCACGCCTACATCCTGGTGACGCTTCACAGGCCGGCGAACGTCGACGACCCCATGCGGCTCAGCCAGATCGTGACGGCTCTGACCGAGCTCGCCGCCAACTGCCCCGTCGTCTTCCCGGTCCACCCGCGCACCCGCGCGAGGCTGCAGGGCAGCGGTGACCTCGACCGGCTCGAACGAGCCGGCGTCCACTGCATCGAGCCGCTCGCCTATCTCGAATTCCTGTCACTCCAGGCCGGCGCCGGCGCGATCCTGACCGATTCGGGCGGCGTGCAGGAGGAGGCGTCCGCGCTGGGCGTCTCGTGCTTCACGTTCAGGCCGAACACGGAGCGGCCGGTGACCGTCTCACCACGGGACGAACGTGCTGCTCGGGGACGACCCATCGCTGATCTCGTGCGTGCAGCCCTCACCGTGGGAGCCCACGCCATCGGCGATACCGCTCTGGGATGGCCACGCCGGACGGCGCGTGGCCGACGTGCTCGTCGAGCGGTACGCGGGGCGCTCGGTCGTGGCGGCGAGCGCATGAGCGCTCCGGCGCGCCCGCTCATGATCGTGTGCTCGTCCGGCGGGCATCTGCTTCAGATGCTCGAGCTGCGCGCGGCCTGGTCCGCCTTCGAGCGCGTCTGGGTGACCTTCGACAAGGCCGACACGCGGTCACTGCTGGTCGGCGAGCGCGTCGTGCACGCCCACGGGCCGACCAACCGCAACATCCCGAACCTGTTCCGGAACCTGCGCCTTGCCCGCCGCGTGCTGCGCGACGAGCGGCCCGCCGCCATCCTCACGACAGGCGCGGGCGTTGCCGTGCCGTTCGCTTGGCTTGCGCGCCTGCACGGCATTCCGACCGTCTACGTGGAGAGCCTCACGCGTATCGAGGGGCTGTCGCTGAGCGGCCGCCTTATCGCGCCAGTCGCCGCGCGCCTCTATGCGCAGTGGCCGGAGCTCGCCGGCGAGTCCCGCGGGCGCATCCAGTTCGCGGGCAACCTCTTCGTCGGCCGATGATCCTGTTCACCGTCGGCACCAACGAGCAGCCCTTCGACCGTCTCGTGCGCGCAGCCGCGAAACTGCAGACCGACGAGCCGCTGTTCGTCCAGTACGGCGCGTCGCGGGTACCGCACGGACCGGGCGAGTGGCTCGACTTCCTGCCGTTCGAGGAGCTGGCCGCCAGGGTGCGTGAGGCTCGCTTGGTGGTCTGCCACGCGGGCGTGGGGTCGATCATGATGGCCCGGCAGTGCGGTCGGCGCCCGATCGTGGTGCCCCGGCGGCGCCACCTCGGTGAGGCGGTGGACGACCATCAGCTGGTGCTCGGCCGCCGTCTCGAACGCGCGGGAGTCGTGAAGCTCGTGGAGGACGAGTCGAGCTTGGCGGCGGTGGCGGCCGCTCAGCCGCGCGGCTCGGAGCCGGAGCAGTCGGACGGACTGACCGGCGCGAGCGAGCTGAGCGCGGACGTGCGCGCGTTTCTCGCGACACTCGGCGCCGCGGAGTTCAGCGGACGCGCAGCTTGAACACGCGCGGCGTGGACTTCTTGCCGACGGCGTTCGTGGCCACCAGCACCGCGCGGTAGCGACCGCGAGGCAGGCCACGGGCGCGTATTCGAAGCGATGCGGAGGTCGTGACGTTCCGCCGCACCGACCGCACGGTCCGCGCCTTGCGGCCCTTGCGCAGACGCTGGAGCCGCATGACGACCCGAGCAGGCTCCGCCACTCTGAGGCGCACGCTCGTGGCCTTCGGGCAGCGGCGTGTCGGCCGCCGGCAGATCACCCGAGCGCGCAGGCGCGCGGAACGAACGAGCGGTCCTCGTCTCCCCGGGGGGATGAAGGCGCGCGTGCCGCCGGGCGGCTTCGCTCCGAACTCGTGAGCTCCGGCGTCGGGCTGGCGGTCGCGCGCGAGGCCGTCATGGTCCAGAGGCGGGTGGTCGGCGGGGTCCGCCGCGCCGATGGCGGGCGAGCCGGCCTTTAGGTGGAAGTCAGACAGTCCGGGATTGACCCACCCAAACGGTGCGACGACCCCCGCTCTGCTCGAGTTGGGGCTCACCGCCCTGTCCGTGCTGCCGCATTTCAGACCGACGTTGTGGCTGTACGCGATGCCCGGCCTGCAGTCCCAGTCGCCCAGGTTGCCGACCCAGCGGGTGCCGTTCGAGCCGCGGTCGGGAGCGATGAGCGCCGACTGCTCGAACGTGTTGTTGCGGACGACCCAGCCGCTCATCGGGTCAGCGGCGCCGTTCGGGCCGATCGTCGCGATGTAGAGGCCGTAGTAGTGCCAGCTCGTGTTGTTGTCGTCCTCCGAGTGCCCGAATACGTTGTTCTCGATCGTCACGTTGCCGTAGGCGGGCGGCTTCGGATTCCACCAGCTGCCGTAGGTGAAGAACAGGTCCATGATCGCGCAGTCGCGGAACGTCGAGTTCCGGATCGTGAAGCCCGGGACCCCGATCGCGTACAGGCACTCCATGTGGACGTCCTGCGACTGGCCCGCGGGGGTCAGCACCGCGTCGTGGAAGAGGACGTTGTCGATCGTCAGGTTCGAGCCGCTCGCCAGCATCGCCTTCTCATCGGTGTTGTTGCCGATGCTCGCGTTCTTCACTGTGCTGTTGTCGCCACTGAGACCGAAGGCGGAACCGGTCGTCTTCTGTCCCGCGGCATCGACGTTGATGCCGTCGTAGACCACGTTGCTGGCGTCGCTCGACATCTGCCGCAGGATCACGCCCGGCCCGCCCTTGAACGTGACCGCCTTCCTGCCGTCGGGGACGTGTTGGTCCCCATAGATGCCGCGGGCGACGGTCACGGTGTCGCCAGCGCCACTCCGCGCGTAGGCGTATCCGAGGGAGGCGCACGGGGCAGTGGCGCAGTCACCGGAATCGGCCCCCGCGGGCGCGACCAGGCGATCGGCCGCGAGGGCAGAGGAGGTGGACCCACACAGAACGATGAGGGCGGTGGGTAGAAGGAGGCGCCACGGCCGCAGGCGCAGGGCGATGTTCCCTGAGGACACGATCAATCCTTGATTTCGCGGCTCCCGCACTCCCGCTGAGCACCGTGGAGCCGTTCTCCCCGTCTAGGGCGCTTCGGCAAGCGCCCCCAATCCGGCACATGAATCCCCGGACGAGCGAGGAGGGTACATAACCGGACGGACACGTGCGCCGCCAGCTCCATGGAGGCTCGGACTGGACCGTTGGGTAGGCTCAGCCGCCCGCCGCGGGACTACGGTGGCCCCATGTGCGGGATCGCAGGCGCGTTTCGGCTCGACGGCGCCGGTGTTCCGGCGCTGCCGGAGCACGTCCTGCGCCGGATGACCGACGTGATGGCCTACCGGGGGCCCGACGACGCCGGGTTCGTAAACGCGGATGGCTGCTCGCTCGGCGCGCGGCGCCTCTCGATCATCGACGTCGAGGGAGGTCACCAGCCCTTCGGCGATGAGCGGGGCCGCGTCTGGGCCGCCCAGAACGGCGAGATCTACAACCACGTGGCGCTTCGCGAGGAGCTCGAGGCACGCGGCCACGTGCTGCACAGCCGATGCGACACGGAGGTCCTGCCGCACCTCTACGAGGACCACGGTCCTGGCCTCGCGGAAAGGCTTCGGGGGATGTTCGCCGTGGCGGTTTGGGATCGTGCCGCCCGCCGCGGGGTTCTGGTCCGTGACCGGCTCGGCGTCAAGCCGCTCTACTACGCCTTTGCAGGTGACACGCTGGTCTTCGGGTCAGAGCTGAAGTGCGTTCTCGCCAGCGGGCTGGTGGACCAAGAGCTGGACCCCGAGGCGATCGCCGCCTACCTCATGCTCGGGTACGTGCCGGGCCCGATGACTCCTCTGCGCCAGGTGCGCAAGCTGGGGCCCGGCGAGCGACTCGTGGTCGAGGACGGCGCTGCCCGGCTCGAACGCTGGTGGAGCTACCCTGCTCCCGATCCCGACCCCACTTCGCGCGCCGCGGAGGAGTGGGCCGAGATCGTGCTCGACAAGCTCGACGAGTCCGTCCGGCTGCGGCTGATGAGCGACGTACCACTCGGTGCGATGCTCAGTGGAGGCCTCGACTCGAGCCTCATTGTTGCCCTTATGGCCAAGCACATGGGCGAGCCCGTGAAGACGTTTGCGGTCGGCTTTGCCGGGGAGGATTCGGAGCTGCCGGACGCGCGGCGGGTGGCCGAGGCGTGCGGGGCCGACCACCACGAGCTCGAGGTCGAGCTCCGCAGCTCGCGAGAGGACCTCACGCGCTTGATATGGCACCTCGACGAGCCGCTCGCCGACCTGTCCTCGTTGGGCTTCCTGCCGCTATGCGAGCTCGCGCGCAGCGAGGTGACAGTCGCGCTGTCAGGTCAGGGCGCCGACGAGCTGTTCGGTGGCTATCGCAAGCACCGGGTGGCATCGCTGGCCAGCGCTTGGGGCCACGTGCCCGGGCCGCTTCGCACGGCGGCGGGTTCGGCGCTCCGCCGAGCGCCCGGCCGGGGGAGCCGGCTGGCCGACGCGCTCCAGGCCGGCGACCCGGTAACACGCCTGCTCGCATCGAGCGGCTTCGTGCACCCTGAGCTGCGCGCGGACCTGTACGGCGGCGCGCTTGCGGAGCACGCCGGTGCTGCCCAGGGCGTCGTCGAGGGTCGGCTGGCCGGCGCGCCCGGCCGTGGCCCGCTCGAGTCGGCGCTCTACCTGGATGCCCGGCTGGGCCTCGTAGATGACATGCTCACCTACTTCGATCGCACCTCGATGGCCTGCTCGCTCGAGGTGCGGGTGCCATTCCTCGACCACGAGCTGGTGGAGCTCTGCGCGCGGATTCCCGCGCACCACAAGGTGCGTCGCCTTCAGGGCAAGCACGTCCTCCGCCTGGCGGCCCGCGACCACGTGCCGCCGTTCGTGCTCGAGAAGCGCAAGCGCGGGTTCTTCAACGAAGCGGTGGGCAGTTGGGTCGGGGCCGAGGGCGGCGCCCTTGTCGACGAGCTGCTGCTGGATCCGAACCCCGCCTACGCGACGGTGCTCGAGCCGACCACGGTCGCGCGCGCCGTGGGCGAGTGGCGCGGCGGGCGCGCCGGCAACGCCAACCTGCTGCTCGGCCTGATCATGCTGGAGCTCTGGCTGCGCGAGTACCTGCCCCGCGCAAGCGCCGCGACCTCCGACCGGGTCGCAGCCTGATCGTGCGCTACGCGGTCGTCACACCGGCTCGCAACGAGGAGCGCAACCTGGGTCGCCTGGGCGCCGCCCTGATCGGTCAGTCCGTTCCGCCGACCGAGTGGGTCGTGGTTGACGACGGGTCGACCGATTCTACGCCTCAGATCCTGGACGCCCTTGCGGCATCCAAAGGCTGGGTGCGCCCGCTGAAACGGCCTGCGGCCGACCGGAGCGACCGTCTGGCCGACGGCCGGCGCAAGGCCCGGGATCTCGACGGCTTCCTACACGGCGCGCGCTCGCTATCGGAGCCCGCGGATGTGGTCGTGAAGGTGGACGCCGACGTGGATTTTGACGGCGACTTCTTCGAGAAGCTGATCGGCCGCTTCGCAGCGGACGAGACGCTCGGGATCGCGAGTGGCACGTGCTATGAGCAGGAGGACGGCACCTGGGTCCGTCGCACGAAGGCGGAGGGCAGCGTCTGGGGGGCGACCCGTGCGTACCGCGCAGAGTGCCTCGAGGACGTGATCGCCATGGAGCCCTGCATGGGCTGGGACGGACTCGACGAGATCCGCGCACAGCTGCGCGGCATGCAAACGCGGACCTTTGTGGACCTCCCCTTCCGACACCACCGGCCCGAGGGCGGACGTGAGCTGTCGACGCTCCACCAGGGCGAGGCGCTCGGACGCGCCTCCTGGTACATGGGCTACCGGCCAAGCTACCTGGCCCTGAGAACGCTGTACCGCGCGCGCAGGGAGCCGGCGGCGCTCGCCATGCTGTGGGGATATGCCGCGGCCGCCGCTCGGCGCGCGCCGCGCTGCCCGGACGAGCGGCTGGTGAGCGAGTTGCGCGAGCGCCAGCGCCTTGGCAGCACCCTTCGCCGCGGCGCCCCTGTCTCCTGAGACGCCCGTACCCCGGACGGAGGTTGTCCCCCCGACGGAGGACTGTGCGTTGGTCTAGGGACGGAAAATAGGCCAGGACCTAGTGTCGTCGTCGTGGACCTATCTCGTCATGCCGCCGTTCTGTGGCGCTTCCGTGTCGTGGCCGCCGCTGGACTTGCTCTTGCCGTCTTCCTCGCCATCCTTGGCTCCTACCAGCCGACCTGGAACGGCGGTCCCGCGCTTACGCCGCGCGGCACCGAGACGTGGAAGGCGAACTCTTCGATCCTCGTCACGCAGCCCGGCTTCCCGGAGGGTCGCGTGACCCTGCCGACGAAGCAGCTCGGCGACGTGGCGACGGCGAACGGCGACCCAGCGGTCACGCCCACGGCGCCGCCGAGGGATCAGGTCGAGTTCGCCGACCCCGGCCGCCTCGCGGGGCTCGCGGACCTCTACTCGAAGTTCCTGACGAGCGATGAGGTGCTGAACCGCGTGCCGGGCAGCCCCACGGCCGCCCAGATACAGGCCAGCCCGTTCGCCTCCAGCCAGGGCGGCCTCGTCCTGCCCGTGATTCAGCTGACCTCCGTGGCGGGCAGCGAGGCGGGTGCGCGGGAGCTGAACGAGCAGGTCTATCAGAGCTTGCGCAAGGTGCTCGCCGACAAGCAGAGGGCCAATGACATCGGCACCGGCAAGCGGGTTGAGGTCAGGGTCATCGACGCGCCCCAGGCGGTCCTGACGGCCGGCCGCAAGCACACCGCCTCGATCTTCGCCTTCCTGCTCTGCATCCTCGGCACGGTGGCCGTGGCCCACATCCTCGCCGGGATCCGGGACAAGGGCTCTCCCGAGGAGCCGCTGATGCCGCTTGACGCGTGGCCCGACCCGACGCCGGATGGCGAGCTCGAGCCGGCCGTCGCTGCGGACGAGCGCGCGGCCGGCATGCGGCTCGACTGGTGAAGCGGCCCGCGCTTGCCGCGGTTTCCGCCGCCCCGGCGCCCGCGCAAGATGAGGCACGGCGCGAGGAGCTGCTGCTCTGGCTGATCGTCGTCGGCGCCCTCCTCGTGGCCGTCGCGGCCACGACGCGCGGGATCCAGCCGGCGATCGTCCTCGGCGCGTTCGTGGTGCCCCTGACGTTGGTGGCGGGGCGGCGCGTGCTCCTCGCCTGGCAGACGCTGCTCGGGCTGATCCTTGCGGTGATCCTGTTCATTCCGATTCGCCGCTACACGATCGGGGGAGGACTGCCGATCGAGCTGGAGCCGTATCGACTCCTGATCGCCGTCGTGCTCGGCTGCTGGTTCTGCGCCCTCGCCGCGGACCCGAAGGTCAGCTGGCGCTCCACCGGCTTCGCGGCGCCGATCATCACGCTGCTGGTGGCGATCCTCGGTTCGCTCGCGCTCAACCTGCCCAGGGTCGACGCCGTGAACACCTACGTCGTGAAGCAGATCACGTTCTTCGGCAGCTACCTGCTCGTTGTGTATTTCGTGACCAGCGTGCTGCGCCGTGGCGCGCAGCTGGACCGGATGCTGCAGCTGCTCGTGGGCGGCGGGGCGGTGGTGGCCTGCTTCGCGCTCTACGAGTGGCGAACCGGCACGAACTACTTCAACGACCTGCAGCAGGTGATCCCATTCCTGCACTACCAGGACGTCGGAGAGGCGCTCCAGCGCGGCACCGGCGTCCGGGCCTGGGCATCCGCGCAGCACTCCATCGCGCTGGGAGCTGCTCTCGTGATGCTCCTTCCGATTTCCGTTTACCTCTTCAAGCGAAGCGGACGGCCCGTCTGGCTCGCCTGTGGCGCGCTGCTCACGCTCGGAGCGCTCTCCACGGGCTCCCGGACCGCCGCCGTGATGCTGATCGTGATCCTGGTGACCTTCCTGTGGCTGAAGCGCTCTGAGGCGGTCAGGATGCTGCCCTATCTGGTGGTGATCACGGTGCTAATCCAGGGCGTGATGCCGGGCACGCTCGGCACGTTCAGGGTCATTCTCCAGCCCGACTATGTGATCAAGGAGCAGTCCAACTCGGAGGGCACCGGCAGTGGCCGGCTCGCCGATCTGGGGCCGGGCCTTTCCGAGTGGTCGAACAAGCCGTTGTTCGGACAGGGATTCGGCACCCGCATCATCGACACGGACGCGGGCGCGCTCGGCTCACAGCAGATCCTCGACAACCAGTGGCTGGGAACCCTGCTCGAGATCGGAGCCGTGGGCTTGATCGCCCTGGTGTGGCTCTTCGGCCGCGCGATACGGCGGCTCGCGCACCGAGCACGGGGCGCGTCGGGCGCCGAGGGCTGGCTGCCCGCCTGTCTCGCCGCCTCGCTCACGGCCTTCGCTGTAGGGATGTTCACGTTCGATGCGTTCGCCTTCGTCCAGGTGACGTTCTTTGCGTTCATCCTCCTCGGCTTCGCAGCGGTGATCACGCGAGAGGACTGGGTTTCGTGAAGCGGATCGGCGTTGCATTTCCGGGTGACCCGAGCCAGCCCGACACCTGGTCCGGCACCCCCTCGGGGGTCATGCGCGGTCTGCGCGGAGCCGGTGTCGAGCCCGTCGCGATCCAGGCCGAGCCGTCTCCGGCCGTCCGTGCGGTCGCGTTCAACCTGCTCGCCGCCGCGTACCTGCGCCCGAGCCGGGACCTGAAGGGCGCGGTCCAGCGCAGCAGGGCGGCCGCGTGGGCCTCACCAGGCCTTGTGACGGTCAACTCCTGGGCGGCACCGAAGCGACTCAGGCGCGCGGGGCAGCTCGACGGGATCGTCCAGATTGGAACCGGCTACACGCTCGCGACCGACGCGCCAATCGCGACCTTCGAGGACATGACGATCCTCCAGACGCGGGCTCTCGGTCAGGCCTACGCCGGCTGGGACGCGCTGTCGCACCGCGCCTTCGAGTCGCGCCTGGCCGGCCAGCGCCGCGCCTACGAGCGCGCGACAGCGGTCTGCCTCACGAGCCGCTGGACAGCCGACTCGGTGATCGACGAGTACGGCATCGCTCCGGAGAAGGTCCACGTGGTGGGCATCGGGTGCAACCACGTGGCGCCGGTCGCCGAGCGCGATTGGAGCACGCCCCGCTTCCTCTTTGTCGGTATGGACTGGCCGCGGAAGAACGGCGATGGCGTACTGCGCGCCTTTGCGCGGCTGCGCCGCGAGCGTCCGGAGGCCCGGCTCGATCTGGTGGGAGGCCACCCGCCGGTTGATCAGCCGGGCGTGACCGGGCACGGGGTGCTTCGGCTCGACGTCCCCGAGCAGCACGAACGCCTCGAGCGGTTGTTCGGCGAGTCCACCTGCTTCGTGATGCCGTCGTTCTCAGAGGCCTGCGGCATTGCGTACGTCGAGGCCGCTGCGGCGGGGCTGCCGAGCATCGGCACCACCTCGGGAGGGTCGGACTACCTCATCGGGGATGGCGGCATCGCGGTCGACCCGCACGACGAGGCCGCACTCCTCGACGCGATGCGTGGGCTTGCCGACGCGAACGAGGCGCGCCGCACGGGCGCGGCCGCGCAGGTTCGCTCCGAGCTGTTCACGTGGGATGCGGTCGGCCGTCGGCTGCTTCGCGCCCTCGAGGGCGTTCCGGCCGAGCCGATAGCGGCCTGACGGGCCGAGCGGCTAGTCGCCGGGAGCCAGGGCCGCGCGCAGTGCGGCCAGGTGCCCACGACGGGTGGCCGGCCGGGAGACTGCGGTGGCCGCGTGGGTGGCCTCGCCGAGGGCGACGCCCAGGGCCTCGAGGCGCGCGGCGAATCGCCCTCGGTGCTTCCGTGCGTAGAGCACGCGGCTGCGCGCCGCTATCGGCCGCGTCTCGCCGGCGCCCGACGACGCACCACCGACGTGGTGGATCTCGGCTCGGGGGTCGAAGCTGATGGTGTGCCCAGCGTCCCGGAGGCGCTTGCAGAGGTCGGTGTCCTCGCAGTAGAGGAAGAAGCGCTCGTCGAAGCCGCCGACGGCCTCAAATGCATCGCGGCGGACGAGCATGCACGCGCCCGAGACCCACTCGGGCGAACCGGCACGCTCATAGGCCGCTCGGTCCCGGATCAACTCGTCGGACCACGCCGCCCGCGGGAACAGGCGGTGCAGGAAGAAGGCGTGCGCGAAGGTCGACGCGAGGCGTGGAAACCTGCGCTGGCTCCAGGCGAGCTCACCGTCGTCCTCGATGATGCGCGGCGCAACGAGGGCTGCTGCTGGGTCGGTGGCGAGCGCGTCGGCAAGCCCTTCGAGCGCGACGGCGTCGAGCCGGGCGTCTGGGTTCAGGAACAGGAGCAGCGGAGCGACTCCAAGCACAGCCCCGCGATTGCACCCGTAGGAGAAGCCGCCATTCTTTGGTGAACGCTCGACCTCAACCTCAAGGTCGAGGATCGTCTCGACCGCGTCGTCGGGCGACGCGTTGTCGACGACGATCACCCGTACGCCGGGCAGGGCGGCGAGCGGCTCGACGCAGCCGCGCAGGGTCGCCGCGCTGCGGTAGCTCACGATGACCGCGTCGATATCGGGCTGCATAGGGCCACGGTAGCCACGAGCGGCTTGGCGAGGGCTATCCGTCTGGGGAGTTGACGCCTGGCGGCCCCGACTCGACGATCGGTGCATGCGCAGGGCGCTTCCAATGCTGCTCGTGGTACTTGGCCTGGCCGCCGCTGCTTTGGTGGCGGTCGGCGGCGTTATCGATGGCGCAGCCCGCTGGAGCCCCGACGGCCTGTTCTACCAAGCGCGATCCCTGGAGCTTCGTGGCGTGGACCGCGACACGGCCCTGGACCGGGTCTTCCAGGGCGAGCTCGGCGCAGAGCTCCGCGCCCGTGACCCCGAGCGTGCGGGAGACCCCGCATGGGTTCGGTACAACGCCCAGTTCTACGAGCGACGGGTCAGCGTGCCCCTGGTCGCCAACGCGATCGAGCCGATCGCCGGCGACAGGTCAATTCTCGACGTCTCGCTCGCCGGCTACGTGGCCGCCGTACTGGCGATCTTCGGCTTGCTGCTGGTCCGCTTCCGGATCGCCATCGCGGCCGCCATCACGCTGGCCACGGTGTTCCTGCCCGCGCTCACGTTCCATTCGAGCTTCCCGCTCACCGACAGCTGGGGGCTCGCGCTGGAGACCGCGGCGCTTCTGTCGGGGATCCTCGTCCTGCAGCGCGGACCGAGGTGGCTGATCGCCTGGGGCGCGTCCATTCTGCTGCTCTCCTTCACTCGCGACAGCACGCTCATTCCGGTGGTCGGGGCGCTGGCCGTAGCCCTAACCCTGAGATCGAGGGTTAGCTGGGCCATGTTCGGCACAGCGGTGGCGGCGGCCGTTCCGGTGTTGCTCATGTTTTCGGTGCCGACACGAGAGCTGCTGGCGATGATGTTGAACAACGCCCAGCCGGCGCCGGACGCGTCCTGGGGCTCTGTGGCCGAGCGCTATCCGGGAGCGATCGCGGATCTGCTCCGCGCCGATGGTGGGTTTGTTCGCGACGGAGCGTGGTACTCCGCCGCGTACCTTGCCGGTGGCCTTGGCCTGCTCTTCCTGCTCGGCCGCGGCGGGCGCCGCAATCCAGTGCTGACGCTGCTCCAGGCGGCGGCGGTCGCGTCGGTGGCCTACGTGCTGGTTGTGCCCATCTTCAGCGCATTCCGGCTCGAGCTGGCGTGCGTCCCGATGGCGGCATTCGGATTGGCCCTGGGAGCTGAGCGCCTGGCGGAGGCGCTGCAGCCTCATCTGGCGGGGTTCCGAATTCGTCTAGACCCTCGCACGCGGCACGCTGATGTCGCTTAGCGTCGCAGGAGCCATGGAAGGCAGATCCCCGCCAAGTTCTGCGTATACGAACGCACGCGCCGCCCCGGATCGTTAGTAGGTCGATGCGGGTTCTCCGCCTATCCCCGCTTGCCCTGGTGCTCGCGCTGTTGCTGGCCCCTGCCGCGGCGCACGCGCAGGGTTCTGGCTGCCCATGCACCGTGTTCGGCTTGGAGGCTCCGTTCGGAGACGCCGTCGTCGACTCGCCGGCCGAGGTCGGAATGAAATTCCGCTCGGCCGAGGATGGATACATCACCGCGCTGCGCTTCTACAAGCAGCAGAACAACACGGGCAGACACGTCGGTCACCTCTGGACGGCGACCGGACAGCAGCTTGCCGAGGTCGAGTTCACAAACGAGACGACGTCGGGATGGCAGGAGGAGACCCTCCCGATTCCCATCCCCATCAGCCGGGACACCCTCTACGTGACGTCCTATCACGCGGCTCAGGGTCGCTTCGGCTTCAGCGGCGGCTACTTCTGGGCCGGAAAGTCTCGACCGCCACTCGAGGCTCCGCCGGACTCCCTCGTTGGGGGCAACGGGGTCTACAAGTACGGGCCCAGCTCGTTCCCCGACCAAGCCTGGAACGCGACGAACTACTGGGTCGACGCGGTATTTGAATCGGGCGTGCCGATCGACCACCGCCCGCCGCGCGTGGCATCCACGACTCCGGCCGCGGGGCTCAGCGGGTTCCCGACAAACGGATCCGTGACGGCTACGTTCGACGAGCCGGTGGAGCCCCTGACGGTGAACGCGGGGTCGATAACGCTCAGTGACGGCGCCGGCAATCCGGTGCCCGCGGACGTGACGTACGACCCCGCGAGCCGGAAGGCGACGCTCAGGCCACTCCAGGCGCTTGCCTTCGGAAAGAACTACACCGCAACGGTGAAGAGCGGCAACGGCGGCGTGGTCGACGTGGCCGGCAATCAGATCGCGGCCGACTATGTGTGGACCTTCAGCACTCCCGCCGAATGCCCATGCACGACCTTCGCGCCCGGAGACGCGCCGGGCGGCGATTCGGTGCACGACTCGCCGCTCGAGCTCGGGATGAAGTTCCGGTCGGATGAGGACGGCTTCATCACGGCCCTACGCTTCTACAAGCAGCCGAGCAACAACGGCACGCATGTGGGCCACCTGTGGTCGTCCACGGGCCAGCTCCTAGCAGCAGCCACGTTCACGAACGAGACCGCCAGCGGGTGGCAGGAGGCGAGTCTCCCGAACGCCGTGCCGATCACCAAGGACACGACGTACATCACGTCGTACCACTCCAGCAACGGCAACTATGCGTCGAGCCGCGGCTACTTCGAGCAGCAGGGGGTCGACCGGGCCCCGATGCGAGCGCCGCGCGACGGGCTGGCCGGGGGCAATGGCGTTTACCACTACGGCGCGAGCGGGTTCCCAACCGACACCTGGGGATCCACGAACTACTGGGTCGACGCGACCTTCGAGCGCACGATTCCGCCTGACGTGCGCGGACCCACCGTCAACGAGGTCTCTCCGTCCGCAGGGGCGAACGACACGGCGCCGGGCACGAGCGTCACCGCGACGTTCGACGAGCAGATCGCGCCCGCCTCGGTGACGAATGCCAACTTCAGCCTCCGCGATGAGACCGGAGCTGCCGTTGTGGCCGATGTGAGCTATGACCCGCAGACGCGGATCGCGAAGCTCCAGCCCCAGACGCAGCTCGCGTACTCCGAGACGTACACGGCGAAGCTGAAGGGCGGTGTGGGCGGCGTCTCCGACGTGGCCGGCAACCCGCTGGCGGCCGACAAGGTCTGGTCCTTCGGCACGAGCTCGAAGCCACCGGGCGAAGGCCCGGGCGGACCGATCGCGGTGGTCGTCGATCCGGCCGATCCCTTCGGGCGTTTCTACGCGGAAATCCTGCGCTCCGAGGGACTGAACGCGTTCGATGTCGTGGACTCACCGGTGACCGCTCCGAAGTTGACCGGGCACGACACGGTGATCCTCGCCGATGGCTCGATCGCCGACGCCGAGGTGTCCGCCCTGACGACCTGGGTCCAGTCCGGCGGGAACCTGATCGCGATGCGGCCGGACAAGAAGCTCGCCGGGCTGCTGGGCCTGACCGACCTGGGCGCGACACGCTCGAACCAGTACCTCAAGGTCAACACGAGCAGCGCCGTGGGCGCCGGAATCGACGGGCAGACACTTCAGTTCCATGGAACCGCCGACCGCTACTCGCTGGGCAACGGCGCAGAGGTCGCGAGGCTCTATTCCGACGCCACCACGGCGACCTCGGAGCCGGCGGTGACGATGCGAGACGTCGGCAGCTCGGGCGGGCAGGCGGCTGCGTTCAGCTTCGACCTCGCCCGCTCGGTGGTCTACACGCGCCAGGGCAACCCTGCCTGGGCCGGTGACAAGCGCGACCCGCGTCCGTTCGGAAAGCGCCCGACCGACCTGTTCTATGGCGCCAAGGCAGGCGACGTCCAGCCCGACTGGGTCGACTTGGGCAAGATCGATGTTCCGCAGGCCGATGAGCAGCAGCGGCTGCTCGCCAACATGATCACCGAGATGAACCGCGACAAGGCCCCGCTGCCGCGGTTCTGGTACCTGCCGCGTGGCGAGAAGGCCGCCGTCGTATTGACAGGCGATGATCACGGAACCGGCGGGACACCCGCGTTCTTCAACCGGCTGAAGGACACGAGCCCGGCCGGGTGCTCACTGGCCGACTGGGAATGCATACGAGCCAGTTCGTACGCATACGCGAACGCGCCGATCACGCCGGCGCAGGCGGCCGGCTTCGACGCCGACGGCTTCGAGCTTGGGCTGCACCTGAACACAGGCTGCGCCGACTGGACGGCGGCCTCGCTCGACTCGATGCTCACCATCCAGCTGGCTGGGTTCGCGGCGGCGTGGCCCGACGTGAAGCGCCCGGTCTCGAACAGGACTCACTGCGTCCAGTGGAGCGATTGGGCGACAGAGGCGAAGCTCGAGAAGGCGCACGGCATGCGCTTCGACGGCAACTACTACTACAACGGCCCGGACGGTTGGCTCACGCGGCCGGGCCTCCTGACGGGCTCCGGTTTCCCGATGCGCTTCGCGGATCTCGACGGGTCGCTCATCGACGTGTACCAGTCGATGACCCAGGTCACGGACGAGACCACCACCATGTCGCTGACGTGGCAGGTCGACACCCTGCTCGACAATGCTGTGGGTCCCAAGGGCTACTACGGCGTCTTCAACGTCCTGACCCACACCGACCACGGCGATCACGCGAATGAGAACGACGTGGTGGCGGCGGCGCAGCAGCGTGACGTCCCGGTCGTGTCCGCGGCGCAGATGCTCGACTGGCTCGACGGCCGCAACGGGTCGTCGTTTGCGGGCATCACGTACGGCGGCGGCGAGCTGCGCTTCTCGGTCGTCGCGAACCCGAAGGCGCGCGGGCTCGAGGCAATGGTCCCGGCCCAGTCCGCCTCCGGTGGCCTCGCCCGGCTGACCCGAAACGGACAGCCGGTGACCCACGAGACGCGCTCGGTCAAGGGCATCAGCTACATCGTGTTCAGCGGCGTGGCAGGCGACTACGTGGCCACATATGCCGCTGACACGAGCGCCCCGGACATCTCGGCCGTGAGCGCGACAACGGACGGTGAGGGCCATGCGACGGTCAAGTGGACCACGGACGAGCCGGCCAGCTCGCGCGTCGAGTACGGCCGCACGACGGCGCTCGGCAGCCAGGTCACAGACAGCGCGAGGGTCACCGCCCACAGGGTCGAGCTCACCGGGCTGAGCCCCGCAACCACCTACCACTTCCGCACAAAGTCCACCGACGCCGCTGGGAACGCCGCGACGGTGCCCGCCATCGGCGCCCCGCCGGCGAGCTTCAGCACTCCCGCCGGAGCCGTCGTTGACTCGAGCCTTGCGGACTTCGGCAGCGGCGCACGCGCCGGCACCTATGCGGGGCAGACTCTGGCCGGGACCGACGGGGAGCTCATCCTCCAGCCGAGCGTGGGCGAGGAGTTCGAGGCCACGGGCCTCCCCGTCGGCTGGGGAACGAAGTCCTGGGGCATCGGGAGCCAGGCGGGTGCCGCGAGCGGCGCGCTCAACCTGAACGGCGCGACCTCCTACCCGTCGACCTTCACCGAGCCACCGCGTACCGTCGAGTTCACTGCGACCTTCCGGCCGGTGAACGACCAGGCGGTCGGATTCGGGGATGACCTGAGCGACTTCCCGATGGCGATCTTCAGCACGGGGAACGCCGGCATGCCCTTCGCGGTGTATGCCCACAGCGGGCTCACCAAGCCGGACGAAATCCTGACGCCACTGCCGGGCGTGAAGCTGAACGTCCCCCACCGTTTCAAGATCGAGTGGCGCCCGACCACTGCTGAGTTCTACGTCGACGGCGCGCATGTGGCCTCCCATCCGTTTGCCACCGACCGCCTGTTGCGCCCCGTTGCAAGCGACTACTCCGTCTTCGGCGCGGCCGTCCGGGTGGACTGGCTGCGGGAGGGCGGGTACGCATCCAACGGGACGTTCACGTCACGCCCGCTCGACAGCGGGCCCGGCAGCGCCGACTGGACCACGCTCACGTCCCAGGCCGATCTCCCCACGGGAACGCGATGTGAGCTTCGAGACGCGCTCCGGTGCGACCAAGGCGCCGGACGCCAGCTGGTCGCTATGGCAGGCGGTGCAACCCGGTGGCGCCGTAAGCAGCCCGAACGGGCGCTACATCCAGTACCGGGCCACGATGAGGAGCACCGCCGTCTCGGCCTCCCCGTCGCTCAAGCGCGTTCAGGTCGGCTTCGGCGGAGGCACGGACCGCGCGCCGACGCAGGGCTCGGTCTCCCTGACGCCGAGCTCACCGCGCACGAACCAGATCGTGACGGCAAGCGTGAGCGGCTTCAGCGACCCCGATGGCGACCCGCTGACCTACCACTACGACTGGTTCCGCAACGAGACGCCGATCGCGGGCGCGAACGGATCCACGCTCAACCTCGCGCTCGCAGGCAACGGTGACCGCGGCGACGAGGTTCGGGTCGAGGTCTACGCGACCGACGGACGGGGCGCGGCGAGCGATCCGGTCCCGGCCGCCGTGACCGTCGCCAATACGGCGCCGACCGCAGGGACCGTCTCCATCAAGCCCGCGTCGCCGGCCACCAACGACGTGGTCAAGGCCGTGCCGGCCGGGTACGCGGACGTCGACAACGACGAGCTGGCGTACCGCTATCAGTGGCTCCGCAACGGCACCGCGATCGGCGGCGCCACGGGACGCACGCTCGACCTCTCGCAGCCCGGCAACGGCGACAACGGCGATCGGATTGACGTGGACGTCCGGGCAGTCGACTCGAGCGGCGTCGAGAGCCCGGTCGTCCGCGGCACACAGAACGTGACCGGCACGAACGCGACTCCGGTGGAGGGCTCCGTATCGCTCGCGCCGCTGATCCCGAAGACGGACCAGACCGTCACGGCCTCGCCGGCCGGCTTCAGAGAGCCAGACGGCGAGCCGCTCACCTATCACTACCGCTGGCTCCGCAACGGCACGACGATTGCGGGCGCCACGAGCCCGACGCTCAACCTCTCGCAGGCAGGAGCCGGGGACCGCGGGGACGCGATCAGGGTCGAGGTCCACGCGACCGACCCGGGCGGGCGTGCCAGCGATCCGGTGGCCGCGACGGTCACGGTGGCCAACACGGCACCGGCCGCCGGCACCGTGAGCGTGAGGCCGAGCGCCCCGTCGAGCGACGAGATCGTCTCGGCCAGGCCGACCGGCTTCGCGGACAACGACGGCGATGCGGTCAGCTACCTCTACCAGTGGTTCGTGAATGGCGCCGCGATCGGCGACGCCACCGGCAGGACGCTCGACCTGTCTGAGCCCGGGCACGGCGATCCGGGCGACAGAGTTGAGGTGGCCGTGACCGCCCTGGACGGCAATGGCGGCACGAGTGCCGAGGTGCGCGGCAGTGAGACGGTGTCCTCCGGGCCGTCGCATACGGTCGCCTCGTATGGCTTCGAGGAGGCCGGCGGCACGACGATCGCGGATGAGAGCGGCGCAAACGACGGCATCACCGGCGGGGCGACCCGAACCAACACCGGCCGCTTCGGGCGCGCGCTGTCGTTCGACGGCGACGACGACATGGCCAGCGTGCCGGATAGCGCGCCACTCGACCTGACGGCGCAGATGACGATCGAGGCGTGGGTCCGGCCGCGCGCGGCGAGCGGCTGGCGGACCGTGATCTTCAAGGAGGCGGGCGGCCTCGCATACGGCCTTTACGCGAACAGCGACGACGACACGCCGAGTGCGAACATCGGCTCCGACCCCGGGGCGCGAGGCACCACCGATCTCGTCGCCGACAAGTGGGCCCACCTCGCCGCGACCTACGACGGCACGACGCTGCGCCTGTACGTGAACGGCACGGCCGTCGGCACGCGGACGCTCCCCGATGCCCTCGGCGCCGGCGATGGACCCGCTGACCTTCGGCGCCAACAACGTCTGGGGCGAGCGCTTCCGCGGCCTCATTGACGAGGTACGCGTGTACGGACGCGCGCTGAGCGCGGCGGAGATCACGACCGACATGGGCCAGCCTGTGGTGGCCGGAACGCCGGTGCCACCCGAGGCCGGGCCGGACGTGACCGGAGAGTTCTCGGCGCCGAAGGCGTGGCCGATCGTGCCGGTGCACATGGCGCTGACCTCAAATGGCCGCATCGCGGCGTGGGACGGCTTCGAGGCCGCCCTCAACTCCGAGCGCCTATGGGACCCGGCGACGGAGACGTTCATCGGAATCCCGACGGGCCGCAACCTCTTCTGCGCCGGCGTGGTCACGACCGAGAATGGCCGGCTCGCGGCCTTCGGCGGTCACGAGGAGGCGTACTTCGGCACCCACGACACGAACGTCTACAACCCGCAGCAGGGCACCTGGACTCGTGGCCCCGACATGGCCGTCGCCCGCTGGTACCCCACGGCCACCGCGCTGCCGGACGGCCGCGTGTTCATCATCTCCGGCGATGGCATCACGCTGAACGAGCCCGGCATGAGCGTGCCGCTCACGAACGCCTCGAACACGCTGCCCGAGATCTACGACCCGGAGACGAACACGCTGACCCAGATGCCCTCGGCATCGCGGCGGATCCCGCTCTACCCCTTCATGTTCCTTTTGCCGAACGGCAAGCTCTTCGACGCGGGTCCGGACACCACCACGAGGACGCTCGATCTGTCGACCGGCCAATGGTCCACTGTCGGCACGAGCCCAATCGACGGCATGAGCGCCGTGATGTACCGGCCCGGGAAGATCCTCAAGTCCGGCACCTGGTCCGACCCCGAGTTCGGCGGCCGTGCGGTCACGAACAGGGCGGCAACGATCGACATGACCGCCAGCTCGCCGGCGTGGCAAGAGGCCGCGCCGATGGAGTACCGACGCTCGTACCACACCCTGACCGTGCTGCCCGACGGACAGGTCCTCGCCACAGGCGGCCAGACGTCCACCGATGGCGTTGACGAGACCACCGGGATCCTGGCGGCGGAGATGTGGAATCCGGACACCAACACGTGGACGACGCTCGCCTCGCATCGGCGGCCGCGCCTCTATCACTCGTCGGCGATCCTCCTACCGGACGGGCGCGTCATGCTCGCCGGCGGCGGTGCGTTCGGCAACGCGAAGAACGAGAAGAGCGCGGAGATCTACTCGCCGCCGTACCTGTTCAAGGGACCGCGACCCACGATCTCAGGTGGACCGAGCACGCTGAGCTACGGCCAGCAGTTCAGTCTCGACACCCCCGACGCCGGCCGGATCCGCTCGGCGACGATGGTCCGGATGGGCTCGGTGACGCACAACCTCGACATGGACCAGCGGTTCATGAACCTGACGATGACCGCAGGGTCGGGCAGCGTGCAGCTGCAGTCGCCCTCGAACGCGAATGTGGCGCCACCTGGCATGTACATGGTCTTCCTGCTCGACGACAACGGCGTGCCGTCGGTCGCTCACACCGTCAAGGTGGAGCAGACCACCGACACCGCGGCTCCCAGCAAGCCGGGCGGCGTCTCGGTCACGCGCCTGAGCGCGAGCTCGCAGAGGGTTGGCTGGTCTCCGTCGACCGACAACGTCGGCGTTACCGAGTACCGCGTCCACCGCTCGACGACGCCTGACTTCACCCCGAGCGCCGCCAACCGCGTGGCCACCGTGTCGACCGGCACGACATATACGGCGTCCGGGCTGGCGGCCGGCACCTACTACTACAAGGTCGTTGCCGCCGACACGGCGGGCAACACGAGCACGCCATCGGACCCAGCGGTCGGCGACCTTCTCGCACCGACCGTCTCCGTGACGCAACCCGTGGCGGGCTCGACCATCTCCGGTCCCGTGACGATGTCCGCGGGCGCCGCCGATGCGGTCGGAGTTCAGAGCGTCCAGCTGCGCGTCGACGGAGCCAACGTCGGTGCACCTGACACGACGAGCCCGTACGAGACGGTGTGGGACAGCCGCACCGCGACCAACGGGAGCCACACGATCAGCGCCGTCGCGCTGGACGCGGCCGGGAACTCGAGGACCTCCGCCAACGTCGCGGTGACTGTCACCAACACCGAGCGGATGGCTGCGTTCGGGTTCGAGGAGGCTTCAGGCGCCACGGTGATCGACAGCTTCAGCGACTTCGACGGGAACATCTCCGGGGCCACGCGCGTCACGACGGGCCGCTTTGGCCGTGCTCTGTCGTTCGACGGGGTGAACGACTCGGTCGCGATCGCGAACAACCCTGCGCTGACGCCGAACGCCGGGATGACAATTTCCGCGTGGGTGAATCCGTCCGCGCTCAGCGCGTGGCGGCCGGTGGTGGCGAAGGAGCGCTCGACGGTTCCCACCTATGGGCTCTACGCGAGCGCGAACGGTGGGTCGAGCCGGCCAACCGCGCGGGTTTTCACGACCTCGGACATGACCACGAACGCCAGCAGCTCCTTTGGCCTGAACACGTGGACACACGAGGCGATGACCTGGAACGGCACGACCCTCCGGCTGTTCGTGAACGGGGTCCAGGTCGTTAGTCGGACGGTCTCAGGGTCGCTTGCGGTGAGCACCGGGGCGCTACGGCTCGGCGGGGACAGCCTTCGCAGTGAATGGTTCGCCGGTCGAATCGACGAGGTTCGGATCTACGGCAGGCCGCTCACCGCCGCCGAGATCACGGCCGACATGAACGCGGCCATCGGTCCCTAGCGTCCAGGCTCGCCCGGAACTGGACGGACGTTCGATGGGCCGGACGTCCAGAACTAACTAGCCCGGTTTGTACTCCATAGGGGGGACGTCGATGAGGCGGGCATGTCGGCGTTCCGTCCCAGCCGCCTCAACCTCGACGCACAGGTTCGCACTCCGGGCACGCCGTTTCCTTGTGCGTCCTCGCGGCTAGAACGCTCTCGCCGATACGACGCAGGTCGGGAGCCTGCGTATCTAAACGGGGGGAATCACCATGCGGGAAGCTGCTAGGGGTCACGCACGGGCTCGTGCGCTCGTGCGGGTCGTGGGGCTGGTCATGCTCAGCGGCACGATGACTGCCGTTTTGCCGGCGGTCTCGGACGCTCGACTGCCCGACTCCGACGGCGATGGCGTGGCCGATCGCGTTGAGAAGCGACGCCTGCACACGAGTCCCCGCAAGGCCGATACCGACCGGGACAAGCTGCTCGATGGGGTCGAGGCTCACGTCACGCGGACGAACCCCCGCCGCATGGACACGGATCGCGACGGCCTCACCGACGGCTTCGAGGTGAAGCGGTCGATGACGAAGCCGCGCAGGTTCGACACCGACGGCGACCGCACCGGCGACGGCCTCGAGCTGCTGCTGGGCCGCGATCCCCTGGTGAAGGACCGCCCGAAGAAAAAGCTGATCGTTGACCCAGTTACACCGCCCCCACCCGTGGTGCCGTCCGAGGAGGTGCCGCCGTTGCCGGACCCGACTCCGACCCCCGACCTCCTGCCGCCGGAGACCTCGATCAGCTCCGGGCCGTCCGGAACCGCCGCAACCGGTTCCGCGAGCTTTGAGTTCACCTCGTCCGAGACGGGGTCGACCTTCGAGTGCCGTCTGGACACAGGCGCCTGGGGGTCGTGCGCGTCGCCGAAGGCCTATGCCGGCCTGACCAACGCCTCGCATACGTTCAGCGTGCGCGCGACGGACGCAGCGGGTAACTCCGACCTCACCCCGGCCACCCGAACCTGGACGGTCAACACGCCGCCGCCGGACACGACTCCGCCGAACACGACGATCAACTCGGGACCCTCCGGGACATCCACGAGCTCCTCGGCCAGCTTCACATTCAGCTCGTCAGAGTCCGGCTCGACATTCCAGTGCCGGCTCGACGCGGGTGCCTGGGGCTCATGCACCTCGCCGAAGGCCTATTCAGGCCTCGCGTCCGGGTCGCACACATTCGATGTGCGTGCCACGGACGCGGCGGCGAATACGGACGCGTCCCCCGCCAGCACCACATGGACGGTGGCCGTGCCACCGCCGCCGCCCGACACGACGGCGCCCGACACGACGATCAACTCCGGCCCGTCCGGAACGGTCACGACCGGCTCGGCGAGCTTTGGGTTCAGCTCGTCCGAGACGGGCTCGACGTTCGAGTGCCGTATCGATGCCGGCGCCTGGGGCTCGTGCACGTCGCCGAAGGCCTATTCGGGTCTTGCGAACGGGTCGCACACGTTCGATGTGCGTGCCACGGACGCGGCAGCGAACACCGACGCCACGCCGGCGACGCGCGCCTGGACGGTGAACGTGCCGCCGCCAGACACGACTCCGCCGGACACGACGATCAGCTCCGGCCCGTCCGGCACCGTCACCTCCAACTCGGCGAGCTTCGCGTTCACCTCATCCGAGACAGGCTCGACGTTCCAATGCCGGCTCGACGCGGGCGCGTGGGGCGGTTGCACCTCGCCGAAGAACTACTCGAGCCTGGCCAACGGCTCGCATACCTTCGACGTGCGCGCCACCGACGCGGCGGCGAACGTGGACGCGTCGCCGGCCACGAGGACCTGGACGGTCGACGTCCCGGCCCCGCCGCCCGGTTCGGCGCAGGTGTTCCTGTCGCCGACCGGCTCGGACACGGCAGGCTGCACGTCCGCCGCGCCCTGCAGGTCGTTCGCCCGGGCGTACGCGGTCGCACAGTCCGGCAACACCGTCTCGGTCGCCGCGGGCGTGTACCCCGACCAGAACGTGCCGGCGGGCACTAAGACCGTGACTTTCAAGGGCGGGCCCGGCGTGGTGCTGCGGCAGATGTCGAGCGACGCAGACAACGTCACCTATGACGGGGTCAACGTCGACGCGAACGCTCAGCATCCGGCCGGTGCCGCCTTCGGCATTAGCGGCGACGGCACCGTCGTCAAGAACGCGAACATCGGCAACGTCACAGACGAGAAGGCGATGCTGGCGACGGGGTCCAACATCACGATCGACAACGTGCTCTTCCACGACGCTGTGCTGACCCCCGCCGGCCAGTCGCGGGACGTCCACATGGAGTGCCTGTACGCGATCGGGGTCCCGGGCTTCACGATCCGGAACTCGACGTTCCGCGACTGCGCGATCATGGACCTGTTCTTCACGTATGGCGGCTGGTGGAGCCCGCAGCCGCCGGCCTACGGCAACGTGACCGTAGAGAACAACGTCTTCGCGCACTCGGAGGACGACGACAACACGAGCTGGCACTACTACGGCCTCTACATCGCCTCGATCGGGCCCAACGGCACAGCCGACCCGATGAGCGGCTGGGTGGTGCGCAACAACACCTTCGAGAACGAGGTCGCGATCGCGCCCGACCGCGGCTCCAACGGCACCCGCTGGGTCGGCAACATCGGCTCCTGGGACTGCACGCCGGGGATCACGTTCCGCTACAACGTCGGCGACAAGTGCTCCGCCACGGACAAGGCCGTGAGCCCCTCGTCGTCGAGCTCCACGACGACGGCCCCAATGGGGTGGGTGAACCCGGCGGCCGCCGACTTCCACCTCAAGCCCGGCTCGCCGGCCATCGACGCCGGCGACCCAACCGACTTCCCGGCGGTTGACCGCGACGGAAGGGCGCGTACGGGAACCCCGGACGCGGGCGCCTACGAGTTCTGAGCGAGAGTGCCGACGGCAGTCCAGGACTTGACCAGTCCGCCGAAGGTCTCCCCGACGATCCTGGCGTCGGGGAACAGCCGGGCGAGCTCGCGGCGGCGCATCAGCCGATGCTCCTCGACGATTCTGCGAGCGAACTCCGGGTCCGGGCAACGGCCGGCCCAGCCCACGCCGCGGCGCCGCAGGATCGCCACGCGCGCATCCTCGGGTAGCCAGTGCCACCCGGGCACCAGGAAGTGCGGCTCGATCGGGAACCAGTAGTTCGGCGTCTGCACCCAGTATCCGGCGGACGCGACGCGGCGGATCTCCGCCGCCATGCGCGACTGGTTCTCGAAGGTGAACAGGTGCTCGATCACCGAGTTGCTGAAGGCGATGTCGAAGCTGTTGTCGTCGTGCTCGGAGAGTTTGGTCGCGTTGCCGGCGGTCGGGATGATGTTCTCGTGCCGGCGTTCGGCGGCCTCCAGGTTCACGAGCGTCACCTCGACGTCACCGCGCCCCGCCCAGCCGCGCTGCTCCCAGAACTCATTCGTACCGCCCACGTCGATGATCCGCATCGGGCGGGGGATGCGGGACGCGAAGCGCTCGAACAGGCGGAACCGCCGTTCGCGGAGCCGGTGGCTCAGTGAATCGGGCTGGCCGTCGTTGGCCAGGCCCTGCAGGCGTCGGGTCGGATCCAGAAGCATCGGGACATACCGTAGATCTGGTGCGCCCCTGGCGCCCTACCCGACCGTCCAGTGGCCGCCGGGGCTCTCAGAGGATGAATGTGCGGTGCCGGACGGCGCCGCGGACCGTGGCGGCGAGCTGCACGACGTCGTAGGCCACGAAATACGGCGCCGATGAGAGCGGGACTCCCGCGGCACGACAGCGGCTTCTGAGGTTGAACGCGTAGGGCGCGGCGAACGCGGCGGCTCCCGGAGCGCGGCGGGCGAGCCACAGCGCGTAGGCCGACTGGATCAGCAGCGGATGCGACCGGTCGTAGAAGACGCCGTGGCTCAGGTGCTCCCTCAGCGCGGGGTTGACCTTGTAGCTCTGGACGCCTGCGGTGGCCAGAAGCGCGTCCTTGAGCCCCTCTGCCGGCCGGCGCTCGTGCACTGCGTGATAGACGAGCGCCTCCTCGGCGAAGGCCCGCAGCGCACCTGACTGAAGCGAACGGGTGCCGAGGTCGGAATCCTCGCCGGCCGGCGCGGGGTAGCTCTCGTCGAAACCGCCCACCCGTTCGAGCACCGCGCGCGGGTAGAGCACGTTGCAGGTCTCGAAATGCGGCGTCGGACCGGAGACGTTGACCGTCTTGGCGTACGCGCTGAGGCACTCGACCTCGTCCGGATTCGGTCGCGTCGGGCCCTGCACGATGACGTTCCCAGCGCCGCCCTCGGCCGACACCAGCGCCTCGAGCCACCCCGGCGTGGCGACGCAGTCGTCGTCGGTGAACGCGATAAGAGGCCCCGTCGCCATCTGCCAGCCGCGGTTGCGGGCCGCCGCTGGCCCGCCGCTCTGCTCCTGTACGGCGTACCGGAGCCGCAGCTTTCCGTTCCGGGCGAATTCCTCGAGCAGCTCCGTCGTCCCGTCCTCGGAGTGATCGTCGATCACAACCACCTCGAAGCGGTCGGTGCCATAGGTCTGCGCCTCGAGACTGCGCAGCATTGCGGCCAGACGCTCTCGGCGGTCGCGGGTGGCCGTCACGACGCTGACGTTCGGCCCTGCTCCGTTCATGCCCTCCACGCTAGTACGCCACCGCCGGCGCGGGTGGGCGAGAACGGCGGACGAGTGACAGCACGTCACGACGGACCTCCGGAGCCCACCAGGCGCATAGGGCGAGGAAGACGACGGCCCCGACGGCGATGCAGATCGCGAGGCGCGGACCGGCGGCCACACCGGCGTCGACCAGCGCCAGCCGCGCAAGGAGCACGGCGCCCGCCATCCCAATCGCTGCACGCCCGACACCGAGCACCGCACGCAGGGTCGTGAACGGGGAGACGCCGAGCGCCCGAGCGGTCAGGTAGGTGAGCACCGGCTCGACCAGCGTGCTCGAAATCGCGTACGCCACCGCCACGCCCGTGATCCCCCACTGGAGGCCGATCACGAAGGCGGTGATGTGGACCACCGTGAAGCCCACGGAGTAGCCGAGCAGGGTTGACGTGCGGTCGCGGGCCATCAGGATGTCCACGTTGACCGTCTGCAGAGCCTGCAGGACGCCCACCCAGGCAAGGATCTGGACGATCGGGATCGCCGGCCGCCACTGCTCGCCCAGTACGACCGGCACGAAGTCGGGCGCCACGATCACCAGCCCCGCAAGCGCGGGGATGATGATCGCGCCGATGAGGCGGGTAACGCGCGCCCACGCCGCGGCGATGCGCTCCGGCTCGTCCTGCATGCGCGCGAAGGCAGGGGCGAGCACGCGCTGGATCGGGCCGCCAATCCGGCTGGCCGGGGCCAGCATCACGTTGTAGGCGACCGCATAGGCACCCAGGCCGGCCGCCCCAATCGAGCGCCCGATGAGGAACCGGTCCGCGTTCTGATGCAGGTAGAAGAGCAGGCGGTGGCCCACGAGGAAGCCGCTGAAGGCCCACAGGTCACGCATGCTCGCGCGCGAGAACAGCAGCTTCGGGCGCCACGGGGACACGAACCAGAACAGGACGCTGGCCACGATCGCGGCCACGAGCTGCTGGGCGATGATCGCCCACGCGCCGCCGCCGGCCGCGGCCACCACGACGGCGGCGAGCACACCCACCAACGTCGAGGCGAGCGTCATGAGCTCGAGCCTGGCGAACGCCATGTCGCGCAGCAGCAGCGCCTGTTGGGTGGCTCCCAGCGGCCGTGAGGATGAAGGACGCCGACAGGGCGGCCAGCAGCGGCTGGGCATCCGGCTCGCCGTACAGCGAGGCCACCGGCCCGGACAGCGCGGCGCCGGCCAAGGTGAAGAGCGCTCCGCCTGCGATCGTGACCCAGAACGCGGTCGATCGGTCTCGCTCGGACAGCTCCT
This sequence comes from uncultured Thermoleophilaceae bacterium, assembly GCA_963774755.1. Taxonomy (GTDB): domain Bacteria; phylum Actinomycetota; class Thermoleophilia; order Solirubrobacterales; family Thermoleophilaceae; genus JACVRW01. Next base: position 191,676 of record CAVZGG010000014.1, on the reverse strand, counting down.
TGCGCTGGACGAGCGCCGCGCCAAGTGCAAGGTCGGAGAACACGAGCACCAGGCTCGCGAAGACGAGCGCGAGCATGGCGAGGCCGTATTCCGCGGGCGTTAGTAGCCGAGCGACGACGATCGCGCCCGCCAGCCGGATCAGCTGCGCGGAGATCTGCGAGCCACCGGTCCATGCCACACCACGCTTGACGCGCGAGTGCATCTCCGTCGAGGGGCCCATTGAGTCGAAGGTATCGGCCCTCAGTCACGGGCGAGCTAGCCCTTTGGGGAGTGCCCGACCGGGTGCTTCAGGCGACGATTTACCGCGCAACCATGCACGAGCCCACCGACATCGTGATCCTCACACACAACCGCCTCGACCACCTCGTCGCGATGGTCGAAGCGCTCGAGGCGCGGACGACTGCTCCGTTCCGCATCACCATCGTCGACAACGCCTCGGGTCCGGAGCTGCGCAATTGGCTCGAAGCCAACCGCCAGCGCTTTCACCAGCTGATCCTGCTCGAGGAGAACCTGTATCCGGGGAGCAGCGGGCCCGCGCTCCAGATCGGCATCGACGCGACCACGAGCGACCCCGTCGTTGTGACGGACCCCGACCTCGTCGTGCCCGAGCTGAGCCCCTGCTGGCTTACCGAAATGCTCGGCATCCTCGACCGCCATCGCGATTTCGGCATCCTAGGTATCGGGCTCGACCAGTCCAACCTCCCGTCCGTCCAAGAGCCGGAGAAGCTCTCCCCGGAGGAGATCATCGACGGCGAGATCATCGAGCGGCCTGTGGGCAGCATCTTCACCTTCGTCCGCCGCGCGGCCCTCCACAGCTACTACGACGACTGGCGCGCGTGTGAGAGCGTCGCGCGCGCGGGCTACAGGTTCGGCTGGGCGCTGAACGTTCGTGCGTTCCATCTGGGCTGGGACGACTACAAGCTCCATCCGGGGCATCTCGCCAGCAAGCGCCGCTATGGCGGCGACTACCGCGAGGTGCACCTGATTCCGCGCGCACCGTCCCTCGGAGAGCTCGCGATCGCTGGGCCGCTGATCGCCGAGACGCGTCGCGCCGGCATCGCCGACGCGGCCGTGCTCGAACTCGCATGGACGGACACGCCTGCGGTCGCGGCAAGCGTGCCGGGCGCGGTTGCCGTGCATCGCCCGCCCGCGACCGATCTCCCGTTCGTCGACGGTGCCGCGGGCGCGGTCCTACTGCTCGATCCGCCGCGCGAGCGCGCGGCCGAGCTGCTTCAGGAGGCGTGCCGGGTCGCATGTGGCGCCGTTATCGCCCTGGCGCCGCTCAAGACCTTCTCCGGCCGTACCGCAGGCGACCTGGCTCCCCCCGGGTGGCGCGGGCGCGAGCAGCCCGGACCGGGTGACGTGCCGCTGCGCCTCGCGAACACGGTCGACGCCGCGGACCTCGACATGAAGACGCTCGACGACCGCGAGCGGTGGCTGGACATCTTCGGCCGCGCGGCGTTCGGGAGCAGCGAGCGACGTCTGTGGATCTGGGAGCCGCTCGAGCCTGGAGCCTTCCCGGACGAGGTGTCGGTCGACCCGGCGCGGGTCACTCTGTGGGAGGCCGTCGCCCCGCCACCGATGCGCAAGCTGCGGCCGCTGCGCGAGCGCGTAATCGACCGCGCGCGGCAGCGCCGGCGCATCGCGGCGGAGACGCTCCGCATTCGTGCGCTCAGGCGGCGACCGCCGGCGCCCCAGCAGCGCTGACGACCGAATCGAGTACCTCGGCGATCTTGGCCACGCACTGCGCCCGCTCGTACTCGGGCGGGGGTTCGGCGTCGGGCTCCCGCCCGCCCGGCAGCGCCGCGGCGGCGGCCATGCGCGAACGCACCGCGCTCGCCATCGCGGACACGTCGGACGGCCGGACGAGCGTGGCGTGGGGGAGGGGCGCGAGCAAGTCGCGGACATCCCCATCGGGCACCGCGGCCAGGATCGGGCGCCCGGCGGCGAGGTACTCGTACGTCTTGTAGGGAATGAGGCCCGCACGCGTGCCGGCGGGCAGGTCGTGCATCGGCAGGAACAGCAGGTCTGCTGAGCGCATCAGTGCGACCGTCTCGCGATGGGCGAGCAGCCCGGGGGTCCGCACGAACCGGTGGCGGTCGGCCACGGCACGATCCTCGGCGGTGAGCTGACCGGCCAGATGGAGCTCGATGTGCCCGGCGAGCGCAGGATCGGCGGCGATGGTCTGCGCGAGCGCCTCGACGAGGAACACGTGCGAGCGCGTCAGAACGTCCAGTCCTGGCGGCACGCCGCCCAGGAGGCGCTGACGCGTTCGCGTCCGTCGCAGGTGCTCGCCGAGGTCCGTGTGCATCGAGCCGGTGTGCACGATGCGGAATGCGCCGTCTCCGCGCTGCGCCGCACCGACCGCAAAGTCAGACGGCTCAAAGCCGATCGGGATGCCCCTGACCGTGATGCGGGAGGCGAGCTCCGGCATCGCCTCGCGGACGCGCGCCGCCGCTTCGGGCGCCGCCATGATCACCGCCGAGGCCGTCGCGAGGGCCCGCCGCATCTGCCTGAGGTCCAGGGCGCGGTGGGCGCGGCTCAGCGCCACGCGCATCTCGTCGAGTGCCCACGGGTCCTCCAGGTCCGCGATCCATGGGCGTCCGAGCGCGCGCGCCACGCGGGCGGCCGCGACGGCGGTCTCATACGGCAAGCACGAGGCGTAGATCAGGTCCGCGCCGGTGCCGACCTCGCCGCCCAGCCGGGCGCTGTCGTCCACCCACGAGCGCACCCATTCCGGAGGCCGGCCACGCAGGCGGTCGAGCCAGGAGGCGCGGCCGGAGCCCGCGCCGCGCACGCGGTGGATGGGTACGTCAGGCGGGATCCGCTCGAGCAGCTCTTCGTCGCGCGGCTCCCACCGGTCGCGATGCTCGGCGGCCGCGGTTACGACCACGGGTTCGTAGCCGTGCTCCGGCAGGTGGCGCACAGACCCCACGGTGCGATGGACGCCGGCGCCGCCGACAGGGGGGAAGTGACGGGCCAGCATCAGCACCCGCGGCATGGCGGTGATGCTACCGAGCAGCCTCAAGTACCAAATTCGTATGACGTCATTCGCCGGGGTTCCTGGGGCGCGTAGAGTCGGTCGGTGCCCTCGACCCCCTCTGGCCGCTTGGTTGCGGCGGCCTTGTCTGTCGCTGTGCTCAGCCTGCCGGCCGCGGCCAGTGCCGACATGGGTGCCGGGCAGAGTGACGCCTTCGGGCCGATCACCGCTGTCGTGCCGCAGGCCGCCCTCGCGGCGGCCATTGTGCCCAGCGGTTTCGAGGAGACGCAGGCCCTCGGGGGCATGACTGCTCCGGTTGCGGTCCGCTTCGCCGCCGACGGCAGGGTCTTCGTGGCGGAGCAGTCGGGGCTGATCAAGGTCTTCGACAACCTGAACGACCCAACGGCGTCGATCTACGCCGACCTCAGGACGAAGGTGCAGCAGTTCTGGGACCGCGGTCTGCTCGGCATGGCACTCGATCCGCAGTTCACGACCGGCCGTCCCTTCATGTACGTCCTCTACACGCACGACGCGGCGATTGGCGGAACCGCGCCCCGCTGGGGAGACGCCTGCTCCGACCCGCCAGGCGCACTGGCGGATGGATGCGTTGTCAGCGGCCGGCTCTCGAAGCTGGCCGGCGGCACCGAGCAGGTACTGGTGGAGGACTGGTGCCAGCAATACCCGAGCCACTCGGTCGGCTCGCTCGCATTCGGCACGGACGGCGCCCTCTACGTGAGCGGCGGGGACGGCGCCAGTTTCACTTTCGCCGACTATGGCCAGGACGGGAGCCCCGTCAATCCGTGCGGGGACCCGCCCAACGGTGCGGGCGGCAGCACGACGCCACCGACGGCGGAGGGAGGCGCACTCCGCAGCCAGGACCTGCGGACCACCTCAGATCCCACCGGGCTGAATGGCGCGATCCTACGAGTGAACCCGGACACCGGCGCGGCCATGCCCGACAACCCGAACGCCGGGAGCACGGACGCGAACACACGCCGCATCATCGCCCAAGGGCTGCGCAACCCGTTCCGGATCGCCGTCCGTCCCGGTACCAACGACGTCTACGTCGGCGACGTGGGATGGGACGCGTGGGAGGAGATCAACCGCATTCCGAGCAGCGCGGCGCCGGTCGAGAACTTCGGCTGGCCGTGCTACGAGGGGGTGGGCCGTCAGACCTCGTACGACAACCTCAACCTCAACATCTGCGAGAACCTCTACGCGGCCGGGGCGGGGGCGGTCACTGCGCCGCTCTACACCTACAGCCACTCCTCCAAGGTCTCCACGGAGACGTGTCCCACGGGCACGTCCTCCATTTCTGGCCTCGCCTTCTACAACGGCGGCACGTTCCCGAGCCAGTACAACGGCGCGCTCTTCTTCGCCGACTATTCCCGCAACTGCATCTGGGTGATGTTCCCAGATGCGAACGGGGTCCCCGACCCGGCAACCCGTCAGCCGTTCGTCAACGCCGCCGCCGGCCCCGTGGACCTCCAGGTGGGCCCCGGCGGTGACCTCTTCTACGCGAATCTGAACGGCGGAACGATACAGCGGATTCACGCGCTCGCTAGTAACCACGCACCTACGGCTGACGCGACCGCGACCCCCACGAGCGGCCCGCTCCCGCTGCAGGTGAACTTCGACGGAACGGCATCCACCGACCCCGACGGGGATGCGCTCGCCTACGCATGGGATCTCGACGGAGACGGCGCCTTCGACGACTCGACCGCCTCGAAGCCCAGCTTCACGTACACCACAGGAGGCCCCTACACCGCCCGGCTGCGGGTCACGGATCCAAGCGGGCTCAGCGGCACCGACACGGTCACGATCACGGCCGGGTCGCCACCGAGCCCGACCATCGGCACCCCAGTCGCGGGGACCACCTGGAGGGTGGGCGAAGTCATCTCGTTCTCGGGCTCCGCCACCGACGGGCAGGGCAATCCCGTGCCCCCCAACGGACTGAGCTGGAACCTGGTCCTCCAGCACTGTTCGGCGCTTGTCCCGACGAGCTGCCACGCCCATAACGTCCAGAGCTTCAGCGGCGCCTCCGGGTCATTCTCGGCTCCAGACCACGGGTACCCCGCCTACCTCGAGCTCGAACTGACCGCCACTGCGGACGGCCTTTCGAGCACCGTGAAGCGGCGGCTCGACCCGAAGACGGTCGATCTCAGCTTCGAGACCGCGCCCGCCGGGCTCGACCTCTCGGTCGGGAGCGAACAGCAGACTTCCCCGTTCACCCGTACCGTGATCCAGGGGTCGAACGTGTCGCTCATCGCGCCGGCCTCGCAGCCCCTCGCCGGCAAGACATACGAGTTCTCCTCCTGGTCGGATGGCGGCGCGGCGGTGCATACGATCACTGCGCCGAACACCCCTGCCACCTACCGAGCGAACTACGCGGAGGCGGTCTGCCAGCCGCCGGCGGGACTCGTGGGCGGCTGGGGCTTTGATGAGGTGAGCGGCACGGGTGTGACGGATGGCTCGGGCCGGGGCAACAACGGCACGATCTCCGGCGCGACGCGCACGACATCTGGGAAGTTCGGTTCCGCCTTGACCTTCGATGGGGTCAACGACTGGGTGACGGTGCCCGATAGTGCGTCCCTCGACCTCACGACGCGGGCGACGCTCGAGGCGTGGGTCTTCCCGACCGCGCTCGGCGGCGCATGGCGCACCGCTCTGATCAAGGAGCAGCCGGGCCAGCTCGTATACGGGCTGTACGCGAACAACGACCTGTCTCGCCCCTCGGGGCATCTCTTCACGACGGGTGATCTGTGGTCGAACGGGAGCTCGCAGCTCTCGCTGAACACCTGGTCGCACCTGGCGATGAGCTGGGACGGGACCACGCAGCGCCTGTACGTGAACGGCAACCAGGTGGCGTCACGCGCCGTCGGGGGCACGCTCGTGAACAGCGCCGGCGCCTTGCGCTTCGGCGGGAACGGAGTTTGGTCGGAGTGGTTCGCGGGGCGGCTCGACGAGATCCGCGTCTACGACCGCACGCTCACCCAAGCCGAACTTCAGGCAGACATGGCGGCGTCGGTCACCTGCAGTGGCACGCCTCCGCCTCCCGCGCTGTCCGTCTCGCAGAGCAGCCTGTCCTTCACGGCCACCGAGAACGGGGCGAACCCGGCCGCCCAGACCTTCGACGTGACCAACACGGGCGGGGGCACTCTCAGCTTTACCGACGCCGAGTCGGCATCATGGCTCTCGGTCAGCCCGTCGAGCGGCACGGCCCCGGCCACCGTGACCGTGACGCCGTCGATTGCGGGGCTGGCTCCTGGCACGTACACCGCGCCGATCACCGTGACGGCCGCGGGCGCCTCCGGCTCGCCGAAGACCGTCGACGTGACCCTCACGGTCAACCCGGCGACACCTGTTCTGTCGGTGGCGCCTTCGAGTCTGGCGTTCAGCGCGACGCAGGGTGGGGCGAACCCGGCGGCGCAGACGGTGAATGTCTCGAATACCGGCGGCGGCTCGTTGAGCTTCACCGCCTCGGACAACCAGTCCTGGCTCGCCGTGGCCCCCGCGAGCGGGACCGCGCCGGCGGGTCTATCGGTGTCGACGAACATCGCGGGATTGGCGCCCGGCACCTACACGGGAACGGTCACGATCAGCGCCGCGGGCGCCTCCGGCTCGCCGAAGACGGTGGGAGTGACCCTCACGGTCAACCCGGCGACACCTGTTCTGTCGGTGGCGCCTTCGAGTCTGGCGTTCAGCGCGACGCAGGGTGGGGCGAACCCGGCGGCGCAGACGGTGAATGTCTCGAATACCGGCGGCGGCTCGTTGAGCTTCACCGCCTCGGACAACCAGTCCTGGCTCGCCGTGGCCCCCGCGAGCGGGACCGCGCCGGCGGGTCTATCGGTGTCGACGAACATCGCGGGATTGGCGCCCGGCACCTACACGGGAACGGTCACGATCAGCGCCGCGGGCGCCTCCGGCTCGCCGAAGACGGTGGGAGTGACCCTCACGGTCAACCCGGCCCCGCCCGCCGGGACGGGTCCTGTCGGGGCCTGGGGCTTCGATGAGATAAGTGGGACGGGGGTGACGGACGGCTCGGGTCGGGGTAACAACGGCACGATTGCGGGGGCTGTGCGCACGACCGCCGGGAGGTTTGGTTCGGCTCTGACCTTCGACGGCGTGAACGATTGGGTGACGGTGCCGGACAGCGGCTCGCTCGACCTGTCCACGCGCGCGACGGTCGAGGCGTGGGTGTTCCCGGCCACGCTCGGGAACGCCTGGCGGACCGTTCTGATCAAGGAGCAGCCCGGGCAACTGGTGTATGCGCTCTATGCGAATAACGACGCACTGCGTCCCTCGGGGCACCTGTTCACCACGGGTGATCTGTGGTCGAACGGGAGCGCGCAGCTCCCGCTGAACGCCTGGTCCCACCTGGCGATGACGCTGGGACGGCGCGACGCAGCGCCTGTACGTGAACGGCAACCAGGTGGCGTCACGCGCCGTCGCCGGCACGCTGGTGAACAGCGCGGGTGCGCTGCGCTTCGGCGGGAACGGCGTTTGGTCGGAGTGGTTCGCCGGGCGGCTCGACGAGATCCGCGTCTACGACCGCGCGCTCACCCAGGCCGAGCTGCAGAGCGACATGACCAAGCCGGTCACGGCTTCGGGACTCGCGGCGGCTCAGCGCGCCGCGCTCGGCCGGTCAGCTCGCAGAGCCCGTACGCTGGCTCGTGCCCGTGCCAGGCGTATCGCCGCCCGGAAGGAGCGGCGCCGCGCTCAACAGAGGAACCGGTTCGGCAGGCGAGACGCGCTCGTGATCCCTCTCCTCAACCCCGGGGCCCACCCGACCTTCGAGGAACGGATCCACACCGCGAAATAGGGCTAGCCGAAAGGCGGGGTACAGGCGACCCCAGGCGACGTAGCCTCGCCCTTATGAACGTCGGGATCGTCGGATTGGGATACGTCGGCCTGCCGCTTGCGGTAGCGCTCTGCGAGGCCGGACACGATGTCATCGGGGTCGACGTCGACCCGCGTAAGGTCGGGGCGCTCAAGGCCTGCGAGAGCTACATCGAGGACGTGCCGGATGAGACGCTTCGGGCGATCTCCGAGCGGCTCTCGCCGACGCGGCGCTTCGCTGAGCTGTCGCGCTGCGATGCCGTGATCGTCGCGGTGCCCACCCCGCTGACGAAGAACCGTGAGCCGGACCTCAGCGCGCTCCTCACTGCCACCAGCGCGATCACGGCTGTGCTTCAGCGCGGCCAGCTGATCGTCATCGAATCCACGACCTATCCCGGGACCACTCGCGAGCAGGTGGTGCCGCTGCTCGAGGAATCCGGCCTGACGGTCGGAACGGAGTTCAACGTGGCCTTCTCGCCCGAGCGGATAGACCCCGGCCGGACCGACTACTTCATGCGCAACACACCGAAGGTAGTCGGCGGGTTGACTCCCAGCTGCCAGGAGCGCGCCATCGCGCTTTACGAGGAGATCTGCGACCACGTCGTGCCCGTCTCGACACCCGAGGTCGCGGAGCTCACGAAGCTGCTCGAGAACGTCTTCCGGTCGGTGAACATCGCGCTTGTGAATGAGCTCGCAATGCTCTGTGACCGCATGGAGATCGACATCTGGGAGGTCGTGAATGCGGCTTCGACGAAGCCATACGGGTTCATGCGCTTCGAGCCAGGCCCGGGCATGGGCGGCCACTGCCTGCCCGTCGACCCGTTCTACCTCTCCTGGCGCGCCCGGGAGTTCGGCTCGCCCACCGATTTCATCGAGCTTGCCGGCGAGGTGAACCAGGCGATGCCGCGCTTCTGCGCTGAGAAGGTCGCCCGCGCCCTGAACGACCATGCCAAGCCGGTACGCGGCTCGCGCATCGCATTGCTGGGCGTCTCGTACAAGGCCGGCGTGGGGGACATGCGTGAGTCGCCGGCCCTGAAGATCATCCAACTACTGGGCGAGGGCGGCGGCGAGGTCGTCTACCACGACGACTACGTGCCGGATCTCCCAGAGTTCGGCCTCTCGTCTCAGCCGCTCGTCGAGACGCTGGAGTCGTGCGACGTCGCGGTAATCGTGACAGCGCACCCCGAGCTCGACGTTGACCTGGTGCTTAACCGCGCGCCCCTCGTGGTCGACTTCCGCGGCGTTACGCCCGGCAGCGGCGTGCCCAATCTCGTCCGCCTCTGAGCGAACCGTGACGCGCTCGAGCCGAGGGGGATACGGGTTCCGGGTCAGTGGGGTCGGGTCCGCGCAGCGCCTGCTGATCGACGTCCCAGCTGACTGGCCGTCGCTGAACCTGCGGACAGAGCTCGGGTTCGATGCGGGCCACCCCGCCGGCGTCGACGACCATAGGGCCAGGATCCGCGTGCACGACGGCCTGGTCGAGATCGACAGGCGACGGGGAGAGGCGCTCTTTACAGTTCGGCAAAAGCCCACGCCGGACGCGCTCGTGCACCCGCATCTTGCGCCGGTGGCCGCGATCGCGGCCCGCTGGCGCCGCCAGGAGAGCTTCCACGCCGGCGCGGTAATCCTCGGCGATGGCGCCTGGGCTGTGATGGGCGAGAAGGGCTCCGGCAAGAGTTCCCTGCTCGCATGGCTCGCCCTGAGCGGACATGCGATCCTCGCGGACGACCTGCTCGTGATCGACAGCGATGGGAACGCGCTTGCCGGCCCGCGCTCGATCGACCTTCGCCAGGGCGGCGCAGAGCGTCTCGGCGTGGGCACGCCGCTCGGGATCATCGGAGGTCGCGAGCGCTATCGCATGGTGGTCGACCCCGTGCCGGCCGCGGTCCCGTTGCGCGGCTTCATCCGGCTCGCGTGGGGCGGTGCGCCAACGGTTACGCCAGTGCCGCCGGCGTGGCGGCCCGCCGCTCTGGCCGCACAGCGCGCCGTGCGGCTCCTGCCGCGCGATCCGAACCTGCTCGTGCACCTCAGCGCGCTCCCGATGGTGGAGCTGCGCCGTCCGCGCGAGTGGGGCCGCGCGGGCGATGCCGCGGATCGGCTGCTGCACACGCTCGCCGGCTGAGGAAACGCCGGCGCGGAACGGCGGAACGCCTCCCAGGGGCGACCTTCGCCTGGGAGGCGCAGCTACGAGAGGTGACTGGGCTCGACCTACCTACGAAACGCAGGTGATCGGCTGGCCCATGAAGGTGAAGCCGTCAGAGCCGTTGAGGCGCTTGTCGCATCCCTGCAGCGTCAGCTCGTGCACCGACCCGATCACGCTGATCGCCGGTGCTTCATAAGTGGGAGTCTCGGCAACATTCATCGCTACTGAACAGCGTAGGTGCCGCGGGCCCGTGGGGCTACCCCACGAACGTCGAGGTGTCCATTTTTGGCACCATCCAACCAGGCGGCCTGCAGCAGGAGATAGGTGTGCGCATCCGGCTCGGGCGCTGACCATGCGGCGCGCAGAGCCTCATGATCCACCACGGCCGGGTCCACGCCCTGGCCCGCCCATGCCTGAGCGAACTGGCGGCTGTGGTCGGTCCAGAACGCCGAGTCGAAGCACGTCTTCGACCTGCGCGACAGGAGCTCTGGCGGAAGCAGCTCCCCGAACAGCGCGAGCAGCGCGGCGGTCCGATTCTCGAAGCCGAGACGACCGCCCGCAGCCGCCACGGCGGCGCCGAACTCGCGCGACAGCAGCGGGTGGGCCAAGTGCGCGCCGGCGTCGTCCGCCAGGAGCTCGAGGCTGCCGAGTCCAAGCTCGGCCCAGCGTCGTCCACGCAGCTTCCGGATGCGCGTCGGCACGCTGATCGGTTCCGAGGCCTCATCGGCTGCCCACGCGCCGGCGAGCTCCCGCCGCGCATGCGCGGTGAGCCATGGGAAGAGGTCTTCCGGGAAGCGTCGTGCGAGCACTGCGCGCCGCAGCGGGCGCGGGCTCGCAAGCAGCGCGATCCGCGCCAGGTCGCGTGGACGCGGGGACTCCCTCAGGCACAGCACCGAGGCGGCGCGCGCCCAGCGGGAGGTCCCGAAGAGCTCGTCGCCGCCGATGCCGGTGAGAAGCGTGCCGCCCTCGGCTGCCTCGAGCAGGGGCACATGGAAGTGGGCATTGAACGGCCACAGAAGCCCGTGACGCGCCAGCACCTGTCGCGCCACCCGACCGACGATGTCGAGCGCGTCGGTGTGGTCGATCCAGAGCCAGTCATCGAGTCCGAGGTGACGGACCACGAGCTCCTGCCAGTGCGACTCGTCAGTGGGTCCAACGTGCGGAAAGCGGTTCGTGACCGGAAGCGGAAGCGGCAGGCCCTCACGGCGGGCGACGCGGGTCGCCACTGCGAGCACGATCGACGAATCGCGCCCTCCGGAGAAGCTGACGCAACAGCGTCCGCGCCCTAGCGCCGGCAGGCAGGCTCGCTCGAGCGCCGCGAGCGGCGTGTCCGCGGGCGGAAGCGGAGGCAGCGGGCCGGGGTCGGCGCCGTCACCCGCCACGACCCCGGTGGCGATCTCGAGCGGCGTGAGCTGCTCGCGGTCCACGGTCATGCCCGCACCCGCACCAGCTCGTCGAACCGCACATCAGGCGGAAGCTGCTCGCCGTCAAGCCATGCGTGCGCGCGGAAGTCCGTCGTTGCGCCGTTCACCCCGATGACCACGTCCCGGCGCAGGCCGTGTGCAGCGTGCCAGCGCTGAAGGACGAGCGAGCGCTCGAGGCATGTGGCGGAACGGCGGCGCAGCACCGCGTGCACGCCGCGCTCGGCCCTCGCGGGCAGGCGTGGCGGTGGCGCAAGGGCGATCTCATCGAGCTGTCCCCCGGCGAGCGCCCTCCTGGCGTGGATCAGAGCGCCGCGCGCCCACCAGGCCGCGCGAAGCGCCTGGGGATCGAGGCGCCGCGCAGCCACACGGAGCGGAGCGGTCGTCACGCCGCCTCGAGCAGGCCTCGCGCCCCGAGGTCCGCGAGAAACGCCGCCACATCGGCGTGCGCCGCCTGAGCGGAGATGCCGTACGTCGACACCAGCAGCGCCTCGAGGTCGGCATCCGTCGTACCGTCGGCCAACGCCCGCCACAGGATGGCCGCGGATGCGTTGCCGGCCAGGTACACGGACTCTGCGCGCGCCAGCGCGATCAGCTCGCCGTCGACCTCGCGCCAGTCGACGCGGCTGCCCTGGAGTCTTAGCTCTGTCATTGCCCTCCTTCGGATGGCGCTGTAAGCGCGTGGTCGTGGTGCGATTTGCGAACGAAGGCGGACCGGAGCGCTCTGCGCGTTCGCCCGAGCTTCGCGCTCCAGCGCTCGTCGCCCTCGGGCCGCAGGTCGTTGACCACCGCGGCTCGGAAGCTGCTGAGCGCGTCGCGGCGCGGAAGTGCCCACAGGGCGGCCAGCCAGCGCTGGAGGTGCGACTCCAGCACCGTGCGCTCGCGGACGTCCGCAAGGTGCCGGGCCCAGATCCGCATGGAGGCAGGCCGGGGCCCGTCGCCGAACAGGCAGTCCGTGGCCCGCCAGGTGGTTCGCCACGCGCGCGTCAGGCCCCAGTCTTCCGCCAGACGCTCGAGCTCCGTGGGCTCGGCCCTGCGAGCGATGAGCGCGATGTCGAGCAGGTCGCGCAGGGGCGTGAGCGGGTAGTGACCCCACGTGTGGGCGGCCATCACCAGGGCGTGGGGCGCCGGAGGCAGCACGAGCACGCCGTCGCACAGGTGCGGGGCCGGCACGCCGAGCTCGAGAAGATCATGCACGCTCGGGGGCTCGAGGCGATCAATCCACTTCGGCTCGTGGTGAAGCTCCACGAGGAGCGGCAGCCCGGGCGCCCGCAGCGGCCTGAGGTGGTGGATGCCCTCGTAGACCCATGCCTCACCGCACAGCTCGAAACCCGCATCGAGCAGTTGCCGCTGCGAACGCTCCGCGTCGGGCACGATCAGATCGAGGTCGCCGTAGGAGCGGAGCGCGGGGTCGGGGTAGTGGTGCGCCACCTCTGCTCCCTTCATGACGAGCATGGGCCCGTCCAGCACGGCACGCACCTTCGCTGCCAGGACCGGTGCAGCCATGGTGCCCGCTGCGGCCATTCGCTCTGCGGCGACCATGCGCGCCGGAACCTCGAGACCGAGGTCGCGACGGCGCCGCGCGGCCACCAGCAGCAGGCGGTGCTGCTCGATGTCATGGAGCGACGGCGCGTTGTCGAGCAGCTCGTGGAGCCGGCGGAAGACCGGGTCGATGTCGGTGCGCCCGGTCAATAGAGCCCCAACGTTCCACGGCGCCGCTCGCGCCCCAATGCGAGCTTGAAGACCAGGGCACCGCCCAGTAGCGAGAACACCGACATCGGGACGAGCAGCGCGATATGTCCGGGGACCTCGCTCCAGCCGGTTCCCCCGAGAAGCGCCTCGCGCATGCCCTGAATCGCGATCGCAAGGGGGTTGTACTCCGCCACCGTCGCTATCCACTCCGGCAGCAGCGCCAGGGGGAAGAACGCGCCCGAGGCCAGGCCGAGCAGAGTGACTCCCACCATCATGCCGCCGTCGCCGCGGCGGAAGGTAAGGATCGCACCGGCCGTGACCAGGCCCAGTCCCCAGACGAACGGGATGAAGGCGAGGAGGATCGCGGCCGAGGGCAGGATGCCGCTGGCGTGGAGATCGAGGCCCACCACGAGCGCAAGGAAGCCGAGGAAGATTGCGGTCCGAATCGGGACGTAGACCAGGTCGAAGACCGCGGAACCGAGCTGGACCGTGGCGGTCGCGGTCGGCGTCATGAGGAGCGCCTCGAGCGTCCCGATCATCTGCTCGGTCCGGATCGCCGTTGCGGTCCGGGTCAGCGCGATCTGGACGAAAAGATTGACCACGATGCCGATGGCCACGAACTCGATGTAGGTCGTCTCGGCACCGTTGAAGCTCGGCAGCCTGTCGTCCGCGACCAACCGTCCGACGAAGGCGAACACGAGCATCTGGGTCGCGAGCCCGAGGAAGTCCGAGAAGAAGGACATCCGGTAGCTCCAGGCGACAAGGAAATCGCGGCGCAGGAACGCCGGAAGCTTGGCCAGCTCAGCGGCCACCGCGGTCATGACGGCGTGCTCGCGCTCAGGGTCACGAAGGCCTCCTCGATCTCAGAGCGCTCGCGGTGGCAGGTCACGACGCTGATGCCGGCCGCCTGAAGCGCGCCGATGGCGTCGCCAAGCACCGATCCGTCGTCGAGCGAGAGGAGATAGTGGTCGCTCTCGTCATCGTCGAGACGCGCGATCGTCCAGTGCTCCGAGACCATCCGCGAGACGCGGCGGGTGGCGTCGCCGAGGCCGTTGTGCCGCAACTGAAGGACGAAGCTATGCGCGTCCGTGGTGGCGATCAGGGCCGGCACGCTGCCCGTGAACCGGACCTCGCCTTCACCGAGCAGCGTCACGCGGTCGGCGAACCCGCGGATCTCGTCGATTCGCTGGGTGGCCCACACGACGGCAGCTCCGTCACGGGCAAGCTCGGCCACCAGCTGACGCACGTCGGACGCCGCCTTGGGATCGAGGTCGTGCGTGGCCTCGTCGACCAATAGGACGGGCGGCGCGGTGAGCAGGGCGCGCGCCACCGAGAGACGCTTCTGCATGCCGTGCGAGTAGGTCCCTACCGGGCGCCTCGCAGCGTCGGAAAGGCCGACGTAGGCGATCAGCTCCTCGGCCCTCGCGCGCGCCTGGCGACGTCGCATGCCGTGGAGGCGCGCGAAGAAGGTGAGGTTCTCGAGCCCCGAGATGCGGAGGTAGAGCGTGCGGTCTCCGGAGGGTACGAGCCCGATCTGTGCTCGCAGGGACCGCTCGGCACGTGCTGCGTCGGAGCCGAGCACCTCGACCTGACCGTCGCTCGGCGTCGTCAGACCGGCGAGAATTCGGAGCAGAGTGGTCTTGCCGGCACCGTTCGGTCCCAGCAGGGCGTGTATCTCGCCCCGGGCCACAGACAGCGACACGTCACGGAGCGCCACCTGTCCGCCGAACCGACGGGTGAGGCCGCGCGCGTCGATAAGCGGAGGCGACGGAATCACCCGGATGTGCGGGCCCCGCTTGCCAGGGGTCGGCCCGCGGCGTGCGGCTGCCTCGAACGGCTGCGTCATGAGGTGGCGGCCTCAGGCGGCGTCCGCGGCGCTCAGGGCGTGCACCGGGGTGAGCACCGCTGCGGGCGGGACCGCCGCCGCGAGCCGCGGGCGCGCGTTAGCGCCCATGTGCACGAAGCGGCTCGCCTCGGTCCGGTTCGAAACGCCAAGCTTGCGGTAGATGTTCGATAGGTGGAACTTCACCGTCTGCTCGGTGACCCACAGTTGCTTGCCGATCGTGGAGTTCGTCAGACCGTCGGCCACCAACGTGAGGATCTCCCGCTCGCGTGCCGTCAGGTCACCGTTGGCCGCCAGCGGCTGAGCCGCCTCTGACGCTGCCCGCGGCGCGGCGCAGACGATGTTGCGGCTTACGACCTCTCGAATCAGATTTCCGAGACCGGGCAGGTGCGACGACTTCGAGATGCAGGCGTCGACGCCGGCTCCCAGCGCCTCCCCGAGCCACTCGTCATCCATACGCATCGTGAGCAGCACGATCGTGGAATCCGAAGTCTCTTCGCGGCACTCGCGGATGCGCTCTAGGCAGTCGTCAGAGTTCTGCATCTCGTCCACAAGGACGATGTCCGGCTGACATTGCCGGACGGCGTCGCTGATCGACCCGCGTCCGTCGACCTTGCCGAGCACCTTCAAGCGCGCGGTGTTTTTCAGCGCGAGCCGGATGGTTTCGACCACGAAGGAACTGTCAGCGACGATTACGACGCTGTTCATTGGCATCAATCTCCTAGTGAGGTGGGCAGGGAGAGCGCCGAGTCCTTAGCCCGACGCACTGGACTAACGGCTGGGATGCGCTGTTTCTTCCTTGCGTCGCGCGTTGCTCTCTGATGGAGCGTCGAATCCTCATGGCCGCCGCCGTTCTCCCTGGCGCGCTCACCGCCTACTTCAGCGCTCAAAGCGGGGGCTACTTCCCGGGGGCGCCGGCGCTGGTCGCGGCCGAGCTCCTGGTACTGACCGCCGCCTATCTGGCGCTCGTGCGGCGACCCATCGCCTCCGTGGGGCCTGCGCTGCTTATTTCCGCCGCAGCACTGGGCGGCTTCGCAGCGTGGGCGCTGGCGTCGAGTGGGTGGTCGGACTCGCCCGCCCGCGCCCTCCCCGAGTACACGCGCGCGCTCTGTTACCTGGCTGCGCTGGTGCTCTTCGGCCTCATGCCTTACTCCGCCCGCCGCATCCGCTGGATGGTCTACGGCTTGGCGCTGTCGATAGTTGCCGTCTGCGCCGTGTCCTTTCTGTCCAGAACCGCGCCGGATCTGGTCAGCGGGATGGGCCGGCTGCAGTCAGATCGCCTGTCTTATCCGCTCGACTACTGGAACGCGCTTGGGCTTCTGGCCGGGATCGGAATCATCCTCAGCGGGCACTTCGCGTGCGCGTCGCGCGAGCACTGGGTTGTCAGGGTGGCGGGCGCTGCTGCTGTGCCGCTGCTGACGGCAACCCTCTACTACACGTTCTCGCGCGGAGCGGTCTGGGCGACGGTCGTGGGCGTTGGGGCCTACCTGGTCATCGCCAGGCCGCGTGGGGTAATCAGCGGAGCGCTGGCCACGGTTCCGCCGACAGCGCTTGCGCTGATCACTGTGAACCCGGCGGGGGCGATCACCGCTGGTCCGCGTCTCGCTCCGGAGACGCTCGCGACGGCTCATCGAACCGCGCTGATCGTATTCGCATGTGTTGTCGGAGCCGGCCTCGTGCGGGCATGCCTCCTCGGCCTGGATACACACCTCGAGCGTCTTACGTTCGCGCCGCGCGGCCGTCGGCGGGCCCTGCTCGCGCTCGGCGCGGTCGTGCTCGCGCTCGCGCTGGTGGGATCTGCCGCGCTGCACGTGCCGACGGTTGTCGCGGACAAGTACCGCACCTTCAAGTCCGATGACGGCGCCACCGGTGCATCCGGGTCCTCCCGATTCCTGAACTCGGCCGACAACGGTCGACTCGAGCACTGGGACGTGGCCCTCCTGGGCTTCGAGCACGACCATCTTCGGGGTAGCGGTGCGGGGACGTATCAGGTTGCCTGGGCACGCGCGCGTCCCACACCGGTCGACGCGCATGATGGTCACTCCCTCTATCTCGAGACCCTCGGTGAGCTCGGCATCGTCGGACTCGCGCTGCTCGCCGTCTGCCTGGTCCTTCTGCTCGGGGGGTTCGTCCGGCGGGCCCGGGGCCCCGACCGTGCGCTGTTCGCCGCCCTACTTGCAGCCGGTCTCGCCTGGGCACTCGTCGCAGTCGTGGACTGGGTCTGGGAGATGCCTGCGGTCACGTTGTGGCTCTTCGCCCTCGGGGGGGCCGCGCTCGCCAAGTCGCCGCGAGAACGCGCCGCTGGGTCGCAATCCGGGCCAAGGCGCGCCGGCAAACTGCTGCTGCAGGGCGCCGGTGTGGCCGCATGCCTGCTGCTGGCGCTGTTGCCTGCGCGGCTCGCGGTCTCGCAGGCACATGTGGAAAGAGCCATCGCCGACATGCACGCGGGCGACTGCGCGAGCGCGCGCAGCGAGGCACGCCACTCGCTCGACTTCGTGAATCAGCGAGCGAACCCGCAGCACATCATCGCGTGGTGCATGCTGCGCGACGGGCGCGCACCGGCAGCCGCGCGTGCGCTGTCCCGGGCGCTCGAGCAGGATCCCGACAACTGGGTGCTGCTCGAGGCGACCGCAGTGGCGCGCGCCAGCGCTGGTCTGGATCCGCGCGCCACCGTCAGGCGGGCGATCGGGCAGAACCCGCAAAACGCACTGATCCGCGAGGTGGCCGCCGCGGTCAGGCGTTCGAGCCGAGACGGGCGAGCCCGCGTTGCGCGGCGGCTAACGATCCCGCTGCCTGAACTCGGCGACCCGTGATCCGTACGTTTTTCGGCCTGCTGGTGTGCCTGGGCGCGACTACGCTGGACTTGTGCGCGCGCTACGCAATGCTGTCGTGATCGCGGTTGCCCTTTTGGCGATTGCGATCACGACTGTGCTGGCGGTGGCGTCAGGTGGCGGGGCCGCCCGCGGAGACGCGGGCCAGGGGCAGTACGGGGCGAAGCCGGATTGCCTCGCGAAGGCGGCGACGCAGTCTCAGGGGTGCCCCACGGCGTACACCAGCCGCGCGCGCCGCCCCTGAGGACGAGATTCGTCCAACCGGGAAAGTCCGCCGACGGCCCGCACGTTGTGTATTGCGAAATGGCCTGCAAGCACGACGGCTTCCACGCAATCGGCACGACCTACGACATCCGCAGCGGCGTGCTCGTTTACCACTGGACCTGCGAGGGCTGCGGAAAGCGCCTCCGCGAGGCCGGGCGCCAGGAATATCGCCCTCAGTTCGACCCGCGCGGCAACGAGCGCTACCTGACGGCCACGCGCTGAGGCCGGTTGCTCAGCTAGACCGCCTCGAACACGCTCAGGCCGTCGCGCTCCAGCTCCTGTACGCGGCCGGCGTTCAGGAGCAGGTCCACGTGGCCCAGCACCTCTGAGAGCGTGAGGTACGCCTGGGTCACGGCGATGTTGCCCCAGAGCGTCTGGGCGATCTCGTAGGCGCTGCGCGGCCGCTCGGCGATCAATCGATGGATCTTGTCTGCGCGCCGGCGGTGGAGCGCGAAGCGCTCGTCGATGAGGGAGCGGTGGTCGGTGATGGGCTCGCCGTGACCCGGGAGCACGAGCTTCACGTCCATCGCGCGGGTCTGCTCGAGCGATGCCAGGTACTGCACGAGGGCCTGTGGGCGATCCGTCGAGCCATCAGGCGGCCTGGTCAGCAGCGGGTTCGAGGAGATGTGCCCGAGCAGGTGGTCCGCGGCGATCAGGATCTCCCGTTCGCGGTCGTGGAAGACCGTGTCCGTCGGGCTGTGCCCGGGGCGGTGGTGGACGGCAAGCGTCCGGTCGCGGAGGCGCAGCTCCTCTCCGTCGTGCAGCACCCTGTCCACCTTCGCTTTGGAGCCCCACGCGCGGAAGGCGCGAGAGACCGATCCGAGTGCCGTGACCACGTCCTCCGGGATGCCGTGGCGGAGCATCATCTCGGTGGCGAAGTCGTCATCGGCCTGCGCCTCAGCCGAGAAGTTCTCCACGAAGCGGACCGCGACGTCGAGGGCAGCCACCTCGGCGCCTGAGCGGGATGCCACCAGGGACACGAGCCCGAGGTGGTCGATGTGCTGGTGGGTGAGGATCACCAGCTCGATGTCCTCGAGCGAGTGTCCCAGTGCCGCTATCCCACGTTGCAGTTCGTCGAGCGAGGTCCCAGAATTCGGCCCCGCATCCACGAGGGTGAGTGGCGCGTCCTCGATGAGGTAGACGTTGACGCGGCCGACCGCGAACGGCGTCGGAATGGCGATGCGATGGATTCCTGCCGCAACCGCAGGCGCGAAGGGGTCGCCGGGATCTGCGTTGGCTTCACCCAAACCAGGCGTGACCCTAGCGGCGCGAAGTTTTGCGACTCGCGGAAGGAGGACGCCTTCCGGCTCGTTGAGTGGGCAGATGGTGTCCGAATTCGGTACCTCGCCAGTGTCCTCGTGACGCAGGCCCAGGCCAGTGGCATTCGGTCGCGAGAGGACCGCCGTGCCCAGCTGCTGCGCGCCGCGGCGAAGCGAGCCTCGCTGCGGCATCCGCACGTTCTCCCCGCACGGCTCGTCGACGGTGACGAGGGCAGGGCCCGGCTCGTCCTGCACCCGTCCACCTCGCCGAGCCTGAGAACCGTTCTCGAGCGCGGCCCGCTCAGCATGAAGAATGCGGTGGCGCTCGTGGTCGGACTGGCGGGCGCGGTTGACGCGTTCGCCCGTGGGGGACTCGTTGCCCGCGAGCTGACTCCCGACGCCATCCTGGTGCATCCGCGTAGGGGCGCCATCCTCACCGACTACGGGATCCCGCCTGGGCTGATCGGGGCGACGACGGTACAGCGAGACGGATATGCGGCGTATCGCTCGCCGGAGGAGCGGGACGGGCGTGAGCTCACGGCGCGGAGCAGCGTCTACTCCCTCGGGGCCATTCTGGTCTCGGCGCTGACGGCTGCGCCGCCGCCGGAGCAGCTTCGTCCGCAGCAGGCACGACGCACACGCGACGTGCCACCGACGATCGAGTCCGTGATTGCGCAGGCGATGGCGGCAGATCCGCGACGCCGTTACGCAAATGTCACGGAGATGGCGCGCGCGGCCGTCGAGGTCGTACGAGCCGGCGAGCGCATTGGACAGATGGAGGTGCCGAGGGTTCGCAAGGACAAGCCGCTGCGTGCGGTGCCGTGGAGCGCGGCGCAGAAGCCTGGTTCAGGACGGCCGAAGCTCGTCGTGCCGGCCACCGTGCTGGAGGACGCGGAGGCCGCGACAACGCGGAAGCGCGACGAAGCGGCGCAGCGCAAGGCGGCGCAGGAGGCTGAGCGGCGCGAGAAGGCAGAGCAGGCGGAGCGAAAGCGTGAGGAGGCCGTTGCCAAGCGTGAGCGGGACGCAGCAACCAAGCGTGCGCGCGAGCTCGCTGCCGCGAAACGCAAGCGCGAGCAGGCCGCCGCGAAGCGCAAGGCGGCCGCGAAGCGTGCGCGCAAGCAGGCCGCTGCCAAGCGCAAGCGCGCGCAGGCGGCACGCCGCAAGGCAGGCGCAGCCGCCAAACGGAACAGCGCGCCCACGACGCGCCGGCGTGGAGCCAGCGAGTCCGGACGTCAGCGCAAGCCCCGTCGCGGCACGGCGGAGAAGCGCTCGGCTTCAGTGGCCGCGCCCAGTGCGCGCGCCACCACAAGGATTCCCAAGCCGAGGATCGACCTTGGAGCAGTTCGGGCGTCGCTCGGCCAGCACCGCCGCCCGCTGGTCGGCACAGCCCTCGCAGCCCTCGTGGCGGGCGCCGCCGTTGCGAGCACGCTCACGCTGATGGCTGGTGGAGGGGGCGGAGAAGGGAAAGCCATCCGAATCAGCGCGGCGGATCTCAGCATCCGCATGCCGGCGGGCTGGGAGCGGGGGGCGCCTCAGATCGCTGGGCTCGACTGGCTGTCCGGCACGATCGGAGGCGCTGCCTCCGATGAGCGCAATTCCGCGCTCGTGACCGGTCTGATCAGAGAGCCGGGCGCCGCCAGGCGTGGGCTTCGGGCGCTGCTACCGGATGGCGCCTCGGGGAAGACCGTCCGGGTTGGCCGATTGGAGGCCGAGCGCTATTCGAATCTCAGGCTGGGATCGGGCATGGCCGGCACCGTCTACGTGGTTCCCACGACCGGCCCGTCCTTGGCCGTTGTGTGCCGGACCTCGACACCCACGGCAAACGCATTCGCCCGGCAGTGCGCCGAGGCAGCTTCCACCGTGCGTCTTCGTGGAGAGCGAGCACTCTCCCCAGCGATCGCGGCGCACCGGCCGCTTCTCGTGCGCCGGGCATTGCGGACGCTGTCGGCCGAACGCGCCGAGGGCAGGCGCCGGGTTGCAGCGGCGCTGGTCGCCGACGACCAGGCGAAGGCGGCCCGGGGCCTCCAGGCGACCTATCTCCAGGCCGCCGGGCGGGTCGACCTGAGTGGGGCCTACGGGCAGAGGATCGAGGCCCTCAGCGTTGCGCTCCATGAGGCGAGCTACGGCTATGGCGCCCTCGCGCAGTCGATCAACGACGGCGACCAGCGTGCCTACGACGCCGCCCGCGCCATCGTGCTCGAAGCCGAGACGCAGGTCTGGGGCAGGTCAGCCGCGAATTAGCCCGAGCACCTCGTCGCGCTTCTCCCTCATGTGCTCCTCGGAGACGATCGACTCGAGGTTCAGGCGCAGGAGCGGCTCGGTGTTAGAGGGCCGGACGTTGAAGTGCCAGTCGTCGTAGTCGACCGAGGTGCCGTCGAGGTGGCTCACCTGGCCGTCCCAGTAGCGCTCCTCCAGCTCCTTCATCTTCCCGTCCTGGTCCTCCACCTCGGTGTTGATCTCGCCCGAGAGGAAGTAGCGCGAGCGCAGCGGCTCCAGCAGCTCGCTCAGGCGCTTGCCCTCCACCGAGAGCAGCTCCAGGATCAGGAGCGCCGGGATCGTTCCGGAGTCGGCGCAGTAGAAGTCGTGGAAGTAGTAGTGGCCCGACACCTCACCGCCGAACGCCGCGCCCAGCTCGCGCATGCGCGTCTTGAAGAATGCGTGGCCGACCCGGTTCATGTGCGCTGTGCCGCCGGCCGCCTCGACCGTGTCGCGGACGGCACGGGAGGCGCGCACGTCGTACAGGATCGCGGCGCCCGGCTCCTTGCGCAGGATCGAGTCGGCGAGCAGCGCGGTGAGGAAGTCGCCGTCCACGAAGCGGCCGGTGTCGTCGATGAAGAAGCAGCGGTCGGCGTCGCCGTCCCACGCGATGCCGAGTTCCGCGCCGGTCTCGCCCAGCTTGTCGATGATGAAGCGGCGGTTCTCCTCGAGCAGCGGGTTCGGCTCGTGGTCCGGGAAGTTGCCGTCCGGCTCCCAGTAGGTGCGCACCTGCTCGATCGGGAAGCCATCGAGCAGCGGCCCGACCATCGGGCCGGCCATGCCGTTCCCGCCGTCGAGCACCACCTTCCGGGCCGTGAGCCGGCTTGGGTCGATGAAGGCGAGCGCGTCCTTGCGGAAGGCGTCGCCCACGTCCTCGGTCGTGATCTGCCCCGGCCGTTCCACGGGCGGACCAGGCTCGCCGGCGGTCACGATCTCGCGCAGCTCGCCGATCCCCGAGTCGCCGGAGAGAGCCAGCGCTCCGCGCTTCACGAGCTTCGCCCCGGTGTAGGCCGCCGGGTTGTGCGAGGCGGTGCACATGAGCCCGCCGTCGAGCTCCCGCGCCCCGACCGTCCAGTAGAGCTGCTCGGTCCCGACCATCCCGACGTCGATCACGTCGGCGCCCTCGTCCGCGATGCCGCGCGCGTACTCGGCGGCCATGCTCGGAGCCGAAAGCCGCATGTCGCGCCCGAGGCCCACGGTGAGCTCCTCGACCGGCGTGTCCTGAAGGTCCGAGAGCACACGCGCAAAGCCCCGCCCGATGCGGTAGGCAAGCCGTTCGTCCATCTGCTCCGGGTAGGTGCCGCGGACGTCGTAGGCCTTGAAGATCGAGGGGTCCATTTCCAAGGGACCCTAACGGCGCGGTTCCCGAACGACAGCACCGAAGGGGGATGGTCGAAACCTAGATCTCGACGGCCGCACGGACGGGGTGTGGCGCCTTGTGGACCTATGCGAGCGGCAAGGCGCCTAACCCCCCTCACCAAATGGGGTCGAGATCGACCTTTTGGACCCCGCCACCGTCGCCGCTGTAGTTCGGGAACCAGCGCGCTACAAAAAGCCCCGCCTGCGGAAGTAGCCGACCATCCCGACCAGGACCGCGACCATCACTCCGAGGATGGTCCAGAAGGCCTCCTCACTGCCGTCGAACGGGAACTTCACGTTCATCCCGAAGATGCTCGCGAGCAGGGTGAGGGGGAGGATGATCACGCTGAAGGCGGTGAGCACCCGCAGCACCTCGTTCACGCGGTGTGAGAGCACGGACTCGTTCGTGTCCTCGAGCGCCTCCACGACCTCCTTGTAGTTCTCGAGCATGTCCCAGATGCGCTCGGAGGCGTCGACGATGTCGTCGAAGTAGACCTCCATCTCCTCGGCGAGGTAACGCTGCTTGGTCCGCTCGAGGTCGCGCAGCACCGCGCGCTGCGGCCGGATGATCTTGCGGAAGTTGATGATCTCCTGCTTCGAGTTGGAGAGGTCGCGCACGACCTCCTCGGCCTTGCCCTCGAAGATCTCCTCCTCCATCCGCTCGAGCTTGTTCCCGATCTTGCGAAGCATCGGGAAGCAGTAGTCGAAGGAGTCGTCGACGATCTTGTAGAGCAGGTAGCCGGAGCCCTTCGAAAGCAGGGAGTCGCGCACGTCCTCGGAGGAGCGGCAGCGCTCGAACAGGTACTCCACCGGCGGGATCGGGGTGTTCGGGATCGTGATCAGGAAGTCCGGCCCGATGAAGATGTCGAGCTCGGCGGCGTTCAGCCGGCCGACGGTCTTGTCGAAGACCGGGAAGTAGAGAACGATGAAGAGGTAGTCCTCGTACTCGTCGATCTTCGGGCGCTGGTTGCGGGAGAGGACGTCCTCGTAGTCGAGCGGGTGGAACTCGAAGTGCTCCTCGAGCCAGGCGCGCTCGGCAGGGCCGGGGCGCTCGATGTTGACCCAGCGCAGACCGCCCCACTCGACGGACTCGACCTGGGGCTCAGCGCTAGCGGCGAGGCGTGCGGGATCGACCCGTGCGCGGGCGGAGCGCCTGAGACGTGGCTTCGGCAGGCTCGGCATTGGGTCTGAGGGGGTCGTCCAGCACGTTCACCTGACCCATTCTACTTCGAGTGGCTGGTATCCTGCGGCGCTACATAGCCGTTGCATCGAGAGGGGTGGAGGGACATGGCCCTGTGAAACCCCGGCAACCACTCCGCGGACGCACGTCCGCAGGGAAAGGTGCCAATTCCATCGAGATGTGACAGGGCGCCTGAACAGGCCTCCGTCACAGCACCGGCGGAGGTTTTCTACATAGAAGGGGCTTTCATGCCAGTTCAGGCGCTTCAGTGCAAGGAATGTCACTCCACCTATCCGCTCGACGCTCGCTACGTGTGCGAGCAGTGCTTCGGGCCGCTCGAGGTCGCGTATGACCACAGCGGGCTCGACGCCTCGGAGGCCAAGCGGAAGATCCAGTCGGGCCCGCAGACCCTGTGGCGCTACGCGGACTTCCTGCCGTTCGCGGCCCCGCCGCAGCCAGGCCTTCCGGTCGGCCTGACACCGCTCCAGCGGGCGCCGCGGCTCGCCGAGGCGCTCGGCCTGGGGGAGGTGTTCGTGAAGAACGACACCGCCAATCCGACGCACTCGTTCAAGGACCGCGTGGTGGCCGTGGCCCTGGCGAAGGCCCAGGAGCTCGGCTACCAGGTTGTGGCGTGCGCCTCCACGGGGAACCTCGCGAACGCGGTGGCCGCGCACTCGGCGGCGGCCGGCCTCGAGTCCTACGTCTTCATCCCGTCCGACCTCGAGGAGCAGAAGGTGCTCGCCACGGGCGTGTACGGCACCAACCTCGTGGCGGTGCGCGGCACCTACGACGACGTGAACCGGCTCTGCACCGAGATCTCCGGCGAGCGCGACTGGGCATTCGTGAACGTGAACGTGCGGCCCTACTACGCCGAGGGGTCGAAGACGATCGCCTTCGAGATCGCCGAGCAGCTCGGCTTCGAGCTGCCTGACCGGGTGGTGGCGCCGATCGCCTCCGGGTCGCTGTTCACGAAGATCGCGCGCGGGTTCCAGGAGTGGCTCGACGTTGGGCTGCTCGACGGCTCGTTGCCCACCTTCAACGGCGCCCAGGCCGAGGGCTGCTCCCCGGTCGCGCAGGCGTACGACGCGGGCCGCGACATCTGCCGGCCCGTGAAGCCGGACACGATCGCCAAGTCGCTCGCAATCGGGAACCCCGCGGACGGGCCGTACGCGCTCGACCTGGCGCGGCGCTCCTCCGGTTCGATCGACTCGGTGACTGACGAGGAAATCCGCGAGGGCATCCGGCTGCTCGCCCAGACCACCGGCATCTTCACCGAGACGGCCGGCGGCGTGACCACCGCGGTGCTGCGCAAGCTGGCGGAGCGGGGCGACATCGGCCCGGACGAGCGGGTGGTCGCGGTGATCACCGGCGACGGGCTCAAGACCCTCGACGCGGTGCGCGGCACCTTCGAGAAGCACGAGATCGAGCCATCGGTGGAAGCGTTCGAGAACGCGGTCGCCGGAGCCGCGGTCGGCGCTGTGTAATCTGCCGACCGATGTCCGTGACGGTCAAGATTCCCACGCAGTTGCGCAGCGTTACGGGTGGCGACTCGGAGACTGCGGTCGACGGCGCCACCACGGTTGGCGAGGTGCTCGACGGCCTGTATGACCGCTACGACGGCCTCCGCGACCGCATCGCGGAGGACGGGGACCTGCGCCGCTTCGTGAACGTGTACGTGGGTGGCGAGGACATCCGCTTCCTCGACGGGCTCGACACCGAGGTCGAGGACGGCGACGAGGTCACGATCCTCCCGGCCGTGGCCGGCGGCAGCTGAGCGTCTTAGTAACCGGTGCGCAGGGCCTGATCGGCTGCGCGCTCGTGGAGGCCCTGCTCGCGCGTGGCGAGGAGGTCGTCGCGCTGAGCCGCTCCGACCTGGTCGGGTCACGCTTCGACACGGAGGGCCTTCGCGACCGCTGCACGCTCGTGGAGGGGGACCTGACCACGCTCGGCGAGACCCTCGCCGAACACCGGCCGGGCACGGTCTTCCACCTGGCGGCGCAGACCCAGGTCGGCGACGCCAACCGGGCCCCGCTCGGCACGTGGGAGACCAACGTGAGAGGCACCTACATGCTGCTCGAGGCCGTGCGGGACCACGATGCGGGCGCGCGCGTGGTGGTGGCTTCCTCCGACAAGGCCTACGGCGCGCATGATGAGCTGCCCTACCGCGAGGACCTCGCACTCAAGCCGTCGTATCCGTACGACGTCTCGAAGGCGGCCGCGGACATGATCGCCCGCTCGTACGCCGAGACCTACGACATGCCGGTGGCGGTGACCCGGCTGGCGAACGTGTACGGGCCGGGCGACGTGAACTGGGCACGCCTGATCCCGGACAGCGCGCGTGCGCTGGTGCGCGGCGAGCGCCCCGTGATTCGCTCGGACGGGACACCGGAGCGCGACTACATCTACGTCGAGGATGCGGCCGCGGCCTACCTGGCAGTGGCGGACTCACTCGCGGACCCGGAGTTCCGTGGGCGCGCATGGAATGCCGGCTCGGGACAGCCGCTCACGGTCCTCGAGGTGGTGAGGCGCCTGATCGAGATCTCGGGCCGCGCCGTCGAGCCCGACATCCAGGGCAGCGGGGTGCCCCACGGCGAGATCGACCGCCAGTACCTCGACTCGACCGCGATCCGCACGGAGCTCGGCTGGGAACCGAAATGGGACCTGGACAGCGGCCTGCGGGCGGCGTGGGCGTGGTACGAGCGGACGCTCGGCTAGGGCGCCTCAGGCGCGCTCATCAGCGAGCGCAGTCGATGCAGAGCGCGCTCTCGGGCGCGACCTCGAGGCGACCGGGGGCGATGGGGCCGCCGCAGCTGTCGCAACGGCCGTAGCTGCCCTCGTCGAGCTTCGCGAGGGCGCGCTCCAGCTTCTCCTCGGTCACGAGCAGGCTGTTGCCGACGCCGATGTCGTTGCGCCGGCTGATCGCCTCGCTAGTGCCGTCCCCGATGCGCTTGCCGAAGCCGATGCCAGCACCGGGCTCGGGAGCCTTGGCCAGTTCGCCAAGGCGAGCCCGGAGCTCCGCGAGTCGCTCGCGAAGGAGCCGCTCTGTATCAGCATCCTGGAGGGCCATCGGCCCCACAGGGTAGGCCCCCGCGGCGGAACTAGAAGACGAACAGGATGAGCAGGATCAGAATGAGGATCGCTGCGCCGATACTGATGTACATACACCCCTCCTTGGGTTGATTGAGGGCACACGTACCCAATTGACACCGTTGTGATGCAGCGGTTGACCCCTCAGGTCGGTTCGTGTAGATCGTTACCGACGTCAACGCCCGGAAGGGGTGAACGATGAGCGCGATCGATGACAAGCACGCGCAGCTCCCGTGGATCGGCAACCCGAAGGATGAGGGCGCGGGCTCCGACGAGGGGCCACTGCCCGACGGACGTGGCCGCGTGCGGGACTACGACAACGGTTCCATCTACTGGTCGCCCGAGACGGGGGCCCACGAGGTTCACGGCGCGATCCGCGACAAATACGGCAAGACGAGAAAGTGGATCGGCTACCCGACGACGGACGAGACCGGCTGCCCCGACGGAGTCGGGCGCTTCAACCACTTCGAGCATGGGTCGATCTACTGGACGCCTGACACCGGCGCCCACGAGGTCCACGGCGCGATCCGGGACAAGTGGCAGGAGCTGGGGTGGGAGCGGAGCAAGCTCCGCTACCCGACGAGCGACGAGCACGACATCCCCGGCGGCCGCGCGAGCAACTTCCAGGGCGGCGAGATCCGGTGGACCCAAACCGGCGGCCCCGTCGTGCACAAGTCGCAGATACTCGACGACTAAGCGGGCTGGTGGAAGTTGCCGCCGCACTGCCTCCACGCGCCACGCATCTGCGCCTGTGCGCTTGACTCGGCGGCCTGGAATGGGCCGAGCTGCGCGAACGGATCGGCGAACACGTAAACCGCGGCCCACCCGGCGCGGAGCTGAGCTCCCGCCAAGCTGCCGCGCGCGCTCTTGACATAGGCAAGTAGGCGGCCATACCGGTCGCGGCGATCCTGGGTCGGATCGGTTCTCACCGTTACCCGACGGCCCTTTCCGCCCTTGCTGTCCCTGAGCCCGTCCCCGTCCGTATCGCGTGGTCGAGTGAAACTCAGCCGGAGCATGTTCGACGTGGCCTCCCGGCCGCCACACTCCACCGGCGTGCCCGGTTTTTTCGTCTCCGGGGTATCGATTCCGATGAGACGCACGGTGTAGGTCCTGGATCGGCCGCGGCGCACCTTGATCGTGTCCCCGTCTGTGACCGCCGTGATGACGGCACGGAAGCTGAGCGCGTCACTGTTCGCGTCGGGCGGCGTTGGCGCGGGCGCTGGCGGTGTTGGCGCTGGTGGTGTCGGCGCGGCCGAGTGGCTGCAGGGGCAGGGGTTCAACTCGCACGCGACCCCGTCGCCGTCCCCGTCGAGGAGGTCGGGGTCGCTCGACGGCCCACCGCGGCTCAGGAAGTAACTCTGTGCGTCCGCCTGCGTGGCGAAGTCCGCGCAGTCCAGGTCGGCAGCGTGTGCCCTGGGCGCACTCGCCTGCGCATTGGGAACGAGCGCGGCCACGGCGATGCCGACTGAGACGATCAGGGCTGGGACTGAACCAAACACGGGGCCCGTTACACGTCGGACGTGGCGGCCCTCGACTTGACCCCGAGCTTCGAGTGCTAGCCGAGCTGCTCCTGCAGCGTCGCTGCTGCGAGGGCGGTTGCCTCAGTCGGGAAGAAACCGAACCAGACGGCCTTGTTGCGCCGCCACCGCCAAACGTGCCAGGCCCTTTGCCTCACGGCGATCCCGCTGTCGGCGGCGTGACCCGACACCTCGGCGTTTCCCAGCGTGATGTGGCCGAGGTCCCGCACCTCGACGACTTCGACCTGGTAATCGGGCCAAGCGGCGAGCAGGGTGTTCCACCAGCGGCGGATCCCCTCGTGGCCGTGAAAAACGCCCTCCATGGCGGCCAGGCGCGGGACGGCCTCGGCGTCAGCATCGATGAGTGCCAGGAGGGAAGCGAGGTCGCGTCGGTTGAACGCAGCGTAGGCCTGGTGAGTCAGCTCGACGTTCTCCTGCGACATCGCCTACTCCCGCAGGCCGACGGCTTCGAGGGCCTCTTCCTCCGTGCGGAAGCTGAGAACCCGTGCGAGCTTTCCTTCACTGACGAAGAACGCGGAGTAGTACGGAGCCCGGACCTCGACGCCGCTCCCACCACCTCGTGCGTGGAACATTCCGACCACGAGAACCCTGTCGCCGAGGTCGCGGAACTCCTGGACGTCCAGGTTAAGGACCTCCCAAATGTCGGCGTCCTGGAAGTAGCCCGCGAGCCCCTCGGCCCCGTCGTAGACGGTGGTCTCCACCGTCCCGGTCCACGTCACCCATTGGAAGTCGTCCGTGGTCATCTCGACCAGCGCGGGCACGTCCCGGCGGTTGAACGCGGCGACCGCGTTCCTCGCGACATTCACGGTCTCCTGCGACATCGCCCGCCCAGTATTACCCGTGACCTACAGCGGGTCTAGCGAGGTACGCCTGGAAGGATTCGAACCATTGCCTCGGTGGCGAAGGGCACGGCCACTGGACGGCGCAGGAGGCCGACATTTTTCCCGCCGGGAAGATTGCGGGGGGTTGGGCCGTCAGGTGGGCATGATCCCTGAAGACAGCTTCGAGACACCGTCCTGCTGCTCGTGTTGCTGCGAGCCCACCGTCGACGCCGCGCCTGTGATCGAGGAGCCGATCGTGCCCGACCCGGCCGCGGTGATCGAGGAGCCCGCGCCGGTCGTCGAGGCGCCCGCGCCGGTGCTCGACGCGCCCGTCGCCGCCGTGGAGGCGCCCGCGCCGCCCGAGCCGAACTTCGGCGTCACCCAGACCGCATCGGTTCCCGACCCGTCGCCGGCGCCCGCCGCCCAGACGCTCGAGCCGAACACCGCGGTCATCGGCGGGCCGGAGCCCGACGAGTTCGCCGACCTCCGTCAGACGCTCGCGAGCAGCACGGTCGTTGGCGGCCCCGCGCCGAACGAGTTCACCGACCTCGGCCAGACGCTCGCGAGCAGCACGGTCGTTGGCGGCCCGGCGCCGAACGAGTTCGCCGACCTCAGCCAGACGCTCGCGAGCAGCACGGTCGTTGGCGGCCCCGTGCCGAACGAGTTCGCCGGCCTCGGGCTGCCGCAGAGCGGCTCGCCCCTCGTGTCCAACCCGAGCCGCACCTTTGACCCGAACGCCGCCCTCTTCGCCCCCCAGGCGTGGCGCCAGTGGAGTGACGCCATGGGTCAGCTCCAGGCGGCAGCGCTGAACTCGGCTCTGCTCGGGCCGGCCGACCACACTGCCCAGTACTCGAGCTCGCTCGGCGTCGATTGGGTCAGGAACGGCCGCGACCACGTCTAGCAAAACGCCGCTCAGTGTGGGCTGATGCGGGATACGCCCGGAAGGATTCGAACCTTCGACTTCTGCCTCCGGAGGGCAGCGCTCTATCCACTGAGCTACGGGCGCGGGGAAAATCCAGTGTAGTCCGCGCATGCTGATCGCCGTGATCTCCGACACGCATCTGCCGCGCGGGGCGCGGCGGCTGCCGGAGGCGTGCATCGAGCGGATCGCGGCGGCGGATCTGCTCCTCCATGCGGGCGACTTCTCGACGCTCGAGGTGCTCCGCGAGCTCGAGGCGATCGGGCCGCCTGTGATGGGCGTGCAGGGCAACGTGGACAGCGCGGAGCTGCGCCGGTTGCTGCCGAAAGAGCGCGTGGTGGAGGCCGAGGGCGCCCGTATCGCGATGGTGCACGACGCCGGCCCGAGCGCCGGCCGCCTCGCGCGCATGCGGGCTCGCTTCGGGGACCGCGCCGACGTAGTCGTCTTCGGCCACTCCCACATGCCGCTGCACGACCAGGCCGACGACGGCTTCCAGATCCTCAACCCGGGAAGCCCGACGGAGCGCCGCAGGGCGCCGCGACACACGATGGGGCTGATCGCGAGCCGGGGCGGCTCAGCCCGGTGTGAGCTCGTTTCGCTCTGATACCGTATACGGCATCATGAATCCCGCTGAACTGGTGAAGACGCTCCGGCAGGAGAACGGCCTCAGCCAGCGCGAGCTCGCCTACCGCGCCGGCACGAGCCAGCCGGCCATCGCTCGGATCGAGAGCGGGGCCGAGGACGTGACCTGGACCCGGCTTCGCTCGATCCTCTCCGCCATGGGCGAGGAGCCGGTGCTCGACACGCGACGGCTTTCGAGCCGTTACGACTTCGACGATCTGATGCGAGAGCGGGCGATGTCGCCCGAGGACCGCCTGGCCAATGGCCTGCGCTTCAACCGCTTCTCATCCGAGATGGCGCTCGCGGGAGCGAAGGCACGCTCACTCCGTGGCGCTGCCTGACCGCGTCTTCGAGCCCGAGGAGATCCTCCGTGTGCTGTCGGAACACGCCGTGGATTTCGTTGTCATCGGCGGCGTCGCGGTTCAGGCTCACGGATATATCCGCAGCACGAGGGATCTTGACGTGATCGCGCGGCCGACCATGTTGAACCTCACCCGCCTGAGTGAGGCCCTTACCGAGCTCGGGGCCGAGCCTCGGGGTCGCACTCACGCGAAAGTGACTGATCCTCACCTGCTGCGGCGAGCGCCGCATGTCCCGGTCATGACCAGGGTCGGACCGCTCGACGTGATCAACATCGAGCATGTCGAGGGTGCGCCGCGCAGCTATGACGCGCTTCGCGACAGAGCACTCAGGATCGAGCTGAAGGGAATGCAGGTCGCCGTCGCCGGGCTGTCTGACCTCGTTCGGATGAAGCGAGCCGCGGGGCGCGAACACGATCTTGCGGACATCGAAGCGCTCACTCGCCGCCCCGATAGCCCCCCTGAGGGC
Source organism: uncultured Thermoleophilaceae bacterium (assembly GCA_963774755.1). Classification (GTDB taxonomy): domain Bacteria; phylum Actinomycetota; class Thermoleophilia; order Solirubrobacterales; family Thermoleophilaceae; genus JACVRW01. Next base: position 159,795 of record CAVZGG010000014.1, on the reverse strand, counting down.
CGACGCTAGGCAACATAGGGCGCGATGGACCTCGATGTTCTCTTCCTCGGCACCGCCGGCTCCTCGCCGAGCCCGCGGCGCGGCCTGCCCGCCACGCTCGTCCGGCGCGGCGGCGATCGCCTGCTGATCGACTGCGGGGAGGGCACGCAGCGGCAGCTCATGAGCTCCGTCGGGCTGGTGGAGCTCGAGGAGCTGTTCATCACCCACTTTCACGCGGACCACGTGCTCGGCCTGCCGGGGATGCTGAAGACGTTCGCCCTGCGCCAGCGCGAGCGCGAGCTGATCGTGTCTACGGCCCGCGCGGGCTCGCGCGCCTCTTCAAGCTGCTCGCTCCCGCTGATCGGACGGGTGACCTTTCCCATCGAGCTCGTCGAGCTGGAGCCGAACGATGAGCTGGAGCGCGACGGCTACCGGATTGCCGCGTTCTGGGGTCGACCACGTGGCGGCCCTTCGATCGGCTACGCGCTCGTCGAAGACGCCGCGCCCGGGCGAGTTCGACCCAGAGCGCGCGCGCGAGCTGGGCGTGGAGTTCGGGCCCGACTTCGGCCGCCTCCAGCGCGGCGAGGTGGTGAACGGCGTGCAGCCCGACCAGGTTATGGGAGAGACGCGCCGCGGCCGCAAGGTCGTGCTCACGGGCGACACCGCCCCGAGCGACATGACGCGCCTTGTCGCCTGGGAGGCCGACCTGCTGGTTCACGAGGCGACCTTCACTGGAGGACGCGATCGAGCGCGCCGCCGAGACGCGCCACTCCACCGCGGCGCAGGCCGCTGAGCTGGCCGCCGCGGCAGGCGTGCAGATGCTGGCGCTCACCCACATCTCGCCGCGCTACTCCGGCGGCGAGGTGCGCGACGAGGCAAGCGACTTGGCGCGCTTCGGACAACGTGATCGTCCCGCGCGACTTTGACCGCGTGGAAATCCCGTTCCCGGAACGAGGCGAGCCCGTGCACGTCAGGGCGTCGGACCAACCGCCGCGACCGGGTGGGATGTCTGACCCGCTCGTCGTGGCCTACGGTCAGGCCGTCAGCCCACTCCCGCGCGGTTTTGCATACATGTCATGCACAACTGCGCGCTAGTGGCGCGGGGCACCGCTGACAGCGCTCGTTTCGCCTAGCGCGGGTCGCCGAGGCGCACTAGCTGCGGCGGGCCGCAGTCCTCGAGGTCCTGGAGCACCTGCTCCGCGAGCTCGGGGTCCCAGCGCTCGGCGCCGACCAGCTGGCCGGTGAGGTCGCTCACGCGGCTGAGGGCCTCGCGGGCATCGTCGTCGAGTGCGATGTCCTCGCAGAAGAACAGCGCGTCGCCGGCCTCGCGGAGGATCTCCTTCTGGGCAGGGTCGAGCGCAGCGTCCCCTTCGGCGGAGATCACCGTCATGAGCCTGCCATATGCCTGAGAACGCTCTGGCGTCACTGCTTCCACAGTAGCGGCCATTGCAAGGGGTGTCACCCGGCTGGGCCGATGTTGGCGTCCGACCCTGAGTGCTAGTCTCGCCGCGGTTCCTTTAACCAGGTCCAGAGAGGCCAGGAAGGGATAGTTAAGTGAGTGAGAAGACGGTCCTGGACCGCGAAGACGTGCGGCGCACGCTGGTGCGAATCGCACACGAAATCGTCGAAGCAACGGGTGGCGAGGGCGTCGCGGTAGTCGGGATTCACCGTCGCGGCGCCGTGCTGGGCGCGCGCCTGCGCGACCTGGTCGCCGAGCTCGTCGGCGAGCCCGTGCCGCTCGGCGACATCGACATCAGCTTCTACCGCGACGACGTGGGCATCCGCGGCGCGGACTACCAGCCGGTTGTCCACTCGACACACATCGACTTTCCCGTCGAGAACACGACCGTGGTGCTGGTGGATGACGTCCTCTACACGGGCCGAACCGTCCGCGCGGCGATCGACGCCCTCTTCGACTACGGCCGCCCGAGCCGCGTGCAGCTCGCGGTGCTGGCCGACCGCGGGCACCGCGAGCTTCCGATCCGCCCGGACTACGTCGGGAAGAACCTTCCGACCGCCCGGGGCGAGAGGGTGAACGTGAGAGTGGAGGAGATCGACGGAGTTGACGAGGTGGCCATCGACGCGGCCGCCCACGTGGAGGAGAAGATTTGATGCACCCGCACCTGCTGTCGGTCGACGATCTCTCGCGCGACGACATCGAGCGCATCCTGGGCCGGGCGGAGAGCTTCGCCGAGGTCTCCGGACGCGAGATCAAGAAGGTCCCCACGCTGCGCGGGCGCACGGTGATCAACCTCTTCTACGAGGCCTCCACGCGCACGCAGTCGAGCTTCGAGCTCGCCGCCAAGCGGCTGAGCGCCGACCTGATCACGCTCAAGGCGACGGGCTCGGCGGTGGAGAAGGGCGAGTCGCTCAAGGACACCGTGCAGACGCTCTCCGCCTACGACCCCGCCGCGATCGTGATCCGCTCGCCGCACGCGGGGGCGGCCGGCCTCGTGGCCCGCTGGACGCAGGCGGCCGTGATCAACGCGGGCGACGGCAAGCACGAGCATCCCACCCAGGCGCTGCTCGACCTCTACACGCTCAAGCGCCGCGCCGGCTCGCTCGAGGGCTTGGCGGTCTGGATCGTCGGCGACGTGCTTCACAGCCGCGTGGCGCGCTCGAACATCCTGGCCTTCACGCGCATGGGCTGCGAGGTCACGGTCTGCGGGCCGCCCACGCTGATCCCGCGCGGGATCGAGTCGCTCGGCTGCCGGGTTCGCCACACCCTCGACGAACTGCCCTCGGCCGACGTGGTCTACGCCCTGCGCATGCAGAACGAGCGCATGACCGGCTCCTTCGTGCCGTCGCTGCGCGAGTACGCGGCGCAGTACCAGATCAACGGGCGTCGCCTCGGGCCCGCCCAGCTGCTGATGCACCCGGGCCCGGTGAACCGCGGCGTTGAGCTGGCGGCCGAGGTGATCGACTCGCCTCAGGCACTGATCTCCGAGCAGGTCGAGTCCGGGGTCGTGGTGAGGATGGCGGTGCTCTACGAGCTGCTCGCGGGGCGCGGTGCGCCATCCGGGGTGCGCGAGGGCGCCGAGACGGAGCCCCAGCCCGCATGAGCGCCAGCGCCGCGCCGATGAACGGCTCCGGACCGCGGGCCGCGATCGAGCTCGACTGCGCCGCCGGGCCGCCGACCACGGTGCTGGTGCGAGGCGCCCGGCTGCTCGACCCGCGCGCCGGGCTCGACAAGCTGGGCGACGTGCTCGTACGCGACGGGCGAATCGCGGAGGTGGGGGAGAGCCTCAACGCGCCTGACGGTGCCGAGGTGGTGGACGCCGAGGGCCTGCACGCGCTGCCGGCCTTTGTCGACCCTCACGTGCACCTGCGCACGCCCGGGCGCGAGGACGAGGAGGACATCGACTCGGGCACGCGCGCGGCGGCGGCGGGCGGCTTCTGCGCGATCCTCGCCCAGCCGAACACCGAGCCGGTGGTGGACTCGGCGCCGGTGCTGCGCTCGCTGCGCGAGAAGGCGCGCGGCGAGGCACGCATCCCGACCGGTTTCATGGCCGCGATCACGGTCGGCCAGCTGGGCGAGCGGCTCACGGAGATGGCCGAGCTCGCCGAGACCGGCGCGGCCGGCTTCACCGACGACGGACTGCCCGTTCGCTCCGCCGGCGTGATGCGCCAGGCGCTCCAGTACCAGCAGCTCGCCGGGCGCGTGCTCGCCCTGCACGAGGAGGACCCCTCGCTGTCGGGCACGGGTGTGATGCACGAGGGCGAGATGTCCGCGCTGCTCGGAGTGGCGGGGATTCCGTCGGTGTCCGAGTCGACGATGGTGGCGCGCGACTGCGCACTCGCGCTCTACGAGCGGGGCCGCATCCACGTGCAGCACGTGTCCGCGAGCGAGACCGTGAGCGCCATCGAGCGAGCGAAGGCCGCGGGCACGCAGGTGACCTGCGAGGCCACGCCTCACCACCTCCTGCTCACCGAGGACGCGGTGCGCACACTCGACACGAACATGAAGATGAATCCGCCGCTGCGGGCGGAGTCCGATCGCCAGGCGCTGATCGAGGCGCTCCGCTCAGGCGCGATCGACTGCATCGCCACCGACCACGCGCCCCACGCGCGCGAGGAGAAGGAGCAGCCCTTCGAGCTGGCCCCGATGGGGGTCACCGGCCTCGAGACGGCCTTCGCCGCGCTGCACACCGGCCTCGTCCTGCCGGGCGTGATCGGGCTCGAGCTGCTCGTGGAGCGAATGACCGCAGGCGGCGAGCCCTTCGGCCTCGTGGTGCCGACGCTGGCGCCCGGCTCACCTGCAAATCTCTGCCTCGTGGACCTCGAGGCGGACTGGGACGTGGGCGACGCGGGCTACGAGAGCCGCTCCGCGAACTGCGCCTTCGCCGGCCGGCGGCTCACCGGCCGCGTGCGCATGACGATCGCCGACGGCGCGGTGGCCTACCGCGAGCGCAGCTTCGCGCTCGGCGCCGTGGCATGAGCGCCGCCTACCTGCTGCTCGAGGACGGCACCCGCTTCGACGGGGACTCGGTGGGTGCCGCCGTAACCGGACTGGGCGAGGTCGTCTTCAACACGGCGATGTCCGGTTACCAGGAGGCGGTCACCGACCCGAGCTACGCCGGGCAGATCATCGTCTTCACGTATCCGCTGATCGGGAACTACGGGGTGGCGGCCTCGCAGATGGAGTCGGACCGGATCCACGCGCGCGCGGTGATCATGCGCGAGGGGATCGACCGCGAGGACGCCTCCCATGCCGAGGGCGGCTGGCTCACCTGGCTGAGCGACTGTGGGATCCCCGCGCTCTCCGGTGTGGACACGCGCGCCCTTGTCCGCCACATCCGGGACAAGGGAGCGATGCGCGGCGGCATCTTCGCCGCGGAGGTGCCCGAGGCCGACGCCCGCGAGCACGTGATGGCGGAGCCGTCGATGATGGGCGCGGACCTGGCGCGCGAGGTGACCCCGGCCGAGCCGCTGATCCTCGAGGGGAACGGCCCGCGCGTGATTGCCATCGACACCGGCATCAAGACCTCGATCGTGCGCAATCTGCGTGAGCGCGGTGCGCATCTCGAGCTGCATCCCTGCACGATCACCTCGGAGGAACTGCTCGCCCGCAAGCCGGATGCGGTGTTCCTGGCGAACGGTCCGGGGGATCCGGCGGCCCTCGACTACATCGTGGACGCGGTGCGCGGGGTGGTGGGGAAGACGCCGGTCTGGGGCATCTGCCTCGGCCACCAGCTGCTCTGCCGGGCGGTGGGCCTCGAGACCTACAAGCTGCCCTTCGGCCACCGCGGCGCGAACCATCCGGTGAAGGATCTCGAGACCGGTCGCATCGAGATCACCTCGCAGAACCACGGCTTCGCCGTCCTGGGCCCGGGCGGCCAGCGGACCATCGACACGGACGAGGCGGTTCGCTGGGAGACGGACTTCGGCGTGGCCGAGCTCCAGCAGCTGAACCTCTATGACCGAACGGTCGAGGGCCTCGTGCTGCGCGATGTGGAGGGCTCGACGGTTCAGTACCACCCCGAGGCCGGACCGGGTCCGCACGACGCCCTGCATCTGTTCGATCGCTTCCTGGAGCGCCTCGTTGCCGCGTAGAGACGACATCAGGCGCATCCTCATCATCGGCTCGGGGCCGATCGTGATCGGGCAGGCGGCGGAGTTCGACTACTCGGGCGCGCAGGCCTGCAAGGTGCTGCTGGAGGAGGGCTACGAGGTGATCCTCGTGAACTCGAACCCGGCCACGATCATGACCGACCCGGAGTTCGCCACGCGGACCTACATCGAGCCGCTCAATCCGGCGTCCGTGACGAAGGTGATCGAGCGCGAGAAGCCCGACGCGCTGCTGCCCACGCTCGGCGGCGGCACTGCGCTCGACCTCGCCCGCCAGCTCTCCGAGGACGGCACGCTCGGCAAGCACCGCGTGGAGCTGATCGGTGCCGACTACGAGGCGATCCGGCGCGCCGAGGATCGCGAGCTGTTCCGCTCGACCATGGAGCGCGCCGGCCTCAGGGTCCCGCGCAGCGCGGCGGTGAAGTCCATGCGCGAGGCGGAGCGGGCGCTGCCCGAGGTTGGTCTGCCGGCCATCGTGCGGCCCGGCTTCACGATGGGCGGTGCCGGCGGCGGCATCGCGTGGAACGAGACCGAGTACCGGCAGGTGATCGCGGAGGGGCTCGCGGCCAGCCCGATCGGGCAGGTGCTCGTGGAGGAGTCGGTGATCGGCTGGGGCGAGTTCGAGCTCGAGGTGATGCGCGATCGCAACGACAACGTCGTGATCGTCTGCTCGATCGAGAACATCGACCCGATGGGCGTGCACACCGGCGACAGCGTGACCGTGGCCCCGCAGCAGACGCTCTCGGACACGCTCTACCAGCAGCTGCGCGACCAGGCCCTCAAGGTGATCCGCGCGGTTGGCGTCGAGACGGGCGGCTCGAACATCCAGTTTGCGGTCAACCCCGAGACCGAGGAGATCGTGGTGATCGAGATGAACCCGCGCGTCTCGCGCTCCTCGGCGCTGGCGTCGAAGGCCACGGGCTTCCCGATCGCCAAGATCGCGGCGCGGCTCGCCGTGGGCTATGCGCTCGAGGAGATCGACAACGACATCACGCGCAAGACGCCGGCGAGCTTCGAGCCGACGATCGACTACGTGGTGGTGAAGTGGCCGCGCTTCGCATTCGAGAAGTTCCCGGGCGCGGACGGCGGGCTGCACACGTCGATGCAGTCGGTGGGCGAGGCGATGGCGATCGGGCGCACCTTCAAGCAGGCCTTCGTGAAGGCGATGCGCTCCCGAGAGCTGGACGTGACGCGCACGAGCTTCGACGGCGACCTGCTCGCGCAGCTCGAGACGCCGTCGGCCGACCGCTACGAGGTGCTGTTCGAGGCCGTCCGCCGCGGGCACAGCGAGGCCGAGCTGTGCGAGCGCACCGGGATCGACCCCTGGTACATGGCCGAGATGGCGGCGCTGGCGCGTGGCGAGGACCCCGAGGCGGGGCTCGAGCGCAGCTTCAAGTCGGTGGACACCTGCGCGGCCGAGTTCGAGGCGGAGACGCCCTACTACTACTCGGGCTGGGAGCGAAAGGCCGAGCACGAGGTCCGACGCGGCGAGCGCCCGAGTGTCGTGATCCTCGGCTCCGGACCGAACCGGATCGGGCAGGGCATCGAGTTCGACTACTGCTGCGTGCACGCGGCCATGACCGTGCGTGAGTCGGGGCGCGACGCGGTGATGATCAACTGCAACCCGGAGACGGTCTCCACCGACTACGACACCTCCGACCGCCTGTACTTCGAGCCGCTCACCCTCGACGACGTGCTCGGCGTGATCGAGCTCGAGCAGCCGGAGGGCGTGATCGTCCAGTTCGGCGGCCAGACGCCGCTGAAGCTGGCCGCGGGCCTGGCCGACGCCGGGGTGCCGCTGCTCGGCACGCCCGTGGACTCGATCCACAGGGCGGAGGACCGGCCGAGCTTCGGGGCGCTGCTCGACCAGCTTGGCCTGCGCGGCCCGCCATACGCCACCGCCGAGTCACACGCCCAGGCGCTCGAGGTGGCCGACGGCGTGGGCTACCCGCTGCTCGTGCGTCCGTCGTATGTGCTGGGCGGCCGCGCGATGGAGATCTGTTACTCGCAGGAGCAGCTCCAGAGCTACCTGAAGCGCACCAACGGCGGGGCGGGGCGCACGATCTTCCTCGACCGCTTCCTCGAGAACGCGATCGAGATCGACGTGGACGCGCTCTGCGACGGCGAGGACGTGGAGATCGGCGCGATCATGCAGCACGTCGAGGAGGCGGGCGTTCACTCTGGCGACTCGGCCTGCGTGATCCCGGCGATGTCGCTCGGCCCGGAGATGCTGCGCCAGGTCGAGGAGGCCACCGGGGCGATCGCCAAGACGCTCGGCGTGATCGGGCTGATCAACATCCAGTTCGCGGTGGCCGGCGACGACGAGCTGTACGTGATCGAGGCGAACCCGCGGGCGTCGCGGACGGTTCCCTTCGTGTCGAAGGCGATCGGCGTGTCGCTCGCCAAGATCGCGTGCCGGCTGATGCTCGGCGAGCGCCTGGCGGACATGGAGCATCGACATTCCGAGGCAGCCGCGGCACGTATCCGTGAAGGAGGCGGTGCTGCCGTTCGGTCGCTTCCCCCGCGCCGACGCGCTGCTCGGTCCGGAGATGAAGTCCACGGGCGAGGTGATGGGGGTCGCGTCCGACTACCCCGCCGCGTTCGGCAAGGCGCAGGCCGCGGCGGGCGCCGAGCTGCCCAACTCGGGGACCGTGTTCATCTCGGTCACCGACGGCGACAAGTCGGCGGCCACGCAGCTGGCCGCCAGCTTCCACGACATGGGCTTCCAGGTTGTGGCCACCGGCGGAACGGCCACCGCAATTCGCCGCATGGGCGTGCCGGTGGAGCGGATCAAGAAGCTGTCCGAGGGCTCGCCGAACGTGGTCGAGCGGATCGAGTCGGGCGAGGTCGACCTCGTGATCAACACGCCCACGGGCTCGGGCGCCCGCGCGGACGGGTACGAGATCCGGCGCGCCGCGATCGGCCGCGGAATTCCCTGCATCACGACCATGTCGGGCGCCAGCGCGGCGCAGCGGGCGATCCGCTCCAGCCGCTCGGGCGACACATCGGTGATCTCACTCCAGGAGCTGCACGGCGGGGCATCGTTCCGGAGCGTCCTGCCCGAGGCCGCGGAGGCGGAGCGCACCACTTGACCGAGCCGCGGACGCTCGCGCCCCCCGAGCGGCGTGTGGCGGTCGTATCCGGCATCGAACGGCTCGGCGCGTACCACCTCGTCACGGCCCACGACGCGTCCGGTCCCAGGGATCCGCGGCCGGGCCAGTTCTACATGCTCGCCGCGGAGGAGTGCTGGGGCGGGGGAGGCGACGAGCGCCCGTACCTTCCGAGGGCCTTCTCGTTCGCCAGGGCGCACATGGAGCCGGACGGCGTGTCACTCGGCTTCCTGCTCGAGGCGATCGGCCCGGGCACCGAGCGCCTGGCGGGGCTCGCGCCCGACGACGGCCTCGCCCTGGTCGGGCCGCTCGGGATCGGCTTCCGGCCCGCCGCCGGAGGGTGCCCGGCCGGTGCTCGTGGGAGGGGGCATCGGGGCGGCGCCGCTCCTCTGCCTCCAGGAGGAGCTCGACGATCCGACCGTGCTGCTCGGCTTCCGCAGCGCCGCCCACGCGCAGGCGGCTGCGGTGTTCAGCGGACAGCCCACCGTCGTGACCGACGACGGCTCGGTCGGCCGCCAGGCACTCGTGACTGAGCGGCTTGCGGCCGAGCTCGACGCCAACACCGAGGTGATGGTCTTCGCCTGCGGGCCGCCGGCGATGCTCGAGGCGGTGCGGGCCCTGTGCGCCGACCGCGGCGTGCCCGCCCAACTCGCGCTCGAGTCGGGGATGGCGTGTGGCTTCGGCGCCTGCTTCGGCTGCGTCGTGCCGACGACCGACGGCTACGTGCGCCTCTGCGTGGACGGTCCGGTGCTCGACGCCGATCGTCTCGAGACGGCGCTGTTCCCGGGAGCCGGCCACTGATGGCCGCGATACCCGATCCCACGCCTTCGGCGCGGCAGGGCACATTCGAGCTATGCGGCGTGACACTGCGCGGCCCGGTCCTGAACGGCTCCGGCACCTTCGATGCCATCGCCGCCCGGCACGCCTTCGGCGATGCGCTGCTCGAGCGCTTCCCATTCGACGCGTTCGTGTCGAAGACGATCACCCTCGAGCCCCGGCAGGGCAACCCGCCGCCTCGGCTCTGGGAGACGCCCGCCGGGATGATCAACTCGATCGGGCTGCCGAACAAGGGCCTCGACGGCTTCCTCGCCTCGGATCTACCGGAGCTGGCGCAGCTCCCGGTGCCGCTCGTGGTCTCCGTGATGGGCTTCGGCCGCGACGAGCTCGCGCGCCTCGTGGCTGCGGTGGGGGAGCGCGACGAGGTGGCGCTGCTGGAGCTGAACGTGTCCTGCCCGAATGTGGAGACCGGCCTGATCATGGGCGCGGATCCCGCAGAGACCGCCCTGGCGCTGGAGCGCGTGCGGCCGGAGACGGCGAAGCCGCTGATCGTGAAGCTCACACCCAACGCCACCGATCCCGGGACCGTGGCGGCCGCCGCGGAATCGGCGGGCGCGGACGCCGTCTCGCTGGTGAACACGCTCAAGGGCATGGCTCTTCACCCCGAGACCGGCGAGCCGTGGCTCGGGGGTCGCACCGGCGGCCTGTCGGGACCCGCGATCAGGGCGATCGCGCTCGAGCAGGTGGCGGCGGTGGCGAGTCGCGTGCAGATCCCCGTGATCGGCATGGGCGGAATCGCGAGCGGACGTCACGCGGCCGATTTCATGGCCGCGGGGGCCTCGGCGGTCGCCGTTGGCACCGAAAGTTTCCGAGATCCGGCCGCGGGGCGACGGATTGCTGCCGAGCTGGCGGAGCTGTCCCTCTCGGGCAGGCCCGGCACCACCGCTTAGACAGGTGTCTGCGCCCGTTTGGGGGACACGAGCGCGCTCGTTCTGCGGAAGATGCGGCAACTTTCCGCCACTTGCGGGGAAAAGTAGCGATTTTGCTCACGAAAATCCCTGCAAACAAAAGGAAAACGCTCAAGGACCCGCAACCAACCTAAAGCTCAGGTCGAGGTCCAGCTGAATTCGCGGATTTTTTGCGGGTTCCCCCTCGACGCCAGCGGCACAGCGTGTACTATCGCCGCCCATGCCGGCCGCCTCCCAGTCGCCCGCCAAAAGTCACTCGGCGGGCCTCGCTCCCGAACGTTCGCTCACCCAGCGCATGGACGCTCTCCAGCGTGCAAATGACATCCGAACGAGGCGAGCAAAGCTGAAGCGGGACCTGAAGGCGGGCCGCGCCCAGATCCACGGTTTGCTGCTGGATCCGCCTGAATACGTGCTCACCGCCAAGGTCTTCGATTTGCTCCTGGCCGTGCCGAAATACGGGCGCGTGAAGGTGAACCGCATTCTCACGCACTGCCGCATCTCGCCCAGCAAGACCATCGGCGGGCTCTCCGAGCGGCAGCGCAACGAGCTCGTCTCGTACCTGCGCCGATAGCCCCAATCCTCGTCATCACGGGGCCCTCCGGCGTCGGCAAGGGAACGCTCATAAAGTCGCTCCTGGAGCGGGTTCCCGGCCTCCAGCTGGCCGTCTCGGCCACCACGCGCGACCCTCGCCCGGGGGAGGTGAACGGGGTCGATTACCACTTCCTCAGCCAGGACGACTTCGACCGCCGCGTGGCCGCCGGCGAGTTCGTCGAGCACGCCGTCTACGCGGGCAACAGCTACGGCACGCTCCGGAGCGAGCTGGAGCGCCCGGCGCGCGGAATCGTGCTCGAGATCGACGTCCAGGGTGCGCGCCAGGTGCAGGAAACGCTTCCGGAGGCCACGAGAATCTTCATCGAGCCGCCCTCGTTCGAGGCGCTCGTCGAGCGGCTGACCGCCCGCGGCTCCGATTCACCCGAGCAGATCGAGCGCCGGCTGGCGGCTGCGCGCGAGGAGCTGGACGCCCGCGACGAGTTCCCGTATCACGTGTGCAACGACGATCTGGAGCGCGCTCTGCAGGAACTTGCTCGGCTTGCCGCTACGATGTGTCCGCCTTGATTAAGCCACGTCTAGACAAGCTGCTCGAGCGAGTCGACTCCCACTACGCCGTGGTCCTCGTGGCCGCGAAGCGTGCGCGGCAGATCAACTCCTACTACCACAACCTCGGCGAGGGGACCTTCGACGAGTACCCGCCTCCCATGGTGGAGACCGGGTCGAAGAACTACCTGAAGATCTCCCTCGAGGAGATCGCCGCCGGGAAGATCAAGTACCGCTACCGCTAGGAGGCGCGTGGCCCGCATCCTGCTCGGCGTAAGCGGGGGGATTGCCGCCTACAAAGCGGTCGAGTTCGTGCGGCTCGCCACCGCGGCGGGCCACTCGGTGCGGGTCGTGCAGACGCCGGCGAGCCTTCAGTTCGTGGGCCGTGCGACGTTCGAGGGCGTGACCGGCGCGCCCGTGCTCGTGGACGAGTTCGAGCCCGACCCCGCTCGCGGCGCCTTCCCCGGCGACCCGGCGCTCGACCACGACCCGATCTCGCACCTGGAGCTCGTGGCGCGCTGCGACGTGCTCGTCGTGGCGCCCGCCTCGGCGAACACCGTGGCGAAGCTGGCCCACGGGCTTGCCGACAACCTGCTCACCTCGGCGGCGCTTGCGAACACCGCGCCCCTGGTGCTCGCCCCGGCGATGAACACCCACATGTACGAGCACCCGGCCACGCAGGCGAACCTGGAGCTGCTGCGCTCGCGGGGCGCCCGGATCGTGGACCCGGGCACAGGGCGGCTCGCGTCGAAGGGAGAGTGGGGGGTGGGGCGCCTGGCCGAGCCGCCGGAGATCCTCGCCGCGGTCGAGGCCGCGCTCGCATACGCACCGCGCTCGCTCGACGGGCTGCGCGTGCTGGTGACGGCCGGAGGGACCCGCGAGCCGATCGACTCAGTTCGCTTCGTTGGCAACCGCTCGTCCGGGCGCATGGGGGTGGCGCTCGCGGAGGAGGCGGCACGGCGCGGAGCGGACGTGACCCTCATCGCCGCGAACGTTGCGGTCCCGTTGCCCGGCGTGGCCGCCGTCCCCGTGGAGACGACCGCTGAACTCGAACTCGCGGTGCGGGAGCGCTTCGGCGACAACGACGTCCTCATCATGGCCGCGGCGCCCGCAGACTTTCGACCCGCCGAGCCCGTCGACGAGAAGATCTCGAGGGAGGGAAGCGACGGTCTGACCATCGAGCTTCAGCCGACCGCTGACATCGTCGCCGCCGTCGCCGCGGAGCGGCGCCCCGACCAGACCGTGATCGGCTTCGCCGCCGAGCATGGCGAGGGCGCCCTGGACCGGGGGCGCGCAAAGCTCGCGCGCAAGGGCCTCGATGCCGTCGTGGTGAACGACATCTCGCGGTCGGACATCGGTTTCGACAGCACGGACAACGAGGTCACGATCGTGCTGCCCGACGGCGAACGCCAGGTCGGCCGTCGACCCAAGGCAGAGGTTGCGGCGGCGATACTCGACGAGGTCGAAAGGTTGAGGACGCCGGAGTCGCGGCCAACTACCGTAGAACCACAGCAATGAGCGCTGAGAACGCCTACGAACTCTTCAAAAAGGGGAGCGAGCTTCTCGAGCAGGGCGATTTCATGGCTGCCTCCGTCCCACTTGAGCGTGCGCGCTCACTGGAGCCCGACAAGGGCTCGATCCGCGAGGCGCTCGGCCGCGCGTACTTCCGCTCACGGCGCTTCGACAAGGCGGCGGAGGAGTTCGCCGCGGTGGTCGAGCGCTACCCCGTGAACGACTACGCGCACTTCTGCCTGGGCCGCTCGCTCGAGAAGACCGGTCGGACGCGAGAGGCCCGCCGCCACGCGGCACTGGCCGCCCACATGCGCCCGGACCGCAAGGACTACCAGGCCCTGGCGGCACGGCTGCAGACGGTCGCCTAGGAGGACTCAGCGAAACGGCGAGCGAAACGCACGCGCGGCGGTGTCGCCCGCGGCCGCAGCGCTCATCTCCGGAGCCAGGCGATGACTCTCTCCACGTTTTGCATACATATCGTGCAAAACGCAGCGAGAGTGGCGGCGCTTGCCCTCATTGCTGCTGTTTTTCGCGGCGTTGCCTAGCCCTGCGCGCGGCTGCCTCGCACCGCCACCACCGCTTCCGTCACGAGCCCGAGCAGCCGGTCCACGCCGCGCTCGTCCGCATCCGATACCGGGATCTCCGCGTGCACCCAGATGTCCTTCGAGCGCGTGCAGCCGAAGCGGACGATGCGCGTCTGGCGGTTCCACCAGAGCAGCATCCAGGGGTCGAGATCGCCCGCGGCGTGGAGGGCGAGCGCCTGCACTCGAAGCAGGCCATCGGCGATCCGGACGCTCGCCTCGATCGGGTCGCCCCCCGCGTTGTCGGCGGGGACGACGATGCCCCACTCGGTGTGGGCGAGCCGGCGCACGCCCAGCGCGTCAACGGACGCCAGATACGCATCCACCTCATCCACGGCGGCCATTCCGGCAGAGTACGCACGCGTGCGCGCCCTGGTGCAACGAGTGAGCCAGGCCTCGGTCACGGTGGACGGCGAGGAGGTCGCCCGCATCGGCCCGGGCCTGCTCGTCCTGCTCGGCATCCGCCGGGGGGACGGTCCCGACGAGGGCGATCGCCTGGCGCGAAAACTGCTTGCGCTGAGAGTGTTCGAGGACGCTGAGGGGAAGATGAACCTGTCCGTAGGCGACGTGGGCGGCGAGACCCTGGTCGTCAGCCAGTTCACGCTCTACGGCGACGCCCGCAAGGGCAACCGCCCCAGCTTCGTGGACGCCGCCCCGCCCGAGGAGGCCGAGCCGCTCTACGAGCGAGTGCGCGCCGCCCTGGGCGCTGAGGGCGGCGTCTTCGGCGCCCACATGGCCGTCTCGCTCGTGAACGACGGCCCGGTCACTCTGCTGCTCGAGACCTAGTCCGCGGCTCCGAGCGCGGCCATCACGTCGTCCGGGCCCTCAAACTCGGTCCCGTCCATCTCCTGGAGCGCCTCGATGATCTCCTGGGGCGCGCCGTTCGACTCGGCGGTGGCGATCACCTCGTCCTTGCTCGCGGGGTAGTCGATGCCGCCCAGATGCTTTTGCACTTCGATGGGGTTGATGTCCATCGTCACCCGCTACCCGGATACGGTGTGTCTATGGCCATCGCATCGGACGCACTCGTACGGGACAAGCTCTTCATCGGCGGGGAGTGGGTGGAGCCCACCGGGGACGGCTCGATCGAGGTCGTGAATCCGACGACCGAGGAGATCATCGGCCGCGTCCCCGAGGGGACGGCCGAGGACGCCGACCGCGCCGTGCGCTCTGCACGCGCGGCGTTCGATGCTTGGTCGCAGACCTCCGCCGGATGAGCGTGCCGGCTACTGCGCGGCGATCGGAGCGAAGCTCGAGGAGCGCGGTGACGACCTGGCCGCGCTGATCACCACCGAGCTCGGTATGCCGATCGGCCTGTCGCGGATGATCCAGGCCGGGCTTCCGAGGTGACCTTCGCGTCGATGCCGGAGCTGGTGAACGAGATCACCTGGCAGGAGGAGGTCGGCAACTCGCTGATCGTGCGCGAGCCGGCCGGCGTGGTGGCCGCGATCACCCCGTGGAACTACCCACTGCACCAGATCGCCAACAAGGTCGCCCCGGCGCTCGCCGCCGGCTGCACTGTGGTGCTGAAGCCGAGCGGGGTCGCACCGCTGAACGCCTTCGTGCTCGCCGAGATTATGGAGGAGGTTGGGCTGCCCGCCGGTGTCTTCAACCTGGTGACCGGAACGGGCGCCGTCGTGGGCGAGGCGATCGTCTCGCACCCCGAGACCGACATGGTCTCCTTCACGGGCTCCACGCGCGCGGGCCGGCGCGTGTCCGAGCTGGCGGCCCAGGCGCCGAAGCCGGTGTCGCTCGAGCTCGGTGGCAAGTCGCCCAACGTGATCCTCGACGACGCCGATCTCGAGGAGGCCGTCACCGACGGCGTGGCGAAGTGCTTCCTCAACTCGGGGCAGACCTGCAGCGCACTCACCCGCATGCTCGTACCGCGCGACAAGCTCGAGCAGGCGGAGCGGATCGCGGCGACGATCGCGGACGAGGTCTTCACGCCCGGCGACCCGTTCCAGGACGGAAGCGCGCTGGGCCCGCTCGTCTCCGACTCCCAGCGCGAGACCGTGCGCGGCTACATCGAGACGGGCGAGAAGGAGGGCGCACGGCTCGTGGCCGGCGGCGCCGAGCCACCGGAGGGTCTCGACCGCGGCTACTTCGTGCGCCCCACGGTCTTCTCAGACGTGACCAGCGACATGACCATCGCCCAGGAGGAGATCTTCGGCCCCGTCCTCGTGCTGATCCCGTACGAGGACGAGGAGGACGCGGTCCGGATCGCGAACGACAGCGTCTACGGCCTTGCCGGCGGTGTCTGGTCGGCCGACGAGGAGCGTGCCAAGCGCGTGGCCGCGAGGATCCGGACAGGCCAGGTCGAGATCAACGGCGGCGCCTTCAACCCGATGGCCCCGTTCGGCGGCTACAAGCAGTCGGGCCACGGACGCGAACTCGGTCGCTACGGCCTCGAGGAGTTCCTCGTGGCCAAGTCGCTTCAGCTCTAGAGCCTCTACACTCGTCAGACAACTTCAGTCGTTCGCCGCCCTCCCGGGCGGCACCTGAAGGTGGGCCGCGAGGTCCACCTTTTTTCTGAGTAAATGCGGATCGAATCTCTTCAAACACACATCGAGCAGCGCCTCTCGACGGCCGAGCCGGACGTCGAGGTCTTGGCGTGCGAGCAGGCCGGGCGCGAGCGCGTCAGGCTGTTCATCGATCATCCGGAGGGAGTCGACCTTGCGCTCTGCGAGCGGGTTACGAAGCACCTGACCGACCTGCTGGTCGAGTACGGGCTCGAGGTTTCTTCACCCGGCCCGGAGCGCCCGCTCTCTAAGCCGGACCACTTCCGCCGCTTCCTCGGCAAGCGCGCCCGTGTGCGCCTGCGTCAGCCGAGGGACGGCCACAAGACCTTCACCGGGGAACTCGTCGGCGCCAGTGACGAAGAGGTCACGGTGGCCGCCGACACGGGGGTCGTCTCGATTCCCTACTCGGAGATCAACCGCAGCAATTTGCTCGAGGGGGAGCGATGACCAAGGAGATCGTCGAGGCCGTAGGAGTCCTCGAGCGCGAGAAGGGAATCTCCGCGGACCGCCTGATGGCGGCCCTGGAGGATGCGCTCCTGTCGGCCTACAAGAAGACGCCGGGTGCGGCGAAGTACGCACGCGTGGAGGTGGACCGCTCGAGCGGTGACTTCCGCGTGTACGAGCTGCTGCTTCCGCCCGACCTCGAGGAGCAGCTGCTCGACGAGGTCGAGGAGGAGGCCGGCGAGCCGACCGTGGATCCGGAGACGGGGGAGATGGTCTACCCCGAGCCGCCGGAGATCGACCAGGAGCGCCTCGCCCAGTACCGGGATCAGATCGAAGAGCGCGACGTGACGCCCGACGACTTCGGACGCATCGCGGCGCAGACCGCCAAGCAGGTGATCCTCCAGAGGATCCGCGAGGCCGAGCGGGACATGATGTTCAACGAGTACCAGGACCGCGTGGGCGAGCTGATCACCGGCATCGTCCAGCAGTCCGACTCGCGCTACACGCTCGTGCAGCTGCGCGAGCGCGTCGAGGCGCTGCTGCCTCGCGGCGAGCAGGTGCACGGCGAGCGCTACGACCACGGCCAGCGCGTCAAGGCGATCATCACCGACGTCTCGAACCAGGCGAAGGGCCCGTCGATCATCGTGTCGCGGCGCTCGCCAGAGCTGATCCGCGCGCTGTTCGAGCTCGAGGTGCCGGAGATCGCCGACGGGCTGGTGGAGATCCAGAACGTGGCGCGCGAGCCCGGCTACCGCTCGAAGATCGCGGTCGTGTCGCACGCTTCCGGGGTGGACCCGGTGGGCGCGTGCGTCGGCCCGCGTGGCTCGCGGGTGCGCATGGTCGTATCCGAGCTGCGCGGCGAGAAGATCGACATCATCCCGTTCAACGAGGAGCCGGCGCGCTTCGTCGCGAAGGCCCTCTCGCCGGCGCGCGTGCGCGAGGTGCTCGTGGACGACGAGGCCAAGCAGGCCACAGTGATCGTCCCCGACGACCAGCTCTCGCTCGCCATCGGCAAGGACGGACTGAACGCGCGGCTGGCGGCCAGGCTGACCGGCTGGCGCGTGGACATCCGCTCGGAGACCGAGTTCGCCGAGGAGGAGTCGGAGATGGGCTACGCCGAGGAGGACGTGGCCGGTCGCTGCGCCTGCAATCCTCGCGAACGGCAAGCGCTGCCCGAACGCCTCTCTGCCCGGCTCCCGCTACTGCGGCCTGCCCGCGCACCAGGCGCTCGAGGGAACCGGACACCGACTACCTCGTGCCTCCCGAGGAGGGCGAGGAGCCCGCCGGCGAGGGCGAGGACGAGGGCACCGACGAGCTCGCGGCAGCGGGCGACGGCGAGCTGGCCGTGGCCGAGGCGGTCGAAGTCGACGACGCGCCGGTCGAGGACGCCCCGGTCGAGGACGTTGTCGCCGAGGAGTCGCCCGTCGAGGAGGCCTCGGTCGAGGATTCCGCCGCGGCCGACCAGCCGCTGGACGAGGAACCCGTCGCTGACGCGGAGCCTGTCGCGGATGACGAGCCCGCGGACGCCGAGGACGAGCCCGCTGTCGCGGAGGACGAGCCGCTCGCCGAGGACGAGTCCGCCGCCGCTGAGGAACCGCTCGCCGAGCAGGACGCTCCGGTCGAGGAGGAGGAGGCGGCGGTCGCCGCCGCCGAGGAGGATCCGTCCGCCGAGGAGGCGGAGAAGTCGTAAAGCCGCATCGCCGCTGCGTCGGCTGCGGGTGCTCGCTTCCCAAGGGCGAGCTGCTGCGGCTGGTGCGGGGCGAGGATGGCCGGGTCCGAGCGGACCCGGCTGCACAGTCGGAAGGCCGCGGCGCCTACGTCTGTGCCAACCCAGACTGCGCCGCTAGGCTCGGAACGGGCCGACCGCTCGCACGGACCTTCCGTGCGCCGGTAACCGTGCAACAGGAGACCTTAGACTTCATCACCGAATGGCAAAGAAGCGCGTCCACGAGATAGCTAAAGAGCGGGGGATCACCTCGAAGGAGGCCCTGGAGATTCTCCAGAAGGCCGGCCTTGGCGTGACCGCAGCCGCTTCGAGCGTGGAGGAGGCCGACGCCGCGAAGGCATTCGGCAACGGCGGGCGACCGCAACGAAGGCCCCGGCGAAGCCGAAGAAGGCCGCCGCCAAGGCCGACAAGGCGAAGGCCGACGGCGCGAAGCCAAAGGGCGGCGCGAAGGCCGAGGCGAAGGCTGATAGCGGCGCGAAGCCGAAGGCGGAGGCCGCCGCGGCTCCCGCGGCCGAGGCGAGCGACGGCGGCGCCGAGGCCGAGGCGAAGGCTGACGGCGGCGCTGCACCCGCAGCCGAGGCAGGCGACGGCGGCGCGGCGCCCGCGGCCGAGGCGCCCGCGAAGGACGCCAAGCCCAAGGGCGGCGGCAAGCAGCAGCCGGCCCGACCCGCGATCGCGCGTCCGCCGACCCCCGAGGGCGACGTCAAGCGCGCCGGCCCCGAGGGCCGCGGCCCGCGAATTCTTCAGGAGGCTCCGCCCCCGGAGCCGCCCAAGCCCGCGAGCTCCCCACGTCAGAGCGATCGTCCGAACGGCCCCGGTGGCGGCCGCGGTCCCGGGTGGTCCCGGCGGCGCCTCGCGCGGTGGCGGCGGCGGTGGCGGCGGCGGCAGTGCCCGGCCGACCCGTGGCGGTCGCGGCGGCGAGGGCGGCGGCGGCGGTGGCGGCGGTGGCGGACGCCGGCGCGTCGTAATCGATTCTCAGGCTGCGCGGCGCGATCGCACTCCGCCGCCTCCGCAGCAGCCGGCCCGCCGTGGGCGCGGCCGGCGGCGTCGTCCCCAGTGGGTGGAGCCGGATCTCGAGGCGCAGGCAGCGGCGGCTGCCGCCGCGGCGCTCGAGGAGGACCCGCCGGTCCCGGTCCGCTCGGGCTCGACCGTCAAGGAGGTAGCCGAGTCGCTCAAGCTGCCCGCCCCCGAGGTCATCAAGAAGCTGATGGAGCTCGGCGAGATGGCCACGCTCACGCAGACGCTCTCCGACGAGGCCATCGAGGTGCTCGCCGAGGGCTTCGACAAGAAGGTCACCTTCCACTCCGCGTCGGAAGACGTCGAGGAGGACCCGACCTACGAGGACAGCGACGAGCAGCTGATCGAGCGCCCGCCCGTGATCACGATCATGGGCCACGTCGACCACGGCAAGACGTCGCTGCTCGACGCGATCCGCGAGACCGAGGTGGCCTCCGGCGAGGCCGGCGGCATCACCCAGCACATCGGCGCCTACCAGGTGCACCACGGCGACCACACGATCACCTTCCTCGACACCCCGGGCCACGAGGCCTTCACGGCCATGCGTGCCCGCGGGGCGAAGGTCACGGACATCGCCGTGATCGTGGTGGCCGCCGACGACGGCGTGATGCCGCAGACCGTCGAGGCGATCGACCACGCCAAGGCCGCCGAGGTGCCGGTGATGGTGGCCGTGAACAAGATCGACAAGGAGGGCTCGGACCCGAACCGCGTTCGCGGCGAGCTCGCCCAGCAGGGTCTGACCCCGGCTGACTGGGGTGGCGACACCGAGTTCGTGGACGTCTCGGCCAAGACCAAGCAGAACCTCGACGACCTGCTCGAGACCCTCGTCACGCTGGCGGAGATCCAGGAGCTGCAAGGCCAACCCGGATGCGGAAGCCTCCGGGTTCGTGATCGAGTCGCGCCTCGACCCGGGCCGCGGGCCCGTGGTCACCCTTCTGATCCATCGCGGTCGCCTGAAGGTCAGCGACTCGCTCGTGGCCGGCGAGGCGTGGGGCCGCGTGCGCGCGATGCACGACTACCGCGGGCAGACGCTCGACGAGGCCACTCCCGGCATGCCGGTCGAGGTGCTCGGCTTCGACGGCGTCCCCGACGCCGGCGAGCACTTCCGCGTGGTCGACAGCGACCGCGAGGCGAAGCGGGTTGCCAACGAGCGCTCGATCCGCGTGAAGCAGGAGGCGCTCGCGCGCCAGGGTGGCCGCAAGGTCTCGCTCGAGGACGTGCTCGCCCGTGCCGAGCGTGGCGAGAAGGAGCTCAACCTCGTGCTCAAGGCCGACGTGGCCGGCTCGCTCGAGGCGCTCGCCGACGAGATCGTGCGCCTACCGCAGGACCAGGTCCAGGTGAACATCATCCGCGAGGGTGTCGGCGGCATCGCCGAGTCCGACGTGATGCTGGCCGCCGCCTCCGACGGCGTGATCATCGGCTTCAACGTCCGCCCGGTCGGCAATGCCGCCCAGGTGGCGGACCGCGAGGGCGTGGAGATCCGCACCTACTCGGTCATCTACAACATCGTCGAGGACCTGCGGGCGGCGATGGAGGGACTGCTCGACGCCAAGGAGGTCGAGGAGGCCGTCGGCACCGCCGAGGTGCGCCAGACCTTCAAGGCGTCGCGCGTCGGAACGATCGCGGGCTCGTATGTGACCGACGGCGTCATGCGCCGCGGCGTCCAGTGTCGCCTCGTGCGCGACGGCACCGTCGTCTACGACGGCCGCATCGGCTCGCTGCGCCGCTTCAAGGACGACGTTCGCGAGGTGACCGCCGGCATGGAATGCGGAATCGTGCTCGAGAACTACCCCGACCCCAAGGAGGGGGACGTGATCGAGGCCTACGAGATCAAGCAGGTTGAGCAGACGCTCTCTTGAGCTTCGTCTGTCTCCTAGAGATCCACCTGCATTTCCCGGACAACGGCAGTCTCAAGGGCAAGCGGAAGGAATTGAGCACGTTGAAGGCTCAGCTGCAGCGTCGCTTCGGCGCGTCGGTTGCGGAAACGGACCACCACGACCTCTGGCAGCGCTCTGAGCTCACCGCCGCGATCGTTGGAAGAGAGGCCGGCGCACTGCGGGATAAGGCTGCGGCTGTGGAGCGTTACGTGATCTCGATGTTTCCCGATGGCGCGCGTGTGGAATGCCAAATGGTGTCTGGGGAAGACCTTCTCTAGCATGGCCGACCGGATGCGCAGAGTGAACGAGGCTGTGCGCGAGGTCGTGTCAGCACGACTCGCGGAGGGCGTCAAGGACCCGCGAATAGGATTTGTAACAGTGACTTCAGTGGACACAAGCACCGATTTGCGCCAGGCGCGCGTGTACGTCTCCGTGCTCGGAAGCGATGAGGAGCGCGCGGAAACGCTCGCGGGGCTCCAGTCCGCGCACGGGCTCTTTCAGCAGACCGTGGCAAGCGAGCTGCGGATGAAGCGCACCCCCACGCTTCAGTTCGTCTTCGATGAGTCGATAGACCGAGGGATGCGCATTACAGAGCTGTTGGACGACGACGAGGCATGAGCGTCACCACCGAACAGGACCAGGTCGTCGGCGAGCTGCGGTCCGCCGACAAGCTCCTCCTCACGACGCACGAGAACCCGGACGGCGACGCGCTGGGCTCGCTCCTGGCGATGCACGGCATCCTCACGCAGCTCGGTAAGGACTCCCTGATGTACATGTCGCCCGACGAGTTCCCGCTGCCGTGGGAATACCGCGGGTTCCACTTCGACGCCCTTGTCGGCGCCCCGCCCGACGACGTTGCCGAGCGCACGATCGTCTTCCTCGACTGCGGCAACATCGACCGCATGCCGGTGGACTTCCTTCAGGCCGACGGGCTGCACATCCTCAACATCGACCACCACCACGACAACACCCGCTTCGGCACGGTGAACCTGGTGTGCTCGGTCGCATCCTCCACCGCGGAGATGGTGTGGCGACTCGCCAAGGAGCTCGACGCCGAGATCACCCCGGATATCGCCAAGGCGCTGTACGTGGGCCTCGTGACCGACACCGGCCGCTTCATGTACGAGAACACCTCGGCCACGGCGCACCGGATGGCGGCCGATCTGATCGAGGCGGGCGTGCAGCCGCACGTCGTGTACCGCGAGCTCTACGAGGACCTGCCCTTCCGGCGCCTCCAGCTCCTTCAGCGCGCCCTGGCGAGCGTCGAGCGCCACGACGACGGCGCCCTCACCATCGCCCATCTCACCAAGGGCGACTACGAGGCCACCGGCGCACTCGAGACGGATTCGGAGGGCGTGGTCGACCATATGCGCGCGGTGGAGGGCACCCGGGTGGCGGTGCTGGTCCGCGAGCTTCTCTCGGACGACCGCTGCGGCATGCGCAAGGTCAGTCTCCGCGCCACCGACGGCTCGGTGGACGTGTCTCACATCGCCCGCGAGTTCGGCGGCGGCGGCCACCCGCAGGCGGCTGGCTTCTCGACCGCGGTGCCGTACCCGGAGCTGGTCGAACAGCTGCGCGGCCACGTGCGCGACCAGCTCCCGGCCTCCTAGGACCCTCATGGACGGCGTGCTGCTGCGCGCTAAGCCTTCCGGCGTGACCTCGCACGACGTCGTGGCGGAGGTGCGGCGGTCGCTCCCGCGCGCGACCAAGGTCGGCCACGCCGGCACGCTCGATCCGTTTGCGACCGGTCTTCTGCTCGTGCTGGTGGGCCGTGCCACACGCGCCCAGCGCTTCCTGATGGCGCTGCCGAAGACGTATCGAGCTGTGGCGCGGCTCGGCTGGACATCCGACACCGGCGACCGCGACGGAGAGCTGGTGCACACCGGGCGCGTGCCGGAGCGGCTCGAGATCCCGACGGGTGAGCAGCTCCAGACGCCGCCGGCGTACTCGGCCGTGAAGGTGGGCGGAAGGCGGGCCTACGAGCTGGCTCGCAGCGGCGAGGCGCCCGAGCTCGCGGCCCGCCCGGTCACGATCCACCGCGCCGAGCTGCTCTCGCACGACGACGAGCGCGCTCGGTTCGAGATCGAGTGCTCGTCCGGCACCTACGTGCGCTCGCTCGTCACGGACCTGGGCGATGCCTACTGCGAGGAGCTCGAGCGCACCGCCATCGGCTCGTTTCGGCTGGAGGATGCCGATCCCGATCGGCTCGTCCCGCTCCGCGACGCGCTCGCCTTCCTTCCGGAGCGAGTGCTCTCGGCGGACGAGGCGAGCGCCGTCAGCCACGGCCGGGCCGTGGCCGCCGCCACGGACTCGGACGAGCACGTGCGACTCACGTTCGACGACGAGCTGCTCGCCATCGCCGAGCCGCGCGCGGCCGAGTTCAAGCCCGTCATAGTGTTCGCCCCCGCATGAGGGTTGTGTCACTGAACGACGTCGAGCCGGGCCCGCGCGCGCGCAGCGTGGCGATCGGAACGTTCGACGGCGTGCACCGCGGCCACCGGGAGGTGATCCGCGGCGCCGACACCGTGCTCACGTTCGACCCTCACCCGCTGGCGGTGATCCACCCGGTGGCCACGCCGAAGCTGATCAGCACCTTCCCCGTGAAGCGCGACCTGATCGCGGGGCTCGGAGTGGACGAGCTCGTGGTGATCCCGTTCGACAAGGAGTTCTCCGGGCGCAGCGCCGAGGACTTCGTGCAGCACGTGCTGATCGACAAACTGGGTGCCGGCCAGGTCTCCGTGGGCGAGAACTTCCGCTTCGGAAAGGGCGCGCGCGGCACGCCCGAGTTCCTGTCCTCGCACGAGGGCTTCGAGACGCGCGTGGTGCCGCTCGTCGAGGCCGCCGGCGAGACCATCTCCTCAAGCCACATCCGCGGGCTGGTGGCGGCCGGTGAGGTGGCCCAGGCGGCTGAGTTCCTCGGAGAGCCGTTCCTGTTCGAGGGAGTGGTGGTCCACGGCGACAAGCGCGGGCACTCGCTGGGCATGCCCACGGCCAACCTGGTGCCCGACGACGCCTACGTCTGCCCGGGTCACGGCGTGTACGCGGCGTGGGCGAACGGCCACTCGGCCGCGGTGAACGTGGGGGTGCGCCCGACGTTCGAAACAGGCCGCGGCCTGCTGGTCGAGGCGCACCTGATCGGCTTCGACGAGGACATCTACGGCGAGACCCTCCGGATCGCCTTCCTGGACCGGCTGCGCGGCGAGAGGCGCTTCGAGTCGGTTGACGAGCTGGTCCAGCAGATGAACCGCGACGTCGAAGAGGCGAAGCGGATTAGCGCTTCACGCTAGCGCCGGTACCGGTTAGGGTCGGTGCTAGTGCGGGGCAACGCAGAGCGCACCGTCTTCTGGGTCGCGACCGCGGTCATCGCGATCCACGTGATCGACGACTCCTTCGTCCAACCCGAGCCCGGCACCTCCGCCGGGGACCATCTCGTGAGCGGTCTCGTGCCGCTCGCCGCCCTCGGGCTCGCCGCCGTGGCCTATCCGCGGGTTCGGCCGGGCTGGCGCGCCATCATCGCGCTCGTCGTCGGTCTCTTCGGGATTGTCGCCGGGATCGAGGGCTGGCACTACACCCGCGAGGTCGGGGCCTCGGGCGACGACTACACCGGGCTCGTGACGCTTCCCGCCGGAGTGGTTCTGGTCCTCCTGGCCGTGGTGACGCTGTGGCGCTCGCGCCGGACCGACGAGCGCCGTTCGCGACGCTATCTCCGTCGAACGCTGGTGGGCGCCGCCAGCCTCATCGTTCTGGTCGCCCTGGTCGCGCCGTTCATGATGGCCTACGGCTACACGCATCTCGGTCGAGCCGTGGTGCCCGACCCGAAGCTCGGCGGCGCGGAATACGAGAACGTGAAGTTCGAGAGCAGCGATGGCCTCGAGCTCGAGGGCTGGTACATCCCCTCGAAGAACGGCGCCGCGGTGATCGCCTTCCCCGGCCGCAGCGGTCCGCGGGAAGCCGCGCGCTTTCTCGCTCGCCACGGATATGGAGTGCTGCTGTTCGACCGGCGCGGCGAGGGCGACAGCGAGGGAGATCCGAACTCGCTCGGGTGGGGCGGCACGAAGGATCTCGAGGGGGCGGTGGCGTTCCTCCGGACGCGGCCCGACGTGGAACCGGAGCGCATCGGAGGCATCGGGCGCTCGGTCGGGGGCGAGATGATGCTCCAGTTTGCAGAGGAGACGGATGACCTGAAGGCGGTCGTGTCGGAAGGCGCCGGGATCCGTTCGGTCCGCGAGGCCGCCGAGTCGTCGGGGGCCGAGAAGTGGGTCGGCCTTCCGACGTGGGGCGCCATCACTGCGGGCACGGCCGTCTTCTCGGGCCAAAGCCCGCCGCCGAACCTCAAGGATGTGGCCAGACGCATCGAGCCGGAGGCGGTCTTCCTCATCTACGCCGATCAGGGCCAGGGGGGCGAGGACCTCTCCGCCGACTACTACGAGGTCGCGGGCGAGCCGAAGCAGCTCTGGAAGACGGACAGCAAGCACGTCGGCGGCTACGAAGCCGCCCCGCTGCAGTACGAGCGCCGCGTGGTCAGCTTCTTCAATAAGTCCTTGCAATAGTGGACTCGCGTCAGGTCGCGACGAGGGTGCTCGTGGTTCTGGCCTCGCTGGCGATCGTTCTTGCGCTCGTCACGGCGTATGTGCGCCATGCCTTCGTGGACTCGGACCAATTCGCCAACCGCGCCACCGTGGCGCTGCGGGACAGCAGCGTGCGCTCCGTCATCGCGCAGAAGCTCACCGACGAGGTGATCCTGAAGAACAAGGCCGACCTGATCGCGGCCCGGCCGATCATCGAGTCGGTGGCCTCCGATGTGGTCGGAGGCCGCGCGTTCACGAACCTATTCCGGAAAGCCGTGCGCGATGCACACGGCGCGCTCTTCAAGCGCGACCAGAACACCGTCACGCTCACGATTGCCGACGTGGGGGCGGTGCTCGCGGCCGCGCTTGAGCAGGTGCGCCCGGAGGTCGCCCGCCAGCTCGGCTCGACCGAGCGGGTGGAGCTGGTCGAGCGGAACATCGGCAGTCTGAGCGCCACACTCGCGGATATCGCCGAGCGTGTTCAAATGCTCGCGGTCCTGCTGCTCGTCCTCTCGCTCGCACTCGTGGCGGGCGCGCTCCTCCTCTCGCGGAACAGGCGCCAGACCGTCGTCGAGCTGGGCGTGGGAGCGGCCGTGGCCGGCGTGCTCCTCGTGGCGGCGTACTCGGCCCTCCGCTCGATCGCTGTCGACCAGGTCCACGGACCGGACGAGCAGGCGGCGGCGCGGGCGGTCTGGGACGCCTTCCTCGGCGACCTTCGCACAGCCGCCTGGATACTCGCCGCGTGCGGAGTGGTGGTGGCGGCAGCCGCCGCCTCGCTGATCGAGCCGCGCCCGTTCGGCCGGCCGCTGCGCGTGGCCGTCGATTGGGTTGCAAGAGAGCCGCGGCGGCCTGCATACCGGGTGCTGCGAGGTGCGGCCCTGGTGGCGGCCGGGGTGGTCGTGCTTCTCGCCCGCGATGCCGTCGTGGCGCTGCTGGTGAGCGCCCTCGGGATCTACCTGATCTACGAGGGCGTGAGCGCCGTGCTGCGGCTGGTGTACCGCCCGGACGAGAAGGCGCAGGCGGAGGTGGCCGCGCGGCGCCTCGGCAGACGGCTCGCACCGGTGGCGATTGCGGGCCTCGTGATCGCAGTCCTGGTTGGCGCGTTCTTCGCCAGCGGCGGCACCACGACAGCCGCCCCCGCGATAGGCGGGTGCAACGGTCACAGGGAGCTGTGTGACCGGCGGCTCGATGAGGTCGCGCTCGTGGCCACCCACAACTCGATGTCCGTGCCGCTGCCCGGCTGGTACTCCTCGATGCAGGAACGCCCGATCGGCGACCAGCTGGACGACGGTGTGCGCGGCCTGATGATCGACACCCACTACGCCGACAAGCTTCCGAACGGGAAGTTCCGCACCTACTTCGGAAGCGCCGACCAGCTCCGCCAGCAGGCCAAGCTGGACGGCGTGAGCGACGACACCCTTGCGGCCGCGCAGCGCATCCGTGACCGGCTCGGGTTCGAGGGCGAGGGCGAGCGTGGGATGTACCTCTGCCACTCGTTCTGCGAGCTCGGGGCCACGCGGCTCGACTCGGTGCTCGACGACCTCCACACGTTCCTGGTTGCGCACCCCGGCGCGGTCGTCGTCGTGATCAACCAGGACTACGTGACTCCCGAGGACTTCGTCGCGGCCGTGAAGGACGCGGGCGTCGCAGAGTTCGCCTACACCCGCCCGGTCAGCAGCCCCTGGCCGACACTCCGCGAGATGGTCGACTCGGGCAAGCGCGTCGTCTTCCTGGCCGAGACCGAGGCCGGCGGAGCGCCCTGGTACCAGCTTGCGTACGACGGCATCACGGAGGAGACCCCCTACTCCTTCAACAAGGTGGCGCAGCTCACGAAACCGGCCAATCTGGCCGCGAGCTGCGCCGCGAACCGAGGGTCCGAAGGCTCGCCCTTCTTCCTCCTCAACCACTGGATCACGACCGACCCCCTGCCGCTGCCGTCACAGGCGACCGAGGTGAACGCGTACGACGCGCTGCTGAAGCGTGCGCGCGACTGTCAGCGGATTCGCAAGCACCTACCGAATCTCGTGGCGGTGAACTTCTACCTCCGGGGCGACGTGTTCCGGGTGGTGGACACCCTGAACGGGCTGACCAGGCCCTAGAAGGGCACGGTCGAACACACGAAGCCGCTCGGACGGCCTTCCTCGATGCAGCCCTCCGAGGCGACGACGGTCCTTCGCAGCCGCCATACGAAGCGCCAGGTGAGCGTGCCCTTGAGGTCCTTGGAGCCGAACGGGGCTCGCATCGGCGCGCTGCCCTTCATCACGATTTTCATCCGCCGCGCGTGGAAGCGCGACAGCGGGAGGACCGTCTCCACGATCGGGAACTGCTGGTCGCGCTTGACCTTCAGGTCGGAGATTGGGTCGTCCGCCCTCCGGTCGCAGGAGTGGAGCTTCCAGTGGCCGCTGAAGCCGACCCTCACTGGACCCAGCCGGCCCCGTAGACGCCTGAGGCCCGAATCCGAGTCCGCTGCTCCCCTTGCTGCGCTTCTCCGAGCTGCCGGTGCAGGTGCGTTCCTCGATGGTGCAGATGTCGTTCTCGGTCACCGGGTCGGTGGTGATCCGGGGAAAGCTGACGCGCTCGGTGGCCTCGCGATGGAGCCGGAAGTCCACCTGAAACCCGCCGATGATGGTCCCGAACAGACCGCTGTAGACGCCGTGGCCCCGGCCGAAGATCGCGGTCCGGCTCGTGAGCACGTTGCGGTAGTCGCCCGTTGACACCCACGGCCCCGACTCGTCGTCGCAGCGAGTGGAGGCGTGCAAGTCCTCGACATGGAGGCCGACCTCGCCGCGCACGCTCACGAGCTTCCACGCGCTGGCGGCAGCGGAGGCAGACGCCGGGGTGAGCGCGACGAGGCAAATCGCCGCAACGGCGCCGCTGAGGAAACGACGAGTCGATCTGGTCACGGGATCCGTGACGGGACTCTAACTCGGCGCGTAGACCTCGTCAGCAGGGCGCGCCATCACGCGCTCGGCCAGCTCCTGCTTGAGCGTGTCGAGTCGGCGCTCCTGGTCCGCGCTGCGGCCCTCCGTGCGGGCCAGGTCGATGAACTCCTCGGTTACGAAGCCTTGCGCACAGCTGGAGCGTCACGCTGCGGTCGCGGTAGCTCAGCCGGAACACGAAGCGCTCGAGCGTGCGTCCGCGCTCCGGAAGAGCGAGTGACTCGTCGATCAGGTAGCGGTCGCCGGTCACCGCCCGCGTGACCAGCTCGAACGCATCGCGCGCACCCGGCCCGCCGAAGGCGGTCTCCACGACGATCTCGCGGCGTTCGCAGGGCCCGTCCGGATCGAGCAGCGGGAGTGCGCGCTCGAGGACCTTGAAGGCGATGCGCCACGCCGCCTGGCGAGCCGCCGCCGTGGTAGCGGAGCATGTCGTCGAACGAGAACGCGATGGGCCAGCCTCGCTCCACGACTTCGATGCCGCCCGCCATCGGCGCTCAGCCGGGCACGTACGCGAACTGGTCGGGGTTGGGGCCGGTCCTGCCGGCCTCGCCCCGGTCGAGCCCGTCGATCCTGCTCGATGTCGCCGGGCTCGACCTCGAAGTCGAAGAGCTCGAAGTTCTCGCGGATCCGCTCCGGCGTGACGGACTTCGGGAAGACGATGTTGCCCTGCTGTAGCTGCCAGCGCAGGACCACCTGCGCGGGCGTCTTGCCGATCCTCTCCGCGATCTCGGTGACCACCTCGTCGTCGAGCACGTCCCCCTGGGCGATCGGCGACCACGCCTCGGTGGCGATGCCGTGCGCCTCGTCGTATGAGCGCACCTCTCCGTTCTGAAGGTAGGGGTGCAGCTCGATCTGGTTCACGGCAGGCACGGTGTCGGTCTCGGCCGCGAGCCGCTCGAGGTGCTCGACCTGGAAGTTCGACACGCCGATCGAGCGCGCGCGGCCGTCGGCCCGGAACTCCTCGAGCGTCTTCCAGGTGGAGACGAAGTCGCCGTCGTAGAGAGTGGGGAGGGGCCAGTGGATCAGGAAGAGGTCCACGTAGTCGAAGCCCAGCTCGCTGAGCGTGCGGTCGAATGCCGGGCGGGCGTCATCGGGCCGGTGGAAGCTGTTGTTCAGCTTGCTCGTCACGTAGACGTCGCCGCGGTCGAGCCCCGACGCCCGGATCGCCTCGCCGACGCCCCGCTCGTTGCCGTACATCTCGGCGGTGTCGATGTGGCGGTAGCCGACCTCGAGCGCCGCGCTCACGGCGCGCGCCGTCTCCGCCGGGTCGATCTGGAAGACGCCGAACCCGAGCTGGGGGATGGAGTGGCCGTCGTTTAGTTCGACGTTGGGGACGCTCATCGGATCACGCATCCTGCGGCTTGGCGCTCGCCACGAAGGCCCGCACGTCGGCGGCCGGCTCGGAGTAGGCATCGCCGAGGGCTGCCTCCACCGCGCTCATGTAGTCGCGCGCCCAGGCCGGGAAGTCGTAGTCGATCGCCTTGAGGAACTCGAGCGTCGCCGCGAGCCGGATGTCCGCGATCGAGGGCGAGTCGCCTCCGATGAACTGCTTCCCGTCGAGGAAGAACTGGCGGTACGCCTCGAGCGGCTCCGCGAGGGCGTCCTGCGCGTCCTTCTGCGCCTTGGCCTTGATGTCGTCGGAGGCGTCCGATGTGGCCGCCTCGCCCGGATACTGCGGGAAGCCGAGCGTGGGGTAGGTGGCCCGGGCGACCAGGGGATAGAACGTGCCGATCAGGTAGAACATCGCGCTGTCGACCATCGCCCGCTGGCCCGGATCGGTCGGGTAGAGATGGTCGAGCCCGTGCTTGTTGCACAGGTACTGCATGATCGCGCAGCTCTCCCAGAGCGACCCACGCGGGAGGCCGTCCTCCTCGAGCAGCGGGGTCAGGTGTGCAGGATCCTTGGCGAGGAACTCCGGCGTGGTGGTCTGCCCCCAGACGTCGGTCTCGTCGAAGTCGAGCCCCGCGGCCCGAACGAAGATGCGAGCGGTGAGGTTGTTCACGCTCGGCGTGAGGATGCTCAGCGAGTTGTCAGCCATTCCGTCCTCCTGGTCACGAGTGTCTCGATGGCGTCGGCGAGGTGGACCTGCGCGATGTTGTAGTCACCGCGCTCGATCCTGATCCTGTGCGCCTCCGCCAGCACCTCGGCGTGGGTGTAGCCGTTGGGCGGCTCGAAGCGGTACGACGCAAGCTCGATCAGCAGGCCGAGGGGATCCTCGAAGTAGATCGAGTCCATGAAGCCACGGTCCTTGACGCCGCTGTGCTCGATCCCGCGCTCGTCGAGACGCTCCACCGCCTGCTGGAAGGTTGCCTGCGACAGCGCGAACGCGAGGTGGTGCACCGCGCCGGGATCCGTGGACGTGCGAGTCGAATCGGGCCGGCGCTCCTCGTTGGTGAAGATGGTGATGAGGCGGCCGTCGCCGGGATCGAAGTAGAGGTGGCTCTCCGCCTCGTTGTCGAGATTGGGCTGCTCGAAGACGAACGGCATCCCGAGCACGCCTTCCCAGAAGTCGATCGAGGTCTGGCGGTCGGCGCCGACGATCGTGATGTGGTGGACGCCTTGGCTTTGGAGCTTTCTCATCTGTGGCATTGAACTCTTGCACGGGCGCGGCGTGGCGGCGCGGCCGTCCGTCATTCCCTTTCCGCAGACCTGGTCGCGCTGCGCGCTCGTTCGCTCGCCGCACGCGGCTCGCTCTGGCACGGTCTGCGTCCAGGGATGCCGGACGGCCGCGCTCCGGGGCGGTTGCGCAGTACGCTGGCTCTGTGCGTTGTTGCCGGCTTCTTGCTCTTAGTGCCTTGCTGTTTGCGGTTGGGGCGGTTGCGGCGGTTCCTAGTGCTGGTGCCGCCGCGGCCAAGTCGTGCGGGCGGATCGTGAATCCGTATGAGGGGACCCGCTACGAGGGTGTTGACCTGCGGCGGATTCGGGCCGTTGGCGTTTCGTGTCCGGGTGCTCGCCGGGTGGCGAAGCGGGCGCATCGCAAGGCGCTCGGGATCACGCCGCCGCCCAGTGGCGTGAGGCACTTCACGTGGCGTGGCTGGCAGGTCACCGGTGACCTGCGCGGCTCCACGGACCGCTACCTCGCGACCCGCGGCGCGCGACGGGTGCGCTGGCTGTTCTGAGTGGAGCGGACCTCACGCTGCGCCCGATCGGGTGGGTCGAATCTCCCCTGACGGATCCGGCCGAGGCGCCGAAGCAGGGCCACGAGGGCGGGCCCGAGGCCAGTCCTCGTATTCGAGGCACCCGTCCTGGAGGGCCTCGACGGAGTTCTGCCCGGCGCCCGCGTGATCGTGGTCACGTGGCTCGACCGCGCGCGTCGCGACATCCTGCGGGTGCACCCGCGTGACGACCTGAGCAATCCCCAGCGAGGCGTGTTCAGCACGCGCTCAGCCGACCGCCCGAACCCGATCGGCCTTCACGAGGTGGAGGTGCTGTCGGTCGACGGAGGGCGCGTCCGCGTGAGCCACCTGGAGGCCGTGGACGGCACGCCGATCCTCGATCTCAAGCCGGTCATCTAACCGGCCTCATAGGATCGCTCGCATGAAGCCGAGACTTGACCACATCGGGTTGGACGTGAGCGACTACGAGGCCAGCAAGGCCTTCTACGAGAGCGCGCTCGCACCGCTGGGGATGCGGATGGTGATGGAGCCGGTGGCCGAGGTGGGCGGGTTCGGCGATGACTTCCCCTTCTTCTGGATCGCCAGTCGAGGCCGCGGTCCGGACAGCGGCGTGCACGTGGCGTTCGCGGCGGAGGATCGCGCGACGGTGGACGCCTTCCACGCGGCCGCGCTCGCCGCCGGCGGCAGTGACAACGGCGGGCCCGGGCGTCCGTGAGATCTACCACCCGAACTACTACGGCGCGTTCGTGCTCGACCCCGACGGCAACAACGTCGAGGCCGTCTGTCACACGCCTGGATAGCCCGGCTCGGGTGGCGCTTTGCCACCGAACCTGCACAATTCGTATCGGTCTCTTGACCCCCGTTAAACAGGGGTATATAGATGCCCCGGGTGGCGGTTCCGGCTGGCCGTTTGGGTGAATCTAAGACCGCCCTCCCAGGAGGCTCGCGTTGCCCGAGCAGAATGGATCGTCGGACCCCAGGCACGGCCCGGATTACGACAGCGCCGAGTACAGGGCGTACCGGCGGGCCGTCGACAAGGGCGACGCGTCCTTCCACCAGGTGGCGAGCGCTTGGTTCGACTGGCACTGGGGCCCGGACGACTGCCCGGACTGCTTCGGTACCGGCTGGACCGCCGCGGTGGAGCGCGAGACCGCGAGCGTTGCAGCCACGCCTGGCGCCGGCGCCTCAACGGCCACGCTCGTCACGGTCACGCCGGAGAGCAACGGCGCCGGCCTCCGCACGCGCTGCCCGACCTGCCAGGGGAGGGGCAGGTACCACCGCATCCAGGGCCGCGCCTCCGCGTACGAGGAGATCTTCCACGAGCTGCTCGAGACGTTCAGCGAGCAGCGCGGCGGCCTGATCACGGCGTACTTCTGCGAGAACATCCGCGTGGCTGCGGCGCTCACCGACATCTGGTCCGCCGCCGACCGGGCCGACGGCCCTGTGCTGACGATCGAGGAGCGCAAGCAGGAGCGCGCCGAGCGCGCACAGCGCAACGGCCTCAAGCGGTTTTTCGACTGGTTCCGCGGCCTCTTCCGCGAGAGCGGCGTCGAACACCGCGATCCACATCGAGCCGACCTTCGGCGACCCGGACAGCCCGCGTGCCAAGCAGATCCTGTTCCGCTGCCTGAAGGTCCACTACCAGGCCCTCGAGTACCTCAAGCCGAAGCCGCGCAAGATCTGCATGCGGATGACCTTCAACGTCATCACGATGCTGCTGGGCACGCTCGACAACCGGATCGGCAGGGGCGAGCCGGCAAGTGCGTTCGACCAGAGCCACGCCGATCAGCGCACCCTCGAGCAGGAAATCGAGAGCACCGAGGCCTACTACCTCACCGCGGTCAGGCGCCAGGCGCGCATCCACTACATGCTCGGCATGCTGATCGGCCTGCCGCTCGCTGGCCTTGTCGCGTACGTGCTCTACAGCTTCAACGACCTGCCGGTGAACATGGCGATCGCGTTTGCCGCGGGGCGCCGCCGGCGCGCTGGTGAGCGTGATGGAGCGCCTCACGTCCGGCAAGCTCGAGATGAACCACGAGGCCGGCAGGACGATCAACGTGACGCTTGGCCTGATGCGTCCGTTCATCGGCGCGCTCTTCGCCGTGGCCCTCTACTTCTTCATCTCGGGCGACCTCGTGTCGGTGTTCCAGCTGCCCGACGGCGAGGAGGCCCAGCGCTACTTCTTCGCGGGTCTCGGGTTCCTGGCCGGGTTCAGCGAGAGGTTCGCGCAGGACATGGTGGCTCAGAGCACGTCGGCCAGCGCGGCAGCGCAGGCGCCGTCGGTGCCCACCGCGCCAGCCCGCTGACTCAGTCCGGCCACTCCGCCGCGGCCATCTCTCCGTCGCCGCCCTCAGGCTTCGGGCCGCCGATGGCGATCACGTCCAGCCCGTCGGGACCGGCCTCGAACGCGCGTACAACGTCGGGTGCGACGCGCACCGTGTCCCACTGCTGGAGCTCAACCGGCTCGCCGTCCAGCAGGACGCGGCCCGAGCCGGCGACCACCACATAGGCCTCCTCCTGCTCTCGGTGCCGGTGCGCCACCTCGCTGCGGAACCTGGGCGCATAGCGGAAGTGGCTCACGCCAAGGTCGCGCGACCCCAGCGCCGTGCGGCCGAAGCGTCCCTCGATCTCGGGGGCTCGGTCCCCGACCGAATCCTCCAGCTCCAGCAGGTTCACCTTCGCGTAGTTCGACATGCGGCGAACGGTACGTCGCGTCACGCCCGCCCTTCGCTGCGGCTCGCACAGCAGCACTAAAGGCGGCCCGATGGCGGGTGGGCGAGAATCGTTGCGTTTTCCGCAACGTTTTTCTCCCACCTGACGTTGGTGGTAATCCCGTACGCTGGAGGCGTGGCCACCTGGGACGACGTACGCCGAATCGCGCTGAGCCTGCCGGAGACGAGCGAGCAACTGTCGCGCGACCTGCGCCAGTGGCGAGTCAAGGACAAGGGCTTCGTGTGGGAGCGGCCCCTGCGGCGCGCTGACCTCGAAGCGCTGGGCGACCAGGCCCCCGACGGTCCGATCCTGGGCGCGCGCGTGGAACATCTCGTGGCGAAGGAGGCGCTGCTCGCCGACGACCCGAGCATCTACTTCACCACGCCACACTTCGACGGCTACCCGGCGATCCTCGTGCGCCTGGACCGGATCGGGCTTGAGGATCTGCACGAGCTCATCGTCGAAGCGTGGCTCGCGCGAGCCCCGGCGCGGCTGGCCAAAACGTACGTCGACACGTCACTCTGACTGCTACGGTTTCGCCTCGCATGAGCCTTGCTGCCGAGAAGAAGCAGGAGATCGTCGCCAAGTACGGGCGGGCGGATGGCGACACCGGGTCCACCGAGGTCCAGGTGGCGCTGCTCAGTGCGCGAATCAACGAGCTGACGGAGCATCTGCGCACGCACAGGAAGGACCATCACTCGCGTCGCGGCCTTCTGATGCTGGTCGGCAAGCGGCGCCGGCTCCTGCGTTACCTGCAGAGCTCGGACATCGACCGCTACCGGTCGCTCATCCAGGAGCTCGGCCTCCGCCGATGATCGAGCCCGGCTCTCCGGCGCCGGACTTCACGCTTCCAGACCAGGACGGCAACAAGGTCTCGCTTGGGGACTTTCGCGGGCGGACCCTGGTGCTCGTGTTCTATCCGTCCGACTTCAGCCCGGTCTGCACCGACCAGCTGAGCGTCTACCAGGAGGTTCTGCCTCAGTTCGAGGAGCGGGACACGGTCCTCGTCGGCATCTCGGTCGACGGCGCCTTCTGCCACAAGGCCTTCCAGCAGCAGCTGAACACGACCATCCCGCTGCTCGCCGACTTCCACCCGAAGGGCGAGGTCGCGAAGAGCTACGGCGTCTGGTCGGACACCTACGGCGTGGCGAAACGCGCGCTCGTGATGGTCGACCCGGACGGCGTGGTCCAGTGGTCCTACTCCTCGCCGCCGCTCGAGGTGCCGGGGGCGAACCTCATCTTTGACGCGCTGGAGCAGCGCACCCCCGCCTGAGCCGGCCGACGACGACCACGTCCGCGGCGAAGGCCCGGTGGTCATCGAGTACGCCGACCTCGAGTGCCCGTACTGCGCGCAGGCGCACCTGATCCTCAAGGAGCTGCCGGTGAAGCGGGTCTTTCGCCACTTCCCGGTGACCTCGAAGCACCCGCGGGCGCGCGTGCTCGCGGCCGCGGCCGAGGCGGCCGGCCGGCAGGGGAAGTTCTGGGAGATGCACGACTCGCTCCTGGAGGACCAGGGGCACCTCGACGACCCGCATCTCTGGGAGCGGGCGAAGCTCATGGGCCTGGATCTCGACCGCTTCGAGGCGGACCGCCGCTCCGCTGATGTGGCCGAGCGGGTCGAGCGCGATTTCCGCAGCGGCATCCGCGCCGGGGTCGCCACCACTCCGACGCAGTTCCTGAGTGGCGCGGCGCATCCGGGCGTGCCCGACGCAAG
The DNA here is from genome assembly GCA_963774755.1 of uncultured Thermoleophilaceae bacterium. GTDB lineage: Bacteria > Actinomycetota > Thermoleophilia > Solirubrobacterales > Thermoleophilaceae > JACVRW01. The sequence continues at coordinate 123,573 of CAVZGG010000014.1, read as the reverse complement.
TTTCACCGCAGCACTGCGTTCCACCCCCTGAACGGACGCAAACTTTGGCATGGGGGTACGCATGCGGTCAGGCAGGTGGGTAGGGCTCGTAGTTGCGCTTGGAGCGCTGTCTGTGGCGGCGCCGGCGTCGGCGGCTGAGTTGCTTTCACAGACGGTTTCCGCCGCGAGCGCAGTCGACAAGTCATGCACCGAAGGTCAGCGCAGCGGGGCCGGGGTTGCCCAGAAGCGCGTGACCATGCCCTCCGCGGGCGCGGTGACCGCCCGCCTGACCGCAGCATCCGGGGACTGGGACCTGGCGGTGATCAACGCCACGGGCGGCCGCGTGGTGGCCGGCTCGGCGTACAGCGGCGCCACCGAGGTGGCCTCCGGCTACGCGGTCAAGGGGAGCACCCTGATCGTCCAGGCATGCCGCCTCACGGGCGGTGCGTCGAGCGCCAAGCTGAGCCTCGATGCGACCGCGATCGACACGAGCCACACCGGCAAGGTGCAGCTCGTGCGCGTGTCGACGGCCAACCTGGCGCGCAAGAACGAGCTGAACCGCCTCGGCCTCGACGTGACCGAGCACGGCGGGCCCGGCTTCGTGGAGGTGGTGCTCTACGGCGCCGACGACGCGAAGAAGCTCGTGGACAACAACTTCGCCTACACGCTCGAGGTCCCGGACATGGCGGTCCAGGCGCGGCAGGACCGGGCCTCGGATGCGAAGTTCGCAGCCGCCACCGCGTCCTCCGAGTTCCCGAGCGGCCGGACCAGCTACCGGCGCCTGTTCGACTACAGCCAGGACATGAAGCGCCTGGCGCGCGAGCATCCCGACCTCGTCCGCTCGATCACCCTGAACCACAAGACCTACGAGGGCCGCCCGGTCGAGGGCATCGAGATCGCGACGAACCCGAACGCCCGCGACGGCCGTCCGGTGTTCCTCCAGATGGGCGCCCACCACGCGCGTGAGTGGCCATCTGCCGAGCACGCCATGGAGTGGGCCTACGAGCTGGTCCTCGGCTACCGAAACGGCGACGCCCGCGCGCGCAGCCTCGTGGCGAACACGCGCACCATCGTCGTTCCGGTGGTGAATGTCGACGGCTTCAACACGAGCCGCGAGGCGGGTGAGCTGTACGGCAACGGAAGCGGCCACGCCACCGACCTGGACGGCAACGGCGAGGTCGACGACGCCGAGTTCATCCTGGCCTCGTCCACGCATCCGAACGAGTACCGGCGCAAGAACTGCCGCTTCCCGGCTGGGCCGGCGGCGGGCAACTGCGCCGGCGTCGACACCGGCGTTGTCGGCCACGGCGTGGACCCGAACCGCAACTACGGCGCGTTCTGGGGCGGCGGTGGCTCGAGCGGCGACTTCTTCACGCAGACCTACCGCGGCCCGGAGCCGTTCTCGGAGCCGGAGAGCCAGAACGTGCGCGAGCTGGTCTCGTCGCGTCAGGTCACGACGCTGATCACGAACCACACGTTCTCGAACCTGGTGCTGCGCCCGCCCGGCATCGCCGCGCAGGGCACGACCGTCGACGAGCCGATCTTCAAGGCGCTCGGCGACTCGATGGCCGCCGAGAACGGCTACGCGAGCCAGTTCGGCTACCAGCTCTACGACACCGACGGCACGACCGAGGACTGGTCGTACAACGCCACGGGCGGTCTCGGCTTCACGTTCGAGATCGGCGACCTGGGCTTCCACCCGCCGTACGAGGAGACGATCGCCGAGTGGAACGGCACGACCGACGATGCCACCGGCGGCGGCAACCGCGCGGCGTACTACAAGGCGCAGGAGAACACCGCCGACGCGACCAAGCACTCGGTCCTGGCCGGGCGTGCGCCCGCCGGGGCGGTCCTGCGGCTGACGAAGACGTTCGACATGCCGACGTCGCAGGAGGGCCTCACGTTCACGGACCACCTGAACAGCACGATCCAGGTGCCGGCGAACGGCATCTTCGAGTGGCACGTGAACCCGTCCACGCGTCCGCTCGTGGCGAAGGGCAGCGGCAGGGCTCCCACGGGTGACCCGAGCCCGCCGCAGGAGTTCGAGTCGCGTGGCGGCACCACGCCGTGCGCGAACTACGACACGCCTCCGCCCGACTGCTACGAGGACCACCTGATCACGGTCCCGAGCGGCACCGGCATCGACAACGCCAAGGCCATCTTCCGGATCGAGTTCGCTCCGCTGAGCGACTACGACATGAAGATCTACAAGGCTGACTCGGCCGGTAACGCGACCGGCGACGCGGTGGCCGTCTCCGGCCACGGGGCCACCGACGGCAACCTCGGCTTCGAGGAGGCCTCGGTGCTCGACCCGGCCGGCTCGTACGTGGTCCGGGTCCAGAACTACGCGGGCGTGGACCCCTGGTCCGGCACCGTCACGTTCGAGGGTCCCGGCGCGTACAACGCGCCCATCGAGGAGACCTGGACGCTCTCTTGTGAGACTCCGGAAGGCACGACCCGCTCGGCGCGACAGGTGTTCGTCGCCCGTGGCGAGCGGCGCACCCTGGACCTGCGCGGGGATTGCCGAGTACGGAGGTAGCAGACGCGTTCCGCTGCGGGCCCGAGCGGCATTGCGGTTGCTAGAGTCGCTCGGGTTCGCAACGGAATGTAATAGCAGTGCCGCCAACCGGAGGCGGCCGAAAGGAAACATATGACTGATGGCACGAGCCGGGTCTCCCTCGAGATCGGCGGGAGCTCGATTAGCTTCGAGACCGGCAAGTACGCCAGACAGGCCAGTGGCGCCGTCGTAGTTCAGGCGGGCGACACGATGGTCCTGTGCACCGCGACCGCAGGAGCGGCTCGCGATGTTGACTTCCTACCACTGACGGTCGACGTGGAGGAGCGGATGTACGCCGCGGGCAAGATCCCCGGCAGCTTCTTCCGCCGCGAGGGCAGGGCAGGCGAGAAGGCCACCCTGACCGCACGCATGATCGACCGCCCACTGCGGCCGCTCTTCCCCAAGGGCTGGAACCGCGACACGCAGCTCGTCTCGATCCCCATGTCGATCGACCACGAGCACCCCTACGACATCCTCGCCATGAACGGCGCGAGCGCCGCGCTGATGGTGTCCGACATCCCGTTCCCGGTGCCCGTGGGCGCCGTGCGGATCGGCCAGGACGCCGAGGGCAACTTCCTCGTCAACCCTGACGAGGAGTGGCTGCTGGAGTCGCCGCTCGACCTCGTGGTCGCCGGCACCGAGGAGGCCATCCTGATGGTCGAGGCGGGCGCCAACGAGATCACCGAGGCAGAGATCCTCGACGCACTCGACATCGCCCATGCCGAGATCAAGCGCCTCTGCGAGGCGCAGCACGACCTGCGCAAGCAGGCCGGCAAGGAGAAGACCCAGATCGAGCCGCCGCAGGTGGACGAGGCGATCTCGGGCCAGATCCGCGAGCGCTTCGGCGACGCACTCGACGCGGCGACCCAGGTGGTCGACAAGCTCGAGCGCCAGGACGCCACGAAGGCCGTCGAGACGGAGGTGCTCGAGACTCTCGGCACCAGCACCGAGGTCGACGAGGACGGCGCCGCGGCTCACCGCGCCGCCGTGCAGCTCGCCTTCGACAAGCTCGAGAAGGAGACCATCCGCCGCCGCATCGCCGTGGACAAGAAGCGTCCCGACGGCCGTGCGCCGGAGGAGATCCGCGACATCTGGATCGAGGTGGGGGTGGGGCCGCGCACGCACGGCTCCGCGATCTTCACCCGCGGCCAGACGCAGGCCTTCTCGGTTGCCGCGCTCGGCACGACGCGTGACGAGATGCGTCTCGACACGCTCGGGCTCCAGGAGGGCAAGCACTACTTCCACCACTACAACTTCCCGCCGTTCTCGGTGGGTGAGGCCGGCTTCATGCGCGGCCCCAAGCGCCGCGACATCGGCCACGGCGCGCTCGCGGAGCGGGCGCTCGTGCCGGTCGTGCCGTCGGTGGACGAGTTCCCGTACACGATCCGCGTGGTCTCGGACATCTTCGAGTCGAACGGCTCGAGCTCGATGGCCTCGGTCTGCGGCTCGTCGCTGGCCCTGATGGACGCCGGCGTGCCGATCAAGGCGCCGGTGGCCGGAGTGGCCATGGGTCTCATCAAGGAGGGTGAGGACCACGTGGTGCTCACCGACATCGCGGGTGTCGAGGACCACCTCGGCGACATGGACTTCAAGGTCGCCGGCACCTCGGAGGGCATCACCGCGCTCCAGATGGACATCAAGATCACGGGCGTCACGTTCGAGATCCTGCGGGGCGCGCTCCAGCAGGCCCAGGACGCGCGCATGACGATCCTCGGCAAGATGAACGACGCCATCTCCGATCCGCGCTCGGAGCTGTCGGAGTACGCGCCGCGGATCTCCGCGATCCAGATCCCCACCGAGAAGATCGGTGCGGTCATCGGCAAGGGCGGCGAGACGATCCGGGCACTGTCCGAGGAGTTCGACGCCCAGATCGACATCGACGACGACGGCACGATCCGGATCTACGCCCAGACGGGCGCGCAGGGCGACGCCCTGGTGGACCGGATCCGCTCGATGACGAAGGAGGTGGAGCTCGGCGACGAGTTCACCGGCAAGGTCGTGAAGACGACCACCTTCGGCGCATTCGTCGAGCTCGCCAAGGGCACGGACGGCCTGATCCACATCTCCAACATCGCCCCGGGCCAGCGCCCGAACACGGTCGAGGAGGTCATCAACCGCGGCGACGAGCTGAAGGTGAAGGTCGTCGAGGTTGACCCGGAGCGTGGCCGCATCGGCCTGCGCCTGGCCGACGACCCTGAGATCGCCGGGAAGTCGCCCGAGGAGCTGGCTGCCATGGGCACCGGCAACAAGGGCGGCGGCGACCGTGGCGGACGCGGCAACGGCCGCGGCGGCCGCGAGGGCCGCGGCGGTGGCCGGGAGCGCCGTCCGCGCGACCGGGACCGCGAGCGCAGCGAGTAGGACATTGAGTACCGAGTCGGCCCGGCTCACAACCCTGGACTCAGGCGTTCGAGTAGTCACCGAGGCAATGCCCTCGGTGCGCTCGATCGCCCTCGGGTTCTGGGTCCGGGCCGGTTCGCGTGACGAGGACCACGAGCACGCCGGCATCTCGCATTTCCTGGAGCACCTGCTCTTCAAGGGCACGGACCGCTTCAGCTCGCGCGAGATAGACGAGGCCTTCGACGCGATGGGGGCGGAGGTCAACGCCGGCACCGGCAAGGAGACCACCTCCGTCTACTCGCGCTTCCTCGACAACCACCTGGAGCGCGCGTTCGACGTGCTCCAGGACATGGTGCTGAGGCCGGCCTACCCGGACATCGACTCCGAGCGCCAGGTGGTGATCGAGGAGATCGCCATGTACGAGGACGAGCCGCAGGACAAGGTGCACGACGTGCTCGCCGGCGCGATCTTCGGCGATCACCCGCTGGGGCGGCCGATCATCGGCCGCGCCGAGGTGGTCTCGTCGGTGCCGGTGCCCGAGATCGCGTCGTGGCACGACGGCCGCTACGTGCCGGCGAACATCGTGCTCGCCGCGGCCGGCAACCTCGAGCACGAGCGGATCGTCGAGCTGGCGGAGGCGGCCGTTGGCGACGCACGCCCGGCGCCACCCGGCGAGGTCGGTCCGCCCGAGCCTCACGGCCAGGTGCTGCGCTTCCACGAGAAGGAGACCGAGCAGTACCACCTCTGCCTCGGCGGGCTCGGAATGCCGCGCGGCGACGACCGCCGCTTCGCGCTCCGGGTGCTGGACACGATCCTCGGCGGCTCGACTTCGTCGCGGCTCTTCCAGGAGGTGCGCGAGAAGCGCGGACTGGCCTACTCGGTCTACTCCTACGCGAGCCACTACGCGGACAGCGGCCAGGTGGCCGTGTACGTGGGAACGCGCCCGGAGAACGTGGCCGAGGCCGTGGACGTGATCGGGTCCGAGCTGCGTCGCCTGCAGGACGACGGCGTGAGCGAGCAGGAGCTCGAGCGCGCCCGCGACAACGTGAAGGGCCGCTCAGTGCTCTCGATGGAGTCCACGCTCACGCGCATGAACCGGCTCGGCAGCTCCGTCCTGATGGGCGTTCCGCTGCTCACGGTCGACGAGCTGCTCGCGGCCTTCGACGCCGTTACGCTCGACGACGTGAACGGGCTCGCCAAGGAGCTCTGGGTCCCCGAGCGCATGTCGGCCGCCGGCGTGGGTGGCGACGAGGACGCCTTCCGCAGCGCGCTCGAGGTCGTGTCGCCGGCGCTCGCCGCGGCATGATCAACGTCGCCGTCTCCGGCGCCGCCGGGCGCATGGGGCAGACGGTGTGCGACGCGGTCGAGGGGGCCGACGACATGGCCCTCGTGGGCCGCGCCGACCCGCTGCTCGACACGTCGCTTCTGGACGTGCTCGGCGACGCCGACGTGGTGGTGGACTTCTCCACTCCCGACAGCGCCCTCGCGAACGCCCGCCACTGCATCGAGGCTGGCGTTCACTGCGTGATGGGCACCACGGGCGCCGACTTCTCGGAGCTCGAGGGCGTCGGCACCGCCAACCTGCTCGTGGCGCCGAACTTCGCGATCGGGGCCGTCCTGATGATGGAGATCGCCCAGCGCGTGGCCCCGCACATGCCCGAGTGCGAGATCGTCGAGCTGCACCATGACGGCAAGCTCGACGCCCCGTCCGGCACCGCCGCCCGCACGGCCGAGCTGATCCGCGCGGCGGGAGGCAACGTGCACGAGCCGATCCACTCCGTGCGCCTGCCGGGCCTGGTGGCGCACCAGGAGATCATCTTCGGAGGTCCGGGCCAGACGCTGACGATCCGCCACGACTCGGTGGACCGCGAGTCGTTCATGCCCGGCGTGCTGCTCGCGGTGCGGAAGGTCGGCTCGCTGGAGCGCTCGCCGACGGTCGGCCTCGAGAACCTGCTCTAGCCAAGGGCCTCCGTGCTCCGTGCTCGACTCACCGCGCAGCTGCTCGCCGGCGCGCCCGCCCGCGACCCGGTGGCGGTGGCGGAGCGGCTGCTCGCCATACAGGGCCAGGATCCGCGCGGCGCGCGGCTCGCGGTGCGGGCCCGCACCGAGGGGCTCACGGCGGCGGACGTCGACCGCGCTCTCACCGACGATCGCTCGCTGCTGATCACGTGGCTGAACCGCGGCACGCTTCACCTCGTGCGAAGCGAGGACCTACCCGCTGATCCACGCCGCTGACCACGCCGCCCGCTTCGCACCGCAAGCAATCGCCGCCTCGCGGAGGAGGGCGTGCCCCCGGACGACGCGGAGCGCGGCGATCGCCGCGATCGAACGCTGCGCTGGCCGACGGAGGGCCCGCTCGAGCGCGACCATGCTGCGCGAGCGGGTGGAGGCGACCGGCGTGCGCTCCAAGGGGCAGGCGATGTACCACCTGCTGTTTCGCGGCGTCGCTGCGACGGGCTGATCGTTCGCGGGCCGATGGTGGGAGGCAAGCACGCGTACGTCCTCGTGCGCGACTGGCTCGGCGAACCGATGCCGGTCGACCGCGACAGGGCGCTCCCCGAGTTCGCCCGCCGCTATCTGGCCGGGCACGGCCCGGCAACCGATCGCGACATGGCGTCGCTGGGCCGGCATCCCGCTGCGCGACGTTCGCGCGTGGACTTCAGGCGCCATCGCGGGCAGAGCTCGAGGAGCTCGGCGACGGGCCTCGTGGACCTGAAGGCACGCACCGCCGTGGCCGAGCTGCCGCCGCCAAGCTGCTCGGCACCTACGAGCCGGTCCTGCTCGGCTGGATCTCCCGCGAGGACATCTTCGGGGATGATCAGGAGCTTCGTCACGGATCGACGCGGCTGTTCCGCTCCGTTCGCGCTGGTCCGCGGGCGTGCGGTGGCGCGCTGGAAGCTGCGGCAGCGGCGAAGGTGTCGCTGGAGCCATTTGGGCGGTTGGCGAAGGCCGATAGAGCCGCGCTCGAGGCGGAGGCGGCGGACGTCGTGAGGTTTCTGGGGGCTGAGCGCCAGAGCGCGATAGGTCCTAGGCTCCCCGCCCGTGCCCGAGCCCTCCGACCTCAGCGCCCACGCCGCCCGCAACCGCGACGTCTGGAACGCCGACGCCCCCAACTGGGTCGAGAACGGGCGGAAGGCGTGGGCGAGTCCCACGCCCTGGTGGGGGATGTGGGAGATCCCGGAGGACGAGCTGCGGATCCTTCCGGACCTTGCCGGGCTCGACGTGCTCGACCTTGGCTGCGGGACCGGGTACTGGTGCGCCTGGTTCGCGCGCCTCGGCGCTCGTCCCGTCGGCCTTGACCTGTCCGAGGAGCAGCTGGCCACCGCCCGCGAGCTCCAGGCCGAGCACGGCGATCGAGTTCCCGCTGATCCATGCAAGTGCCGAGGCGCCGCCGCTCCCGGATGGCTCGTTCGACGTCGTCTTCTCCGAGTACGGCGCGGCCATCTGGTGCGACCCGTACGCCTGGATCCCGCAGGCGCACCGCCTGCTGCGTCCGGGCGGGCGCCTCATCTTCTTGGCCCACGGGCTGCTCGTGGGTCTCTGCTCACCGCTCAGCGACGAGCCCACCGGCGAGACACTCGTCCGGCCGCAGCTGGGCCTGGGAGCTATCGAGTGGCCGGACGAGGGAATCGACTTCCACCAGCCCCACGGCGAGCGGATCGAGCTGCTGCGCGACACCGGCTTCGAGATCGAGGCGCTCCACGAGCTGTATGCGCCGGATGGCGAGGCGGACGAGGTCCGCTACTTCATGCGTCGCGGCTGGGCGCAGAAGTGGCCGTGCGAGGAGGTCTGGGTGGCTCGCCGTGCCGATCGCTGACCAGCCAGGCCTAAAGCTCAGGCCGAGTCCCCCGATTACCCGGGCAGATGGACGATCTCGACCCTGAGCTGCACGACCTCCGCCTCCAGCGCGCCGCACTCGAGTTCCTGCTCGCGCACGCCTGCGAGACGCTGCTCTTCTACGCCGACCTCGCGAACTACAACTGTGCCGACGACGGTATGGAGGACGCTGCGATGGACGCGCTCACCTTCATCGCCGGCGCGGACGCCGCCTCGGTCGGCTAGGCCGCGCTCTTGCTGCCGTTTCCGCGCAGGGTGCGCGGGATCACGAAGCGAATGCCCGAGCGCTCGTCGTCGATCGAGCAGGTCTTGTTGTCGATCAGCCCGAGCCGCTTGGCGTAGGGCACGAGCGCCATCTGGTTGAGGTAGTTCTCGTGTCCGCGCTTGCGGGTGATCACCCACAGGTAGCCGGTGTCGCGCAGGCGGGCGCGGTAGCGGACGAGCGTCTCCTTGGCCTCGTCCTCTGACTCGACCAGGACGATTGCGCCGTCGAGCTCGCCGGAGCGCACCAGGCCGCGACCGATCGCCGCCTTCACGTCGCGCCTGAGCCCGGGACCGACATCACCCGCTATCTCGACGCGCTGATCCGTTGTTACGCCCAGCTTCTGGACGGTCGAGCGGTGGCTGTAGTCGCGTTCCGTGGCCATTGCAAGAGGGAATTCTGCCATTTGCAGGCGGCCTTTCGGTAGGGGTGACTCCCGGATTGCACGGTAAGGTTCGACGGAGCCAACAAGGGGAGGGGCCACATGGGCTTCATGGATAAGGCAAAGCAGCTCGCTGAGCAGGCGCAGCAGAAGCTGGACGAGACACAGAAGAACTTCAACAAGTCGACCTCGCCGGACGCGCCGCAGGGCGACGGGGTGAAGTACGACGAGCACGGGCGGCCGATTCAGGAGGCTCCGCCCGCAGGAGCCACCGCTCCGCCGGCGGCAGAGCCCGCCGCGCCGGCAGAGCCGGCCGCGCAGCCGACCGAGGAGCAGCCGGTCGCCGACGCGCCCACGCCGCCCGCGCCGCCCGCGAGCGGCGACTCGAACGCCAGCCCCGACCCGTTCAAGCCAATCCAGTAGTGGCGGAGCGCTTCTCCCGGGACAGCATGAGCCTCGGCGGCATTCTCACCGCGATGGTCACCCCGTTCGATGCGGAGGGCCGTCTCGACGAGGACGCAGCCGTCCGGCTCATGCACCACCTGCTGGAGAACGGCTCCGACGGCCTGGTCCTCGCGGGCAGCACCGGCGAGGGCGCGACCATGACCGACGAGGAGAAGGTGCGCCTCTGGGAGCTCGGGGTGGCGGAGTCGGGCGAGGCGCCGATCATTGCCGGCACCGGCACCTACGACACGCGCCACTCCGTGGAGCTCACGGAGCGCGCGCACGAGGCCGGCGTGGACGGAATGCTCGTTGTCACGCCGTACTACGTGCGGCCGAACCGGCGCGGCATCAATGCGCACTACGCAGCCGTCGCCGCGGCGACCGACAGGCCCATCGTGGCCTACAACATCCCGAGCCGCACGGCCACGGACATGCCCAATGACCTGCTCGCCGAGCTGGCGCAGATCGAGAACGTGGCGGCGGTGAAGCAGGCGCGCTACGAGGACATGGCCCCGATCGAGGGCATGGACCTGCTCGCGGGCAACGACGACGTACTCGCGAAGGTCATGGACATGGGCGGTACCGGCGGCATCCTCGTGTCCTCTCACCTCGTCGGGCGCGAGATGCGGCGGGTCATCGACGAACCCGATCGCCGGCACGAGATCGAGGACGGGCTGCGAGACCTCTACAAGGCCCTTTCCGTGACCACGAACCCGATTCCGGTCAAGACCGCGCTGAACATGATCGGACTGGATGTCGGCGGGCTGCGGCTGCCGCTCGTGGAGGCGTCGGAGGAAGAGCGCTCCGTGATCCGCGAGGCGCTCGAGCGCCACAACCTGCTCACCGCGGTTTGAGTCCGAGCACGCTCCGGGTTCTCCCGCTCGGCGGGCTGGGGGAGATCGGCAAGAACATGATGGTCGTCGAGTACGACGGCCGCATAGTGGTCGTGGACACCGGCCTCATGTTCCCCACGCCGGACCAGCTCGGCATCGACCTCGTGCTCCCGGACTTCACCTACCTGCGCGAGCGCGCCGACGACATCGACGCGATCGTCCTCACGCACGGGCACGAGGACCACGTGGGGGCACTGCCGTTCGTGCTGCGGGAGCTGGACACCATCCCGACCATCTACGGCGGCCCGCTCACCGCGGCGATGGTGCGCTCGAAGCTCGACGAGCACCGGCTGAAGGACGTTCCCGTGGAGGACGTGCTGGCCGGCCAGAGCTTCGACGCCGGCCCGTTCTCGATCGAGATGGTGAAGATGGCCCACTCGATCCCGGATGCCTTCGCCGTGGCGCTCACCATGGAGCTCGGCACGATGCTGATGACGGGCGACTACAAGTTCGACCAGACGCCGGTGGATGGCGTGCCTGCGGATGTCTCCAGGCTCGCCGAGCTCGGCCGCGAGCGCCTGCTGCTGCTCTGCGGCGACTCGACGAACGCCGATCGTCCCGGAGTGTCGCTGTCCGAGTCGAGCGTGGGGCCGCGCCTGGTGGAGGTCTTCGCCCGCTGCCAGGGCCGCATCATCGTCACCTGCTTCGCCTCGAACATCCACCGCGTCCAGCAGGTGGTGGATGCAGCGGCCTCGGTCGGCCGGCGGGTGTCGCTGATCGGCCGCTCGATGCGCAAGAACACGAACATCGGGCGCATGCTCGGCCACATCAACATCCCGGAGGGACTGCTCGTGGGCCCGAAGGAGATCGAGGACTTCCCGGACCACAAGCTCGTGATCATCTCCACCGGATCGCAGGGCGAGCCGCTCTCGGCGCTCCGCCGGATGGCCCACGGCGACCACCCGAACGTGGACCTCCACGACGGAGACACCGTGATCTTCTCTGCCACCGCGATCCCCGGAAACGAGCGTGCGGTGAACGAGACGATCGACCGCATCTACCGGCTCGGCGCGAGGGTGATCACCGCAGCCGACGTGCCGGTGCACGCCTCAGGCCACGGCTACGCCGAGGAGCTCAAGCTGATGCTCAACCTCACGAAGCCGCACTACGTGATGCCGGTGCACGGCGACCACAAGCGGCTGCGCCTGCACGCGGAGCTCGCGGAGGCCGTCGGGATCCCGCCCAAGTCGATCTTCCGCGGGGAGAACGGGCGCCCGCTCGAGATCGACTCCTCCGGCGCCCGCTGGGGCGAGAGCGAACAGGCCGGCCTCATCTTCGTGGACGGGATGGAGGTGGGCGACATCGAGGACGTGGCCCTGCGCGACCGCCGCATGCTGTCGGCCGACGGCATCTTCATCGTCGTCGCGACCGTCTCGGAGCAGGACGGCCGCTCGGTCGTCCCGCCGGAGATCATCTTCCGCGGCGTGCCCTTCGCCGACGAGGCCGATGGCTTCGTGGACGAGCTGCGCGTGGCCGTCGACAAGTCGCTCGCGCACTCGGCCGAGGAGGAGATCACCGAGATCGACCTCCTCCAGGACCACCTGCACGACGACATCGCAGCGTTCGTCTACGACCGTCTGAAGCGGCGGCCGATGGTCCTGCCGGTCGTCGTCGAGGTCTAGCCCTGCAGCGCCAGCGTGCCGTGGAAGGTGCACGAGTCTGACGTGACTGTCGGCGTAGAGCGCGACCTCGCCGCTGAAGCCCTTGCCGGTCGGCGCGACGGCGTAGACCGTGGTCACCGTGTGGCCGCGCTCGCCATGCCGCCGGATCATGCAGCTCAGCGATCTCGACGCGTCCATCCGTCGCTGTCGACCTCCGGTCCTGGAAGCCGAGGCCACTGTGGTCGTCGGGGCCGGTGCCGGTACTGGTGTTGCGCGCCGGCGGCGGCCAGTTGTTCTCGGTCGTGGAGACGCGACAGCCTGGCGATAGCACCTGCCGCGCACTCGCCCGATAGCGTGAGCGGGCCCGTGCGAGGCCAGCACAACCGGCGGACTGCCCATGGCCACCGCCGTGACCGGGATGATCTTCAGAGTGCTCACGCCGCCGGCGGTGGTCGCGGAGTCGGCGCTCAGTGCGCTCGGCACCTTGCCGAGGGTCGTCTCGTTGATGTCCTCACCGGTCACCGTGTTGAGCGCGATGTCGCGGCCCTGGACGGTGCTGTTGCGGATGTCGATGCCCCGCACCTCGTTGTTGCGCAGGTCGCGCGTGCGGATCTGGTTGTTCCGGATGTCGAGGCTGCGGATCTCGTTGTTCTTGATCTCGCGGCTGTCGATGAAGCCGGTGGCGACGCCGTATGACACGCCGCTCAGGGACACGAACAGGGCGATCATCGAGATGACCAGGGCCGGCGAGGGACGCCGGCGCAGGATCGACTTCACGGTCACTACTCCTTCGAGGTCTCGGGTACCTGCCTTGGCTGCACCAACACGCTAGCGCCAGAATCGGAGCGGGTAGCGTCGGCCGCCGGAAGGGTTACAACGAAGCGCGCGCCGCCGCCCTCGGCGTCGCCCAGCTCCACGCGGCCCTCGTGAGCGTCCGTGACCGCCCGGACGATCGCCAGTCCGAGGCCGCTGCTGCCCCGCGGCGCCGCGTCGCCGTCGACGCGTGCGAAGCGCTCGAACACGCGGTCGCGCATCTCCTGGGGCACTCCGGGCCCGCGGTCCGACACCTCGAGCACGGCGTTCGTCCCATCGCCGCGGACCGACACCGTCACGGGCGTGCCGGGCGGCGTGTGGATCAGCGCGTTCTCGATCAGGTTGCCGGCCAGGCGGTGAAGGTCGTCGGCAACTCCGTTCACCATCACGGGGCGGGGTAGGTCGAGGGAGAGCGGGTGCTCGGCCGACAGGGCGGCCGCCTCTCGCGCCGCCTCAGCCGCCACGGCGGCGAGGTCCACGGGGCCGCGCGGCTGCTCGCGGCCGGCATCGGCGCGGGCGAGCAGCAGCAGGTCGGCCACGAGCCGGCGCATGCGGCGCGACGAGCGCAGCGCCGAGTCCGCCATGTCGCGCTGCTCGCCGGCCAGCTCAGCCTCGAGCAGCTCGAGGTTCGCCAGGATGCTCGTGAGCGGGGTGCGCAGCTCGTGCGACGCGTCCGCCACGAACTTCCGCTGGCGCGCCAGGGTGGCCTCGGTCTCCCCGCGCGCGGCGCTCAGCTCCGAGAGCATGTCCTCGAACGTGTTCGCAAGGTCGGAGACCTCGTCGTTCGCGTGTGACTTCGGCAGCGTGATGTCCGGGTCGCGTGTGCGCGCCACCTCGCGGGCGGCGCGCGTGAGCCCGGCGATCGGCCTCATCGCGCGCTTCGCCACCAGCAGGCCGCCGAGGAAGGCGAGGAGCGTGCCGCCCAGAACCCCGAGCCCCAGGAAGAGCCGGACGCGGTTCACGGTGGTCTGAACGCTGGCCTCGGGCTTCGCGTACTGCACATATCCGACCGGCTGAGCGACCGGCCGGGGAAATTCGAATGGGCCAGTGCTCTGCTGGCCCGGGACCACGAGCTCGCGGGACGTGACGCGAAGGTCGCCGATGTCGGTGACCCCGCCGATCGGCGGACCGAGCCTCACGCCTGGGTCGCTCGTCCAGACGATGTCCTGGCGCAGGTCCATCACGCGCACGATCGCGTCGCCGACGGCGAAGGCTCGCAGCGTGTCGAGGTCAGAGTCGCGGAGCTGGATGCTGCCGTCGCCCGCCTGCTGGAGCGTCATCCGGTCCTGAAGCTCGCCGACGTTGGCCCGGAGGTCGTCGTCGAAGCCCCCGACCACGCGCCGCTCGGCCACCGTGCCGACCACCACGGCGAACAGGCAGAGGATCACGAAGGTGAGCGCGGCGCTCAGCACCGCCACCTTCAGCTTCACGGGGAGGCGGGTCCTCATGGCTCCCTCAGCACGTAGCCGGCGCCGCGCATCGTGTGCAGCAGCCGCGGCTCACCACCGGCCTCGAGCTTGCGGCGCAGGTTCGAGATGAACACGTCCACGGTGTTGGTCTCGGCAAACGGGTGGTAGCCCCAGACCTCGTCCAGCAATGCCTGGCGCGAGACCACGATGCGCTCGTTCCGCATCAGGTGCTCGAGCAGCTCGAACTCGCGGGCGGTGAGCTCGAGCGCCCGCTCGCCGCGGAAGACCTCGCGGCTGTCGGGGTTGAGGCGAAGGTCGCCCACGACCATGAAGGCGCTCCCGCGTGGCGGGCGCCGCCGCAGCAGCGCGCGGATGCGGGCAAGCAGCTCGTCGCGCTCGAAGGGCTTCACGAGATAGTCGTCGGCGCCCGAGTCGAGGCCCTCCACGCGCGCGTCGAGCGCGTCGCGGGCCGTGAGCATGAGGATCGGCACGTCGTTCTCGGCGCGCATCCGCCGGGCCACCTCCATGCCGTCGAGCTTGGGAAGCCCGAGGTCGAGCACCACAGCGTCGGGCTCGAACACGTCCGACTCGTGGAGCGCCGCCTCGCCGTCGCCCGCCACGCGCACCTCATATCCCTCCTTGTCGAGGGAACGACGGAGCACGCCGGCGATGTCGGCGTCGTCCTCCACGACGAGCACACGCGGGCGTCCGCTCATGGCTCTCATGGTAGGGAGGGTGCGGGCGTCTGCCGTCGAATGCACGCGTTATGGCCAATAGCCGCCGCAGGAAGCGTCGTCGTGCCCGCACGGCCTGGATGCCGCATCTCGAGCTGCCCACGCTCGAGCAGCGCCACTGGGACCTGATCGGCCTCGCCCTCGTGGGCTTCGCGGCGTTCTTCGCCTGCGTCTTCTACCTGGGCTGGGCCGGGGGTGAGGTGGGCGAGGCGCTGGCCGACGCGATCCTGTTCATGTTCGGCGGCGTGGGCTACGGCGTGCCCGTCCTGCTGTTCGCCGCCGGCGCGCTGATCGTGATCCGCCCGATGATCCCCGCTGTCCACCCGTTCCGGACCGGCACGCTCTGTTTCGCCGCCGCCCTGATGCTCGGCCTGGCGGCCGGCTCGCTCGGCCTCGGCCCGGGCGACACGCCGCGCGACGGCTTCCTCGACGCCTCCTACCTCGAGCACCACGGCGGGCTCGTGGGCGAGTCGCTGTTCTGGGCGCTCGGCCAAGCTCTTCTCGACCGCCGGGTCGCACATCCTGTTCACCTTCCTGCTGCTGGCGGGCGTGCTGCTGCTCACCGGCGCCTCGATAGCCGGGATCGTGACCGCCACCCGCGACGCCGCGACCACCACCAGCGAGCGGGTGCGCCGCACCACCGCGACGGTGCGCGTCCCGTACGAGCCGCTCCCCTCGATCGCCCCGCCCGAGCCCGACGACCGCGAGCCGGTTGTGCGCGCGACGCACGTGGAGATGCCGGTAACGGACGAGTTCGACGAGTACGAGCCGGAGCTCGAACCCGAGCCCGAGTACGACGAGGGGTCAGACCCCTTGAGTGCCCCCGACTCAGGGGGTCTGACCCCTTCAAGTCGAGGAGACTGAGATCGAGGAGCCAGAGCTCACGCCGATGGGCAACCGCCGCTCGCCGGTCACAGAGTCCGACGACATCGACTACCGCATGCCGAAGCTGTCCTTCCTGAAGCGTGCCAGCGGCGCCCAGAAGCTCGACACGAAGGGAATCGAGCGGACGGGGGCGCAGCTCGTGGAGGCGCTCAGCCACTTCAACGTGGAGGCGCGCCTGGTCGGGACCGTGAGCGGTCCGCACGTGACCCGCTACGAGCTGCGCCTCGCGCCCGGCATCAAGATGTCGAAGGTCGCCACGCTCAAGGACGACCTCGCCTACGCGCTCGCCGCCGAGCAGGTGCGCATCCTCGCGCCGATCCCCGGCAAGCAGGCCGTGGGAGTGGAGGTTCCGAACCGCGTGCGCACGATGGTCCACCTCGGCGACGTCTTCCAGGACGCGCCGAAGGGCTGGTCGCCGCTGTCCGTCTGGCTCGGCAAGGACATCGCCGGCAAGGCGATCGGCACCGACCTCGCGAAGCAGCCGCACATCCTGATCGCCGGAACCACCGGCTCCGGTAAGTCGGGCTGCGTGAACTCGATGCTGTCGAGCGTCCTGCTGCACGCGTCGCCGAACGAGGTCCGGCTCGTGCTCGTTGACCCGAAGCGCGTGGAGCTGAACCACTACGAGGGCATTCCCCACCTGCTCACGCCGGTGGTCACCTCGCCGCGGCTTGCCGCGAACGTGCTCAGCAATCTGATCAAGGAGATGGAGGAGCGCTACGGGGTGATGAGCCGCACGAAGACGCGCAACCTCGTGGAGCTGAACCGCGTCCGGATGCGCCAGGGTGAGGCGCCGCTGCCCTACATCCTGTGCGTGATCGACGAGCTGGCCGACCTCATGATGGTCGCGCCGGCCGACGTGGAGGACTCGATCATCCGGCTTGCGCAGAAGTCGCGCGCCGTCGGCATCCACCTGGTGCTGGCCACCCAGCGCCCGAGCGCGGACGTGATCACCGGCATGATCAAGGCCAACGTGCCGGCGCGGATCGCCTTCGCGGTCTCCTCGCAGACCGACTCGCGCGTGATCCTCGACCAGAACGGCGCCGAGTCGCTGCTCGGCCAGGGGGACATGCTCTTCCGCCCTGCAGGCGAGTCGCGCACGGCGCGCATCCAGGGCGCGTTCATCGCCGAGGAGGAGATCGAGCGGCTCACGGATCACTGGCGCAAGCAGGGCGAGCCCGAGCTCCAGGAGGAGCTGCTCGAGGCGGTCGAGCCCGAGGAGGGAAGCGACGGTCCGGACGGCGACTTCGACCCGGACCAGGACGACCTGCTCGCCGACGCGATCGCCACCGTGGTCCAGATGGGCACCGCCTCGACCTCGATGCTCCAGCGCCGGATGCGTGTGGGCTACACCCGCGCAGGCCGCCTCATCGACATGATGGAGCGGCGCGGCGTTATCTCGGGCTACGAGGGCTCGAAGGCGCGCCAGGTGCTGATCACCGAAGGGGATCTGCCGCGGGTTCTCGAGAACCTCGGTGAGCCCGCGGTTGCCGGGCCAGTCGAGGATTAGGAGTTTCGTCAGACTAAGGCGCCAATGCCGAGCATTGGCGAAACGCTGCGGGAGGCTCGCATGCGCCAGCGCCTCGACATCGCCGATGTCGAGGCGCGCACGAAGATTCGCGCGAAGTACCTGCGAGCACTCGAGAACGAGGAGTTCTCGATGCTGCCCGGTCCCACGTTCGTCAAGACGTTCCTGCGCACGTACGCGGAGATGCTCGGCCTCGATCCGCATGTGCTGGTCGAGGAGTACCGGGCCGGCTTCGAGCGCGAGGACGAGATGGAGGCGCCGCTCGGGCCCCCGGCGGTGGCCGGCCGCGACCGGCGCCATGGGCCGCGCATCGGACCCGGCTCGCTGATCCTGCTCGTGCTCGTGGGCATCGTGGCGGCACTCGTTGCGATCGGCCTGGCCAGCGACGACGACGGGGGAGGGGAGGAGGCCGCTCGGCGCCTGAGACCACGAGGTCCGAGACCAGGGCCACGACCCCTGCGGAGCCTCCACCGCCGAAGCGCGTGTCGCTCAGGGTCACGCCGGCCTCGCCCACGTACATCTGCGTGGACCGGGGCGCGGGCACGCCGGTCGTCTTCGAGAACACGATCGACGCCGCGCAGACGTTCCGCGGCAAGCGAATCCGCGTGAACCTGGGCAAGCGCGACGTGCAGCTCCGCATGAACGGCAAGCCGGTGCGCGTGACACCGGGCCCGGATCCGGTCGGCTTTGCCTTCACGCCGCGCGGGAGCCGCGAGCTCCCGGTCGGCGAGCGTCCCTGTGCGTAGTGTCATAGGCCGTTGAGCGCACGCGCCGGCATCGTCGTCACCGGGCACCGAGGTCCTGACGGGTCGCATTCAGGATCGCAACGGACCGTGGCTGTCGGACCGCCTGCTCGAGCTGGGCGTCGAGCTCGCTCACATCACGATCTGCGGCGACCGCCCGGAGGACATCGCGGCGCAGCTCCACTTCCTTGCCGACCAGGACGTGGATCTGATCCTCACGAGCGGCGGACTCGGGCCGACCGCAGACGACATGACGGTCGAGATGGTGGCCCGCTTCTGTGAGCGCGAGCTCATTCTGGACGAGGAGCTCGAGGAGAAGATCGCCGCGATCCTGAAGCCGCTGATGGCGCGCTTCAGCCATTGGGACTTCGATGCGGTTCGCGCCGCCAATCGCAAGCAGGCGCTGGTGCCGGAGGGCGCGTACATCATCGACCCGGTTGGCACGGCGCCGGGGGTGGTGGTTCCCGGCAAGCCCACCGTGGTGGTGCTCCCCGGCCCACCGCGCGAGCTTCAGCCGATGTGGCGCACCGCGGTGAACACCGAGGCGGTGCAGGAGGCCGTCGCCGGCCGCACGACCTACCTGCACGAGACGGTGAGGATGTTCGGCCTCCCGGAGTCCGGGCTGGCCGACACGCTGCGCGACGCCGAGGAGGGAATCGCCGGCTTCGAGGCGCTCGAGATCACCACCTGCCTGCGCCGCGGGGAGATCGAGATGGTCACGCGCTACGAGCCGGAGGCGGCCGCCGTCTACGCCGATCTGGTCTCGCTGCTGCGCGAGCGCCACGGCCGCGACATCTTCTCCGAGGACGGCTCGCGCGTGGACGATCTGGTGGCCCAGCTGCTGGCGGGGCGGCGGCTGGCCACGGCCGAGTCGTGCACGGCGGGGCTGCTTGCTGCGCGGCTTACGGAGCGCCCGGGCTCGTCCTCGTACGTCGCGGGTGGCGTGGTTGCCTACGCCAACGAGGCGAAGGTGGAGCTGCTCGACGTGGACCCGCGGCTGATCGAGGAGCACGGAGCCGTGTCGGAGCCGGTGGCGGAGGCGATGGCCGAGGGCGCCCTGAGGCGCTTCGAGGCCGACACGGCGGTGGCCATCACGGGTATCGCCGGCCCGGACGGCGGAACCGAGGAGAAGCCCGTGGGCACCGTGTGCTGGAGCGTGCGGCTCGCGGACGGGCGCGCGATCACGCGCACCGTGCGGCTGCCCGGCGACAGGGCGGACATCCGCGATCGCTCGACCACCGTCGCGATGCACCTGCTGCGACGCCTGCTGTCCGAGTGAGCGGCCCACGGGCACGGCTGTTCCTGGCGCTCGACCTGCCCGAGCCGGCCCGCGCCTCGCTCGTCTCCTGGCGTGATTCGCTCGTCGCCGGCCGCAATGACCTCAGGCCGGTGCGCCCCGAGGCCCTGCACGTGACGCTCGTGTTCCTCGGCTGGCAGGACGAGTCCGCGGCGCCGAGGATCGCCGAGGCCGCCTTCGCCGCGTTGCCCGGCGGCCCGCCGCCGCTGCTCACGCCCGCCGGAGTCCGCTCGCTGCCGCCGCGCAACCCGCGGCTGTTCGCGCTCGACCTGGAGGACGAGGGCGGGCGTGCGAGCGCGCTTGCAGGCCGCGGCGTCGGCCGCACTCGAGGCCGGCGGCTGGTACCGCCCCGAGAAACGCCCGTTCTGGCCGCACCTCACGCTCGCTCGCGTGAAGAGGGGAGAGCGTCGCGTGGCGCCGCTGCCGGACGCGCCGCCGCCGCCGAGCGAGCCGTTCGAGGCGCCGGTCGTGACCCTCTACCGCTCGACGCTTCGCCCGCAGGGGGCGCTGTATGAGCCGCTCGCGCGTACCTTGGAACCGGATGCAGGCGATCCCGCTTCCCAACCCACCGCTGACTGACGGCGAGATCCGCCTACGAGGCTGGGAGCTGCGTGACGCCCCGGCGGTCACGGCCGCCTGCCAGGACCCGGAGATACCGCGCTGGACGGTGGTGCCCCGCAACTACAGCGAGCGAGACGCGCGCGAGTTCATCGGAGGGACCGCAACCAACCTCGCCAGCGGCCGCGAGCTGGCGCTGGCGATCGTCGACGGGGACGATCGCCTCCTTGGCGCGCTCGGCATGTCGAACTTCGACTGGGAGGACCTCAAGGCGGAGATCGGCTACTGGATGGCGGCCGAGTCGCGCGGCCGCGGGATCGGCGCCCGCGCCACGCGCCTGCTGGCCGAATGGGCGCTCACCTCGCTCGGCCTGGAGCGGCTGGAGCTGCTCGCCCACCCGGAGAACGAGGGGTCCCAGCGGCTCGCCGAGCGCGCCGGCTTCACGCGCGAGGGAACGCTGCGCCGCTACCGCCGCCGGCACGGCGTGCGCGAGGACCTCGTGATGTTCTCGCTCTTGGCGGAGGACATCGCGCCCCGGCCAGCCGACTAGCGGTCCTCGAGCAGGCGCCACCCCAGCCGGTCGACGGATCGCGCCGTGTTCGCCAGCACCACGGCGGCTCGGTCGCGCGTGGGGCTGAAGCCCGCGAAGCTCGCGAATCCCCAGGTGCCGCCGTTGTGGAAGACCTCCGTGCTCCTCCCGCGTGGCGTCGCGATCAGCCATCCGAGCCCGATGCTTATCCGGCGGGTCACCCTATGGGCGGGCCGCTGTGCCAGTGCAAGCGCAGGGCCGAGGCGATCGGATGGTGGTGAGAGGCTCGCTCGCAGGAAGGCCGACATGTCAACCACGTTCGAGCGAATGCTCCCCGCAGCCGGCATCAGGTCCTCGAACGGCGGGCGTGGCCTGCCGCGGGGTGAGTGGCCCTGAATGCCGGTCGTGTCCGACGCGAGGGTCGTCGCATGCATGCCGAGTGGGTCGAGGATGCGCTCGCGCAGCAGTGCCTCGTACGGCCGGCCGGCCGCGGCGGCCAGGGCGTCGCCGAGCAGGCCGAAGCCGATGCTCGAGTAGCGCACGCGGCCGCCGGGTGTGCGGCGTGGGCTCGTGCCGCGCACGAGCTCCGCATAGCGCGCGGCATCGATGTCCGCCCACGGGTCGTGATCCCGGATGCCGAGAGCGAACAGCAGCTCCCCGCGGTGAAGCGGCCGTGGCGTGTTCCGTAGGCCGCTCCGGTGGGTGGCGAGCTCGAGCAGGGTCGGCTCCCTCCCTCTCCAAGCCGGGAGCGGGGTCGCGAGGTGGCGCGAGAGCGGATCGTCGAGAGCGACCTCGCCGCGCAGGTGCATGTCGGCGAGCAGCACACCGGTGAACGCCTTCGTAACCGAGCCGATCTCGAACAGGGTCTCGGCGTCCGGGCTCGGCGCCGTCGGCGGACCAGGTCTCGAAGGTGGTCGTGCCGTCTGCCAGCACGCCGGCGGCGAGCGAGTGGTGCCCGCGCTTCCCGGCGCGTTCGAGGAGAGCCCGCACGTGACCGATTCTGTCCGAGACCGTAGCCTCTGTGTATGGAGCAGCGCGTCAGCCTGATCACGCTGGGAGTCCGCGACCTCGCCCGCGCACGGGCGTTCTACGAAGCGCTCGGCTGGACCACGCGGGCGGCGCCCGAGGACGACGTCGTGTTCTTCCAGGCCGGCGGAATGGTGGTCGCGCTCTGGGACCGAGCGCGGCTCGCCGAGGACAGCGGGGTGGAGGACTCCGGCGGCTGGGGCGGCGCGACGCTCGCCCACAACGTGCGCTCGCCCGCCGAGGTGGATGCCGTGATCGAGGAGGCCCGCGCGGCCGGCGCCAACATCGTCCGCGAGCCCGCCGAGACCTTCTGGGGCGGCTACTCGGCCGCCTTCACCGACCCGGACGGCCACCCCTGGGAGGTGGCCCACAACCCGCGCTGGACGATCCGGGAAGACGGCTCGATCGAGCTGCCGACATGACCCGCGGGATCGCGGTGGGCGCCGCCTCGCTGGTGATCGCACTCCTCGCCTCCGAAAGCGCCCAGGCCTGCTCGTGCGTGCCGCCTCGACCCCGCCAGCAGCTGAAGCAGGCCGATGGGGCGTTCGTGGGACGCCTCCTGGCCGTGCGAGTGGTCGACCCGCCCGCAGAGGGCGAGCCCATCTCCAGCGGGGACCCGGCCGACTACGTCTACCGAGTCGGCCGCGTCGCCAAGGGCGGCCCCGGGCTGCGGCGGGGGCGGAGGGTGAGGGTGCGAAGCGTTCGGAGCTCCGCGACCTGCGGGCTGCCGCGCGCTCGCCACCGGCTCTACGGACTCTTCCTGACGCGCCGCGACGGTCGCTGGAACTCCAACCTCTGCAGCGTCGTGGCGCCGGACGACATGCCCGACGCCACCGGGGCGAGGATCCATCCGACCGCACTCCTACTTTGTGACCTCAAGACTTAGAGGAGATCACGGATATGGAGAAGGAGCAGGAGAAGGCCCTCAAGGCTCGTGAGGCGGCCCTCAAGGGGGCGCTCATGCAGATCGACAAGCAGTTCGGGGCCGGCTCGATCATGAAGATGGGCGACGACTCCATGCGGGTCCAGGTCGCCGCGATCCCGACGGGTGCACTGTCGCTCGACCTGGCGCTCGGCGTCGGTGGGGTGCCGCGCGGGCGCATCGTCGAGGTGTTCGGCCCGGAGTCGTCCGGAAAGACGACGCTGATCTACCACGTGCTCGCCAACGCCCAGAAGCAGGGCGGGATTTGTGCGTTCATCGACGCTGAGCACGCCATGGACCCCGCGTACGCGAAGCGGATCGGCGTGGACGTCGACGAGCTGCTCGTGTCGCAGCCGGATCACGGCGAGCAGGCGCTCGAGATCGCCGATCTCCTGATCCGCTCGGGTGCGGTCGACGTGGTGGCGATCGACTCGGTCGCCGCGCTCACGCCGAAGGTGGAGCTGGAGGGGGCGATGGGGGACCAGACGGTCGGTCTCCAGGCGCGCATGATGTCGCAGGCGATGCGCAAGCTGGCCGGCAACCTGAACCGGGCCAACACGCTCTGCATCTTCACGAACCAGATCCGCGAGAAGGTCGGCGTGATGTTCGGCTCGCCGGAGACTCAGCCGGGCGGCCGGGCGCTGAAGTTCTACTCGTCGCAGCGCCTCGACATCCGCCGCATCGAGACCCTCAAGGAGGGCACCGAGGCGGTCGGCAACCGGGTGCGCGTGAAGGTCGTCAAGAACAAGGTCGCCGCGCCGTTCCGCCAGGCCGAGTTCGACATCGAGTACGGCCAGGGGATCAGCTCGGAGGGCTGCATCCTCGACCTCGGGATCGAGCACAACATCGTCCAGAAGTCCGGATCGTTCTTCTCATACGGCGACGACCGGCTGGGCCAGGGCCGCAACAACGCCAAGGGCTACCTGCGCGAGAACCCTCAGGTGGCTGAGGAGATCGAGCGCAAGATCTACGAGGCGCTCGGAGTGGATCCGCCTGGGTCGCTGAGCGTGGTCGAGCTGCCGCCGGATGCGGACGCGGAGGCCGAGCGCGGCGTGGAGGCCGCGGCCGCTGAGCCCGAGACCGCGATTCCCGACGAGCAGGCGGCATAAGCCCGGGAGGGCTGAGGGCCAACCGGTGAGACGGAGCGAGAGCGAGCGGGCGATCGACCTGGCGTACAAGGCGGTCGCCCGTCGTGAGCTCACGGTCGCCGAGCTGCGCACGCGCCTTGAGCGCAAGCGAGTACCGCCGGAGGCCATCGACGACGCCGTCGAGGAGCTGGAGGCCACCGGCTTTCTGGATGACGCGCGCTATGCGCGCCAGTTCACCGCGGACAAGCGCGAGCTCGACCAGTGGGGCAGCGAGCGGATCGCGCGCGACCTCCACCGGCGCGGGATCGCACGTCACCTGATCGAGGAGATCGTCTCCACCCGCAGCCGCGACTCCGAGCTGCGGACAGCCGTCCTGCTGCTCGAGCAGCGCCACCCCTCCGCGCCCGAGGACGACCGCGAACGCGACCGTGCCTGGCAGATGCTGGTGCGGCGCGGCTACACGCCGGAGATCGCCTACGACGCGATCAGGGCGTTCGAGCGGGCGGCCCGCGAGCGCCGCCGCGCCGCATAGACCCTGTCGCCTGTTGCCACTCGGCGCTTCCGGGTTTAGTCTCCAGGGAAGCGGCCGGCGTGGCCGGCGCGAGACCAAAAAGATGAGCAATTCGCCCGATTTTATGCCTCACCTGACCTTGATTCTGACCACCAACTACGACCAGCCCGAGAGGAGCGTTCGGGAGGGTCCATAGTCGCTGCACCGCGCGCGCCCGTCCGGGCGCGTGCCTCGTTCCCAGGCGATGTCTGGAGTCTCGCGGCCCCGCGCCGCACCGCTCAACGAAACTGAGTGTTGAGTCTGGCGCTGCGTGCGCCATGTGAGGAGACGGAGATGGAGATCGTGTTGGCGGCGCTGGTGGCGGCAGGGGTCGCTGTGGCGGTGGTGATGCTCGTGCAGCGACCGCGCACCGTCGAGGCCGGGGGCGCTCGAGTCGCGAGCTCCGAGACGGCGCCTGCGCCGGTCGAGGCGCGACCGGCAGCGGGGCGTGACGGCCTCGAGGAAGAGCTGCTCGCCCGCCGGACGGAGCTGGCTCGGCTGGAGGAGCGGCTGAGGGCGAAGGAGGCGTCGATCGAGCTCCAGGCCCAGGAGCTTGACGAGCGCGAGCGCTCGATGGAGGACCGGCGGCGCAACCTCGACAACACGCGCGAGGAGCTGAAGACCGAGAAGGCCCGCCAGCTGCGCGAGCTCGAGCGCGTGTCGGGCCTGAGCGCGGGCCAGGCGAAGCAGATCATGATGCACGAGCTCGAGGACGACCTGCGCCACGAGAGCGCACGCATCATCCGGCAGGTGGAGGAGGAGACGCGCCAGGACGCCGACAGGCGCGCCCGCAGCATCCTCGCCGCCGTGATGCAGCGGGTGGCATCGAGCCACGCCGTCGAGACCACCGTGTCGGTCGTGGAGCTGAAGTCGGACGAGCTGAAGGGCCGGATCATCGGCCGCGAGGGGCGCAACATCCGCGCGCTCGAGACGCTCACGGGGATCGACTTCATCATCGACGACACGCCCGGAGCGGTCCTGCTGTCGGGCTTCGACGGCGTCCGCCGAGAGATCGCACGGATCACCCTCGAGCGGCTGCTCACGGATGGCCGCATTCACCCGGCCCGCATCGAGGAGGCCTTCCACCAGGCGAAGTCGGAGATCGACCAGCACGTGGTCGAGGTGGGGGAGCAGGCGGTCTTCGAGGCCAATGTCGGATCGCTGCACCCCGAGCTCGTGAAGCTGCTCGGCCGGCTCAAGTTCCGGACGAGCTACGGGCAGAACGTGCTCCATCACTCGATCGAGTGCGCCCGCCTCGCCGGCATGCTTGCCGCCGAGCTGGGCGCGGACCCGCGCGTGGCGGCCCGCGCCGCGCTCCTGCACGACATCGGGAAGGCCGTCTCGCACGAGACCGACGGGCCGCACGCGCTCGTGGGCGGCGAGCTGGCGCGTCGCTACAAGGAGTCGGAGGGCGTGGCGCACGCGATGGAGGCGCACCACAACGAGGTGGAGCTCCAGACGGTGGAGGCCGTGATCGTGCAGATCGTGGACGCGCTCTCAGGTGCGCGCCCCGGGGCCCGCGGCGAGTCGCTCGAGCAGTACGTGAAGCGGCTGCACGAGCTCGAGGCGATCGCCTGCCGGCACACCGGCGTGGACAAGGTCTACGCGATGCACGCCGGCCGCGAGATCCGCGTGATCGTGCATCCCGAGGAGATCGACGACGACGCGGCCACGCTGCTGTCCCACCAGATCGCCCGTGACGTCGAGAAGGAGCTCGAGTACCCCGGACAGATCAAGGTGACCGTGATCCGAGAGAGCAGGTCCACGGACTACGCGAAGTAGTGGACCGCCTCGTGATCTGGCGAGGTCTCGATGCGTGGCGCGCCGACGGCGCGCACGTGCAGGTCGAGGCAGGGCGGCTGAGCGCCCAGGGCACCCAGTTCGGCGCTGACCCATATCGCCTGGATTACCTTCTGCGCACTGGCCCCGACTTCGTCACCCAAACGCTGGAGCTTTCGCTGCTCCGGGACGGCGCGCTGAAGCGCCTGCTCCTCGCCCGTAGGCCCGATGGCACCTGGACGGCGGACGACAGACCGCTTCCAGAGGTCCACGGCGCACTCGACTGCGACCTGGGCCTATGCCCGCTCACAAACACGATGCCGGTGCTGCGCGCTGGGCTGCAGGAGGCGGGCGCGCAGCCGCATGACTTCGTGATGGCCTGGGTGGCGGTCCCTGAGCTCACCGTGCACCGCTCCGAGCAGCGCTATGAGCCGGTCGACCGGCACCACGTCCGCTACGTCGGGCTCGACCACTCGTTCGAGGCGGTACTCGAGTTGGACGACGACGGCCTGGTCGTTCGTTACCCCGAGTTGGCTGAGCGGATCTGAGTCGTTACAAACCCTCCGAAAGGGGTCAGACCCCCCCTTGAGGGTTGGGGGTATCCTCGGCGATCGTGGCCGGTAAGAGCTACCACCTGACCACCTTCGGGTGCCAGATGAACGAGCACGACTCGGAGCGCATGAAGGGCATGCTCGAGTCGCTCGGCTACCGCGAGGCTCCGGAGCGCGACGGCGCCGACCTGATCCTCTTCAACACCTGCTCCATCCGCGAGAAGGCGGACAACCGGCTGGTGGGGCACCTCGGCGAGGCCAAGCGCCTCAAGGGGGAGAACCCCGAGCGGGTGATCGGCATCGGCGGCTGCTGGTCTCAGTCGTTGAAGGACCAGGTCTTCGAGATGTTCCCCTTCGTGGACGTGGCCTTCGGTCCCGGCCAGGTGCACAAGCTGGCCGAGTTCCTCACGAGCGACAGCCTCACCGCGCAGGGCTTCTTCGAGTTCGAGGGATTCACCGGCCACCTCCCGATGAAGCGGGAGCGCGAATACCAGGCCTGGGTGCAGATCTCGGTGGGCTGCAACTGCGCCTGCTCGTACTGCATCGTGCCGTCCACGCGCGGTCGCGAGGTGTCACGCGGCGCCGGCGAGATCGTCGCGGAGGTGGAGCGCGTGGCGGCGGAGGGCGTGAAGGAGGTCACGCTGCTCGGCCAGAACGTGTGCTCCTACGGACGCGACCTGCCAAAGGGCGAGAAGACGAGCTTCGCCGAGCTGCTCGCGATGGTGGACGCGATTGACGGCATCGAGCGCATCCGCTACACGAGCCCACACCCCAAGGACATCCGTGAGGATGTGATCGCCGCGCACGCGGAGCTGCCGAGCGTCTGCGAGCACATCCACCTCCCGCTCCAGTCGGGCTCGAGCCGCATCCTCAAGGCGATGCGGCGCACCTACAACCGCGAGCGCTACCTGGACCGCGTGGCGATGATCCGGGAGCTGGTGCCGGACTGCTCGCTCACCACCGACATCATCGTCGGCTTCCCGGGGGAGACCGAGGAGGACTTCGCGGAGACGCTGGCCGTCGTGAACGAGGTGCGCTACGACTCGGCGTTCACCTTCATCTACTCCCCGCGGCGAGAGACCGACGCGGCCACGTTGCCCGGCCAGATTCCGCACGACGTGGCGAGTGAGCGCATGGGACGGCTCGTGGAGGCGGTGCAGCGGCACGCCAGCGAGCGCGCGCAGCGGTTCGTGGGCCGGACGATGGACGTGCTCGTGGAGGGCCCGTCTCGCACCGACCCGTCGAAGCTGCGCGGGCGCACCCGGCACAACAAGACGGTCAACTTCGCCGGCATGGCCGCGCCGGGGGAGCTCACCGAGGTCGAGATCGCTTCCGCCACCAGCACGACGCTGGCGGGCGACGAGCTACTTGTGGCTCGCCTCGGGTAGCTCGGCGCGCAGCTTCTCGAGCTCAGCCCTCAGCTCGCGCTCGGTGAGCGCGTGCACCTGCGCCTGGCGCTCGCTCTCGTCGCGCAGCGCGCTCAGAGCGGCGCGGGCGGCCTCCGCGCGGCGATCGGCGTCGGCGGTCACTTCGATCTGGTCGCGGGCCTCGGCCAGCTCCTCTTCGAGTCGCTTCACGCGCTCGGCGTCCTCGGGCGAGGCGGCCGCAGCCGACTCGCGAGCCGACTCGAGCTCCGATTCGAGCCGCGCGCGCTCCTCCTCGAGGGCGGTCTCGTTGCGCGCCTGCTCGTCTGCGAGTGCCTGCTCGTGCCGGGCCTGCTCCTCCTCGAGAGCGGCCTCGCCGCGCTTGCGCAGCGCCTCCAGCTCCTTGTCGGCGCGCTCGCGCTCCGCGTCGATGGCGGCGGCCGTGCGGGCACGCTCGGCCTCGACCTCCTCGACCCGACGGCTGCGCTCCGTCGTCAGTTCTTCCTCGTGGTCGGCCTTCAGCTGTGCGATGGCCGCCTCGTGCTCTGCCCTCAGCTCGGCGAGTGCCTCCTCATGGTTCGCCCTAAGCGACGCAAGCGCCTGCTGTGCGCTCGCGCGCTCGGCCCGCAGGGCGTCCTCGGCGGCGTGCTCGGTCGTGGCCAGGACGCGCTCGTGCTCCGCGCGCAGCGACTCGAGCGCCTCCTCGCGCTCGCGCTGGGCGGATGATTCGGCGTGCTTCCCGGTCGATGCGGCCTCCGCCTGCGCCTGGTCGCGCGCCACGAGCGCCAGGGCAAGCTCCTCGCGCAGGCGCGCGAGCTCGCGCTCCGTTGCCTCGTCTGCCTGAGCGGGGGGCCCTGTCTCGGCGGGCACGGCGTCTGCTGCGTCCGCCTCGGGCGGCTTGCCCGCGGCCTTGTCGTCCGGCGGCACGATCACCGTGCTCACCGAGCGGCTCTCGCCTGGTGCCGGCTCCTGCATGAACTCAAGCGTGTCTAGCAGCTTCACGATCTGGCTGCGGGCGGCCACGGCGGGGCGCACCGCGAGCTTGGTCATCACGGCGATGTCGCTGAGTCCCAGTGCGTCACCGGGGTCGGCCACCGCGAGCACGAGCGCGCCGTCGTCGGCGAAGCCCACGGGCGCGGCCAGGTAGCGCTTCGCGGCGGTCTTGCGCAGAAGTCCAGCGGCGGAGCTGTCGACCGGGAACTCGGCCAGGTCGATGTGCTCGAGCCCGTAGCGCTCCGCGAGCGCGCGGGCCAGCTGGTCCTCGCTGATAGCGCCGCTCGATAGAAGCACCTTCTCCGGCGTCGGCTGACCGGGGTGGCGGGCGGTCTGGACCGCCTCGTCCGCCTCCGCCTCGCTCACGAACTCCAGCTCCACGAGGATGTCGCTGAGGAAGCGGCTGCTGGCGGCGCTCAGGCTCGGGGCGGTCACGCCCGGGCCCGAGAGCGGCGAACCGGCGCCCGGTCCGGCGATCGACGAGCCGAGGAGAGGGTCGGTGCTCACGAGCTCTCCTTGGCCGGTGCAGCCCCGAGCGGCGTGCCGTTGTGCCGTGCGGGTGAGGTGCGAGCCGAGATCTCCGCGAGCTCGAGCGCCTCGTTGGTGGACTCAGCGTCGGCGAGCCGCTGGATGCCGTGTGAGAGATGGAGGCTTGCGGGGCGGTCCTCGGTCGCGCGCTCGAGCGCGCGCTCGGCTCGGCCGAGGAACGCCAGCGCGCCCTCGGGGCCCTTGCAGCCCACGAGCACGGCGCAGAGGCCGTCGGGTGAGACGCGCGCGAGGTAGTCGGTGCGACGGATCGCACCGCCCAGCACCTCAGCCACGTCCTTCAGCAGCAGATTTGTCATCGCCTCGCCGTAGCGCTCGATCAGAGCCTCGCGATCGCGTACATGGCATACCACCAAGTACGACTCGACGGTGCCGCGCTTGCTCAGCTCCCATTCGCGCTCTATGGCAGCGAGGAGCGTCTCACGATTCGGCAGTCCGGTGACGGGATCGGTGCTGGTGCGGTCACGCGCCAGCCCGGCGAGCCTCCTGCAGCTCCGCGCGCGACGAGATGCTCTCCCACTCGTACGAGAGCAGTCGAGCGCCGATCAGGAGCAGCTGTGCGACCTCTGGGGGCGGGACGGCGCCGTCCGCGCCTGTGGCGAGCATCACGCCGACTACGCGGCCGTCCGCGGCATCGAGCGGCGCGGCGACCCAGTTGGCCGGTCCGAGCGCCGCGAGCGACTCGCCGTCGAGCAGCTCGCCGGCGGAGGAGCCGGTGGCCGGCACCCCTCGCGAGAGCGGGATCACGGTGCCGCGCGGGAGCACGTCGCCGCGGGCGTCGATCATCCGGCACGAGCCCTCGTCCCAGTCCACCTGACCGAGCGCGAGGCTGCCGCCTGGGCAGGTGCTTTCGAGCAGGTCAAGGACGTCCGTCGCGGCATCGGCAAAGCTGCCGAAGCGGCGCGCGGCGAGGCGGGACAGGGCGTCGAGGATTTGTGTGCTCATCCTTCTCTGCCTTAGTCGGCAGAAAAGGGGTGCTCCCGAAGGGGCGGGAGAGGAACTGCTTAGAGAAGCCGTTCCAGGTCTGCAAGCGCTGCGCGGGCCGCGAGCAGCCCGCCACCCGACCATTCGGGCGCCGGCTTGATGGTCACGATCACATCGCGCTCGCGTCCTGGCTCGACTCCCACATCGCCAATGATGCTCTCGCCGAAGGCATTTGGCTTCTCGAGGACCACGCCGATCGCAGTGTCCGCGAACGCTTTCCTGACCCTCGCGGCTCGGTTGTCCCAGTCGATCAGGAGCTTCTCGGCGTCGTTCGTCCGCCCCAGCGCCTCACCGTGCAGGCGCAGGTTCAGCTTCCAGTTGTCGCCCTCACTCATCACCGTCGGCGCGATCCGCTTGAGACTGTCGTAGAGATCGCCGTCGGCCTCCTTCGTCCCGAGGATCACGTCCGGCTCGGCCGCCTCCGTCGCGGCGAGGTCGAGCTTGGTGAGCGGCGGAACCACCTCGACGCCCTGCGCGTCGGAGCGCAGGTAGTCGGGCACGCGGCCGCCGGGGAGCGCGGCGCGCACCGGTTTGACGCCGAGCGCGAGCGCGTCGCCGAGCGTGTCGGCGCTCAGCGTCATCGGACGCTCGGCCACGCCGGGCACCTTGGTTCCGGTGAGCGGGTCGAGGGCGTGCTGCACCTTCAGCGGGCGCTGGGTCTCCCTCGACTCGTCGAAGCCGGACTCCTGGCAGCCCGCGAGCGCGGCCACGACGGCAAGGGCGATGAGAACGCGTCCGCGCACGAGCGGTATTACTAGCGATCGTGGCGAGCTCGGACCCCCCTCATAGCGATCTTCGGCCCCACCGGGGTCGGGAAGACCGCGGTTGCGATCGAGATCGCCGAGCGGTTGCGCGAGCGTGGGGAGGACCCCGTCGCGATCTCGGCGGATGCCCTTCAGGTGTACCGGGGCCTGGAGATCCTCACCGGTGCTGCCAGCCGCCGAGGAGCGCGAGCGGCTCGAGCACCGGCTGCTCTCCTTCGTGCCGATCACGGACACGTTCTCCGCCGGCCAGTTCGCCGCGCTTGCGCACGCCGAGATCGACGCCGCGCTCGCCGAGGGGCGCCGCCCGATCGTGGTCGGCGGCACCGGCCTCTACCTCCAGGCTGCCCTCACCGACCTGGAGCTGCGCCCGCCGCCGCCGCTCGGCGTGCGCGAGCGCATCGTCGCCGAGCTCGAGGCGCGTGGCCCGGCGGCGCTCCACGCGCAGCTCGCGGAGCTCGCCCCGGACGCGGCCGCGGCGGTGGATCCCGGCGACCGCACGCGGATCGTGCGCGCGCTCGAGCTGCTCGAGATGGGGGAGGAGCCGGCGCCGGTAGGGGATGCGTCGCGGCTCTGGACCGCCGACCTGCGCAGGCCCACGATCCTCTGCGGTCTCACCATGGAGCGAGAGCGTCTGTACGAGCGCATCGACGCGCGCGTGGACGCGATGCTCGCGGCGGGCGTCGAGGAGGAGGTGCGCCGGGCCGACGCCGCGGGGGCCTCGCCCACGGCGCGCAAGGCGCTCGGATTCGAGGAGCTTCTGCACGGCGATTCCGATGCGATGAAGCGTCGGACGCGCAACTACGCGAAGCGCCAGCTCACCTGGATGCGCAGGCTCGAGGGCGCCAACCTGCTTGACGCGGAGGCCGACCCGGCAGCTAAGGTGGTCAGTCTTACCCTGGAGGAGGACTCGTGAAGCGCATCGTCGTAGCGGCCATGATGGCCGCTTTTTGTCTCGCCGTCGCTGCCCCTGCCAATGCCGTCCGTGACTACTCGAGCACGGCGCTCAACATCATCCCGTCGGGCCAGTGGGGCGCGGTGCCGCCGTCGAAGAAGGCGAACGACCAGGCGAAGATGTACGACGCGCTCACCCCGCTGTTCGACGACGTGACGAAGGCGGACCTGCTTCGCAACTTCAAGTCGGAGAAGCTCGGCATCAAGAAGCAGGGACGCATGCGCCGCGAGCGCGTGCCCCGCAAGGGCGTGCGCATCTTCCGGGACAAGTTCAACGTGCCGCACATCTACGGCCGCACGAACGACGACGTGACCTGGGGTGCGGGCTGGGCCGTGGCCAAGGACCGCGAGCTGCTGCTCGAGCAGGCGCGCTACAACGCCCGCGTCGCGGTCGTGGACGCGCCGGGCCTCAGCGCGATCGGGCTCGTGGTGGGCCTGAAGACCTTCAAGCCGAGCGCGCAGACCGAGCGCGAGCTCGCCAAGGAGGTCGGGAAGCTGAAGAAGTACGGCAAGGCCGGCCGCCGGCTGCTGCACGACATGGCCGTGTACGTGAAGGGCGTGAACGCCTACTACAAGGCCAACAAGAAGCCCTACAAGCCGTGGACGATCCGCGACGTGATCGCGTTCAACGCGATCAAGAGCCAGCTGTTCGGGCAGGGCGGCGGGGGCGAGGTTGACGCCGCGCAGTTCCTCGACGGGCTTCAGGACTCGATGGGCGCGGACAAGGGACTGTCCGTATGGAACGACCTGCGCCAGCGCCAGGACCCGGAGACCCCGGTGTCGATCAAGAAGACGTTCCCGTACGGGCCCGCAAGCTCGGACCGCAGCGGCAATGTGGTGCTCGACAACAACTCGTTCCAGCGCGTGCCCGTGCCCGGAGTGGCGGCCTCGAAGGCCGCACAGGGCGAGTTCCGCGACCACGCCAGCAACGTGCTGATGGTGGCCGGCAAGCGCTCGAAGTCGGGTCATCCGCTGTTCGTCGGCGGCCCGCAGATCGGCTACTTCTATCCGGGCCTCACGCTCGAGATGGACCTGCACGGCCCGGGCTGGAACGCGCGCGGCGCGACCTCCGCGCCGTTCCCGGGCTACATCCTGATCGGGCGCCGCGAGGACTTCGTCTGGACGCTCACCTCGGCGGGCGCGGACATCGTCGACATCTACGTCGAGACGCTCTGCGGCGGAAGCGACACCAAGTATCTCTACCGCGGCCAGTGCCTCGACATGAGTCATTTCAACGCCGGCACGCTCGACAACCAGACCGTGGAGTTCAACCGCACCGTGCACGGGCCGGTGGTTGGCTACGCGACCGTCGACGGCCGCCGCGTTGCGGTGTCACGCAAGCGCTCGAGCTACCTGCTCGACGGCGTCGACCTGCTGCTCTTCCAGAAGCTCACGCGCGGCAAGGTGCCGAACGCGCGAGCCTTCCTGAAGGCGGCGGCCGTGTCGCCGCAGACGTTCAACACGTTCTACGCGGACAGCAAGCAGGTCGCGCAGATCACCACCGGGCGGCTGCCGCTGCGGCCCGCCAGCGTGGACGCAGGCCTCCCGACGGACGGCCAGGGCCAGCACGAGTGGCGCGGCTTCCTGGCGGCCAAGGCGCACCCGCAGGGGATCCTGAACGGCGGCGTGCTGAACAACTGGAACAACAAGCCGGCGAGCGGGTTCCCCGCCGCTGACGACCAGTGGGCGTACGGGTCGATCGGACGCGTGGACCTGCTGAACGACAACACCGCGAAGGTGAAGAAGCACACGCTGGCCACTCTCACCGGCGCGATGAACGCCGCGGCCACGCAGGACGTGCGGGCGATGAAGTTCGTGCCGCTGCTGGCCCGGCTGCTGAAGGGCGGCACGTCCCCGAGCGCCCGTGCCACGCGGATGCTCGAGCTGCTCGAGGAGTGGCGCGCGCAGGGCGGAAGCCGCCTCGACCGCGACCTCGACGGCAAGATCGACCACCCGGGTGCCGCGATCCTCGACACCGCCTGGAACAGGCTCGCCGACGCCGCGATGACGCCGGTGCTCGGCAAGCCGCTTGCGGATCAGCTCGGCAGCACGCTGCACAGCCGCTACGACCTGCCGCCGAGCGGCCAGTTCAGCGGCTGGCACATGTACATGAGCAAGGACGTGCGCACGCTCCTGGGCGATCCGGTGAAGGGCGCGTACTCGAATCGCTACTGCGGGAACGGTGACGTCAACGTCTGCCGGGCCGCCCTGTGGGCAGCACTCGAGTCCGCGGGGGTCGAGCTCGAGGCGGCCCAGGGGGCCGACCCGGCCGCCTGGCGCGCGGACGCCACGCGCGAGCGGATCGGATTCGCTCCGGGCCTGCTCACGCACACGATCCGTTACACGAACCGCCCAAGCGGAATCCAGCAGGTCATCGAGTTCTCAGGCCACCGCTGAGGCGCGCGCCTCGCCGCGCCTGACCCAGCGGGCGCCACGAGCAGCTCGTCTCCCATCACCCCGCATGCCATCTGCCCGGCAACAAGGCTCAACACATTGGTTGCGCCCTGGTTGCCCAATGTGTTGAGCTTGCCGTGGCGGGCGGGGACGGCAGCAACATTTAAGTTGACACTTACGTTAGAGAGTGCTTACATACACTCTCAATGGAAGCCGCCCTCAAGGCAATCGCAGCGCCGCACCGGCGCCAGATCCTGTCGCTCGTTCGCGACGAGGAGCTCTCGGCGGGTGAGATAGCCGGCCATTTCGACGTGACCCGGCCGGCGGTCTCGCAGCACCTGGGCGTACTGAAGGAGGCCGGACTCGTGGAGGAGCGACGCAACGGCACAAGGCGCCTGTATCGCGCACGCCCCGAGGGCCTCCAGCCGGTCAGGGAGTTCCTCGAGCAGTTCTGGGACGAGCGGCTCGATGCGCTGAAGCGTGAGGCGGAGATCGAAGAAAGGAAGAAGCGAGATGGAAGCCAGCACTGACACCGCAGTCCGGCGCGAGATCGCGATCGCGGCAAGTCCGGAGACGATCTGGGAGTTCCTCGTGGATCCCGAGAAGGCCACCCGCTGGATGGGACGGTCCGCGTCCTTCGACGCGCGGCCCGGGGGCGAGTACCGAGTTGAGGTGATCTCCGGCAACGTGGCCGCGGGCGAGTTCGTGGAGCTGGACCCGCCGCACCGGCTCGTCTGGACCTGGGGCTGGGAGCCCGGGACGCCGATGCCCCTGCCATCCGGCTCGACGACCATCGAGGTGGAGCTGGTGCCGGACGGCGACGGCACGCTGCTCCGCTTCACGCACAGCGGGCTGCCCGACGCGGACGCCACGGAGAAGCACGCACACGGCTGGGACCACTATCTGGAGCGCCTCGCGATCGTCGCCCGTGGCGACGACCCGGGCCGCGATACCTGGCTCGACGACAAGACGTAGGACCTGCGCAGCGCTTGCGTAGAGTCCGGCGCCGTGCACTTCGAGAAGTGGCAGGCGCTGGGCAACGACTATGTGATCGTCGAGGAACGTGGGCTGCCGTTCGAGCTGACGCCCGGCCGCGTGCGCGCGATCTGCGCGCCGCACACCGGGATCGGCTCGGACGGCGTCCTGCTCATCAGGGAGACCGACGAGCCCGGCTTCGTCGCGGAGGTGAAGATCTACAACCCGGACGGCTCCGAGGCCGAGCTGTCCGGGAACGGCGTGCGCCAGGCCGCGATGTACCTGCGCCGGAACGGCTGGACGGAGGAGGACAGCTTTGCGGTGCGCACGGCCGCCGGCGAGATCCGCCCGCGCATCGAGGGCGAGCTCTGCACGATGGACATCGGCCGCGTGCGCCTGCGCGCGGAGGCCGACTTCCCGAGCGGCGGGGACGACGGCACCGGCACGCTCGAGTCCGGCGGTCGTGAGTTCCCCTTCCAGTTCGTCCAGGTGGGCAACCCGCAGGTGGCGATCGAGGTGACGGACGGGCTCGAGGAGCTCGTACTCGAGCGCTACGGGCCCTTCATCGAGGGAAGCGACCTGTTCCCCAACCGCACGAACGTGTCGTTCTGGCAGCGCACCGGCGATGCCGAGATCCGAGCGCGAATCTTCGAGCGCGGCGTGGGGGAGACCATGTCGTCGGGCACGGGCGCCACGGGCGCGGCGGTGGCGGCCACCCTGCACGGCGTCCAGAGCCCGGTCACGGTCGTACTCGACGGCGGCGAGCTCGTCGTGGACGTGGGTGAGGACCTGAACGTGAACCTGACCGGCTGGGCGCGACCCGTCTACGCCGGAACCCTGAGCGAGGAATTCCTGAAGGAGCTGAATGCAACCGAGTAGCCGACTGGACCGCCTGCCCCCGTACCTGTTCGCCGAGCTGGAGCGGAAGATCAGGGAGAAGAAGGCGGCGGGAGTGGACGTGATCAGCCTCGGGATCGGCGACCCCGACACGCCCACGCCGCAGCCCGTGATCGACGCCCTGGCCGCCGCGGCCGACGATCCGGGCACGCACCAGTACCCGTCGAACCGCGGGCGCCCCGAGCTGCGCGAGGCCTTCGCGCGCTTCTACGACCGCCGCTTCGGCGTGGCGCTCGACCCCGAGTCCGAGGTGATTCCCGCGCTCGGCGCGAAGGAGTGCGTGTTCAACCTCAACCTCGCGTTCCTCGACCCGGACAGCGTGGCGCTGGCGGCCGACCCGGGCTATCCGGTCTACACCGGCGGCCCGCTGCTCGCGGGCGCGGAGGCGGTGCTGATGCCGCTGCTGCCCGAGCGCGGCTTCGCACCCGACCTCGACGCCATCGGCGGGGACGTGGCGGAGCGCGCGCGGCTCCTGTACCTGAACTACCCGAACAACCCGACCGGCGCGATCGTTCCGGACGGGCTGTTCGAGCGCGCTGTCGAGTTCGGCCGGGAGCACGACGTGCTGATCGTGCACGACGCGTCGTACACCGAGACGACCTTCGACGGCTATGTGGCGCCGAGCTTCCTGGAGACGCCGGGGGCCAGGGAGGTCGGGGTTGAGGTCTTCTCGCTCTCGAAGGGCTGGAACATGACCGGCTGGCGCACCGCCGCCATCGTCGGCAACGCCGAGGCCGTGGCCACCTACTGGAAGCTGAAGACGAACATCGACTCGGGCATGTTCGAGGCGGTGCAGCTGGCCGCGGCGGCCGCGCTCGATGCCGGCCCGCCGGCCGAGATGAGCCAGATCTACCAGCGCCGTCGCGACCTCGTGTGCGGCGCACTCGCCGAGGTCGGCGTGGACGTGACGCCGCCCAAGGGCACGATCTACGTGTGGGCCCCGGTGCCGGAGGGGCACACCTCGGCCTCCTACTGCGAGCTCGTCCTCGAGGAGTCGGGCGTCGTGGTCTCGCCCGGAGGCTCATACGGACCGAACGGCGAGGGCTTCTTCCGGATCTCGCTCACCGTGCCGGACGAGCGCCTTGCCGAGGCCGTGGAGCGCCTGCGCGGGAGCCTCGGGGGCTAGGCGTGCACTACTGCGGGATCGTCCCGATGCAGGACGCCCTCCAGCTGGCGATGCTCGAGGAGGTGCGCGCCTCTGAGCCGCCGATCGGGCTCAGCGCGATCTTCTACGAGCCCGGCTCAGCCACACAGGTGGCGGCCGAGCTGCGCTCACTCAGCGAGTTCGTCGTCGCCGTGGGCGCGCCGCTGTCGGGGCGACACCCCGAGCTGGAGCGCCGCGGCGTGTCGCCGCTGCGGGAGAGCCCTGAAGCGGCGCGCCTGGTCGAACTGCTCGACCTGCCCGTCTTCACTCAGGGCGACGGTCAGGGCGAGGGCCCGGTGGCCGAGGGCGCCTACCACGAGTACCCGCTGTTCGAGACGCACCCGGACGGAGTCTTCTACGCCCTCCAGGGCGGGCGGCTGCCGGCCAAGCGCCACCCGTTCGGGATGCAGATGCGAATCGACGAGCTCCTTGATGACCGGGTGACGGACGAGGGCGGCGACCTGTGGCACCGCCGCGCCGAGGAGATCGACGCCGCCGCCTGCGCCCTCGGCGCCCACCGCTACGCGGTCGGCCACGCTTTCTGGCTCGCCGATTCCGACGACGGCGCGCTGGTGCTACCGGGCACCGGCCTCCCACAGGGCTCCGCGCGCCAGGGCGTCGTGCCTCCCGTGGAGCGGCTCCAACTGCCGCCCGAGCGCGACGAATAGGTCCCGCTAGCTCGCGCCGATCGTCTCGCGCAGGCCGGTGTCGAGGTCGCGCGGCTGGTAGCCGAGCTCGCGGCGCGCCTTGTCGTCCTTGGCCAGGTAGGTCACGTTGTCGGCCGCCGAGATCATCTCGCGGAAGTTCGGCGGCAACCCCATCGGCGGGCCGACGAAGCGCCCCAACGGGATCATTGCCTTGAGCAGCAGCGGGGGCACCGTCATGCGCGGCGGCTTCTTCCCGCCGATCGCCGCGGCCTTGTCGATCAGCTCACCCTGCGTCGTGAGCTCGCCGCCGAGCACGTAGGACTCGCCGACCTTGCCGCGGTCGTGCGCGAGCATGATCCCGTCCGCCACGTCGTCGACGAAGACGGCGTTGATCCCCATGTCGGGGAACGCCTTGGCAGGCATCTTTCCCTTGCTGGCCTGGTCGATGAACTGACCGATGATCGCCTGGTCGCCGGGTCCGTAGACCACCCCGGGCTGGACGATCACGACAGGCGCGCCCGCCGCGGCGCGCTCCTTGGCAAGCTTGTGCGCCAGGTACTTCGTCTCGTCGTAGTAGGAGACGAAGCCGTCGCTCTCGTTGCGGCTGTAGGTCTCGTCGACGGTCTTCCCGTTCGTGTTGCCGAAGGCGTTCACGGTGGAGACATAGACCACTCGGTCGACTCCCGCGTCGGCTGCCGCGTCCAGCACTCGCTCCGTGCCGCGCACGTTCGAGTCGTACATCGACTCGCGCTTGGACTTGGGCATGCCCACGCGGTAGTCAGCGGCGATGTGGAAGGCCGCCTGGCAGCCCTCCATTCCTCGACGGATCGCATCGGCGTCGCTCAGGTCGCCCTGAACCACCTGGGCGTCCAGCCCGGCCGCCTTTTCTGGCGAGCGGGCGAGCACCACCACCTCGTCGCCCCGGTCGCGCAGCCGCTTGACCACACGCGAGCCGATGAACCCCGTTCCACCCGTCACGAAAGCTTTCACGGCGCGGGATCGTATCCCTAGACTGGAAGCGGTGCAGCAGCCCTCCAATGGCGATACCCGACGCGCGGCTCAGCGCGCGTTGACGATCGGTGTCGCGCCGGGCGACCTCGACCTCACCGAGCTGCGCGAGCTGCTCCGCACCGCCGGCGTGGCCGTGGCCGGAGAGATGATCCAGCGCAAGGAGCGCCCCGACCCGGACCGCTACTTCGGCCGCGGCAAGCTCGTGGAGCTGAAGCAAGCGGTGAAGGAGGCCGACGCCAACCTGGTGGCGGTGGACGACGAGCTGTTGCCGCGCCAGGAGCGCAACCTCGAGGAGGAGCTCGGCGTTCCGGTGATCGACCGCACGGCGATCATCCTCGACATCTTTGCCGACCACGCGCGCTCCGCCGAGGGCAAGCTCCAGGTTGAGCTCGCGCAGCTCGAGTACAACCTCGCGCGGATGCGTGGGCTGTGGACGCATCTCGAGCGCCTCGGCGCCGGCCGCATGGACGGCGGCATCGGAACGAGGGGCCCGGGCGAGTCCCAGATCGAGACGGACCGCAGGCTCGCGCGCGACCGCATCTCCGCGCTGAGGCAGCGCCTGCGCGAGACCAAGGCCACGCGCGCCACGATGCGCCGCGAGCGCGAGCGCGCCGGCCTTCCCACGGTGGCGCTCGCCGGCTACACGAACGCCGGCAAGTCCACGCTGCTCAACACGGTCACGGGCTCCGAGGTGGGCGTGCGCGAGCGCCTCTTCCACACGCTCGACCCGACCACGCGATCCTTCGAGATCTCGGGCCGCCAGTACCTGCTCACGGACACGGTCGGCTTCATCCGCAAGCTCCCTCACCAGCTGGTGGAGGCCTTTTCGGCCACGCTCGAGGAGGCGATGGGCGCGGACCTGATCGTGCACGTGGTGGACGCCTCGGCTCCCGAGGGCGACACGCACGAGATGATGGCCGCCGTCGACGACGTGCTCGACGAGATCGGCGCGGGGGACAGGCCGCGCCTGCTCGCACTCAACAAGGTGGACCTGCTGGACGACGAACGCCGGCGCGCGCTGTCATTCCGCTTCCCCGACGCCGTGCAGGTGTCCGGGGCCACGGGGGAGGGCGTCGACGAGCTTCGCCACGCCATCGAGGCGCGCTTCCTCGCCACATTGCGCCCCATGGAGCTGCTCGTTCCGTACGACGAGGGCGGCAGCCTCTCGGAGCTTCACGACCTCGCGGGCGAGCTGGAGCGCGAGGACACGCCGGAGGGCGTTCGCATCAGCGCGCGGGTGCCCGCGGCGGCTGCTCAGCGCTTCGAGCGCTTCGAGCGCAATGGCGACACGCCGTCCTAGCCGCTTCTCCAGGCGCAAACCGTGCAAATTCAACCTTTTCGGGTCAGTTCATTTGACTCGAAAAGGGCAGTTTGGGAGTGTCCGCGCATGCCTACACACGGGTCCGAGAGCTACTACGTCATCGGGGAGGGGCTCCTCTCAGAAAGCGTCGGCGGACGCGACTTGGGAGACGATCCGCCGATCGTCGCGGCGGCCGCGCGTGGCGCCGGGCCCGCTGCGGCGGCACCGCCGTTCCGCTTCTCCAGGCTCGGTCCGAAGGGTGCGGGCAAGCAGCTCGGCGAGCCCAATCGCAAGAAGATCGGTGGTGCGATGGCCGTCTCGGGAGGCGGGCAGTCGCAGGTACCGGCCGGGTTCACCTACCTGGGGCAGTTCATCGACCATGACCTGACGTTCGACAAGACGAGCGTCATGTTGGGGGCGAACGTGACGCCTGCGCAGCTGCTCCAGGGACGCTCGCCGAGCCTCGACCTCGACTCGCTCTACGGCGCCGGTCCCGGCGACCCGGCATCGGCCAAGTTCTACGAGGCGGACGGGCTCCACCTCAAGGTCGGGAAGACGACCGGCCCGGTGAAGGTCGGCTTCGACCTCCCGAGGGGCGCGGGCAACACCGCCGCCAAGAAGCGAAGGCGATCATCCCCGACCCGCGGAACGACGAGAACCTCGCCGTCGCGCAGCACCACTGCGCGATGATCCGCTTCCACAACCGGGTGGTCGACACCCAGCTGGGCAGCGTGCCGGCGGCGCAGAAGTTCGCCAAGGCGCGCGAGATCGTGACGAAGCACTACCAGTGGATGATCCGCACGGATTACCTGCCGCGGGTGGCCGCGCCCGGCGTCGTGAACGACGTCTTCAACAACGGGCGCAAGGCGTTCGAGGTTGGGGCCGTCCCGACGGAGGTCCCGACGATGCCGATCGAGTTCTCGGTGGCGGCCTTCCGCCTCGGCCACGCGATGGTTCGGGCGCGCTACAACTGGAACGCGATCTTCGACAACGGCAGCGGGACGCTCGAGTTCCTGTTCATCTTCTCGGCGCTCGGCGGCGACCTCGGGGGCGACACTCGGCTCGCGAGCATCTGGATAGCGGACTTCCGGCGGCTGTACGACTTCGCCGACGCGAACAAGCCCAACCTCACCGTGCCGGCCGCGAAGTTCAACCGGGCGATGCGGATCGACACGACCATCGTGGACCCGCTTCAGCACCTGCCGCCGAAGGCGATCGGGCTGCCGGCCAACGCCGGCTTCAACGACCCGCGCCGCAACCTCGCGTTCAGGAACCTCACGCGCGCGAAGATGCTGAAGCTCGCCACAGGCCAGCAGATGGCGAACTTCCTCAAGAACAAGGGCGTGAACCTCACCAAGCTGACGAGCGCCCAGATCCGGAACGGCAACAACGGCGCCGACCTGAGCGCGCTCACGCAGGCCCAGCGCCAGGCGCTCGTCAAGGACACGCCGCTCTGGTTCTACGTCCTGCGCGAGGCGGAGTTCAACGGCGGCAAGCTCAAGGGCGTGGGCGCCCGGATCGCCGCGGAGACGTTCCACCGAGCCATGGAGGGAAGCGAGCACTCGATCGTCCGCGACACGAGCTTCGCGCCGACGCTGGGGCCGAACAGCAACACGTTCCGGATGGTGGACCTGCTGCTATTCGCGTTCGAGGGGAAGAAGGCGCTGCTGGCGCCGAACGGCTAGGGCTCGTTGCGTTGGTGGCCGCGGAGACGCGTGAGGTAGGCACCCCACAGGCCGCTTAGGTCGTCGGACGGCGCGTTCAGTCGGATGCGGATGAGCAGGGTGCGATGACGCCGCAGGAGGCGGCTGCCACGCTTCGAGAGATGCATGGTGAGCGTCGGGATCCTGACGTCGGGAAGGATCGCGCTCGGCAGTCTCGCGCTTGCGTGGGCGAGCAGCAGACCCTTCAGCCCTGGCCGACGACGGTCCGGCGAACGCGCAAGCCTCACCTCCATGCGCACGCGGCAGTACTCGACGGCAATGCACTCGTTCATGCTGGCCAGTGGCGGACTCCGCAAGGTGCGCGGCGGAAGCAGCACGCGGAGTACGTATGACTCGAAGATGACGACCTGCTCGCAATCGTCTTCGGCGAAGTCGTCCCGGTACAACTGCCCCACACGGTCGCGCCCGGAACCGCACCACACCCGCTGTCGCTCCAGGGGTGGGCTTGTGGAGGCAGAGTCGACCTCGATCATGTCATTGCCGGCGTCGCCCCGCACGCGGTTTGACCCTGTGCTCCCTCGAAGCCGATCGTCGCCACCCCGCCCCACAACCAGATCGTCGCCAGCGCCACCGTCCAGCGCGTTCGCCGACTCGTCGCCGAACAGGCGGTCGTCGCCGTCCGTGCCGACGACTTCCTCGAGCCTCCGCAGCGAATCCCCTTCGCCGCGCGCACCAGCGTCGCGACCATGACTGGCAAGGTCGACCACCACACTGCGCAGGCGACCCGTGTAGCCGAGCGTGTCGACACCTGCTCCGCCGTCAAAGACATCACGCTCGGCGCGCACGGGCGCGAAGGTGCCAAGCGGCAACGAGACGGTGAGCAGCTGGCCATCCTCAAGCGCGTCGTCTCCGTCCCCTCCGCGCAGCACGTCCCGGCCCTGACCGCCAGAGAGCGCATCCGCGAAAGGGCTCCCCACAAGTCGATCGTTGCCCCTGCCGCCGTCGACGTTGACGCTCAGCGACGACGAGAAGGTGTCGGCGCCATCGCCCGCAAACACAAACGCCATCAAGGCCGGAACGGTCGTCGGACAGTCAACCCGTTGCTCCCCCACAGCCGTGCAGCCCGGCCCGGCCACCAGTGGCGCCCCGGCGTCGGTGACCCGTATCTCCCCGGCCTCTCCACGAGCCACGATCAGGCGATTCGCCTCGCCGGGGCCCGCCCGGACGACCAGCAGCCCCGTTGGGGGACACTGGCGGCAGTCGTAGTACTCGCGCTCGAGACTTACCTCGGCCGCCTCCACCGACGACAGCGGTGAAGCGGCGAGCGACGCCGCAACGACGGCAGCCACCAAAGCTGTCCGAACCAGCGACATCTCACCGAAGTAAACACCCCGGCAGCGCATCAGATGCGGCACGTCGCAGAGGACGACGAGTCGCCGGGCGTGGCGATCGTGCTCGGGCCGCTACTGGCCTGTGCGGTCGCGGTGCTTGCACCCCGGCCAGCAGCAGGGCCGGCGCTGGCCTTCCTCCAGCTCCTCCTGGGTCCTCCGAATACGGCGCTCCCGAGTGGTGTCCTGCTTGGCATCTTCGACCCAGCAGATGAACTCATTGCGGGCCAACGGCGTGATGTCGTTCCAGGCATCCAGTGCCGTCGCGTTGCCTAGCAGCGCCCCACGGAGGTCCGCGGGCAGTTCATGTACCACCCCACCGGGGACTCCCTGGCCGCTCATGGGTCCATCGTAACGAGCCGGGGGAGCGCCCCACGCATTCCACCCGCGCGATACTGCACGGGCGATGTCGGAGAAGAACGTCGAAACAGTTCGCCGGGTCTACGAAGGGGTGAGCGCGCGCTTGGAGGTACCCCGGGAGCTGTTCGACCCGAACTATGAGTTCGACAACACGGAGCTCTGGCCGGATATCGGCGAAGTCCTGGGATTTGACGCGGCACAGGAAGCTATGCGCGAGTACTGGGAAACGTTCGAGTCTTACCGCGTCGAGATCGAAGAGGTGATCTACGCCGACGAGGGCCGGGTAGTCGACGTCGTCCGCGACGGCGGTCGGATGAGAGGGACCGACGCCGAGGTGTGGAACCGCTTCATCCACGTCTGGACCCTTCGTGATGGGAGGATCGTTCGCCTCTCGGTACACACCGACCGGAACCGATCCCTCAGAGCCGCTGGGCTGGGCGTGCTCTGAGCCTCAGCCGGCGAGGAGTGCCTGGAACTCCGGCTCCTCGCGGATACTCGCTCATCGATACCCCTCGTTGTCCTGTCCACGGGCCATAGTGTCGCTTTCAGGATCACCCATTTGGGGTGATGCCGGAG
This sequence comes from uncultured Thermoleophilaceae bacterium, assembly GCA_963774755.1. Classification (GTDB taxonomy): domain Bacteria; phylum Actinomycetota; class Thermoleophilia; order Solirubrobacterales; family Thermoleophilaceae; genus JACVRW01. The sequence continues at coordinate 78,911 of CAVZGG010000014.1, read as the reverse complement.
CACCCCCTCACGCGGTTGGGTGCAGGTATGAGAACCGCGTGGAGCGTCTTGGCCGTCGTGATGCTTGCCCTCGCGCTGGGCGCGTGCGGCGAGTCCGATGAGGAGAAGGCCCAGAACACCGTCTGCAACGCCAAGGCCGACATCGGTGAACAGGTCGACGAGTTGAAAGCCGTGACCCCGGCGACCGTCACGGGCGATGACGTGATCCAGAACCTCGACGCGATCAAGACCGACCTGAAGAACATGGAGGCCGCGCAGGGGGAGCTCAGCAGCGACCGGCGCAGCGAGGCCGAGGCCGCGAACAAGGCCTTCACCAGTTCGGTCCAGGAGATCGCGGGCCAGGTGGGCAGCTCGCTCTCTGCCTCGGACGCGAAGGCACAACTCGTCACCGCGCTCGACCAGCTTGCGGCGTCCTATCAGAAGGCGTTCGCGCCTGTGGACTGCGACTAGTCGTCGTAGTCCGCACAGCCGGGCTGGCTGCTGCCGTGGGTAGCCTGCAACGCTCGGCCCATGATGGGTGATGAGTTTTCGGGCCGCCCGCCGTCACACACACCATGAGCTCCATCACCGACGACCTCCGGCCGCTCGACGAGCAGGCCTTCAGCGCCCGCGTCGAGCCGCACCGCCGCGAGTTGCACATCCACTGCTACCGCCTGCTCGGATCGTTCGAGGAGGCCGAGGACCTCGTCCAGGAGGCGTTCCTGCGCGCGTGGCGCCGGCGCGAGACGTACGAGGGCCGCGCGTCGGTCCGCGCGTGGCTGTACCGGATCGCGACGAACGCCTGCCTTGACGCGCTCGACAAGCGCCCGCGGCGGCCGAGCGCGAGCGGCGAGGTCGCGTGGCTGCAGCCCTACCCCGACGAGCTCCTCGAGCAGCTGCCCGACCGGCGCGAGGGCCCGGAGGACGTGGCGCTCGCCAAGGAGACCGTCGAGCTGGCGTTCATCGCCGCGATCCAGCACCTCCCGCCGCTGCCGCGGGCCGTGCTCGTGCTGCGCGACGTCCTCGGCTGCTCGGCGAAGGAGACCGCGCGGCTGCTCGAGACGACAGCGGCGTCGGTGAACTCCGCGCTTCAGCGCGCGCGGGCTGGGCTGCGGGAGAGCCTGCCCGAGGACCGCGAGGAGTGGCAACACGCCGCCGAGCCGACCGCCGCCGAGCGGGAGCTGCTCGCCCGCTACGTCGAGTGCAGCGAGCGCGCCGACGCCGAGGGCCTTGCCGCCCTCATACACGAGGACGTCCGCTTCTCGATGCCGCCGACGCCCGGCGTCTGGACCGGCCGGAGCACGGTCGTGCAGAGCTGGATCGACGGCGGGTTCGGGTCGGAGGCGTTCGGCAGCATGCGGTGCGTGGTCACCCGCGCCAACGGTCAGCCCGCGGTCGCGGCCTACGTGCGCAAGCCGGGCGACGCCGCGTACGAGCCGCTGGCGATCGACGTCCTGCGGGTGCAGGACGGGGTCGTCACCGAGATCGTCGTCTTCGACGGCGCGGTGTTCGAGCACTTCGACCTGCCGACCACGCTCAGGGCGACGGTCGGTACGGGATGAACGCCCCCGCCTCGATCACCGTCACGCCGGTCCGCGTTGCCGACCTGCTCGCCGAGGGCGAGCCGATGCCGCTCTACGTGCACGTCATCGACCATCCCGATGCGCGCGTGCTGGTCGACACCGGCATGACGGAGCTGCACCCCTTCGCGGCCGAGCTCGAGCCGCGCCTCAGGCCACTGAGCGAGCAGGACTTCGATCTCGCCGGCATCGACATCGTCGTCAACACACACCTGCACGCCGACCACTGCGGCGGCAACCATCTCTTCGCCGGCAGGCCGATCTACGTCCAGCGTCGGGAGCTCGACGACGCGCGCAGCGAGGACGGCTACACCATTAGCGAGTGGGTCGATGCGCCCGGCGTGCGGTACGTGCCGGTCGACGGCGAGCTCGAGCTGCTTGCCGGGCTCCGACTCCTCCCGGCGCCGGGCCACACACGCGGCATGCAGGTGGTCGTCGTCGAGACCGGCGGGCGTCCGGTCGTCGTCGGCGGCGACGTGGCGGTGTGGCACGGCGAGTTCGACGAGCCGCCCACCGAAGGCCGGCAGCGCGTGCTCGCGCTCGACCCCGAGCTGGTCTGGCTCGCGCACGAGCACGAGCCATGGCGCCCCCGCACCGCCTGAGGCATCGTCCCGGCGCCCCTAGCGCGTATCCCCGCTGCCCTGGAGCACGTTGCGCTCCTGGCGTGAGAGCAGTTTGGCGAGGTTCTCCTCGGCGAGGGAGTCGAGGTCGAGGCCCGCCTCGGTGGCGAGCTGGGCCACGTACCAGAGCACGTCGCCGAGCTCGGCTCCCAGCGCGGCGCGGCGCTCCTCGGTGAGCACGCCGCCGTCGTCGCGGAGCGCCTTCTTGACCTTCTCGGCGGCCTCGCCGGCCTCGCCGCAGAGGCCGAGCGCCGGGTAGGTCAGGTTCTCGCCCGCATCTGGATACACCGCCGTGACGCGCGAGCGCTGCTGGTAGTCGGAGAGCTGCACCACCCGACCGTAGCGCGCACGGGCGACAGAAGCCCATACACTGCCCGCTGTCGTGATCCCGCTTGCCGTGGAGCGGAGCCGAGTCGATGGGTACGAGCTGCTCGCCGTGGAGGGGGAGCTCGATATGGCTACGGCATCCCGCATGATCTTAGCCCTCAACGAGGCCTTCGCGGAGCTCGACCGGCCGCTCGTCGTGGACCTGTCCGAGGTTGCCTTCATGGACTCCACGGGGCTCGCGCTCTTGATGAACGCCTACCGCCGCGTGAAACGCCGCGGGCAGGGCTTTGCGATCGTGTGCCCGGGCGGTCCGATCTCGCGGGTGTTCGAGATCGCAGACATGGTCGAGAGCCTCCATGTCTGCCCAGATCGAGCCAGCGCTCGCCGCACCGCGACACGGCCGACACGGGCTTGAACTTAGCCGGCCTCCTGCCGATATCACGGGGGTATGGAAGTTCAGGCTCCAGCAGCCGAGCCGTTCCCTGTTCCAGGCTTGACCCCGCCCACCAAGCGAACCGGTGTCATGCGACGCATGGGCGACGTGATAGTTCAGCTCGGCTTTGCCGAGCGTGAACTCGTGGAGCGGGTCGTCGAGGCCGGAAGCCACAGCGGGGCGGCGCTTGGCCAGGCACTGATCGAAGCGGGCGTGGTCGATTCCGGGCAGGTCGCCCAGGCGCTCGCGGAGCGCAACGGGCTCGACTACGTCGACCTCAACGTCTTCGACGTCGACAAGGGCGCCACCAGCATGATCGACGGCAACAAGGCGCGTCGATACCGGACGATCCCCATTGCATTCCTCGCCGAGCGCACGCTGCTCGTCGCGACGGCGGACCCCGCCAACCTGCTGGCGCTCGACGACATCACCATGGCCACGGGCTACGAGGTGCGCCGCGCGGTCGCCTCGCCGGAGGACATCGACGCCCTCATCGACAACCTCGGAACGCTCGCCGGTTCGGTCCACGAGGTCGAGGAGGAGGAAGTCGAGGCCGAGGTCATCGAGCTGCGCGAGTCGGCCGACGAAGCGCCGGTGGTGAAGCTCGTTCACGCCGTGATCGCCGACGCGGTGCGCCGTGGCGCCTCGGACATCCACTTCGAGCCGCGCGCGACCGACATGCGCGTGCGCTTCCGCGTGGACGGCGTGGTGTTCGACTCGACGACCGTCCCGCGACACCTCACGTCCGGCCTCGTGTCCCGGATCAAGATCATGGCCGAGCTCGACATCGCCGAGAAGCGCTCGCCGCAGGACGGCCGGATCGGCCTGTCGGTGGACGGCCACTTCGTGGACCTGCGCGTGGCGACCCTGCCCGTGGTGCGTGGCGAGTCCGTCGTGATGCGCATCCTCGACTCACGGCAGGCCGTGATGGACCTCGATCGCCTGGGCATGGGGGAAGCGGACCGCGCCCGCTTCGAGGACGGGATAGGCGCGACGTACGGTGCCGTCCTCGTGACCGGGCCCACCGGCTCGGGCAAGACCACCACGCTCTATGCCGGTCTCACCACGCTCAATACTCCGAATCGGACGATCGTGACCGTGGAGGACCCCGTCGAGTACGAGATCGAGGGGGTCAAGCAGATCCAGACGAACGTGAAGACGGGGCTCACCTTCGCGACCGGGCTGCGGGCCATCGTCCGAGCCGACCCTGACGTGATCATGGTGGGCGAGGTGCGGGACGCCGAGACCGCCCAGATCGCGATCGAGGCGGCCCTCACCGGGCACCTGGTGCTCACCACGCTGCACGCGAACGGTGCGCCGCTCGCGGCTGCACGGCTGATCGACATGGGCATCGAGCCCTTCCTTGTCACCTCGAGCGTGGAGTGCGTGGTCGCCCAGCGGCTCGTGCGCTGCCTGTGCGAGTGCAAGATCCCCCTGAAGGTCACGAAGACGATGCTCAGCGAGAACGGCTTCGACTCGCCGCGCGGCTTCACCGCCTACGAGCCCGGGGGCCTGCGTGCGCTGCGGGCAGAGCGGCTACAAGGGCCGCACCGGCCTCTACGAGGTCATGATGATGACCGACACCCTGCGCCGGCTGATTCTCGACAGGGCAAGTCACGACGACCTGCGCGCGGAGGCCCGGCGGCTGGGCATGACCACCCTTCGCGAGGACGGCCTCGAGAAGGTTCGTCAAGGCATCACCTCGATCCCCGAGGTGCTGCGCGTGGTCGGCAGCCTCGACGACTAGACGCCCGCGGCGCGCCGCGCCGATGCGTGAGCGGCGTCCTCCATCTCGTCGCCCGGCAGGCGCTCGAGCTCCACGCCGAGTGCCAGCTCGATGAGGCGGTCGGCCAGCCAGACGTTCTTCGGCAGCAGCGGCCCGTGGAGGTAGGTGCCGATCACGTTGCCTCGCAGGACGCCCTCGAAGCCGTCCCTGCCGTTGTTGCCGTGCCCGCTCAGCACGCGGCCGAGCGCGTGCTCGTCCGGGCCCAGGTAGGTGCGGCCGCCGTGGTTCTCGAAGCCGGCGATCACGCGCGGGCCGCTGCCGAGGTCGGCCTCGATCGCGCAGTTGCCGATCAGGCGCTCGCCTGGCTCGCGGATGGTGCGCAGGTCCACGAGGCCCACGCCGGGCAGCTCCTCGCCCTCCATCTCGTAGGAATGGCCGAGCAGCTGGTAGCCGCCGCACACGGCCAGCACCACGGCACCGCGGTCGGCAGCGCTGTGGAGCGCATCGCGCTTCGTCTCGGCCATGTCGTGGGCCACGGCGGCCTGGTCGCGGTCCTGGCCGCCGCCCATGTAGAAGAGGTCGTGCGCTTCCGGGTCGAGCGACTCGCCGAGGCTCGTGGCGGCGTGCTCGAAGCCGAGCCCGCGCCACTCGCAGCGCGCCCGCAGCACGGCGATGTTGCCGCGGTCGGCGTAGATGTTCATCAGCTCCGGATAGAGCGAGAGGACCCTCAGCGTCGGCACAGGACCACCGTGCTTCCGATGTGATCGAGGGTCTCGGGAATCGTTTTCCTGGCCACCGGCCTCAGGCCCACCTCGCGGGCTTCGGCCTCGAGCTCGTCCAGGGTCACGACGCCCACCTCAATCCGGACGTCCTCTGCCTGGATCTCTCCGCTGGGGGAGACAGCCTGTCGCCTGCGCTCGATGACCACATGCCCATCCTGCTCGTACATGGAGAGGGGCTGGCTGGAGAAAACCCAACCGTCGCGCTCGAGAATGTCGGGAAGTGGCGGAGGGATGAGTTCCGCCGGGATGGCGTCGTTTGGATCGGAAATAGGGGCCGCGAAGAGTCCCTCAGCAGAGAGGTGCGCGTGCACATTCCGGAGCATGGCGACCCTGCCGCTTCGCCCGCCCAGAATCTGCACGAGCGACATCGGCGCGATGATCAGCGGGAACTGCGCGTCGACGCTGAACTGCGCGCGCGTCGGCGTGCACCGTGCTCACCGACGGCTCCCGCGCTGAGAGCTCCGCCAGCAGCTCCGGATCGCTGTCGAGTGCCACGACGTCACAGCCCTGTGCGGCCAGATCCACCGACACCCGGCCGGTGCCCGCGCCGAGGTCGAGGACCGGTCCGCCCATCGCGTCAGCAAGCTGGCGCCAGAGCGGCAGGTCCGCGTCGTAGGAGCCATGTTCCACGTCGTGCCAGATCACCGCGGCGGCCGTCACTCGGACCACCGCTTCGCAAGCCCGCGGTCCGCGAGCAGATCGCGCAGCTCCAGCAGTGCCGTGTAGGTGGGCAGCGCGTAGACCCGCCCGCCGGAGGCCGCGTTTCGCATCGCGCTGTCCAGCGAGTCGCCGAGGTCGCGCTCCACGGTGACGTTCGCGTCGATGCCCGCGTACTTCAGCCGCAGCGCCATCTCCTCGGCGCGGGTGCCCGAGCAGGTCACCTGCCGCACGCGCCCGGCCAGCACCTCGAAGTCGGCGTCCCAGATCCACGAGATGTCGCGGCCGTCGGCGATCTTGTCGTTGAGGGCGATCCAGAGGTCGAGCGCGCCGTCCTCCAGCGTCAGCGTGCGCAGGACCTCGTTCGCCCCGGCGGGGTTCTTGATGAGCAGGATCGACAGCTGCCTGCCGTCGATCGGGATCGTCTCGACGCGGCCGAACGCGCCACCGAAGCCCTCCAGCGCCTCACCGACCGTCGCGAGTGGCACTCCCAACTCCAGGGCGGTCGCCGCCGCGCCCACCGCGTTGTAGACGTTGTAGAGGCCGGGCAGCGGAATGCGCAGAGAGAGCTCGCCCTGAGGGGTGCGCAGCGTGAAGCGGGAGCCGTCCATGCCCTCCAACTCCACGTGTGTGGCGGCCACGTGCGGCTGCGGGCGCGTGCGGCCGCAGTTCGGACAGCGGTACCGACCCAGGTGGCCCAGGTAGATCGCCTCGTACTCGTAGGCGTGCCCGCAGTTGCGGCAGTGCTTCGAGTCGGCGGCGTGCTGCATGCCCGGGAGGGCCTGGGAGTCGTCGTCCACGCCGAAGTAGGTCACGCCGCTGCGCTCGCGGCCGAGGTCTGCCACCAGCGGGTCATCGGCGTTCAGCACCAAGCGAGCACGGCCGTCCAGCTCGTCCACGAGCTGCGCCCAGCGGTCCGCCAGCAGCTCGAGCTCGCCGTAGCGGTCGAGCTGGTCGCGGAACAGGTTGGAGAGGAGAAGCAGGCGCGGCTCCACGTCGGCCGCGACGGCGGGCAGCCATGCCTCGTCGACCTCGAAGAGCCCAAGCTGGCCGCGCTCGCGACCGGCGTCGAGCAGCGCGGTGGCCACTCCCCAGGACATGTTCGAGCCGGCGCGGTTGTGCACCAGCGGCCTGCCCGAGCGCTCGAGCGCGGCGGCGATCATCGCCGCCGTGGTGGTCTTTCCGTTGGTCGCCGACACCAGCACGGAGCCCGCCTCGAGCTCGCGCGACATGCGCTCGAGCGAGCGCGGCGAGAGCTTCAGCAGGACCCGTCCGGGAGCGGTGGTGCCGCCGCTACGGCCGACGCGGCGGCTGGTGGCCCGTGCGAGCCGGGCGAGAAGGCGGGCGAGCCGGAACATCAGGACGGTGCGATGACGCGCAGGCAGCGGCGCTCGACGCGCATGATCGCGGGGGTCGCGCCGATCGGGTCGCCGTCGGCATAGATCACGAATGGACGGTCAGAGCTCACCTCGATCTCCTCGCCGCGCAGGAACTGCACGTGGTCGGAGTTTCCGTGCGTGCCCTTGAAGACCTTGGGCAGCTCGACGAGGGCGCGCAGCTTCGAGATGTGCGTGGTGAGCATCACGTCGAGCTTGCCGTCGTCCAGCTCGGCGTGGGGGAGGATGAGCATGCCGCCGCCGTAGGCCTTCGAGTTGCCGACCGCCACGGCGTATCCGGTCATCTGGTTGCGCTCGCCGTCCACGGTCACGGTGAACGTGGCCGGCTTCCATCCGGCAAGGGCGCGCAGCGCCGCGTACAGGTAGACCGCGTCTCCCTTCACGCGCTTCACCTGATTGGCGATGCGGTTGGCGTCGGAATCGAAGCCAAAGCTCGCGATGCCCATGAACGGGGTGCCGTCCACGTTTGCCACGTCAAGCAGACGCTCCTCGCCCTCGACCGCAATCCGGGCGGCCTCGGCCGGATCGGTTGGCACGCCGAGCACGCGCGCGAAGTCGTTGCCGCGGCCGCAGGGGACGATGGCCACGGCGCTTCTCGTGCCCTTGAGAGCGCCGGCCAGGGGGCGCAGCAGGCCATCCCCGCCGAGCGCCATGACGCTCTCGCCCTCTCGAGCCGCGTTCCCGGCCTCCTCGTAGGCGTGGTTGATGCTGCGGGTCGTGACCGTGCGGTGGGTGGCGCCGAGGCCGTCCAGCGTCGCGTGCACCGCGGGGAGCGCCTTGAGGGCGCGCCCGCCCCCGGAGGCTGGGTTCACGAGCAGCACGAAGCGACGGGCGGCGGGGGCAGAGCCTCCGCGGGTCTCCTCGGTGCTCACCCGGCAGCCGCCGCGGCCTTCGCGCGCTCTGCCGCGGCAGCGCCGCGCTCCTCCCCGCGCAGGTGCGGCGCGAGGTCGACCTTGCGAATCTCGGCGCGCTCGAGCACCTCGTCGCCCAGCAGCCGCTCGGCGTGGGGCTCCTCGAGGTCGTTCGGAGAGAGGGTGAGGAGCACGTCCTGCTGCACGCTGTGCCAGCCGGGCTCATCGGTGACCTTCTCCGAGGCCACCAGCAACTGCCCGGGGCGGGCGAGCCAGTGCAGCTCGAACATGCCGAGTCGGTAGGCGAACAGCTTCTCGCCGTCGGTGAAGAGAATGTTCAGCCCGCTGAACGCCGAGCATTCCACCGCCCGGCGAAGCGTCTCGCGCAGGCACGCGACCGGATCCCCGTCGTCGAAGTCGTGCATGAGCAGGTTGAAGAGGTGCTCGGAGTCCGTGTCGCCCTCCGGCTTGCGCATGCCCGGCTCGAGCAGCCGCGGATAGCGGACGATCGTGCCGTTGTGGCCGAGCGTGTAGTTCCCGAGGCAGAACGGGTGCGTGTTCGCGAGCGAGAGCGCGCCCATCGTGGCGCGGCGGACATGGACGTTGAAGATGCGCCCGCGCAGCTCGGTGGCATCGCGGAACTCGGAGTCGCGATGGGCCGCCTCCGGGAACTTCACGAGGTGCGGCTGGGCGCCCTCGGCGCGCTCGTAGACCGCCATGCCCCAGCCCGAGTCGTGCTCCTCGGACTGGCGAATGAGCGGGTTCTCAGCCTCCAGCAACTCGTGCCGGATCGAAACCGGCTCCGCGGCGACGCAGCCGAACACGCGGCACATAGGCGAATGATCCTATCGAGGGGGTGAGTCTCCCTTCGCGCCGGCTTCGACTTGCATGAGCGCTAAAGAGCAGCAACCCAGGCGGCTCTGGTGGGCCCGGCCGGGCAAGCTCTGTGGCCTGGAGCGTCCGGGGGGAGGGGGGAGGAGCCATCGCCCGGAGCGCCGGGAGGCCGAGATCGCCCACCTGCTCGGCAAGGGCGTGCGGATGTGCATCTCGACCATGAGCTCGCGCCACAACCTGGGCGCGTACGAGCTGGCGGGGCTCGAGTGGCACCACGTGCCGGTGGAGTCGGCGAACCGCGGCGCGGAGGCGCTGGAGGAGATCCTGCCGCTGCTGCGCCGCGAGCTTCGGCGCCGCGGGGCGGTGGCGGTTCACGGGGACCGGCACACGGATTTCGTGGCCGCGGTGTGCGCGGCGCATCTGCACGAGGCGCGCGGCGTGGACCCCGCGGAGGCGCTGGCCCGAGCCGCGGCGGCGGGCCTCACCGTGAACGGCTACACCTGCGCCCTGCTCGGCGTGCAGCCGGCGGACGTGGATCTGCGGATGCGTTCGCCGGATTCGGGCTGAACAGCAGCATTGAGGGCGAGCCCGGACCTGGGTGGCATGAAATCGTTGCGGAAAACGCACCGATTCTCTGCCACCTGGCCTCAGGAGAGCAGCAGGTCCGCGAGAGTTTCCGTGACCGCCACGGGCGGCGGCTCGAATCCGTTCAGTTCTTCGGGCTTCGTGCCCCCGCTGAGGACCAGGGCTGCATCCAGCTGAGCGGCCGCCGCCGCAGCGAGATCCGTGTCCACCCGGTCTCCCACCACCAGCGTGCGCCCGTCGCCGAGGCGGTCGAGCGCCGTCAGGAGCAGCTGGGGCTGCGGCTTGCCGACGATCTCCGCTGTGCGGCCGCTCGCCACCTCCACCGCGGCGAGGATCGCTCCGGTGCCGGGCCAGAGGCCGTCGGGTTGCGGGTAGGTGGGGTCGCGCGCCGTGGCGAGGAAGTCGGCGCCCCGGCGCGCGGCGAGTGACGCCAGGCGGAGGTCCTCATAGGTGAGCGTCCTCGGTGCCCCCGACCACCACCACCTCGGCTCGAGAGGCGAGGTCGGTTCCGTTCAGGACCTTCAGCCCCGCGTCCGCCACGTGCCGACGCAGCGCGTCGGTCCCGATCACGAACGCGGTGCGGCCCGAGCGCGTCTCCTGGAGCAGATGCTGCAGCGCGCCGCCCACGGTCACCACGTCGCGGAGGGACGCGCGGATGCCGAGCTTCCAGAGACGGGCCACGTAGTCCTCGGTCCCGCTGCGCGGATCGTTGGTCGCGAACGCCACCCGCTTGCCCGCGTCGCGCAGCGCCTCCACCGCCTCGACGGCGCGCGGGGTGGGCTCGTCGCCGATCCAAACGGAGCCGTCCAGATCGAGGATGAACTGGTCGTAGGCGGAAGCGAGGGGAGAGAGCGGCACGTCGCTAGCCTACGCCGCCATGCTCAAGCCCCTTTCAGTGCTGCTTTGCGCGATGGCACTCGTGTTCGCCGGGTGCGGCGACGATGACGCGGAGCCCGCGAAGAAGGAGCAGGCTGCGTCGCCTCCCACGGCGGAGACCGAGGCCGGCTGCAAGGACGTCGCCCAGCCGCCGCCGCGCGACGACGGCGGCCAGAAGAAGCCGAAGAAGCCGCTCGACCCGGGCAAGACCTACGAGGTCGACCTCGCGACCAGCTGCGGAGACTTCACCATCCAGCTCGACCAGAAGACCTCGCCGAACGCGGCGGCGTCGTTCGCGGCGCTGGCGCGCAGCGGGTTCTTCGACGACACGATCTTCCACCGCATCGTCCCTGACTTCGTGATCCAGGGCGGCGACCCCACGGCCAGCGGGACCGGCGGCCCCGGTTACTCGACCGAAGATGACGTTCCCGCCGACGCGGCCTATGACCCGGGTGTGGTCGCAATGGCGAAGGCCGGCAACGAGCCACCCGGCACCGCCGGGAGCCAGTTCTTCGTGGTCACCGCAGCGGGGACGGGTCTCACCCCGGACTACGCGCTGCTCGGCAAGGTCACCAAGGGCATGGACGTTGTGCAGGCGATCGGCGCGCTCGGCGACCCCGCGAGTGGCGGCGCCGGCACTCCGCTCCAGTCGGTCGTGATCGAGGGGACGAAGGTCCGTGAGCGCTGAGGCGCAGAGCGGTGCCGTCTTCGACGTAGACGAGGCCGAGTTCGAGCAGCGCGTGCTCGAGCGCTCCAAGGAGGTCCCGGTGGTCGTGGACTTCTGGGCCGACTGGTGCGGACCGTGCAAGCAGCTCACCCCTGTGCTCGAGCGGGCCGCGGAATCCCGGGCGGGCAAGGTGGAGCTCGCCAAGGTGGACGTCGAGAAGAACAAGCAGCTCCAGGCGGCGTTCCGCATTCAGGGCATCCCCGCCGTGAAGGCCTTCAAGGACGGTCGCGTGGCCGCCGAGTTCACCGGCGCCCTGCCGCCCGCCGAGGTGGAGCGCTTCTTCGACGCGCTCGTGCCGTCGGAGGCTGACGAGCTCGCCGAGAGCGGCGACGAGGACGCCCTGCGCAAGGCCCTCGAGCTCGACCCGAGTCATCCGACCGCACGTCGCGAGCTCGGCAAGCTGCTGCTGGAGCGAGGCGACACCGAGGAGGCGATCGCGCTGCTCGAGGACGTGACCGGGGACTTCGTGGCCGACGGCCTGCTCGCGCGCGCAACGCTGGCGGATGACCCGGGGCTCGGCCCGGCCTTCGAGGCCTGGGACGCGGGCGACCGTGGCGAGGCGCTCGAAGCGCTTCAGGAGGCCTTCCAGCGGGAGCAGGACCCCGACCGCCAGGACCTGATCCGCCGGGTCATGGTCGCCCTCTTCACCGAGCTGGGTCCGGACGACCCGCTCGCGCGCGACCACCGTCGCCGCCTCTCCGCGGCGCTGAACTGAGCTAGCCGCCGGCGGCGCGAGAGGCCTGGGCTCTGGCCTGTCTGCGTCTGCCCAGCACGATCAGGACTCCGAGCGCGGCCACCACCAGCAGGAAGCCGAAGAAGACCGAGCTACCCATGCCGATGCCGCCGAACGCGAGGCCGATCAGCTGCACGATCCCGGTGCCGAGCGCCAGCAGGGCGATTACGAGCACGAGGATCAGCACGATGCCGCGGATCCGCGCGAGCGTGCCCGCGCTCGCCGGCGGGATGAGCAGCCCCATCAGCCGGAGCATGAACATCTGGCGCCCCGAGGGAGCCTGCTGCCCGAGCTTCTCCATGGCGTCGCGAAGCTCGTCCGGGCGGCGCTCGGCGAGCGCCAGCGAAGCCTTCATCATCTGGCGAAGCGCGGGACGCTCCTGCGGGTGGCAGCCCGCCAGAGCCTCGTTGAAGTAGGCGCGGGCCGTCTTGGCGTCGTAGCGCTCAGCCGCGCGCGCGCCGAGGATGGCCTTGGCCGCAACCTTGTGCTTCGACTCGCCCTGCAGCTGCTCGTCGGTGCGAGATTCGAGCTGCGGGATGGCCGCCAGCGCGCCGACCTGCATCTGCATCTTGATTTGCTTCTGCTTCGCCACGGATGAGAGTGTCGCAGACGGTTTGCAGGGAGCAAACTGGGGGGTACCGGGTCGATATGACCATCGCAATCATCGTCATCGTCTGCATCATCCTGCTCATCCTGGGCTTCCTGGTGCCGCGCCTGTCACGCGGACCGCAGCGCGGAGTGGACCGCACGCTCGGTGTCGGCCAGCGGGCCGGGGGCAAGGCACCCGGGCCGATCGGCCGCTTCTTCTCGAAGTCCTTCGGGACATCGCGGAAGGCCACGAACAAGAGCGCGTCGACGGGCCGCCGCGGCCGCGACAAGCTGCCGCTCTAGCGCGCTCAGCGGCTGTCCGGCGCCTGCTCGTCGGTGTCCTCGGCGCCGCCGGGGATCACGTCGAGGTCGACCTCGCTGGTGGGCGGGCCCTCCTCCTCGGTGTCCGGCTCGTCGCTGATCATCGCCGGCTGAGTCACCCGCTCGCTGGCGTCCTCGGCGGTGGCCAGCACCTCGTCCGCGAGCTGGCGGATGTCCTGGATCAGCCGCTGGCGCTCCTCCCACAGGATGCGCGTGTCGACGATCAGCTGCTCCGAGTAGGCGTCGGCCTGCTGGCGGAGCATGTCCGCCTCGCGCTCGGCACGCTGAATGCGACCCTCTGCCTGTGCACGCGAGCGGGCGGCGACCTCGTCGGCGGTCTCGTGCGCGCGCTGGAGAATCCCGGCGGTCTCCTCGCCGATCTCGTCCAGAGCTCGCTGCACGACCGTTTCGCGTGTCTGCCGGCCCTCGAGCTCCGAGACGACCTCGAGCACCTCCTGGACGAACGCATCGACGGCGCCGCGGTCGTACCCGCGCACGGCCAGCGGGAAATCGCGATTGGCGATCCGCTCGGTCGCGCTGCGGCGGAAGCGGCTGGTTTCGAACTCGGTTGTGTCTGAGTCGGCCATGTCAGAAGTATCCCCGCCGGAGCGCAGTCCTACCCGCGTGGCCTGCGGGTTTCACTACCCTGGCGCGGATCATGGCGATTTCTGATCTTGGCTTCCTGCGACGCAGCTCCGCGCTGCGCCGCAGCAAAACTCTGCGCCGTCTCTACCGCGCCTACAACTGGCGCTTTAGCTTTCGGCCCCGGGTCGCGGCCGCGGCCACCGAGCTTGAGCGCTCGGACGACCCGGTTGCGCAGCGGCTCGCGGCAGCGCTGCGGGCGTCTATCGACGCCACACAATCGGACGCCGAGAAGGCCTGGATCGGGCGCATCGAGAATCTGCGCGAGCGTCTGGCTCGCTCCGACGAGCAGATCGAAGCGGTGGACTACGGCACCGGCTCGGCAGAGACCGAGCGCACAGCCGAGGAGATGGCGCGCGGCACCCCCGTCGTCTACACCGTCTCCGACCTGTGTCTCAGCTCGAGCAACCCGCCGCAGTGGGACCGCGTGCTGTTCAACATCGTCCGACGGCTCGAGCCGGCCCGTGCCGTCGAGATGGGGACCTGCCTTGGACTTTCCGCGGCCTACCAGGGCGCCGCGCTGGAGCTGAACAGCGGCGAGGGCCAGCTCGTGACGCTCGAGGGCGCGCCGACGCTGGCCGAGCGGTCGCGCACCCACCTCAAGGAGCTCGGCGTCGGCCGCGTAACCGTGCGGACCGGGCGCTTCGACGACACGCTCGGCCCGGTGGTGGCCGAGCTGAAGCCGGTCAACTACGTCTTCGTGGACGGGCATCACGACGGCCAGGCCACGCTCGATTACTTCGACCTGATCGCACCTCATCTGGGACCCGGCGCAGTCGTCGTGTACGACGACATCAACTACAACGACGACATGAAGCGCGCCTGGGACCGGATCGCAGCCGACGAGCGGGTAACGCACGCGGCCGATCTCGGGAGCATGGGCGTGACACTCGTTTCAGCGCCAGTTCCTGCTGCGTAAGCGGCCGCGTGATGCTCGGGTGGCGGTGAAGTGTTCTCCTGAGCGGAACCTGTGCGGAAGCCGTGTCGGGCGAGCCACCGGGAGCCACGAGGAACACGACCGGGGACCAGCTGCCCATCGGTCCCGGCGGCGACTCGTGCGCGTAATCAACGCTCGATAAGAGTGGTTAGGTGAAGCTACGTCTGACCGGCCTGCGAACATGTGTTCGTGTGGTCTGAGGCGACTCAGCTGTCCGACAGGGCCTTCTTTGCCGGTTTCGTAGCCGGAGATGGCAGTTTCGTTATAAGGCGGAACAACGCTGGTGCGTCCTGGTGCTGTGGGCTCCAGGTGAAGCTTCGGGCCGATGACACGCCGTTGCTGGCGGCATTTCGCGACTGGTCTGGCCTCGGGCAGCTGTCGCCGTCGCCGGCCCGCGGCGGTTCGCATCCCCAGACGACGTGGATGGTCGGGCGGCAAGCAGAGTGCTTGAAGCTGGCGGCCGTTCTGGACAGCAGTCCGCTAATCGGCAAGAAAGCACGGGAATTCCAGATCTGGCGCGAGGCCGTCGAGATCTGGGTCACCCGCGGTGGCGCGGACCCAGAGCTCGATCGCTTAGCAACCGCGCTGAGGGCTCTGCGTGACGAGTTCACGCCAGCTTCATGCCGTGTTTCCATAACCGACGACTACCTTGCGGCCTTCCTCGCCGGCTTCGCCTCAGCTGAGGCGCACTTCGGGGCGTCAGACCGGGCAGTCCGTCCTTCACGATCAACCTCCGGGCGGACGACGGCCCGCTGCTTCGGATGTTCCACGAGCGACTCGCCCTCGGCCATCTCAGGGACATCCGGGCCGCAGGACGATCGCGCGCCGCGCTGTCCTGGCGCGTTGGCCGACTTCCAGACCTCCGCTGCCTCGCAGACCTGTTCGATCGGCACCCGCCGCGCGGGCGCGCCGCGGGCGTATACGCAGCATGGCGCGATCTCGTTCGACTTGAACCTCGGACTGGCTCTGCCCGCCATGGCTCGGCGGCAGAGGTGCGCCGTAGTCGCGCCTTCCAGCCTGATCTGGCGAAGATCTCGAAGCCGACGCGGCTGGAGCGGAGCCAGTCGCGGTGCTTGGATGCGCTGCACGGCTGGGCAGCAACTCTCGACGGCCCAGGCAGCAGCAACGACTACAACAACTGGCGGCAATCGCTCGCGCCGGACGCACCAACTCGCAACACCGTCGCCGCCGCGTTCGGTTCTTGGCGCGCGGCCTTGATCGCCGCGGGCATCAGCTGTGATCGGGCGCAGCCGCCCGAGCGACTCAGCAGGGTGCGGGAAGCCCGATTGTCCGCAAGGGCCGCCCAGCGCGCGAAGCGCCGGAGCTTCGTCCTAGACGCAGTCACATGCTGTGTCGCCGACCTCGGGCGAGAGCCCCGCGCCACCGAGTTCCTTCGGTGGCGCCTTCAGCACGCGCCGGAATCGCCCTGCCAGATGACGCTCTACCGCATCTTCCCCGGAGGGTTCAACGACGTTCTCGCGGCGCTGCGGGGCCGCTCAGTTCGCCAGCTGCGCGTCCAGCTCAATCGACTCCACGGCTGCCAGCGCCTGCGATACCGGGCAGCCTTCCTTCGCCGCCTGGGCGTGCTCTTGGAAGTGGGCATCGTCGATGCCGGGTACTGAGGCGCGCGTGATCAGCTCGATTCGCTTGATCGCGAAGCCGCCCTCGACCTTGTCTATGTGAACGCGGGCCTCGGTCTCGACGCTCTCGACCTCGTGGCCGTGGTTTCCGAGCTCGCCGGAGAGCGCCATTGAGAAACAGCCTGCGTGCGCGGCCGCGATCAGCTCCTCGGGATTGGTGCCGTCGCCCTCCTCGAAGCGGGACTGGAACGAGTACGGGCCCTCGTAGGCGCCACTCGCCATGCGCATCGTGCCCTCGCCCTCCTGGAGCGAGCCGTTCCAGCGGGCGTTTGCGGTACGTGTCGGCATATCGGACCTCTCCCTTTGCGTTCGCTTAACGAGAAGCATCCCGGATGTTGGCGAGAATGCGTTCTGCATGCCCACCCAGCACAAGCAGCCAGAGCGCTACGACCCAATGCCCGGGTTCCTCGAGATGCCGGGCTGGCTGTGGCGCAAGATGCCGCCGGTGGCGAAGGGCGCCCTGGTGCTGTCGTTCGTGGGCCTGATCGCCGTGGCGCTGATCATCGGCCCGGGCATCCGGGAGTCGAAGAGCGAGCGCGAGAAGGCCGAGCAGCAGCAGCGCGAGCGCGCCCGCAAGGCCACCGAGGCCCGTCTCGCGCGCGAGCAGCGGCCGCGCTTCGTGACCGGCCCCGCCGCCACCTCCGGCGTGCCGGCGCGGCGCAGGCTCGTGGAGGCCGCGAGCGATTCTGTGCTGGCGGACGCGCGCCGCCGGGTGGCCGCCGGGCAGCTCAAGGGACCGATCCAGGGGGTGGACTGCGAGCCGTTCCCTCGCAACGTGGCGGGAATCGGCGCCGATGACAGCACGGATCAGCGCTACGGGCGCTACTCCTGCCTGGCCGTCACCGCGAAATTCGAGAAGAGCGAGGCCACCGTGGGCGGAGTCCTTGGCCATCCCTACCGCGTACGCATCGACTTCGACACCGGCCGCTACGCCTTCTGCAAGGTGTTCGGACGGCCAGGCGAGGGCCAGCTCAAGCGGCATCAGGGCGTAACCGTGCCGGCCGTCTGTGGCGGCGGGCCTTGAGCGAGGACCCGCTCGCCCTGTTCGGGCGCTGGTTCGACGAGGCTCAGGAGCAGGGCACGTTCGAGCCCCAGGCGGTGGCCCTCGCCACAGCGACCCCCGAAGGCGCGCCCTCGGCGCGCATGGTCCTGATGAAGGGCTTCGACGAGCGCGGGATCACCTTCTTCACGAACTACGCGAGTCGCAAGGGCATCGAGCTCGAGGCCAACCCCCGGGCCGCGCTCGTCTTCCACTGGCCCGTGCTGGGCCGCCAGGTTCGAATAGAGGGACCGGTCACGCGCGTGAAGCGAGCCGAGACGGAGGCATACGCGCGCAGCCGCGAGCGCGCCAGCCAGCTGAGCGCGCTCGCGTCTCCGCAGAGCCGCCCGATCCCGGATCGCGCCTGGCTCGAGCGGCGCGTGGCGGAGCTCGACAGCGAGCACGTCGGGGCCGAGCTGCCGGTGTCCGACGATTGGGGCGGCTACCGCCTCGAGCCGCGTGCCTGGGAGTTTTGGGAGCACCGCCCCAATCGGCTGCACGACCGCTTTCGATACGAGCGCAGCGACGGCGCCTGGCGCGCCGAGCGGCTCGGGCCCTAGAGCACCCCCTCCAGCTCCACCATCGTCTTCAGCCGCTCGAGCTGCCGGGCGATCCCCCTTTGGATGCTGCGCCGAACGAGCGGCGCCGCGACGGCGAACACGAACCGCGCCAGCGCGTCCTCCGGGCCCGTGACGACCGTCTGGCGCACGCGCGTGCCGCCCACGTCCGGAGAGAGCTCGAGCGTGCCCTCGAAGCGAAACGGGCCGGACACCGACCGCACCACCTGCCTGCGCGGTGGCGTGCGTTCCACGATCTCGTACACCGCGGTGCCCGAGTGCGGGCCGTATGCGTAGCTGCTGGTGAAGCGGTCACCGTCGGCGGACACGTCGGTCACGCCCTCCTGCCACTCGTGCCAGTGGCCGGGGTTGGAAGCCCACTCCCAGACCGCCGTCGGCGGCCGGTCGACGACGATCTCCGCGCTGGCCCTCACCCGTCCGGGAAGGGCTGAATCGGGATGCCGTGGTCGTGCTCGCGCATGCCGAGCTCATACGCGGCACCGCCTGGCACCACGAGCTCCGAGGCCGCTCCCCCACCACGGCTCACGCTCAGCCGCATGTCGGCGATCGAGCAGTTCACCGTGTGGTGCTCGGAGCCGTCGGGATCGGCGTAGACCCAGCCCACGAAGCGCTCGGGCGGCGCCGACACGCTGCCGCGCACCTGCACTCCGCTCCCGGACAGGACGAAGGTGCAGTGGCCGGGCGCCTCGGTGACCTTCGCCCGGCGAAGCGCATAGCGATCCCCCGCGATGCTGAGGGCGCCGTTGCCGACCCATGGCGTCGTGGCCGGCCCGAGCTTGATCCGGCCGATCGCCGCGTCGAGCCAGTCCCCGTCCTGCGTGAGGCCGTGGAGCCAGATCCAGCGCTCCGCGTGCTGCGCGCCCCAGTTGTGGCCCGCCATCCCGCGCCAGCCGTCCACCGGGATCTCTCGCCCCTCCACGGACAGGCGCCCGGAGAAGCGCGCGGCGGGCGCCGGCGACAGCAGCTTGGTCCGCGGCAGCCGCGCGCGGTACATCCAGGAGCGCGGCAGGTGGAAGAGCGGCTCCTCGGCGCCCTCGAGCGCCAGCTCCCAGGCGAACCCCTCGCCGATCCGGCCGCTCGCGCCGTCCGCGCCGACACGGGCCTCCCCCACTCTCAGCCAATCGGCGCCGCCGCTGGCCGGATCCGGCGCGGTGCGCTTCGCGGCGGTCGGCCCGCTCGGCTCGAAGAGCGTGAACCAGAGCGATCCCTTCGCCGCCTCGCCGGGACGCTTGTGCACCGTGTAGCGGATCCACGCCCCGAGCGGCTCCGAGGGATGGCAGAGCTTCAGGTAGAAGCTCTCGTAGTGGCCCGCCTTGGCCGGCACGGCCGGAAAGCGAGCCTCGGTGGGGTCTACGGGCGCCACGCGCGCAGCAGCGTAACCTGCCCGCATGAACGAAGAACAGGCCAGCGTCGCGGGCGACGCCCGCGGCTCGGCGAACGGCGAACCAGTCCTAGTGATCACCGGCGCCAGCACCGGCATTGGCGCCGCCACCGCGCACCGCGCGGTCGAGTTCGGCCACCGCGTCGTGCTCGCCGCCCGCTCGGAGGACAAGCTCCAGGCGCTCGCCGAGGAGCTGGGCGGCGACGAGAAGGCGATTGCGGTCCGCTGTGACGTGACGAGCTGGGACGACCAGCAGGCGCTAGTCCAGGCGGCCCTCGAGCGCTTCGGTCGCATGGACTCCTACTTCGCGAACGCCGGCTTCGGCGCCGCGCGCGGCTTCCTCGAGGAGTCCGTGGAGCACTGGAAGTCGATGATCGACACGAACGTGCTCGGCGTCGCGCTCTCGATCCGTGCCTCGCTCGGCCACTTCCGTGAGCAGAACAGCGGGCACATGATCATCACCAGCTCGATCGCGGGTAGGCGCACGCTGCCCGGCTCGCTCTACTCGGCAAGCAAGCACGCGGTGACCGCCATGGGCGAGGCCCTCCGCGCGGAGATCGCGGACACCGACATCAAGATGACCCTGATCGAGCCCGGCATGGTCGACACGCCGTTCTTCGACAACCGCCCGACCGGCGCGCTGGAGCCGGACGACATTGCCCGGGCGGTGATGTTCGCGCTCACACAGCCGCCGCACGTGGACGTGAACGAGATTCTGATCCGACCCATTCACCAGCCGACGTAGGTATAGGCTCTTTCCTGCGGGGGCGGCGCCGAAGCGGGTCGGGAGGTATGGAGCGAATGGACTGGAACGAGATCGAGCGCCTGCGTATCGACGGCTTTACGGTTGCTCGCCGCGGCTACGACCGGCGCGAGGTCGACAAGTTCCTCGGCGCTCTGTTGGACTGGCTCGAGACGGATGCGCCGAAGGACCTCGGAGGGATGGCGGTCAAGCGCAAGTTTGAACTCGCGGGCAAGTCGACCGCGCAGATTCTGCTGACGACGGAGAACGAGTCTGAACAGATGCTCCGTCAAACGGAGGAGGAATGCGCGGACCTCCGCGACCAGGCGGAGGCCGCGTCGCGGGAGACACGGCGAGCAGCGGACGAGCATGCGGCGAAGGTGCGTGAGAAGGCTGACGAGGACGCCCGCCGCACCGGCGAGGTGGCCAGCGCGAAGGCGAAGCGGGTGGTCGACGAAGGGGAGCGCCGGCGAGCGCAGATCGACGCCGCCATCGTCGAACTGGAGGCGATCCGCAATGGCGCGCTCCAGGAGCTGCAGCGCCTCCAAGGTGAGCTTGGCTCGACAATCGAAAAGCACGAGTCCGGGACGCGCTCACGCAAGCGCAGCGACGGAGAGGTACCCGAGCGCACCCCGGCGTCGTCCCGCGCTAGCCCTGTCCACCACCCTTCTTAGCGCGGCCACGCAGCAGCAGGAGTTGCCCGTCCTCGACCGTCTCCGTGACCCCGTTGGGCGGCAGGCTCTCATGGGCCTGAACGTCCAGCAGGAACGTCAATCCGGGGCCACGCCCGCGGTTCCTCCCCCGATCGGGGAAGTTGATGATCCCGCTCGACTCCCAGATTCCGGCCACGCGCGGAGTCGGGTCGATCTTGCCGCCCGTGCTGCCCGTGAGCTCTGCGATCCGGAGGCGGGGCGGGAACTCAGTGGGCGCGTCGCTTGTGAACCCGCCGTCGATGAGCCAGACGCTCCCATCGCGACCACGGTTGGCCATTTCTGGGCGTGACGCGGAGTGGCCGTCCTCCTGGACCGCCTCAAGCGAGCCGCGCGTGGTGATGTTGTCCGGGCTGAGCGGCCCATCCTGGTTCGCGGCGTCGATCTGGTCGGTGTTGAAGACCACGGACAGGCGCGGATTCTGGTCCTCGGGATCCTTGTTCGGATTGAAGCGGAGCCGATAGTTAACCCCGAGCCTGTTGATCGTCGGATCCGCAGACTCGCCGGTGCTCACGAAGTAGAACTGCTTCTTTGAGCGGCCGAACATCCCGTCCTCGATCCGCACGAAGCCGAAGGCGCCTGCCGCGTCCGCCTTCGCCTCCTGGTCCACCTCATTGGTGGCGTCGGCGAGCCGGACCCAATGACCGGACACGGTCCCGTTATCGAACGTGGCCTCGCTGTTCCTGGCGGGGTCGTCCGAGGCGAACACCCACAGGTCGCCGCCCACGAGCCCGTTGCGCTCCAGCACGGTTCCGCCGTGCTGCTTCCGGCCGACGTACATGTAGAGCTGCGAGTCGGGCGTGCGCGGGCCGTCCTCGAGCACCATCGCGACAGTGCGGCGGCCTGTGCCCGGACTCACAACCGTGTTTTCGCGTGGGAAGTAGCCGAGGTCACGCAGCGCGTGGATCTCCTGGTCGAACACGGCCACGCTCTGCGAGCCGTTGGGGCTGAAGGCGGGCACGGGCCCGCCGGGCGTTGTCGCACTCGACTCCTCGCCAGTCAGATAGATCGGGCGGTCGAAGCCGGTGTGGCGTCCCGCCATGAAGCCCGAGCAGAAGCGGCTGAACGAGGACGTGGTGTTCGAAGTGTCTGGCGCCGGGCCGACGAATGTGTCGTCCTGATAGGCGCGGTCGTAGGCGCGGCGACCCGAGAGGATCGAACCGTCGCGGGCCAGGCGGAGCTCGGATACGAACGCACCACGGTCACGTGCCGGCCTGTCGGCGTACGGGTGGCTCTGGACGTCCTTGGGCAGCTCGTGGTTCATGAAGAGGCGGGTCACATTCCCGTCGCGGACCGCGCCGAGCCCGTCGGGGATGCCGACCATCTGGTAGCGCTCGCCCGGCGAGCCCGTCACCGAGACAAAGTCGCCGGCTGTTAGCAGTGCCTCCGTCGTGAAGCCAGTACCAGGCACGCCGACGAGGTAGGGCTTCGTTGAAGTCTTGAAGCCGCCCGAGTGGTGGGGCTTCGCGGTCGCGGCGGCCGCGACTGCGGCGGAGAGGGCGACGAGGGCGGCAAGAGCAGCGAGGCGCTGTATAGAGAGCATTTGACGCCCTCCTAAAGCCGGGTATCGAAGCGCCGCAAATCGTACCGCTGGCCGTCTGATCAGACCACTACGGTGAGTGGGGTGAGGATCGCTCATGTGGACATGGACGCCTTCTACGTGAGCGTCGAGCTGCAGCGGCGGCCGGAGCTGCGCGGGCTTCCGGTGGTGGTGGCCGGCAGCGGGCCGCGGGCGGTTGTCACGACCGCCAGCTATGAGGCGCGCAGGTTCGGCGTCGTCTCGGCCACGCCGGCCGAGCGGGCGCGGCGGCTGTGTCCGGACGCGATCTTCGTGACGCCCAGACTTCGAGCATTACCGCGCTCGCTCGCGCGACGTCATGGCGGTTCTTCGCAGCCACGTGGAGCGGGTCGAGGTCGTGGGACTCGACGAGGCGTATCTCGACCTCACGGGGCTCGACCGCTATCGCTCGGCCGCCCGCCGCGTGAAGGACGCCGTGCGCACCGAGACCGGGCTCACCTGCTCGGTCGGCCTCGGGCCGAACAAGCTGGTCGCGAAGGTCGCCTCCGATGCCGAGAAGCCGGACGGGTTCGTGGAGCTCACGGCCGACGAGGCCCGGATCCGCTTCGCGGAGGCCTCGCCCGGCCTCGTGCCAGGCATCGGCCCGAAGACGGTGGCCCGGCTGGGCCAGCTCGGCATCGCCACGCTCGGGCGCCTCGGCACCACCTCGGACGTCCAGCTCTCGGAGTGGTTCGGGGCTCGCCTCGGCCCGCACCTGGGAGCGCTGGCCCGCTTCGAGGACGAGCGCCTGATCGAGACCGTGCGGGTGGCCAAGTCCGAGTCGCGCGAGACCACCTTCGACCACGATCTGAACGGCCTCCCCCAGCTCGAACCCGTGCTCGAGCGGCTCACATCCGAGCTCTGCGAGACGCTCGCCCGCGAGGAGCGGCGTGGGCGCACGATCGGGATCAAGGTGCGCTTCAACGACTTCACGACGGTCACGCGGGCCCGCAGCTTGGACGCTGCGGTGAACGAAGTCGAGGCGGTCGGCACTGTCGCCCTCGACCTCCTCAGGCGCCTCGATCCGGGCCGTCCGGTGCGTCTCTTGGGCGTGCGGGTGGCCGGTCTGGACGAGGAGTTGGCGCAGGCCGTCGCCGACGACCAGCTCACGCTGTCGCTCTGATCTAGTCTTGAAGCCATGTCCTCCGATCGCCTGACAGGGCTCGACGCGTCGTTCCTCCATCTGGAGGACGGCGCCGCCCACATGCACGTGGCCGGTGTGATGCTCTTCGAGGGCTCTCCCCCGGCCTACGACGACCTGCTCGAGGCCATCGAGCGGCGCCTCGGCCTCGTACCGCGCTACCGCCAGCGCCTGGCGTTCGTGCCGCTCGGCCAGGGCCGGCCGAAGTGGGTCGACGACCCGCACCTGAACCTCCGCTACCACGTGCGCTCGACCGCGCTGCCCGCACCCGGTTCCGAGAAGCAGCTCAAGGACCTCGCCGGCCGCGTTTTCGCCCAGCAGCTCGACCGCGACAAGCCGCTCTGGGAGATCTGGCTGGTCGAGGGGCTCGAGGGCGACCGCTTCGCGATGCTGTCGAAGACCCACCACGCGCTCGTGGACGGCATCTCCGGTGTGGACATCATGTCCGTCCTCTTCGACACCTCTCCCGACCCTGCCGCGCCCACCGACACTGGGCGAGCGCTGGCTGCCGCGCCCGCTGCCGTCCTCGGCGCAGCTGTTCGGCGAGGCGCTGATGGAGCGCGCCACGATCCCGGGCGAGCTCGTGCGCTCGGTGCGGTCGATCTTCCGCGGCCCCCGCCGGGTGGTCGAGGGCCTGCGCGACGCCGCAGTCGGCGTCGGCGCAATGGCATGGGCCGGGCTGAACCCGGCCCCAACCTCGCCGTACAACAAGTCGATCGGCCCGCACCGCCGCTACACGTGGGTGCGCGCGAACCTCGTCGACCTGAAGGCGATCAAGAACGAGCTCGGCGGCACGGTGAACGACGTCGTTCTCGCCACGGTGGCCGGCGCGCTCGGCAAGCACCTGCGCCGCCGCGGCCACACCACCGACGGCCTCGAGCTGAAGGCGATGGTGCCGGTGAGCGTGCGCGCCGACGTGGAGCGCGGCGCCCTCGGCAACCGCGTCGCGGCCATGATGGCGCCGCTCCCGGTCTGGTGCCAGGACCCGGTCGCCCGTCTCGACATCGTCCGCGAGGAGCTCAAGGGCCTGAAGTCCGGCGGCCAGGCCGTGGGCGCCCAGGTGCTCACCGAGCTGTCCGGCTTCGCCCCGTCCACGGTGATGGGCCAGGCGTCGCGCGTGATGGCGCGGCAGCGCTTCTTCAACGTGGTCGTCACGAATGTGCCCGGCCCGCAGATCCCGCTCTACCTCGCCGGGCGCCGCATGATCGACCCCTTCCCGATGGTCCCCTTGGCCAAGAACCAGGGCCTCGGCATCGCGCTGCTGTCCTACGCCGGGAGGATCAACTTCGGTCTCGTGGGCGACTTCGACGTGATGTATGACCTCGACGATTTCGCGACCGACATCCAGGACTCACTCGCCGAGCTGGCCGCCGAGGCCGGCGTCGAGCTCACGGTGGAGGCCAATCCGGCCCAGGCGGTGCGTGCGTGAGAGACAGGCTCGCGGAATGCGCGCGCGACCTGGGAATCGAGGTGCAGGTGCAGCGGCTGGAGGCCTCCACGCGGACGGTTGCGGACGCGGCCAGCGCCGTCGGCTGCCAGGAGGCTGAGATCGCGAAGTCGATCGTCTTCGTCGCCGACGGCGATCCGGTGGTCTGCGTGGCCTCCGGGCAGCACCGGGTGGACGTGGAGAAGGTTGCCGATGCGCTCGATGTGGCCGAGGTCCGGCAGGCCCAGGCGGACGAGGTTCGCGCCGCCACGGGCTTCGCGATCGGCGGCGTGCCGCCCTTCGGCCACGATCTGCCCGTCCTGTTCGACGAGGCGCTCCTTAACCACAAGCGCGTCTGGGCGGCCGCCGGCGATCCCAACAGCCTCTTCTGCGTGGACCCGCACCAGCTCGCGCGCTGCGTGAGCGCCCGGATCGTCCCGCTCTGGCGAGTAGTACACGGGTACAAAGCCCGGTCGGCGAATCCTGTACGCCGGGCGCATGACGGATCGAGCCTCGCGTTCGACCATTGCCGTCATGGAACCCACTCTCAAGGACGCCATCCCGGCGATCGAGACCACCTGGGTCATCGTCGCCGCGGTGCTCGTAATGTTCATGCAGGTCGGCTTTCTCTTCCTAGAGGTCGGCTTCTCCCGGATGAAGAACGCGGGCACGGTCGTGCCGAAGATCCTCGCGAACTTCTCGATTGCGGCGCTCTGTTACTGGGCCTGCGGATTCGCGCTCGCCTTCGGCGGCACGGGTTGGTTCGCGGGTACCGAGGGCACGTTCCTCGGCACCACCGACCCGAGCGCCTTCCCGGCGATGGAGTTCTCGCAGGCTGCGGTTCCTGCCAAGTTCTTCTTCCAGTTCGTGTTCTGCGCGGTCTCGCTCGCGATCGTGTGGGGCACCACGATCGAGCGCATCAAGTTCGGCGCGTACCTCATCTACGCGGTGGTCTTCAGCGCGCTGATCTACCCCATCATCAGCCACTGGATCTTCGGCGGCGGCTGGCTCCAGGCGAACTTCGGAATGCAGGACTTCGCCGGCTCCACGGTGGTGCACCTGATCGGCGCAACCGGCGCGCTGGCGGCCCTGCTGCTGCTCGGCCCGCGCCAGGGCAAGTACGGGGACGACGGCAAGCCCAACGCGATCCCCGGCCACAACATGCCGCTCGTGGGGCTGGCCGTGCTGGTGCTGTGGTTCGGCTGGTTCGGGTTCAATGCCGGCTCCACGCTCGGCGCGATCGGCGGCCGCTTCGCCGACGTCGTGGTCGTCACGCAGCTCGCCGCCGCGGCTGGCGTGCTCGGCGCGATGCTCATGAGCTACCTCAAGATGGGCAAGTTCGATATGAGCATGACCGCCAACGGCGCGATCGCCGCGCTGGTGGCCATCACCGCTCCCTCGGGGTACGTGGAGTTCTGGGCCGCGCCACTGATCGGCTTCGCGGCTGGCGTGATCGTGGTCGCGGCGGTGCTCGCGATCGACAGGAAGCTCGACGACCCGGTCGGCGCCCTGTCGGCACACGGCATCGCTGGTATCTGGGGGACGCTCGCATGCGGCCTGTTCACTAGCCCGAGGCTTGCGGAGCTGAACGCGATCGGCGATGGCGGGCTCTTCTACACCGGCTCCTTCCACCAGCTCGGAGTCCAGGCACTCGGCGTGGGAGCCGCGTTCGCATCGGTGTTCGCGGTGAGCTTCCTGGTCTTCTGGGTGATCAAGAAGAGCCACGGCCTGCGCGTCGCGCCCGAGGAGGAGCGCTACGGGCTCGACATCGTCGAGCACGGCATGTGGGGCTACCCGGAGGCGTTTATGCCCGTACCGGGATCGGAGTACCGTCCGCCGGCGATGCCGAAGGGCTGGCCACCGCGGCAGCCGGCGCCGGTCACGCTGTCAGCCACCACCCGAGTCCAGGAGGGCTAGAGCGCCATGAAGAAGATCGAGGCGATCATCCGCCACGAGCGGCTCCAGGAGGTGCAGGACGCGCTCGACCAGCTCGGCGTCTCCGGCCTCACCGTGAGCGAGGTGGTGGGCTGCGGGCGCCAGAAGGGCTACACCGAGCAGTACCGCGGCGTCCAGGCGAACATCTCGCTGCTGCCGAAGATCAAGGTGGAGTCGGTGGTTCCCACGGACCTCGTCGACCGCGCGGTCGAGGCAATCGTCGAAGCGGCTCGGACGGGCAACGTCGGCGACGGGCGAGTGTTCGTCTACCCAATCGAGCAGTCGGTCCGGATCCGCACGGGCGAGAGCGGCGAGGAGAGCGTGCGCCACGAGGAGCCCGTGGGCTGGGGCCACTAGGCCTCAGCCGCGGTGACAGCCGGTGCTGGCTGTGATCTCGAGCTCGGAGATGTACCAGGAGGCCCGAACGGTGAGCACGCCGCCGCTCGTTGGGCCAAGGCCGTCGGCCTGAAGCCAGCGGTCCGAGCTCGGGTCGCCGGTCGGATCATCCACGTTCACGACCATCCCGCGCGCTCGCAGCCGCTCTGCCCAGGCGCCGAGCGCCGCCGCCGTGGCGGCGCCCGACCGGTCGGACTTGCCGATGTACGCGTCGCCAGGGTTCCGGTTCGACCAGCGAACTTCACGGGCGCCGGTTGAGCGGCCGTAGGCGTCGCGACAGGTGAGCGGCCCGCGCCGCTCGAGGCCGCGGAGGGCATCCCCGAGTGGCGTGCCCGGCGGGGCCACCGCTTCGCCGTCCTCGAAGACACGCTCCCAGCCCGCGCTTGACGCGCTCAGCGAACCCGGTGACACCCGGTAGCGCGGCAGCTGTGACCACGCCGTCGCGGCCGTCGTTACCACGGTGATCACGATGCCGACGACGAGTGCCCTCCGCCAGCCGCGGCCGCGGCGGGAGCACCACCATGCGACCAGCAGGGTCCCAACCACGGCCACGACGTAGACCGCGACGATCAGGAGGGTGTCGAGCTCACGCTCAGGCGTGCACCCGAAGCCGATGCCCTCACACGTGCGGCCGGAGCCGACGACCGGGTGAACGAGCAGGCCGAGGAGTATCGCGCCGGACACGGCGCTCGCCACCGCCACCAACCATCCGAACCTGGCCATGACACCAGCGTCGGCCCCCGGTGCCTCCGTCTTGAGCCAGGGTCCCCGAATGGGTTAGGGTCGGCCAGACCGAAGCTGATCTGCCGCCCCCTAGGAGGCATCGGATGGCGACTGATCGTCCCGGCCGGATCGAGTATCGGATCTTCCTCGTTGCGGTCGGGGTGATAGCGCTGCACGTGGTCGACGACTCGTTCCTCCAGCCGCAGCCGGGCACGTCAGCGAGGGATCATCTCGTCAGTGGGCTCGTGCCCCTGGCGGCGCTCGGGTTGGCGACGGCGGCGTACTCGCGCGTGCGAGGCGGGGCCCGCGCGGCGATCGCCCTGCTTGTAGGCGTGTTCGGCATCGTCGCCGGCATCGAGGCTGCCCACTACACGAAGCACGTTGGTCCGTCTGGCGACGACTTCACCGGCCTGTTGTCGATTCCCGCCGGGGTCGCGCTGCTCGGTCTCGGGCTGGTGACGCTCTGGACGACTCGCCGGCGGCACGGCGGCCTGGTGCGCCGCTCGGCGCGGCGGGTCGCGATAGGGCTTGCGGCGCTCCTCGTCGCGGCATTCCTGGTCTTTCCGGTCGGCTATTCGTACGTGGGCACACATGCGGCCCGACCGCCGGTGGATGACATCAACCTCGGCAGCACGTCCGTCGAGCAGATCCAATTGCACACGAACGACGGGTTGACGCTCGAGGGCTCCTACGTGCCATCCAAGAACGGCGCCGCCGTGGTGGTGGCGTTCGGGCGCAAGGGCACCCAGCGCCCCGCCCGGATGCTCGCCCGCCATGGCTACGGGGTGCTCATCTTCGACCGTCGTGGAGAGGGCGAGAGCGACGGCGACCCCAACCCCTACGCCTGGAACGACGGCGAGCGCGACCTGCTCGCCGCGATCGATTTCCTGAAGCGCCGGCCCGACGTCGAGCCCGATCGCATCGGAGGCCTCGGATTATCCGTTGGCGGCGAGACTTTCCTTCAGACTGCGGCCCACACCGAGGACGTGAAGGCCGTCGTCTCCGAGGGCGCCACCATCCGCTCGGTCGGCGAGCTGCGCAGCGTCCCGGGCAGCGAATTCGGGCCGGTGGCACTTAACGCGGGGATGACCGCTGGAACCGCCGTCTTCTCCAACTCGTTACCGCCGCCTCACCTGATCGACCTCGTAGACCAGATCGCCCCGCGCTCCATGCTGCTGATCTACTCGCCCAAGGACGACCCCGACGAGCCGAGATTCAACCGCGCCTTCTACGAGGCCGCCGGCGATCCCAAGGAAATTTGGGGCTTGCCTGAGGCGGGGCACGTCGGTGCCCAGGAGGCCCGTCCCCGTGAGTACGAGCAGCGAGTGACTCGTTTCTTCGACCGGGCCCTAGGAGGGGAACGCAGTGAATGACCACCCAGTCGCACGCCAGAGTCGCGCCTTCAGCCGTCCCGAACTCGCCCTGATCATCGGCGTTCCCGCGGCCTGGGGGATCCTGCTCCTCTTTCACCCGACCGGCGACACGGAGGACTTCTATCCAGTCATCGACGGCAACGTCACGGCCTGGCTGACGGTGCACATCGGAATGGGGATCTTCGTTCCGCTCTTCGCGGCCGTCGTTTACTTGCTCCTGCGCGGTGTGGAGAGCACGGCGGCCACGGTGAGCAGGATCGGGCTCGCAGTCTTCGCGGTGCTGTACGCGGCCTGGGAGCTCCTGCTGGGAGTCGGGACGGGCGTCCTCACCCAGGAGGTCGACGAGCTGCCCCAGGCGCAGCAGGGCACCGGAAGGGAGATCGTCGAGTCGTACGCGGAGAGCGGCGTCATCGTCACCCTCTCGGTTCTCGGAAGCATCGGTCTGGCTGTCGGGATGATCGGGGCGGCGGTTGCGCTCCGCGCGGCCTACCGAACCGGCTGGCTCCCACTCGTGCTGATGCTGCTCGCGCTCCCACTTATCGCGATTCACGAGCCGCCGTTCGGGCCCGTGGGGCTCGCGCTGTTCATCGTTGCCGTCCTCCTGTTTGCGCGCGAGCAGGCATCAGACCCAGGGCGCAGCGCCACCCCTCTCGATCGGCCGGTCTCCCCCGAGCCTGCCTAGCAGCCGACTACGCGCACTCCTGCCACTTCACGTACGGCATTACGCCGCTCTTGATCCCGAACACCCTGCCGTTGTAGATCTCGAACACGAAGCGCCGCTTGTGGCCGCGCCTCCACACCAGGTTGAAGCCCTGCGGCGCGCCGATGTTGGTGGTGCGCTCGCCACCGGGGTAGAGCCGGCGCACGCGACGGAGCCTGGTGCCGACGCCGACGCCCTTGGGCGTGGAGAACTCTCTGCGCGGGCGCCTCGTCGTGACCACCCGGAACTTCCCGCGCACGAACATGAGCGTCGGTCCCTGGCCTGTGCCGGGCGGGCCGGCGTCGAGGTACGTGCACTGGTTCACCCGCGACTTGACCATGTGGACGCCCGCGGCGTCGCGAGCCTCCTTGACAGTCATCCCGAAGCGCACCTTCCCGATGCCCTTCAGGTGCAGGTGGTGGACGCCGGGGACCAGGCCGGGTGTCTGAGCGGTGGCTGGAGCCGCAAGCGAGATTGCGCCGGCCAGCGCCAGTGCGGCGATGGCGGATCGGATCGGCATGCGCGGCACCGTAGCGGGGATCGTCAGCGCACCGCGATCTCGCCGCCGAGGGCGAATGGTGGGCTGAGCTCGATGCGGTCGCCGCTCCAGAACCGTCCGGGGTCGTACCAGCTTGCCGGTCGCCGGCTGGGGAGCACTCCCATGTGCTGGTAGGTCGTGGCGACGAGCTCGGCGCAGTAGATCGTCTCCAGCGAGGACGAGCGGCGCCGGAGCCGACCGGTCACCCACTGTCGGACGAGCCCGGGCGTCGTCGGGAACGGTCGGCCGTCGAAGCGCTCGATCACCTCCATGAGCCGGTCCTCGTGGGGCCGCTCGATCGCGCCCTCGAGCTGCCGCACCCAGGCTCGCTGCCGGTAGCGCTCGTTCCAGGTCCTGACGGCTTCGCCAAGCAGGTGGAGTTGCACGCCTCGCTGGCGCTCACCGGTCCAGACATCGGGCAGCGAGCGCCCCAGCTCTGCGTGCCACAGGAGCGGGGGCAGGTCGTCGAGGGCCACGACCATGCCGACGTGGTTGACCGGGCTGTTCGTGACCGCACGGATCGCGAGGTCGGCAAGTGCCCGGCCGCGGAACAGCCAGATGTCGCCGGTGGACGCGGTGGCGAGCGCGTCGTCGAGAGCCAGGGTCCCGTCGTTCACGAGCCGTAACCTACGGACCTGTGCGGGTGCCCTGGAAGCTGATCGGAGCCGCTGGCCTCGCGGGCGTGGCCGCGACCGGGGTGGTCGTCGCCCGCAAGCGCCGGGCCCAGCGCGACTATGACCCCAACGAACTTCGGGAGCGGCTCCACCGGCGCCTGGCCGAATCAGGACACGCGGAGGCGCGGCAGCGCGCTGAGTCCGACAACGATTCCTGAGCCCACCATCACCCACGCGGGCCAGAAGTAGTCGGGGGCTCCCGACGCCGCCCACACGCCGATGATGAAAACGTTCAGGATCCCGAGGGCGCCGGCGAGGTGGCGCAATGGGCGGTCCCGGACGGCAGTGGCGTGGATGTGCCAGGCGTCGAGTGCGGCGATGAGGCCGATCCCAAGCAGGGGCCAGACGATCCAGGGCAGGTCGGGCCCCGTGAGAGCCCAGATCAGCACCAGCACTCCAGCCACGACGCCGAACGAAGCGAGGCGGATGCGGAGGTTGCGCACCCGCTGGTGTTGCGGAACCTGCGCCCGCGCGGTCGGCGCCTCGCTCGCGTGCTCGCCATCCAGCGGGATCACCGCCGTCACGCGGGTGCCCACGCCGGGCGGGCTGTCCACGGCCAGCGACCCGTTCAGCGCACCCACGCGGTCGGCGAGCCCCTGCATGCCGGTGCCGCCGTTCAGCTCGGCGCCGCCCACTCCGTTGTCGCTCACCTCGACCGTCACGATCCCGTTTCGTGCGCTCACGGCCACGGTGGCCGCCTCGGCCTCGGCGTGCTTGCTGATGTTCGCCAGGCATTCCGACACCACGAAGTAGGCCGCGGCCTCCACCGCGCCGGGCAGCCGCTCGTCCGGAGACGCCACCACCTCCACAGGCAGCGTGGCGCGCGAGGCCAGGTCCTCCAGCGCCGCCGGCAGCCCGCGGTTCGTGAGGATCGCGGGATGGATGCCGCGCGCGAGGTCGCGGAGCTCCTTCAGCGCGAGGTTGGCCTCCTCGCCCGCCCCGCGGATCAGGTCCACGGCGGTGGGGTCGCCCTCCACGGCGCGCTGCTCGGCCATGCGCAGGTTGAGGGCGAGGGCCACGAGCCGCTGCTGCGCGCCGTCGTGGAGGTCGCGCTCGATGCGGCGACGCTCGTCGTCGGCCGCGGCGATGATGCGCGAGCGCGCGTCCTGGAGCTCCGTGACCTGCGCGGTGAGCTCCGGGTCGGCATTCGACCCGAGCAGCTGCAACGCGAGCCAGCCGTACAGCCGTCCGAGCGCGCCCAGCGCCGGGATCCCGAGGAACAGGATGAGCGCGCCCAGGGGCATCAGCGCGATCGCCTCGCCGAGCGTCTCCACGCTCGAGCCACTCGATCCAATCCCCGTCGGCGAAGGGCTCGTAGTAGATCGGCGCGAAGAGCAGGCGCAGCCCGAAACCGAAGACCGCCACCGTCACGGAGAAGCTGAGAATTCCGAGCGGGAACTGGAGCAGCAGGAACGCGAGGTCCTTCCAGGTCGCCGGGTCCGCCAGGCGGGCCGCGAAGCCCGTCCACCAGCGCCCGCCCACCGGATCGGGCCGGTACGGGCTGGCGATCTCCACCCCGGTGAGGCGCCCGATCAGCCCGCGCTCGAACTCCGCGATCCACCGCCAGGCATAGACGCTCCCGACCAGAACGGGAATGCCGATCAGCGTGATCGCGGTGCCGAACCCGAACGAGATGGCGGTCACGAGGAAGGTGAACTCCGCCACGCCGAGCGGCAGAGCGAGCAGCAGATAGAGGATCCGGCCGTAGGTGCGGCCGTCGAGAATGCTCTGGATCAAGCGTCTGATGCCGTCCAGGCTAAGAGGGCGCCGCTGCGCCGTCGATACGGGCACCCGTACCATGCCCGGTGGTGCGCTCCCGGTACGGCATAGCCGTCGTGGCTGCGCTCGTGGCGTTGCCCGCGGCGGCCGACGCGTCGCCCGGGACGCTCGACCTGCGGCAGGTGCTCGACCACTCGCGCGGCGTCTACGTCGAGGGGTCGATGTCGTACGTGCGCGTCCGCGGCATCCGCGGCAAGCTCGTCGTGGCGAAGCGTGTGACCCGACCGCTCTTCCGGATGCAGCGCCGGCTGGCGCCCGGCCGCTACCGCGTGATCAGCTACCAGCGGCCCTGCGACGGCAACTGCGAGACGCTCGACCCGCCCACCGATCGCTGCGCGCGCCGCGTGCGGATCCTCTCCGCCGGCCTGACCGAGGTGGGCATCCGGGTCCGCCCGGGTCGCCGCTGCAGGATGAGCCGCAACGCGCTGCCGGCGCGCTTCCCGCCGGTACGCCGCGTGCGCGCGGTCCAGCGCTGGCTGCGCACGCGCGGAGGCACCAACTCGTGGGCGCTCGTCGACTCGTGGGCACGCATGCACCGCTTCGCGCCGAACCGGGTGTACGTGAGCGCGAGCCTGGTGAAGGCGATGCTGCTCGTGGCGTACCTGCGCGGCATCGGGAACCGGGCCCCGGATGCCGGCGAGCGGGCCTCGCTTGGCCCGATGATCACGGTCTCGTCGAACGACGCGGCCGACACCGTCTACTACCGCGTCGGCGACGCGGCCCTCTACCGCCTCGCCCGCCTGGTTGGCATGCGGAACTTCTCCGTGGCCGGCTACTGGGCCAATGCGCAGTTCAGCGCGGAGGACCAGGCGCGCTTCTTCAGCAGGATCGACCGGCTGGTGCCGAAGGCCTCGCGCGGGTACGCGCGCGGGCTCCTGTCCTCAATCGTGGGCTACCAGCGCTGGGGCTTCTCCCGCTATTCGGCCGCCGCCGGCTTCAAGACGTTCTTCAAGGGCGGCTGGCGCGGGACCGGCGCCGGGCAGCTCGTGCACGAGGCGGCTCTGTTCGAGCGCGGCGGCACGCGCATCTCGATGGCGGTGCTCACCGACGGGAACTCGTCACATGACTACGGGACCGAGACGCTGCGGGGGGTTGCGCAGCGGGTCTTCGGGCGCGCTCGTGCGGCGCAGGAGCCTCCGGAGAACGACGCACCGAAGGAGGGCGGGACGCCCGCCACCCGTCGGGCGGGATTGGTGGACGTCCACCGTTTCGCGCCGAGCATCCGCGTGAACCTCTCCTACCGCACCAAGCGAAACGAGACGGGCGCCCGGCTGCCGGGCTACTGCGAGAACTGGGCGCTGATGCACGAGCGGGCCGCCTTCAACCTGGGCCAGGTGCAGCGCTACCTTCGCAAGAAGGACCGCGGGCTCCTGATCCTCGATGCCTACCGGCCGGTGCGCGCCACGGAGGCGCTCGTGCGCTGGGCGGAGCGAACGGGGCGCGGCGGCGCGGTGGGCACGTACATAGCGCGCCGCAGCCGCCACAACACCGGCAGCGCGGTGGACATCACGCTCGTCCGCTTCCGCGACGGCAAGCGCCTGCGCATGGGCGGCTTTGCCTTCGGCCCCAGCTCCCACACCTACAACGCAAGCGGGCGCATCCTGAACAACCGCCTCGAGCTGAAGAACGCGATGGAGCGCTTCGGCTTCGGCGCCTACCTGAACGAGTGGTGGCACTTCGAGCACTACATCCGCCCGAACCGCTATCTGGACGTGACGCTGGGCTGCTAGCCACAGGTGGGCAGAAAATCGTCGCGGTTAACGCAACGTTTTCGACGCCACCTGGGCGCGAGAGCGGGCGCAACCCTTCAATGCGGCAGTTTCGCGCACATGGGTCCGCGATAATGGAACCCATGCCAGAGCGCACCGACCTCCTGCGAGTCGCCCTCGCGCAGCTGAACCCGACCGTCGGGGACATTCGCGGCAACGCCCGCAAGATCTCCGACGGCATCGCGCGTGCGCGCGACGAGGGCGCGTCGCTCGTGGTGTTCCCGGAGCTGTGTCTCACCGGCTATCCGCCTGAGGACCTGCTGCTGAAGACCACCTTCCTGGACGCCGCCGACGCCGCGCTTCAGGAGCTCGCGGGCCAGACCCAGGGGATCGCCGCCGTGGTGGGCTACCCCGAGAAGGCCGAGGACGTCTACAACAGCGCGGCGGTGTTGGCCGACGGCGACGTGGTGGCCACCTACCGCAAGATGTACCTGCCGAACTACGGGGTCTTCGACGAGCAGCGCTACTTCCAGTCCGGCGCCGAGGCGGCGATCGTCGAGCTGAACGGCGTGCCCATCGGGCTCAGCATCTGCGAGGACATCTGGGAGCCGGGCCCGCCGGCGATGACCGAGGCGCTCGCGGGCGCCCAGGTGATCCTGAACCTGTCCGCCTCCCCCTATCGCCGCGGCGTGGGCGCCGGGCGCGAGCGCATGCTGATCCAGCGCGCGGTGGACAACCTCACGGCCGTGGTCTTCGTGAACACCGTGGGCGGCCAGGACGAGCTCGTCTTCGACGGCCACAGCCTCGCGATCGACCAGGACGGCCAGATCCTGGCCAGGGCGCCGCAGTTCGAGGAGGCGCTCACCATCTGCACCATCGACCCGCGCGCGATTACGGCAGCGCGGCTGCGCGACACGCGCCACCGGGCGAATGTGCGACGGCAACGGCGCGCAGGACACGCCGCCGAGCCACCGGTGTTCACGCTCGCCAGCATCAACACAGAGGCCAGCGGCGAGCCCGAGCTGGTCTCCGGCGAGCTGGCCGACACGCTGGGCCCCGAGGCGGAGGTCTACGCCGCGCTGCGCACCGGCCTGCACGACTACGTGGAGAAGAACGGCTTCGAGCGAGTGGTGATCGCGCTCTCGGGCGGGATCGACTCCGCGCTGGCTGCGCTCGTGGCCGCGGACGCGCTCGGACCGGAGCGCGTCACGTGCGTGTCGATGCCCTCCCCCTACTCGAGCGAGGGCACGCGAAGCGACGCGCGCGCGATCGCCGAGAACCTCGGCGTCGACTTCCGCGAGATCGGCATCGACAGCGCCATGGACTCGTACGAGGAGATGCTGCGCGAGGCCTTCGACGGCCGCGAGCCGGACGTGACCGAGGAGAACGTGCAGGCGCGCATCCGCGGCAACGTCGTGATGGCGCTCTCCAACAAGTTCGGCTGGCTCGTGCTGGCCACCGGCAACAAGTCGGAGATGTCCGTGGGCTACGCAACGCTCTACGGGGACATGGCGGGCGGCTTCGCCGTGCTCAAGGACGTCTACAAGGGCTGGGTCTACCGGCTCGTGCGCTGGCGCAACGAGCAGGCCGGAAGCGAGCTGGTCCCGGCGTCGGTGCTGGACCGGCCTCCGTCCGCGGAGCTGCGCCACGACCAGCGCGACGACGAGTCGCTGCCGCCCTATGACGTGCTCGACCAGATCCTCGAGGGCTACGTCGAGGAGGACCTCGACGCCGTGGAGCTGGTGCACCGCGGGCTGCCCGCCGACGACGTCGAGCGCGTGATCCGCATGGTGGACCGGTCGGAGTACAAGCGCCGCCAGGCGCCCCCCGGGATCAAGATCTCCGCCCGTGCGTTCGGGCGCGACCGCCGCCTTCCGATCACGAACCGCTACGAAAGCTCGGCCGATCCGGCCGAGCGCCGCCTCAGGGCGCTTTAGCGGGCCGCACCGCGAGCGTCACCCGCGAGGCGGCGCAGAGGCGCCCATCGTCGTCAGTGAAGCTGACGTCCCAGACCCAGCTCGTTCTGCCACGGTGGATCGGCGTGCCCTCCGCGTGGACGACGCCCTCGGTGGCCGGGCGAAAGAAATGCGTCTGGTTCGACTGGCCGACGGCGAAGTTGCCTTCGCCCTCCACGGCCAGGTGTGTGGTGGCTGAGACCATCGACTCCGCGAGCGCGGCGTAAGCCCCGCCGTGCACCAGGCCAAGCGGCTGCTGCACGCGCTTCTCGACGTTGAAGCGCCCGCGGCAGCGCTCAGGGCTGGCCTCGAGCATTTCAAAGCCGAGCACGTCGTCGAGCGTGCCCGGCGCGGGATAGGTCCGAACCGGCGAATCCATACGGGCGGGCACACTACAGTTCGCCCCGAATGGCCACCTTCGATCAGCTGACGCCCGAAAAGCGGGCGATCGTCGAGCTCGTCCTTCAGCAGGGCAAGACCTACCCGGAGCTCGCGGACATGCTCGGAATGCCCGAGCCGCGCGTGCGCGAGCTGGCGCGTGACGCGCTCGTCGAGCTCGCCCCCGTGAGCGTCAGAGGCGTGGAGGACGACTGGCGCGGACAGCTCGCCGACTACGTGCTGGGCCAGCAGTCGGGACCCGAGGCCACCGCCACGAAGGGCCACCTGCGCCGCTCCGAGGCCGCTCGCAGCTGGGCGCGCTCGCTGCTCGACTCGCTCGAGCAGCTGTACCCGAACGGCTCCGTGCCCGCGATCCCCGAGGGCGAGCGCGGCCGGGGCGCAAGGCGACCGGCGCCTGCCGCAGCCGCCGCGTCCACGCCGGGCGAGAGCACCGGTGCCCCCCGCGGACTCTCGACCGACGACCCCGTAACGCGCCGACGTCTGATCGCGGGTGCAGGCGTGGCCGGCCTCGTGCTGCTGCTCGCCGTGCTCCTATGGCCGATCGGCGTGCTCACCGGCGACGACGACGACAGCAGCGGCAACGCCAGCAACAACGACGCCCAGCCCGCCGCCCAAACCACGACGGACCAGGGCCAGCCGGCCGCCGACGGACCGGCCGGCGTGGCGGTCGTTGTTGACCGCAACGGCAAGAAGCAGCTGCTCGTGCAGGCCGCGCAGCTCGCGCCGAGCGGGCAGAACGAGGGCTACTACGTGTGGCTCTACAACAGCCCGGATGACGCCCGCTCGCTCGGCGGACAGGTCACCGACCAGCAGGGCAACTACCAGGCCATCGGCGCGTTTCCGACGGACTACTCGAAGTACAAGTCCATCGACGTGACGAAGCAGGCAATCGGCAACAGCACGAACGTGAAGCACTCCGGCGAGTCGGTCCTGCGCGGCCCGATGCCGAAGATCCAGGCCGGCAAGAAGGGCACCACGAAGAAGCCCGCCGCGGTCGGCCAGACGGTCCTCCAGCCGCCGGGCTAGGGCAGCAGCTTCCCGGGGTTCATGATCCCGGCCGGGTCGAGCCGCTCCTTGGCCGCCCGGATCAGCTCGATGCCGAGGTCGCCGATCTCGGCGCGCATCCACTGCCTGTGGTCGCGGCCGATTGCGTGGTGGTGCGTGATCGTGCCGCCGCCCGCCACGATCGCCTCCGATGCCGCGGTCTTCGCCGCGCGCCACTGCTCGAGCGCGTCGTCCTCCTGGCGCGCCAGGAAGGTGAAGTAGAGCGACGCGCCGGAGGGATACAGGTGGGACACATGGCACATCACGAGCGCCGGCGTGCCGCGCTCCCCGAGCGTCTTTCGCAGCGCCTCCCCCACCGCCGCGTGGAGGCTCTCCAGGTTCGCCCAGTTGGTGGCGGTCTCGAGCGTCTCCACCAGCACGCGGCGGTCGAGCAGCTCGTCGCGCAGGTAGGGCCCTGAATAGCGGCTGCGCAGCCAGGCCTCGCCCGGTCGCGGCCCGAGTGAGATGCCGCCGCCCGCCCGCAGAAGGGCGCCCGTGCGCCGCCGCCTGCGCTCCACGTCCTCCTCGTCGCCCTCGAACCCGACGATCGCGATGCAGCCACGCTCGTGGCCGCGCAGGCGCAGATAGCGCCGCCCCAACCGCTCCATCCTGCCGCCGGAGGAGGCCATCGCCATCGACAGCCCCGTCTCGGCCTCATCGGACAGCCGGTTCACGTCAGCGGACGCCTCCGCCTGCTCCATCACGCGGAATGCGGCGCAGCCCTCGGCGAAGCTCGCGAACGACCAGCCCTCGTAGCGGTGGAAGGCCGGCGCGGGCCGCACGCGCACGGTCGCCTCGCAGATCACGCCGAGCACACCCTCGGAGCCCACGAGCAGCTCGCGCGTGCTCGGCCCGGCGGCCGATGCGGGCACGGCGCGCGTTCCGATCTCGCCCGCCGGGGTCATGCAGCGCACGGCCTCCACCAGCTCGTCGATCCGCCCATAGCCGGTGGATGCCTGGCCGGCCGAGCGCGTGGCCACCCAGCCGCCCACGGTGGAGTACTCGAACGACTGCGGGAAGTGCCCGAGCGTCACGCCCTCGGCGCCGAGCCGCCGCTCGGCCTCGGGCCCGAACAGGCCCGCGTCGAGCCGCGCGGTGAGCGAGGTACGGTTCACGTCCACGGTGGAGGCGAGCCTGCGCAGGTCGAGCGACACGGCGGCGTCCATGCCGTCCCGCACCGGCTCCACGCCGCCCACCACGCTCGTGCCGCCCCCGAACGGGACCACCGCGACCCGGTGCTCCGCGCAGGCGGCCAGCACGCCGCCACCTGCTCGGCGGACCCGGGCAGCACCACGGCGTCGGGCGCGCCGGACGCGTCGCCCGAGCGGATCCGGACCAGATCCAGATAGGAGCGGCCGACCGCGTGCCCGATCCGGTCCTCGCGCGCGTCGCGCACGTGCTCGGCGCCCACCGCCGCCACCAGCCCCTCGCGGGCGGCTGCGGACAGCCGCGAGTCCGGGACCGACACCTCCTCCATGGACACGTGGCGGCCGGCGGGCCTCCGGATCTGCGTCGAGCTCCTCCCGCAGCAGTGTCTCGGCGGCTGGCGGCAGAGCAACGGCGTGGCCGTCCTCTCCCCAACCCCACCAGCGCATCAGGCCGGGTCCCCGAGCAGCTCCGCCAGACCTGCCAGCGCCTCCTCGGCCTGCCGCCTGGCCGCGGCGCGCAGCTGGAACGGGCTGAAGCGGGCCCAGCCGCGCGGACGCTGGTCGAGCGTCACCCGCACGCGCGTGCCCCCGCTCGCCTCCGGCTCGAGCGCGATCTCGGTGCTTGCCGACGAGAGCAGCCGCTCGAACGGCGACTCCTCGACCTCCTGCTTCCAGAGGAGCCGCTCCGGCTCGCGCGCCTCCACCAGGCTGTAGTCCGCGCGCACGCTCTTGCCCTTCGGCGAGACGAGCACCGTCGTCCAGGCATCGCGGCTCGCGTCCTCGACCCGTGACACCCCCGGCCACCAGGCCGGAAGCCGAGCGGGATCGCTCACGATGCGCCAGACGTCGCTGGGCGCGCCGGAGACCACGCGTTCGCGCCGGACCACCATCACTCGTCGTCGACGACCACGAGCGACCGCACGTCGTAGCCCTTGAGCCGGTCGCGGCCGTGGAGGAAAGCCAGCTCGATCACGAACGCGCATCCTGCCACGACGCCGCCCGCCTGCTCCACGAGCTCGCAGAGCGCCCCGGCGGTACCGCCGGTGGCGAGCAGGTCGTCGTGCACGAGCACGCGCGCCCCGTCGCGGACCGCGTCCGAATGCACCTCGAGTGAGTCCACCCCGTACTCGAGCTCGTACTCGACGGACGAGACCTCGCGGGGCAGCTTGCCCGGCTTGCGCGCGAGGATGAAGCCGGCGTCGGCCGCAACGGCCACCGCCGCGCCCAGCACGAAGCCGCGCGCCTCGGCAGAGATCACGTAGTCGATCTCGCGCGAGCGGGCGTACTCGGCGAGCTGGTCGACCGCGAAGCGGAGCGCCTCGTGGTCGAGGAACAGCGGCGTGATGTCCTTGAAGACGATCCCCGGCTTCGGGAAGTCCGGGATGTCCTTGATGTGGTCCTCGAGGCGCACGTGCCGCCGGTCAGCGTGCGAGCTTGCGCAGATCCCGGATCAGCAGCAGGTGCTTGAGATGGGAGGCGATCGCCGCCAGGTTCTCCAGTGCCTCGACGGCCTCCTTGCGCCGCTCCGGGTTACGCGAGCGG
Organism: uncultured Thermoleophilaceae bacterium; assembly: GCA_963774755.1. Lineage (GTDB taxonomy): Bacteria > Actinomycetota > Thermoleophilia > Solirubrobacterales > Thermoleophilaceae > JACVRW01. The sequence goes on along the minus strand of CAVZGG010000014.1, from coordinate 38,186 downwards.
AGCGCCGGCGCCAGGATCTGCTCGAGCAGCGCGGCCTCGCGGTCCGCCGAGGTGCGGAACACGCGCAGGTTGCGCCCGCCCACTCCGAAGCGCTTCAGCTCGCCGACGGCGCGGATGATCTCGCGCTCCGTGTCGTCGTAGAGCGTCTCGCCCTCGTGGCGCTCACCCTTGATGACCCCGAAGTCCTCGAGCTCCTTCACGAGCGACTGGTCCGCGCCGGTCTCCTCGAGCACCTCCGCGAGCCGGTACAGCGACCCCGGGCCGCGCAGCGCGAAGCTGGTCCGGCGCACGGCGCCGCGCGGCTCGGCCGCGGCGTCGGGCGTGGCCGGCTCGTTGTCGGCGCGCCCCGCGGCCAGCTCCTGGCGGATCACGCGCAGCGGCAGGAACTCGTCGCGCTGGAGGCGCAGGATCGTCCGCAGCCGATCAACGTCGGCGGCCGCGTAGAGCCGGTAACCGCCCGGCGTGCGCCGCGGCGTGAGCAGCTTCTGGTCCTCGAGGTAGCGGATCTTCGAGATCGAGATGTCCGGGAACTCGCGCTCGAGCTGCTTGGAGACCGCTCCGATCGTGAGCGACTTCTCCTTGCGGGGAGGCGCTACCCCCGGCGTGACCTCGGTGCTCACCGCTCCTCCAGATACGTCAGCTTGTACTTGCCCACCTGCAGCTCGTCGCCGTTCTGGAGCTGGTGCGACTCGATCCGGCGCCGGTTCACGTACGTGCCGTTCAGGGAGCCCAGGTCGTCGATGTACAGCCCGTCGCGGCGCTGCACGAGCAGGGCGTGGTTGCGCGAGACGGTCACGTCGTCGAGGAACACCTCCGCGTCGGGGCTGCGCCCGATCGTCATGCGCTCACCGCCCACGTTGAAGGCCTCGCCGGAACGGCCGCCGCCCGAGCGAATCACCAGCGTGGCGCCCTCGTGGGTCACGGTCTCGAGGTCCACCGGACGCAGCTCGCCGGTCTCGTCCACCTGGTAGACCTCGGTCGTGTCCCCCTTCGCGTCGGGCTGGTCGCCGAGAAACGCGCCGCACTTCTGGCAGTAGTTCGCGCCCTCTGCGTTGGCGAAGCCGCACTCCGGGCAGTGCATCTATTCGATGTCCGCGTCCGCCGGGATGCCCTTCCCCGCCAGGATGTCGGTCAGCTGCTGCACGTCGGCGCCGCTGATCACGGACTCGCCCTCCTCGTGCTTCTTACGCAGCCGGTTCACGAGCTCCGCTCGCAGGATGTCGATCTTGCCGTGCAGGATGCGGCGCTTGTATGAAACCTCCTGCTCCTCCTCGGTGAGCTGCTGGATGAGGTCCTTCAGCTCCGAGTCGGAGAGCGCGCCAAGGTCAGGAAAAGTGTCCAATTCGGTCCTTTCGAAAGAGTCCGAGCCAATATAGCGTTCCTCAACCTGAGGTTGAGGCTTCGCGCAGTGCCCGCACCCCATCTTGCAGGTAGCGGACCGTGGCCGCAAGGGTCATCGCCAGTCCGATGTACAGCACAACATTCAGGATGTCGCTCTCGATGACGAGCGCGAGCGCCAGCGCGCTCATCACGGGCCAGACCGCCCAGCGCCCCAGCATCGTCACGTTGATGTCGAGACCGCGGCGCAGCGCGACCTGCGTGAGCACCAGCATCAGGGCCTCGCGCGCGGCCAGCACGGCCAGGGCCCAGCGCGGCAGCGTCTCGTAGTTCCAGGCCACGATTGCGCCGGCCACCACCAGCACGCGGTCGGTGAGCGGGTCGAGCAGGGCGCCGAGGCGGCTGTACTGGCCGGTGATCCGCGCCGCCATGCCGTCGAAGTAGTCGCTCCACGCGATGATCGCGAACAGCACGAAGGCGAGTCCGGAGCGCCCGTCGCCCGAGCTCAGCCCCACGGCGAGGAAGACCGGCACGAGCGCCAGCCGGGCGAAGCCGATGGCGTTCGGGATCGTCCAGGGGTTGAGCGGCTCGCCCCGGCGGGTCTGCGGGGGCGGGCCGCCGGAGCGGTCGAGCCCCACCAGCCGGCGGAACGTCAGGGGAGGGTCCGCCACAGCTCCGCAGCCGCGTCGGCGGCGCCCTCCAGCGGCAGGGAGCCCTTCTCCTGCCCGCGGCGCACCTGCACCTCGATCTCCCCGGCCTCGACGCTCTTCCTGCCGATCGTCACCCGCAGCGGGCAGCCGAGCAGCTCGGCGTCGGCGAACTTCTCGCCCGGGCTCGCGTCACGGTCGTCGTAGAGCACGTCTAGGCCGAGGTCGCGCAGCTCGTCGTAGAGCCGGTCCGAGAGCGTGCGCGCCTCCTCGCCCGGCTTCCCGAGCGTCACCAGCTCGAGGTCGAAGGGTGCCACCGAGCGCGGCCAGGAGATGCCGTTGTCGTCCGCGAACTGCTCGATCGCGGCCGCCAGGATGCGCGCCGGCCCGATGCCGTACGAGCCCATCCAGATGAGCTGCTCCTTGCCGTCCTCGTCGAGGTAGCGCGCCCCGAGCGGGTCGGAGTAGCGCGTGCCCAGCTTGAAGATGTTCCCGACCTCGATCGCGGGCTCGATGCGGATCGGGCTGCCGGCCGGGCAGAGGTCGCCCTCCTCCACGCGCCGGACGTCCACCCAGGTGGGCTTGAAGTCGCGCCCGGGCTCCACGCCCGTCACGTGCAGATCCGGCTTGTTGGCGCCTGCCACCAGGCCGTGGAGGCCCCTGAGCGCCTCGTCGGCCAGCACGTCCACCGGGGAGCCGAGCGGGCCGATGAAGCCCGCCTCGGCGCCGAACTTGCTGCGCACCTCCTCGGCCTCGGCGGGCCGGAACGGTGCCCCGAGCGTGTTCTGGAGCTTGATCTCGTTGAGGCGATGGTCGCCGCGGATCACGACCAGGACCGGGCCGCGCTCCTCCACGATCACCGGGAACGCCTTGATGATGGCCCCGCGGCGGGACGCCCAGCGCCTCGCAGACGGCGTCCACCGTCGAGGCTCCCGGGGTCTCGACCTCGCGTGGCTCCGGCGAGGCCTCGGGGAGCCCCTCAACCGGCTGGGCCGTCGCTCTCGCGATCTCGACGTTCGCCGCGTAGCCCGAATCGGAGAGGGCCACGTCGTTCTCGCCGGCTGCGCAGGGCGCCATGTACTCGTGCGCGCCGATGCCGCCCATCATTCCCACGTCGCTCTCCACGCGATACCACTCCAGCCCGGTGCGGTCGAAGATGCGGTCGTAGGCCTCGATGTGGAGGCCGTAGGACGCGTCGAGCCCGTCGGCATCGCGGTCGAACGAGTACGAGTCCTTCATGATGAACTCGCGCGTGCGCAGCAGCCCGGCGCGCGGGCGCGGCTCGTCACGCTCCTTCGTCTGGAAGTGGTAGAGCAGCTGGGGCAGGTCGCGGTAGGAGCGCACCTCGCGGGCCATGTGCCAGGTCAGCACCTCCTCGTGTGACAGCGAGAGCACCAGCTCGGCACCGCGGCGGTCATTCAGCTTGAAGACCTCGTCGATGTCGTAGCGGCCGGTCTGCCGCCACAGCTCGGCAGGCACGAGCACCGGCATCAGCATCTCCCCGCAGCCGATCGCGTCGAGCTCCTCGCGGATGATCTGCTCGACCCTCCGGTGCGCCCGCCAGCCCGCCGGGAGGAAGCTCCAGAGGCCCGCGCCCACCTGGCGCGCAAGCCCGGCGCGCACGATCAGCTTGTGCGAGATCGCCTCGGCGTCGGCGGGAGCTTCCCGCGTGGTCGGCAGGAAGTAGCGCGAAAGCCGGGTCACGGCGGGCGAGTCTAGTCAGTTGGGCCTCATGTTCGACCCCTGCAAAGCCGATCCAGAGCGGAAGTACGAGGTAACCAATTGATGGACACGTCACCCAGGCTCCGGGCATGGTTGCGCGCCTTCACGGCGCTCGCTGGGCTTGCCCTGCTCGCATACGTGCTCCACACGGCATTCGGGCTCGGCTCCCCTGAGCTCGACGGGTTCTTCCAGGATTGGGTCTACTGCGGTCTGATCGTCGCCGCCGGAGCCGCCTGTGTCACGCGAGCGGTGGCCGTCCAGGAGGAGCGGGCGGCATGGCTCGTCATGGGCATTGGCCTCGTGGCGTGGGCTGCCGGGGAGGTCACGTGGACGCTGGCGTACGCCAACGATCCGAACCCGCCCTACCCGTCAGTGGCGGACGTGCTCTATCTCACCTTCTATCCAGCCAGCTACGCCTCGCTGCTCCTGCTGGCCCGCTCGCGCACGGACTCCTTCCGCAGCAGCCTCTGGCTCGACGGCGCGATCGCCGCGCTCACCGTCGCCGCGCTGATCGCGACGCTCGCATTCCAGCCGATCGTGGATGCCACGAGCGGGGGTCCGGCAGAGATTGCGGTGAACCTCGCCTATCCGGCCGGCGACCTGCTCCTGCTGGGACTCGTCGTCGCGGTCTTCGGGCTGAACGGCTGGCGCCCGGACCCGGTCTGGCTCCTCCTGGGTGGCGGCCTCGCCCTCACGGCCGTGGCCGACGGGCTCTACCTGGTGCAGAGCGCGACCGACCAGTACGTCCAGGGCACCCTCCTCGACCTCGCCTGGCCCGCCTCCGCGCTGCTGGTCGCCGTCGCGGCCTGGCAGCCCGCGCGAAGGAAGATCACGATTCAGGACTGGCTGATCATGGTCGTGCCGGTCGGTTGCGGTCTCGTGGCCGTCGAGCTGCTCGTGTACGACCACTTCGAGAGCGTGAACGCCCTGTCGGTGAGTCTCGCCGCATGGGCCCTGCTGCTCGCGCTCGCCCGGATGGCGTTCGCCTTCCTGGAGAACCAGCGCACGCTCGCCCAGACCCACACGGAGGCGCGCACGGACTCGCTGACGGGGCTGAAGAACCGTCGCAGCCTGCTGGCCGATCTCGAGCTCCAGCTCGAGCTCTCCAGCCTGGCCGCGCCGCGCGCCCTGCTTCTGTTCGACCTCGACGGCTTCAAGGAGTACAACGACGCCTTCGGCCATCCCGCCGGCGACGGCCTACTGGTGCGCCTCGCCGCGCGCCTGGCCGACGCGGTCGGATCGAGCGGCCACGCCTACCGGCTCGGCGGCGACGAGTTCTGCGCGCTGGTGCTCCCCGGTCGCGACGGAATCGACTCACTCGTCGCAGCATGCTCGGCGGCACTCACAGAGCGCGGTGAGGGCTTCGAGGTGGGCAGCTCATTCGGGTCCGTGATGCTTCCCGAGGAGGCGAACACGCCGACGGTGGCGCTGTCGCTGGCCGACAGGCGCATGTACGCCCGCAAGGGCGGGCGCCGCATGTCCGCCGGCCGCCAGTCCCGCGACGTGCTGCTGCGAACCCTGTCCGAGCGGCGCCCCGACCTTCATCTGCGGCTCCGTGACATCGGCGAGCTGGCGCTGGCGGTCGGGCGCGAACTCCACATGGGCCCGGAGGGTCTCGACGAGGTGGCCAGAGCCGCCGAGCTCCACGACGTCGGCAAGATCGCTGTACCGGACGCCATCCTCGACAAGGCCGGCCCGCTCGACCCGGTCGAATGGAGCTTCATGCGCCGCCATCCCCTGATCGGCGAGCGCATCCTGCTCGAGGCGCCGGCACTGCGCCCGGTCGCGCGGCTGGTGCGCTCGAGCCACGAGCGCTGGGACGGCGGCGGCTACCCGGACGGGCTCCGAGGAGACGAGATCCCGCTCGGAGCGCGGGTGGTGGCCGTCTGCGACGCATTCGAGGCCATGACGACCGAACGCCCCTACCGCGGTCCGGTGACCCACAGCGACGCAATCGCGGAACTGCGCCGCTGCGCGGGTACACAGTTCGACCCGATTGTGGTAGAGGCGTTTTGCAAGGTCATTGCAAGGGAACGTCCGGTACATGGAGAAGTATCTCGCTGAGGTTATGACCGCGACGCCCCGTCCCGTCTGTCAGGTCTGCCATCGGCCGCTCGAGGAGAGCGACCAGTACCTCGTGCGCTTCAGTGGGACTGGTACGACGGTGGTCCACCGCAGCCTCTGCTTCCCGCCCGCCCGCTCGGCCGACCTCAAGCCGGCCCAGCGCGCCGCCGCCTAGCCCGGAGCGCGCGTGAAGCGGCGCCCCGCCGTCGGCGAGGCGTCCTCGTCGAGCGGTATCCGCTTGGCCTTCGGAGCGCCGGCCATCGGTAGCGCCTGGCCGTCCGTGAGCGCCTCGTCCGTCACAGCCGCGGCCTCCATCGCAGCGATCCGCTCCGGCGTCAGCTCGCCCGCGTTCTCCTCCTCGATCTGCTCGAGCCACGCGGCGCCCTCGGCCGCCTCGCGCTCGTCCACCAGGATCGAGCCCTTGTCGATCGACTTGTCGATCTCCACGAACAGGGCGTCCACCAGTTCGTCCTGGGGCACCTTACGGAGCGGCTTGCCGTGCGCGAAGATCAGGCCCTCGTTCTTGGCCCCGGTGATGCCGAAGTCCGCGTGCGAGGCCTCGCCGATCCCGTTCACGGCGCAGCCGAGCACGGCCACCTCGATCGGGTCGTCGTACTGGCGCAGGCGCTCCTCGATCTCGGCCACCACGGTGTCCATGTCGAACTGGAGCCGCCCGCAGGTGGGACAGGCGATCAGCACCGGGCCGCGCTCGCGCAGCTTGAGCGCCTTGAGGATCTCCCAGGCCACCTTCACCTCCTCCTCCGCGTGGAAGGTGGAGAGCGAGATGCGGATGGTGTCCCCCACGCCGTCCGCCAGCAGCGTGCCCAGGCCGACGGCCGACTTCAGCGAGCCGGACCACTTGGTCCCTGCCTCGGTGATTCCGAGGTGGAGCGGGTTGTCGATCTTCTCGGCGAGCAGGCGGTTCGAGGCGATCGTGTTGGGCACGTTCGTCGACTTGATCGAGACCTTGAAGTCCTCGAAGTCCAGCCGGTCCATCAGCTCAACGTGCTCGAGGGCGGCGCTCACGAGCGCGTCGACGGGGTTCTCGCGCTCGAGCTCGTGCAGATGACGCGGAAGCGAGCCGGAGTTCACCCCGATGCGCATCGGCACTCCGGCAGCACGAGCCTTGTCCACGACCTGGCCGACCTTGTCGTGGCCGCCGATGTTGCCCGGGTTGATCCGGATGCAGTGCGCGCCGGCGTCGATGGCCTTGAGGGCGAGCGTGTAGTTGAAGTGGATGTCCGCGATCACCGGGATCGGCGACTCCACGACGATCCGCTCGAGCGCCCGGACGTCCTCGTCGCGAGGGACCGCGCAGCGCACCAGATCCCCGCCCGCCTCGGCGATGGCGTGGATCTGCTTCATGGTCGCCTCGAAGTCCGCGGTCTCCGTCTTCGTCATCGACTGGACCGCGACGGGCGCCCCGCCGCCGATCTTCACCCCACCAACGTCGATCTGCTTCTTGGAGGCCATCTGCGGCCCTCAAGCCTAGCTAGGCGTAGAGCCCCTCGATCTCGCTTGCGTACTTCTCGTGGATCGGCTTGCGCTTCAGCTTCATCGTGGGCGTCAGCTCGTCGCCGCCGGGCTGCCAGTCCTCGTCCAGGAGCTTGAACTTCTTGATCTGCTCCACCCGCGCTAGCTGCTCGTTTGCGGCTTCGATTCCGCGCTCCACCTCGGCGAGCAGCGCCTCGCGGCCCTGCTGCTGCTCGAAGGCGGGCGCCACGTCGGGATCGAGCGTGATCAGCGCCACGTTGTAGGGCTTCCCGTCGCCGATTGCGATCGCCTGCCCGATCACGGGGCTCGAGGCCTTCAGCTTCGCCTCGATGTTCGCGGGCGACATGTTCTTGCCGCCCGCGCTGATGATCAGCTCCTTCTTGCGGTCCACCAGCTTCAGGTAGCCGTCCTCGTCGAACTCCCCGATGTCGCCGGTGTGGAGCCAGCCGTCCTCGTCGAGCGTCTCGCGCGTCTTCTCGGGGTCGTTGCGGTAGCCGGTCATCACGAACGGACCGCGGATCAGGACCTCGCCGTCGTCGGCAAGCTTGATCTCCGCGTCCGGCGCCGGCGGTCCGACCGTGCCGATCTTGATCTTCTCGGGCGGGTTGCAGGTCCCGTAGCCGGCGGTCTCGGACATGCCCCAGAGCTCGGCGAGCGGGATCCCGATGGCGTGGAAGAACTCGATGACCTCGGGCGGCGTCGGCGCCGCGCCCACGTTCACGCGACTCCACCTGGTCGAGCCCGAGCCGCGCGCGGATCTTCGAAAGCACCAGCGCATCGGCCTTCTCGTACTCCTCCCCCACGTCCTCGCCGCGGGCGCGGCGCAGCCCCACGCCTAGCGCCCACTGCGTTGCCTGCTTGCGCTCTGCGTCCTGCTCGGCCTCGATGCCAGCCTCGATCGCGGCCTTCAGCTTCTCCCAGATGCGCGGCACCGCGAAGAACCAGGACGGGTGCACCTCCGGCAGGTACGCGGCCACCTGGCGCGGATCGGGACAGCACGTGGTCGAGAAGCCCACGAACATCGGCAGGTAGTGCGACGAGGCCCGCTCGGCGATGTGCGCCATCGGGAGCCAGGAGATCACGCGGCCCTCGTCGGGGAACCGGATGATCTGGTCGAAGCCGTTGATGGCGCTCACGATGTTCGCGTGCGTGAGCTGCACGCCCTTCGGAGGCCCGGTGGTGCCCGAGGTGTAGATCAGCGTGAGGAGGTCGCTTGGTTCCACGCTGCGCCATGCAGCGTCGAAATCGAAGCCGTCAGGGGCGTGCTGCTCCACATCGTCCTGCTCCACGACGATCACGTGTTCGACCCCGCTGAGCGCCCGCACGCGCTCCTCGAACGCCTCCTCCGTGACCACGATGCGCGCCTCGGCGTCCTTCACCTGGTACTGGATCTGCTCGACCGTGTACGTGTTGTAGAGCGAGAACGGCGTGGCGCCGAGGTGCATCGCCGCGGCGTCGAACCAGTGGAAGTCAGGCCGGTTCGTGAGCATCAGCGCCATGTTCTGGCCGCGCTTGAGGCCGAGACCGGCCAGTCCGGCGGCCACCGCGCGCACCTTGTTGGCGTACTCGCGCCAGCTCATCAGGAGCTCGTCGTCCTTGGTGCGAAGCGCGCAGCGGTCGGGATGAGCCTCGGCGGTCAGCTGGAAGGCCTCGGCCACCGTGGCCACCGCCAGCCCAGCCGGGCGCCCGGATCGCGTGTCCGTCCTGACCGCCATGTGCGCAATCTACCCCGTTGCGGTGATGGGGCAGCCCCTGCGCCGCGCCGAGTACCTGAGTATGGGTCTAAAGCTGGGACGGGCAATAGCGCACGCCGCTCGCCGACGCAGCTTCGTATTGCGCCTGGTGCTTGCTCTGGTGGCGAGTGTGGCGCTGATGATGGTCGCGAGCCTGATGTTCTTCACGCGCGCCGCGTCCCGGGAACTGATCCAGCAGGACGCGCGCTCGTACGCGGCGGACGCAAATGCGATCGAGACGGCGTATGCCGAGGGAGACGACCCCAAGGACGGAATGGACGACGTGCTCGACCTGGTCGACTCGATGGAGGATCGACTGGGAATTGTCTCTGCCCAGCTCTTGACCGCTCGGGGTAAGGTCGTCTCGGCTCCTCGCGACAGCGACCTTGGCACGGGACTCCGCGAGGTGCCGCGCACGGCGCGCCCCCACCAGGACGATGTCGAGACCCGGAAGTCCGGGTCGCACCTCGACTTCCTTGCCGACGTGCACCTCGGCGACCGGCCGTTCGTGCTCGAGGTTGAGACAAGCGGGAAGATCCTGGATTCGCGCATCTCCGCCCTGCGGGATGAGACGCTTGCGTTCTCGACCATCGTCCTACTGCTAGCGATGGCTCTCTTCTACGTGGTGGGTGGACGCTCGTTCGCCCGGCGGCACCGCAGCGTCGTGAAACGCGCCACGCGCGATCCGCTGACGGATCTCGGTAACCACCGCTCGTTCCAGCAGGAGCTCGACGTGGCCGTGACCAACGCGGTGCGCCGATCCGAGTCGCTCGCGGTGGCGCTGGTGGATCTCGACGACTTCAAGCTTGTCAACGACCGTCACGGCCACAGGCACGGCGACGAGGTGCTCGCCCACGTTGCCCGCGTGCTGAGCCACGGCCGGCCCAACGACCGTGCCTTCCGCATCGGCGGGGACGAGTTTGCCCTTCTCCTTCCCGACGCCGACAGCCTGGGCGCCAGCACGGCGCTTGCGCGCCGGCTCGATGACGCGCGCAAGGGGCCCAACGCCGTGTCCTTCAGCGCCGGCGTCGCCGTTCTGGTTGGTGGGGTGCCGGCTGAGCCCAGCGTTCTCTGGGAGCACGCCGACGCCGCGCTCTACGAGGGCAAACGCCGCGGGGGCGGCCAGACCACGGTCTACGACGACGTCGCCGACCTGCTCGCCATCGTGACGCCCGCCAAGATCCAGGCCCTGCGGACGCTGCTCGACGACCCGCGTCTCGAGATCGTGTTCCAGCCCATCTGGGACCTCGAAAACGACTGCATGCTCGGGCTTGAGGCCCTCGCCCGCCCGTGGCTTGGGTATGGCTTCCACGGCCCGGCCGAGATGTTCGCCATCGCCGAGAAGATCGGCCGTGCGCACGAGCTCGATGCCGTCTGTCGCTCGGCGGCGATCGCTCGCGCTCCCGAGCTACCGGCCGGCGCGCTGCTGTTCCTGAACGTCAATCCTCAATCGCTGGCACACGACAGCCTCGCCGGCGACCAACTGGTGGATGCCGTCAGGGCGGTCGGACTCGAGCCCGAGCAGGTCGTCCTCGAGATAACCGAGCGCTCGAGCGCTCGGCTCGACCACGTGGTGGCAGACGCCACCCGCCTGCGCCGGCTTGGATTCCAGCTCGCGCTCGACGACGTCGGTGCCGGCAATGCGGGTCTTGAGATGCTGCGAGAGCTGCCCGTGGACTTCGTGAAGATCGACCGATCCGTCATCGTCGGGGCGGTCGAGGACACCCATGCGCAGGCGGTTCTCGTCGCAATTCTCGCCTATGCGCGCCGCGCCGAGGCCTTCGTGATCGCCGAGGGGATCGAGTCGATGGAGATCCTCGAGTTCGTCCGGAATGCCGCCGACCTTCAGGTGGTCGGCGAGTCGCCGATCAGCGGCGGACAGGGGTACCTGCTCGGCCGTCCCGCGAGTGACCCGTTGCTCTCACCGCACCTGGAATCCTTCGCCGCTCAGGCGGTCGATGTCGTTCGATAATCCGATCAGGAAGATCAGGATCACGAGCATGAAGCCGACCGCTCCCGCTCGCTCCATCACCCGCAGCGGCACCGGCTTTCGGCGCACCTTCTCCACGATCGCCCAGAAGATGTGGCCGCCGTCGAGCGGCAGGAACGGGAACAGGTTCACGATCGCCAGTGAGAGCGAGATGATCGCGAGGATCCCGATCACGTCCGCGACGTTGTTGAGGATCGTCTGGCGCGTGACCTCGTAGGAGCCGACGACTCCCGAGATCTCCTTGCGCTGCTCCGGGTTGATCAGCCGTGCGGGCAGCTCGAGCGTGCGCTGGGTGATGAACCAGAAACGGTCCGCGGTCAGGTCGAAGGCCTCGCCGAGCCCGAGGTCCGCACGCGGCCCCGCCGCGTACGCGAAGCCGAGCCGCGTTCGCTTCGCCACCGGGTCGTAGATCGGGGTGATCGTGAAGGTGCGTTCGACGCCGTTTCGCCTGACCGTTACCTCGACGGGCTCGGCGGCCTCGCAGCCCTTCTTCGGCGGCTTCTGCGGACACTTGTGGCTGGCAATCTGCTTGGAGAGCTCGATCGGTGCCCCTCGCTGCCCGTCGACCGCAACCAACCGATCGCCCGGCTTCAGCACGCCCTGCGCCGGATAGCCCTTCTCGAGCGTGCCGACATCGCGCGAGCCCGTCGTGGGGCCGATCGCCGCGAAGAAGATGAACAGCAGCACGAACGCGAGCACCAGGTTCACCGCGGGCCCCGCCGCGATCACGACGATCCGCTTCCAGACGGGCTGAGCGTGGTAGGCGCGGTCGCGGACCTCCTCGGGGAGGTCCTCGTCCGGGTTCATCCCGGTGATCTTCACGTAGCCGCCCGCGGGGATCGAGCCGATGGCGTACTCGGTCTCCCCGACCTTCTTGCTCCACAGGGTCGGCGGGAAGAACAGCGAGAACTTCTCCACCCGCATGCCCACGGCCTTCGCGGCGCTGAAGTGGCCGAGCTCGTGCAGGATCACGAGCAGCGCGAAGCCCACGAAGGCCAGGAAGAAGCTGAGTGCGCTCAAGCCGCCACTCCCCTGGCCACCTCGCGCGCCTGCGCATCGGCGGCGTACAGGTCAGAGAAGTGGCGCACGGGCTGGGCCGGCAGCTCCGAGAGCGTCGACTCGATCACTCGCGCGATGCCCGTGAAGGAGAGGTCACCGGCCAGGAAGGCGTGCACCGCGATCTCGTTGGCGGCGTTCAGGACGCAGGGCGCGGTGCCGCCGGCCACGGCGGCCTCGCGCGCCAGGCGCAGGCACGGGAACGCGTTCACGTCCGGCGCCTCGAAGGTGAGGGCGCCGAGCTCCACGAGGTCGAGCGGGCGCACCGGCACGTCCACCCGGTCCGGGTAGTTGAGGGCGTACGAGATCGGCACGCGCATGTCGGGGTAGCCGAGGTGCGCGAGCGACGCGCCGTCGTTCATGTGCACCATCGCGTGGACGATCGACTGCGGGTGCACGACCACGTCGATGCGGTCATAGGGCACGCCGAAGAGGTGGTGGGCCTCGATCAGCTCGAGGCCCTTGTTCATCAGCGTCGCCGAGTCGATGCTGATCTTGCCGCCCATGTCCCAGGTGGGATGGGCGAGCGCCTCCTCGCGGGTCACGGAGTCGAGGTCGGTGCGGCCGCGGAACGGGCCACCGCTGGCGGTGAGCACGAGCCGGTCCACGGTGCCGGGCCGCTCGCCCCCGATCAGCTGGAAGAGCGCGGAGTGCTCCGAGTCCACCGGCAGCAGCTGCGCGCCCGTGGCCTCGGCCAGGGTGGTCACGAGCTCGCCGCCCACCACGAGGCTCTCCTTGTTGGCGAGCGCGAGGTCGATGCCCTCGCCCAGGGCGGCAACCGTCGGCCCCAGGCCGGCCGAGCCCACCAGCGCGTTCAGCACGAGGTCGCAGTCGGTGTCCGTGATCAGCTCCACGAGCCCCTCCGCTCCCGCGAGCACCTCCACCTGGGAGTGCTCGGCCGCGCGCGCGGCGGCGTCCGTATCCGCGAGCGCGACCCGGTTCACCCCGTGCCGCTTCGCCTGCTCGAGGAGCAGCTCCCAGCTCGAGTCAGCGGCGAGGCCCACCAGCTCCAGCTCGGGGTTGCGCTCGACCACGTCGAGCGCCTGCGTCCCGATCGAGCCGGTGGAACCGACTATGAGGATCCTGCGCACGCGGCTGAGTCTAGGAGGCGTAGCCGAGCCCGACGGCGGCGTAGTACGCCACCGGGATCGTGAAGAAGACCGCGTCGAGCCGGTCGAGCACTCCGCCGTGGGCGCCGAAGAGCTTGCCGGTGTCCTTCACCTCGAGGTCGCGCTTGATCATCGACTCGAACAGGTCGCCCACCGGGGCGGAGATCGCCACCAGCGCGCCGATCAGGAGCGCGTGCGGGCCGGTCAGCCAGTCCTGGTAGAGGCCGGCGGCCCAGAACGCGAGCGTCGCGCCGAACACGCCGGCCACGAGGCCCTCGAGCGTCTTGTTGGGCGAGATCAGCGGGGCCAGCGGCGTGCGGCCGTACCAGCGGCCGCCGAAGTAGGCGAACGTGTCACCGAGGAAGGTCGCGACGAGCACGTCGATGACGAGTCCGTCGCCGTGCGGCAGGTCGCGCAGCCAGATGGCGTGCACGAGCGCGAGTCCGATCCAGAGCACGCCGAGGTAGGTCACGGCGATGGCCCAGGACACGTGCTCGCGGCGCGGCCGCAGCACCGCAAAGAAGAAGGTGACCGGGAACGACGCCACCAGCACCATGATCACGTGGCGAGGCTCGCCGTAGACGGCCGCCACCAGCAGCCCCGCGAGCGTGAGGAAGCCCGCAAGGGCGGGCGGCCGCACGCGGCCCATGAGCGTGTAGAGCTCGCCCATCGCCACCACGCCGAGGGCGAAGATGCCGATCGCCCAGACCTCGCCGCCCTGGTCGACGATGACCAGCGCGAAGATGATCGCCGGGATCGCGACGACGATGCGCGGGGCGAGGTCGGACGCTCCCCGAACCCTCGAGGGGGTCTGACCCCCTTGAGGGTTTCGCGCGGCCACCGGCTACCGCCCCCCGAAACGGCGCCCGCGCGCCGCGTACTCGTCGAGCGAGGCCTCGAACGCCTCGCGCGTGAAGTCGGGCCAGAGCTCGTCGCGGAAGACGAACTCCGCGTATGCGAGCTGCCACAGCAGGTAGTTCGAAATCCGCAGCTCGCCGCTCGTGCGAATCAGAAGGTCGGGATCGTGCATGTCGGGTGCGTAGAGGTGGCGCCGGAACTCTTCCTCGGTGTCACCCGTGAAGGTTCGCGCTGCGTCCACGATCTCCGCTCTGCCGCCGTAGTTGAAGGCCACGAACAGGGTGATGCGGTCGTTCTCGCCCGTGAGCTTCTCCGCCCAGTCCATGCGGCGAATCAGCTCCTCGTTCAGCCCCTCGCGGCGCCCCACGAAGCGCATGCGCACGCCCTCGTCGTGAAGCTCCGGCGACTCCCTGTCGATCCGCTCCGCGAACATCGCCATCAGCCCGTCGACCTCGGCCTGCGGGCGGGTCCAGTTCTCGGTCGAGAACGAGTAGACCGTGAGCTCCCGGACGCCCAGCTCGACGGCGTCTCGCAGCCTCGCCTTCACGGTGTCGGCGCCGGCCTGGTGCCCTGCGAGCACCGGCAGGCCGCGATCTTGCGCCCAGCGGCCGTTCCCGTCGGTGATGATCGCGACGTAGCGCGCCCGGGCGCCGGCGTCGCTCACACTTCGAGGATTTCTTGTTCCTTGCCGGCGAGGGCGGTGTCGATGTCGCCGACGTGAGAGTCGGTGAGCTTCTGGAGCTCTGACTCCGCGCGGCGCTCGTCGTCCTCGCCCACCTCGCCCTCGCTCTTCAGCTCGCGCAGGTCGTGCATCACGTCGCGCCGGACGTTCCGCACCGCGACCCTGCCCTGCTCGGCGATGCCGTGCACCACCTTCACGAGCTCCTTGCGGCGATCCTCGGTGAGCTCCGGGATGGAGAGCCGGATCACCTGGCCGTCGTTGGAGGGCGTAAGGCCCACGTCGGACTCGAGGATCGACTTCTCGATCGCCTTGATCGAGTTCTTGTCGTACGGCGTGATCGTGAGCAGGCGCGCCTCGCTCGCAGAGATCTGCGAGAGCTGCCTGAGCGGTGTGACGGCGCCGTAGTAGTCGACCTCGATGCGGTCGAGCAGGTGCGGGGACGCGCGACCGGTCCGCACCGTGGCGAACTCGGTCTTGGTGGCGTCGACGGACCGCTGCATGCGGCCCTTCGCATCGTCCAGAAAATCCTTCAGTACCTCGCCGCTCATCCGCTCCTCACCACGGTTCCCACACGCTCGCCGCACACTATCCGGTCGATGTTGCGCTCGTCGTCCATGTTGAAGACGTTGATTGGTAGGCCGTTGTCCATGCAGAGCGACAGGGCCGTCGAGTCCATCACCTGGAGGCGCTGCTCGATCGCCTCCTGATGGGTGATCTCCTCGATGAAGCGGGCGTCCGGGTTCTCGCGCGGGTCGGCGCTGTAGACGCCCTCCACCCCGTTCTTCGCCATCAGGATCGTCTCCGCGTGGATCTCGAGGGCCCGCAGGGCGGCCGCGGTGTCGGTGGTGAAGAACGGGTTGCCCGTGCCCGGCGGCGAAGATCACGATCCTGCCCTTCTCCAGGTGGCGCATGGCGCGGCGGCGGATGTAGGGCTCGGCGACCTCGGAGATCGTGATGGCGGACTGCACCCGCGTGACCGCGCCGACCTTCTCGAGGGCGTCCTGGAGCGCCAGCGCGTTCAGCACGGTGGCGAGCATGCCCATGTAGTCGCCGGTCGCACGGTCCATGCCGTCGGCTGCGCCCTTCAGGCCTCGGTAGATGTTGCCGCCGCCGACCACGATCGCGATCTCCACGCCGCGGTCGGACACGGCCTTCACCTGCTTGGCGATGGCGGCGATCCGCTCCGCGTCAGCTCCGTAGGGGAGCTCGCCCATGAGCGCCTCCCCCGAGAGCTTCAGCAGGATGCGCCTGAAGGCGGGTTCGGTCACTCCCCCCCGACCTGGAAGCGGGCAAACCTGCGGATCACGACGTTCTCGCTGGTGCTCGCCGCGATCTCGGTGCGGAGCTCGCCGACGGTCTTGCCGCCGTGCTTCTCCTCGTTCACGTGCGTCTGCTCGAGCAGGACCACGTCCTCGAGCCACTTCTTCAGCCGGCCCTCGACGATCTTCTCCTGGACGTTCTCCGGCTTGCCCTCGGTGGCCGCCTGCTCGCGCAGCACGCGCAGCTCGGCCTCCTTGGCCTGCTCGTCCACCTCGTCCTCGGACACGTAGAGCGGGTTCGCCGCCGCGATGTGCATCGCGACCTCGCGGGCGAAGTCCTGGAACGGCTCGGTGCGGGCCACGAAGTCGGTCTCGCAGTCCACCTCCACGAGCACGCCGATCTGCCCGCCGGCGTGGACGTAGCTCGCGACGACGCCCTCTGCGGCCGCGCGCTCCCCGCGCTTGGCGGCCGAGGCCTGTCCCTTCACGCGCAGGATCTCGATCGCCTTGTCGATGTCGCCGCCGGACTCCTGCAGCGCCGCCTTGGCGTCCATGATCCCCGCGCCGGTTCGCTCGCGCAGGCTCTTCACGTCCTGGGCGGAAATGGTGATGCTCATCAGGACTCCTCGTCAGGATCGAACGTACGGCGCTCACGAGGGGCTCCGGCCCCTGTTGCGGCCTCCGGGCGGGTGCCGCTCGGCGTGGCGGGCTCGTCCGGCGAGAAGCCGGCCTCCTCCGCCTCGCGGCGGGCCCGCTCCTCGGCCTCACGGCGCTCCTGCTCCTCCGCCTCGCGCGCGGCCTTCTCCTCAGCCTCCTTGCGCTCGGCCTCCTCGCGCTCGCGCCGGGCGGCCTCCTCCTCGGCACGGAACTGGGTGGCGCGCTCGCGCGCCACGTCGGCGATGCCCTCGATGATCACCTTGCAGGAGCGAATCGCGTCGTCGTTGCCCGGGATCACGAAGTCCACGGGGTCCGGGTCGCAGTTGGTGTCGACGAGCCCGATGATCGGGATCTTGAGCCGCTTGGCCTCCCGCACGCCGATGTCCTCGACCTTGAGGTCCACCACGAACACCGCGTCGGGTGGGCGCTGCATGTCGGCCACGCCGCCGAGGTTCGTCTCGAGCTTGTCGCGCTCGGACATCGCGGCGATGCGCTCGCGCACCGGCAGCAGCTCCATCGTGCCGGTCTCGGTCCAGTCGCGCAGGTCGTGCAGGCGCCGGATGCGCTTGTTGATGGTCTGGAAGTTGGTCAGAAGCCCGCCCAGCCAGCGCTGGTCGATGTACGGCATGCCCGCACTGGTTGCGGCTTCCTTGATCGAGTCACGGGCCTGCTTCTTGGTGCCCACGAACAGGATCGTCCCGCCCCTGCCCGCCACGTCCGCGGCGAACTCCTGGGCGGTGTGGAGCAGGCGCTCCGTCTTCTGAAGGTCGATGATGTGGATCCCGCCGCGCTCGCCGAATATGAAGCGGCGCATCTTGGGATTCCAGCGGCGCGTCTGGTGGCCGAAGTGAACGCCGGCCTCCAGCAGCTCCCTGATGCCAATCTCGGTGGCCAAAGAGTTGCTCCCTTGAAGTTGTTGGTGAACGTCTGCCCGCCGGTCGGCTCGCGGACCCGGGATGTCCCGGGCAGGGCCGCGGCCGCTGTTTCCAGCGGGGTAGCTTGCTTAACGGACGTGAGGATAGCCACCGTGGCGCTGTCCCGGCCGAACGACCGCGGGAAAGAAGGTCAACACATTGGGCAACCAGAGCGCGACCAATGTGTTGAGCATCGGTCCGGCGCCCCCTTCGGTGCCTGATTTTCAGGCCCTCAACCGGAGAAACGCGTCCGAGAACGAGACGAGGCGGTCCGGAGACCGCCTCGCTCGTATGTCTCAGCCCCCGTCTGGCCCTCCGGAGACTGGCTCCCGCCGGGCGCTGTCAAGTGCATGACTCAGCTCGGCGGGTGGTTTGGACTCGCAAGCGACCATTTCCCCTGACAGCGGATGCCTAAACATCAGTCTTGAGGCGTGCAAGAACTGGCGCTTCAGACCGAGCCTGCGGCCGCTTTCACGGCCGCCGTAGCCCGGGTCTCCGACCACCGGATGATCGATGGCCGCGAGGTGCGCGCGGATCTGGTGGGTGCGGCCTGTTTCGAGGCGCACGCGCAGCAGCGTGGTGCGCGGAAGCCGCTCCAGGACCTCGAAATGGGTCACGGCGCTGCGGGCGCGGTCGGTGCGCGTGGACATGACGGTCCGGTTCCCGCGGTCGCGGCCGATCGGGGCGTCGATGGTGCCGCTCTCGGCGTCGGGGTGGCCCTCCACGAGGGCGGTGTACTCGCGGGTCACCTCGCGCGCCTTCATCATCTTCTGGAGGGCGGCGTGCGCCTCGTCGGAGCGCGCCACCACGAGCAGGCCGGAGGTGTCTCGATCCAGCCGGTGAACGATGCCGGCGCGCTCGGGATGCTCGCCGCCCGCCGCCAGCGGCGCCAGCGCCTCGGCGAGCGTCGGCCCGTGGTGCCCTGGCGCCGGGTGTGTGACCACGCCCGCCGGCTTGTCCACCACGAGCAGGTCGTCGTCCTCGTACACGATCTCGAAGGGAACCGTCTCCGGCGCATCCGGCTGGGCCTCGACGGCGGGCGCCTCGACCGCCACCCGCTCGCCCTCTCCGATCCTGTGGTTCTTGGGGCGCGCCCGCCCGTCCACCGTGACCGCGCCACGCTCGATCAGGCGCTGGGCGGCGGCCCGGGACGGCACGGCGCCGCGTGCGGCGAGGAAGGCGTCGAGGCGGAGCCCGGCGTCCCCGGCCGCGGCGATCAGGTCGTCCGAGGCCGTTTCGGGCTCCCCTCCACGGTCCAGAGCAGCAGGAACACACCCACCACGATGCAGGTGTCGGCCACGTTGAAGGCCGGCCACGCGACGGGGTCGATGAAGTCGATCACGGCGCCGTCGCGAGCTCGGTCCGCGAGGTTGCCGAGCGCTCCGCCCAACAGCAGGCCCACGGGCAGCCACAGGAGCGGCATGTCGCGGTGCAGCGCGAAGTAGCCGAGCAGCAGGGCCAGCGACACCCCGATCAGGATCGCCACCACCACGCCCCCGCCCTCGAATGCGCCGAAGGCGACGCCCGAGTTGCGCGTGTTCGTGAAATCGAGGCCGAAAAAGACGTTCACCTGCTCGCCGCGGTCGATGTTGGCCACGGCCAGCTGCTTGGTCGCCTGGTCGATCGCCACGACGATTCCAGCGGTGGCGATCGCCGCGGCCGGCCCTCCCCGGCTCACGGAACGTCGATGAGGCCTACCACGATCTGGCTGACGATGATCAGCACGAAGGTGGCGACGATCGGGCTCAGGTCGAGCCCGGCACCCCCCATGCGCACCGGCGGCAGGATGCGGCGAAAGAGGTTCAGGTACGGGTCCGTCACGTCGCTCACGAACTTCAGGAAGGCCGCGAGGTAGCGGTTGTAGGGCATGCGGGGGATCCAGCTCATCAGGATCCGGATGAAGATCAGGATGAGGTAGACGAGGGCGAGCGTGCTGACGTAGTCCGCCACGTCGTTGCGCGTGATCGCGAGGTAGATGCTCACCGCGTGGCCTCCACGACCGTGTCGACGGCGGCGCGGCACACATCCCTGAGGCCGCGCTCCTCGAGCGTGATCAGGCCCTTCTCGGTCACTCCGCCGGGCGTTGCCACCCGGGCGCGCAGCTCCGGACCGTTGTAGTCGTGCTGCGCCAGGTAGTCCGCCGTGCCGCCCATGGTCTCGACGACCATGCGCATGGCGTCGTCGGGATCGAGGCCGTGCGCAGCACCGGCCTCGGCAAAGCTCTCCGCCACGAAGGCCATGAAGGCCGGCCCGCAGCTCATGAGCGCCATCGCCGGCTCGATCAGCGGCTCGTCGTCGAGCCGGATCACGGCGCCGGCGCGGCCCATCAGGGCGAGGATCTCGTCCTCGGGGCCATCGGACGCGCCCGGGCCGGGGATGTAGCAGAGCACCCCGCGCCGGACCTCGGTCGGCATGTTCGGAATGAATCGGTAGATCGAGGCACCGGGGTAGGCCGCGGCAACCTGCTCGGTGGTGGTTGCGGCGAGGATCGACACGACCACCTTGGCGCGGCCGTCCACCTCCGCGGCCACCTCTTCGAGCTGCTTCGGCTTGTGGCAGAGCACGAGCACATCGGCACGCTCGGCGAGCTCGGCATTCGATCCCACGGCCTCACCGCCAAGCGCCTCCGCAAGGGCCTGCGCCTTGGCGGCGTCGACGTCGTGGACGAGGACGGGCTCGCCAATACCGCGAGCAAGCGCGGACGCCATGTTCCCTGCCCCGATCAGACCCAGCCTCATCGCCGCCGCACTCTATCGGCGGCGAAGCGGTCAGCTCTGGTTGAAGAAGCCCTTCTCGATCAGCCGAGCGCGTTCCTCGGCCGAGACCTCGACGTTGCGAGGCGTGAGCAGGAACACCTTGTCGGCGATCCGCTGCATCCCCCCGTCGAGCGCGTAGGTGAGGCCAGAGGCGAAGTCGATCAGCCGCTTGGAGAGGTCCGTGTCCGTGCCCTGAAGGTTGAGGATCACGGGCACGGCGTCCTTGTACTGGTCGGCGATCTGCTGGGCGTCGTTGAAGCTCTTGGGGATGACCAGGTGAACCTGGATATCCCCGCCGCCGCGTCCGCCGTTGCCGCCCACGGGACGAAGGACGCGCGTTTCGCGCCCGCCACCGCGCGGCTCGTCGGCGAAGATGTCGTCGAACTCGTCGCGGCGTCGGCGCTGAAGCCGGCGCACGTTCGGCCGCTCCCGGTAGCGATCCTCGAGCTCAGCCTCCGGCTCGGGCTCCTGAATCGCCTCGTAGCGCGGATCCTCCTCCTCGGCCAAGCCGAAGTAGACCAGCGTGCGATGCCATGTGTCACGAAGCGCCATACGTCGGTGAGTTCGAGCGTAAGCGGGAAACTCCTTTCACAGTGTAGGGCTGTCAGGGCGCCCACAGCGCAACGTGCGCGACAAGCGCCACGGCGGTCAGCCCCGCTGCCAGCCTTGCCCAGAGCTGTCCCGGGTCGCGCCATTTGCCGGCCCGCACCAGCGCAGCCAATGTGAGGGCCGCCAGGCTCAGGAGGGTCAGGAACTGCCAGCTCGAGGTGAAATCCTTGGCGCGGTGCCACGGAACGCCCGCGTCACCCGTCTGGCAACCCGGTGGCGGCGCAGCGTCCTCGAGCGGCAGCCAGCCGCCAAGGCTGGTTCCTGTGCTCGCTCCAGCCACCGCGCGAGGGGAAATGGACCTCGAGTGGTCAGAGGATGCATAGCGCAACGCGCGGTCGGTCGGGATCGCTCAGACGTGCCGGTGTCACCATGCCCCGTATCGGCCCTCTTTGTCAGAGTTGAAGGCCGTGGAGACAACCGCGTTCCAGGTTCTGCGCCAGCTGCCGGGCGCAGGCAGCATCACGCTCGAGGGCGAGCAGGCCGGCGAGGGCCCGCCCGTTGTGCTGCTGCATGGCCTGTCGGCCACGCGGCGCAACGTCGTTCAGGGCTCGCGCGCGCTCGTGAAGCGCGGCTACCGGCTGATCTCCTACGACGCCCGCGGCCACGGCTCATCGTCGCCCGCCCCGCGCTACGAGTACGCCGACCTCGTGGCCGACCTGGAGGCCGTGCTCGACCACCTCGAGCTGGAGCGGACGGCGCTTGTGGGGAGCTCGATGGGCGCAGCCACCGCCATGGCGTTCACGCTCGAGCACCCAGAGCGGGTGCCCGCACTGGTGCAGGTCACGCCCGCTTACACGGGCTATGCGCGGACGGGCGACGTCGATGGCGAGGTCTGGGAGCGGCTCGCCGACGCCCTGAACGGCGGCATTGAGGAGTTCGTCCAGGTCGCGCAGCCGGACGACATCCCCGAGCGCTGGCGCACCGTGGCCCGCGAGGCGACCCGCCAGCGAATGGAGCGCCACGACGATCTGGACGCCGTAGCCCGGCGTTGAGAGAGATACCGGGTTCGGTCGCGTGGAAGGGACTGGAGCCGCTGGCCTCGCTCGAGGTCCCCGTGCTGATCGTCGGCTCCCAGGACGACGCGGACTCCCTCCACCCGTTCGGCATCGCCGAGGAGTACCGACCGAAAGCTCCCGAACGCCGAGCTCGTCGTCGAGGAGAAGGGCGAATCCCCACTGGCCTGGCAGGGAGCCCGCCTCTCCAACGTGATCGCGGACTTCTTCGAGCGGGTGGGCTATAGCCCGGAAAAGCAGCATTGACGGATGCCCCGCTCGGGTGGGGCGCTTTTCCTAGCGATATGCCCAGGTAAAGCGCCCAACCGTTGACGGGGCGCCGGTTCCGCAGCCCCTCATGCTCGTCGTAGAGGACCGAGCCCAGGCGCACGATCGTGGCGCCTTCCTCGACGGCCACCGCGTAGTCCTGCGACGTCCCCATCGAGAGGCGCGCCAGGCCGTGTTCGGCGGCCAGCTCGGCCAGGCGCGCGAAGTGGCGGCGGTTGTCCTCGGGTCGCTCCACGAACGGAGGCATCGTCATCAGGCCTGTCACGGGCACGGGGCATCGGGCGATGAAGTCGGCGAGCGCGTCGGGGGCGATGCCGGCCTTCTCGTCCTCGCCGGCCACGTTCACCTGCACGAGCACCTCCTTCGCCGGGTGCTGCTCGAGCTTTGCGAGCGCCGACTCCGACGCGAGCGAGTGGATCAGCCGCACGTGCGGCGCCACGTCCTTGACCTTGCGGCTCTGGAGCTGGCCGATGAAGTCCCAGGTGAACAGGTCGCCGTGCGCCTCCTGCTTGGCGAGCAGCTCCTGGGCCCGGTTCTCGCCCACCAGTTCGATGCCGGCCTCGGCCAGCGCCGGCAGGTCATCAGCCTCGACGTATTTGACCGCGGCGAGGATCTCCACCTCGGGGCCGATCTGCTCGCGCACCCGCTCGAGGTTGCGCCGTACGCGTTCAGGATCCATCGCGCACGATGATGCCCGCCTGGCGGCCGGTGACGCCGTCGTCGCGGCGGTGTGAGAAGTACAGCTCCGGCGAGCAGCTCGTGCAGCCTTCCACGTGCTGCACGTCGGAGACGCCCGCCGCCGACAGCAGCGCCGAGATCACGGCCCGCAGATCGAGCATGCGTCCGGACGCAATTCCCTCAATGCCAGAAAACGCCTCCAGCACTTCGTCCCCAACCTCGTAGCAGCACCCACCGATGCCCGGCCCCACCGCAGCGGCGGGCGGCGACGAAAAACGAGCGACCGCCTTCTCCACGATCCCTCCGGCCAGCGGGCCGCCAGCCGCAGTGCAGCATCGCCACCTGCTCACCGTCCGAGAGCGCGACCGGATAGCAGTCGGCCACGAGCACGAGCAGACCGATGCCGGGCTCGCGGGTGAGATGGCCGTCCACCTTCTCGAGGTCCTTGTCCCCCGGCTGCGCATACGCGCGGTCCGGCGGCGGCCCCGTCCATTCCTTGAGGTCCGTGCCGTGCACCTGCCAGCCCATCGCCATCCGTTCGGGCTCCACCCCGGCCTGCGCGGCGGCGCGGTGGCGATTCTCGGTCACCCGCTCGGGGTCGTCCGCGGTCAGGATGCCGAGGTTCAGTGACTCGTACGGCCCGACGCTCACTCCCCCCTGACGGGTCGTGAAGGTCACATCCGCGCCCGGCAGCCTCACTGCGCGTGCTCCCGCGCGAGGAGCAGCGCGGTCTCGAGCTCCTCGTCACGGCCCGAGACGAGCCCGTCGAGCTTTCGGTTGAGCGTCTCGTCGAGCGCGCGCCCCACGGCCGGACCCTGCGGAACGCCGGCCGCGAGCAGGTCTGCCCCCGAGATCTCCAGGGCCATCGGGCGCAGCTCCGACGCCCAGCGGAGGATCGGCTCCGAGGGCGCGCTCAGCGCCAGGGCGAGCGCAAGCGCCTCGGGCGGCTCCCTGCCGAGCAGCGCCGCGCAGCTCCGACGGCGAGTGCTCGCGCTCCCGCAGAGTCGTCGCGATCCGCGGCGCCACGCGCGCGGCGCGCGCGGCGGCGTCGCGCTCCTCCGCGGGCAGGTGCAGGTCCGCGAGCCAGAGGTCGAGCTTCTCTGGCGCCTCCTCGATCAGGGCGCGCGAGCGCCGCGATGCGCCGGTCGGCCCCGATCGCAACGGCCCCCAGGGAGGCCGACGCCACCAGATCGGGATCCGGGTCGAGCTCGGGGTGCAGCGCAGTGTGGATCTCCAGATCCCGCATCCGCCTGATCGCAGCGGGCGCGTCGAGCTCGCCCAGAAGATCCATCAGCTCGTCCCTGATCCGGGCGCCCGACACGGTCGAGAGGGCATCGCCCGCCGTGGCCTCGCGTGCGAGACGCTCCGTCTCGGGGTCGAGCGCGAAGCCCAGCCGCACCGCATAGCGCACCGCCCGCAGGAGACGCGTGGGATCGTCGAGGAAGCTGCGTTCGTGCAGCACTCGCACGAGGCGAGCCTCCATGTCGGCCAGGCCGCCGGTCGGGTCGTAGAGGTGACCGAGGTCGTCGCCCGTGAGGCCCACCGCCATGGCGTTGATCGAGAAGTCGCGCCTCCGGAGGTCGTCGGCGAGCGGAGCCGGCGCCACACGCGGGAGCTCGCCGGGCGAGTCGTAGGCCTCCTCCCTGGTGGTCGCGAAGTTGTAGGAGGTGGCCGGTGTCTCGACCGTCGCCGTGCCGAAGCGCTCGTACTCGCGCGCGTCGCTGCCAAGCCGCTTCGCCACCGCCCGCGCCACCGAGCGCGCGTCGCCCTCGACCGCGATGTCGATGTCGTTCGGGACCGCGCCGCGCAGCAGGTCACGGACGGCTCCGCCCACGAGATAGGCCGGCTCAAGGCCCTCGAGCGCTGGCAGCAGGCGCTCCATCCCAGGCACACGCCGGACGCGCTCGCGAAGGTCGCCCGGAACTGCGCTCATCAGAGCCTCACCGGGATCCCCGCGTCGCGCATTCGCTCCTTCGCCTCTCGCACCGTGTGCTGACCGTAATGAAAGATCGAGGCGCACAGGACCGCGTCGGCCCCTCCCTGCTCGACCGCGTCCACGAGGTGGTCGAGCGCTGCCCGCGCCGCCCGAGGCGATCACCGGCACGTCCACGGCGTCCGCCACCGCTCGGGTGAGCGCGAGCTCGTAGCCGTCCTCGGTGCCGTCGCGGTCCATGCTCGTGAGCAGGATCTCCCCCGCGCCGCGCTCCACGCCCTCGCGCGCCCACTCGATCGCGTCGCGGCCGACCGGCGTGCGTCCGCCGTTCACGTACACGGAGTAGGAGCCGTCCTCCTCGCGCCGCGCGTCGATCGCCAGCACCACGCACTGGGCGCCGAACACCTCGGCCAGCTCGGAGAGCAGCTCCGGGCGCGCCACCGCCGCGGAGTTCACTGACACCTTGTCGGCGCCGGCGTCGAGCACGGCCTGCGCGTCCTCCACCGAGCGCACGCCGCCTCCGATCGTGAACGGGATGAACACGTCGTCGGCACAGCGCCGGGCAAGCTGCGCCACCGTTCTCGCGCTTCTCGTGCGACGCCGTGATGTCGAGGAAGACGATCTCGTCGGCCCCCTCCTCCTGGTAGCGCACCGCCAGCTCGACTGGATCTCCGGCGTCGCGCAGGTTCACGAACTCCACGCCCTTGACCACGCGGCCCTTGTCGACGTCGAGGCATGGGATCACGCGACGCAGCAGCATCAGGCCTCGAGCGCCTCCTGCCCCTCGCGCACGCCGAAGCGGCCCTCGTAGAGCGCCTTCCCGGAGATCACGCCCGCCAGGTTCAGCAGGCGCATCTCGCCGAGAGCGCGCAGGTCGTCGATCGAGCCGATGCCGCCGGAGTAGAGGAAGCGCCCGCGCACGGCCTCGGAGACCCGCCTCACCTCCTCGAGGTCCGGTCCCTCCAGCATCCCGTCGCGGTCCACGTTCGTGTAGACGAAGCGGGTGACCCCTCGCTCCTGCATGCGCCGGATGGCGTCCTCGCCCCTCACCTGGGTCTCGCGGGTCCAGCCGGCGACGGACACCATCCCGCCGCGCACGTCCACCCCCACGAGGATGCGCGAGGTGAACGCCGAGAGCGCCTCGTCGAGCAGGTCGGGATCGGTGAACGCGGCCGTGCCGAGCACCACGCGGCTGGCTCCCGCCATGAGCGCCCGCCGGATCGAGGCGATCGACCGCAGGCCACCGCCGAGCTCCACCGGCACGTCCAGCTCGGAGGTGATGCGCTCCACGTGGTGCAGGTTGGCCGGCTCGCCCTCGCGTGCGCCGTCGAGGTCGACGATGTGCAGGAAGCGCGCGCCGGCCTCCACGAATGAGCGCGCGGCCTCGAGCGGGTCGTCGGCGTAGACCGTCTCGTCCTCGAAATGCCCCTGGCGCAGGCGCACCGCCTTGCCGTCGCGGATGTCCACCGCCGGCAGCAGAATCATTCTGACCGCGGCGAGCGAGACGAAGTTCTTCAAGAGCCGCAGGCCGTCCGGCCCCGACTTCTCCGGGTGCGACTGCAGCCCATACACCCCCGCCCGCTCCACCACGCTCACGAACTCGCTTCCGTAGTCCGCCGTGCCGAGCACCGCGTCCGCGTCGGACGGCCGCGGGGCGAACGAGTTGGCGTGGTAGAAGGCGCAGGGCGCCGGCAACCCCTCGTTCAGCGGGCTCTCGCGCCGCCAGTTCACGGGGTTCCAGCCGATCTGCGGCACCTTCAGCCCGGGAGCGTCGAGCGCCTCCACCGGCCCGCGCAGCAGCCCGATCCCCTCGGCCCCGCCCATCTCGGTCGTGGAGTCGAACAGCAGCTGCATGCCCATGCAGAGTCCGATCACCGGCACGGCGGCCTCGACCCGCTCGCGCAGAAGCTGGTCCAGCTTGAGGTCGCGCACCCGCTCCATCGCCCTGGGCATCGCGCCAACGCCGGGCAGCACGATCCCGTCGGCCTCGCGCACGCGCGCGTGCTCGCTTGTGAGGAACGGCTCCGCGCCCACGTGCTCGAGTGCCTTGCCGACCGAGCGGAGGTTCCCCATCCCGTAGTCGAGGATCGCGATGCGCGTCAAAGCACGCCCTTGGTCGAGGGAACGCCCTCCACGCGCTCGTCGTCCTCCACGGCGGCGCGGAGCGCGCGGGCGAACCCCTTGAAGGACGCCTCGACCATGTGGTGTGCGTTCGTGCCGGCCTCCAGGCGCACGTGCAGCGTGAGCTTGGCCGCGTTTGCGACCGCGCGGAAGAACTCCTCGGCCAGGTCCGTGTCGAAGTCACCGACCCGCTCGCGCGCCGAAGGAGCCCTCGAGCGCCATGAACGGACGGCCGGAGATATCGATCGCGGCGGAGGCGCGCGCCTCGTCCATCGGCACGACCGCGTGGCCGAAGCGGCGTATGCCGGCGCGTTCGCCGAGCGCCTCGTCGATGGCCTGGCCGAGCGCGATGCCCGTGTCCTCGACCGTGTGGTGCGGACCCGTCTCCAGATCGCCCTGCACGCGCACGTCGAGGTCCAGGAGCCCGTGCCGCGCCACTGAGTCGAGCAGGTGGTCGAAGAAGCCGACACCCGTCTCGCGCTCGCCTGCGCCCGTGCCGTCCAGGTCCAGCGAGAGCTGGACGTCGGTCTCGCCCGTTGTCCGGTGGATCTGCGAGGTGCGGCTCACGCGCGGCGCTCCATTGATTCTGCGTGCACAGGAAAGCCCTCGGCGCGAGCAATTGCCGCGCCGGCGGGCGCGAGGCGGGCCGGCGCCTCGCCGGGCAAGGATACGCGAGCCATCCGGCGTCGAAAGGTGGCGGGAGAGAGCGCCGACTGGAAGCGCGCGGCGCCACCAGTGGGCAGAACGTGGTTCGAGCCCGCCACGTAGTCGCCGAACGCGGTGGCGGCGCCGGCGCCGACGAACACGCAGCCTGCGGAACGAACGCGGTCGGCAAGCGCCTCTGCGTTGGCTCCCACCAGCTCGAGGTGTTCCGGGGCGATGCCGTTGAAGATGTCGATGGCGGAGGCCGCCCCGTGCTCCATCACCTGCAGATAAGCGTCGCTGGCGCTTGGACGGTCGGGCGCGAGGCGCTCGACGTGCTCGATCACGGCCTCGCGAAGCTCCTCGTCTGGGCTCGAGAGCCAGAGCAGGCTGTCGGGGCCGTGCTCGGCCTGTGCCAGCAGGTCGAGCGCGATCAGCTCGGCGTCCGCTCCCGCGCCATCGGCCACCACGGCAAGCTCGCTTGGCCCGGCTAAGCCGTCGATGCCGATCTCGGTGAAGGCGAGCTGTCGCTTCGCCTCCTGCACGTACGCGTTCCCGGGGCCGGCGATCACGTCGACCCGCTCGATCGCCCCCGACCCGAACGCGAGCATGGCGATCGCCTGAGCCCCGCCCATCCGGTAGACCTCGTTGACCTCGCACAGCACGCAGGCGGCGAGAATCACCGGGTGGGCGCGGCCGCCTGGCCCGGGCGGCGCGCACACGACGATCTGCTCGACGCCCGCGGCTCGCGCCGTGACCGCACCCATCACGACGGTCGAGGGGTACGGCGCCCGACCGCCCGGCGCGTAGATCGCCGCGCGCCGCACCGGCAGCTCGGCGATCTCCACGCGCTGGCCCTGCTCGAGATCGACCGCGACGGGATCGTGCAGCTGCGCCTTCGCCACGGCGCGTACGTTTCTGATCGCGGTCTGCAGTCCGTCGAGAACCTCCGGCTCGAGCACCCCGATGGCCGCCTCGAGCTCGCGCGGATCCACGCGCAGCTCCTCCGGGCCGAGCTCGGCGTGATCGAAGCGCTCCGTCAAGCTCAGCACGGCCTGCTCGCCACCGAGGCGCACCTCCTCGATGATCGCGGCCACCTCCTCGGTGAGGCCGGAACGGAGCTCTGGGCGGGTGACTCCAATGCCGGCACGCTTGATCCTCATGCGCGCAGCCGCTCCAGGATGCGGTCGATCGGCTCGGCCTTCAGCTTGTGCGCCACCGGATTCGCGATCAGCCGCGCCGTGCAGGTGGCGATCTGCTCCATCACGCGGAGGTTGTTCTCCGCGAGCGTCTGCCCGCTGGCAGTGAGGTCCACGATGCCGTCGACCAGCCCGGTGAGCGGCGCGAGCTCGACCGAGCCCTTCACCTCCACGATCTCGGCCTGGCGCCCGGTCTCCGCGAAGTGCTCCGCCGCCACCCGCGGGTACTTGGTGGCGATGCGGACCCGGCCAAGCCGGCGCAGCGCATCGGCGATCGGATCGCCGCGGTCGGGCGCCGCCACGACCATCTCGCAGCGACCGTAGCCGAGGTCGAGCAGCTCGTAGACCTTGCGGCTCGACTGCTCGAGCAGCACGTCCTTGCCGGTTATCCCGATGTCGGCGGAGCCGTGCTCCACGTAGGTCGGCACGTCGCTGGGGCGCATGGTCACGATGCCCACGTCCGCGAACAGGAGCTTGCGGTCGTTCGAGCGCACCTCGGCGGTGTCGATCCCAAGTCGTGTCGAGCAGGTCGAGCGTGCCGCCGAAGAGCGCGCCGCGCGGCACGGCGATGGTGAGCAGCTCGCTCATCCGAGCGCCTCCTCCGCCGCCTGTGCGAGATGCACCCGCTGCACGTCGAGCGCGAGCCCGCAGGCCGGGAGGTCGCGGCCGAAGCGGCCGATCAGCTCGTCGTAGCGCCCGCCGCCGCCCAGGGTGAAGCCCACGGCCGGGTCGTACACCTCGAAGACCGAGCCGGTGTAGTAGCCGAGCTCGCGCACGAGGCCGAGGTCGAAGATCACGCGGTCGGCCACCCCGCGCTCGGCGAGCAGCTCGTGCAGCTCCCGGAGCCCGTCCAGCCCGGCGGTGTCCGCCCGGTCGAGAACCTCCCGGCCGCCACGGATCTGAGGCAGCCGGACGAGCTTCTCGCGCTCGTCGTCGCCGAGACCCAGCGCGTTCACCTGGCCCTCGAGGCCCACCAGATCGCGCCGGGACAGGCTCTCCATCATCGGCAGGTGAGCGTCCGCGGGAACGCCGAAGGACGTGAGCAGGCTGCCGTAGAGCGCGCCGTCGCCCACACCCACGCGGTGGCGGCGCAGCCCGGCCTCGTCGAGCGCCGCGATCGTGAGCGCCACCACCTCGGCCTCGCCCTCGGCGCCCGGGACCCCGATCAGCTCGAGGCCGCCCTGAAGGAACTCGCGCGGCTCGCCCACGCCGCGGTCGGTGGCGCGCCAGGCACGAGCCAGATAGGAGAAGCGCAGCGGCGGTTCGGCGTCGGCGTAGCGGGTGGCCACCACGCGGGCGACGGGGATCGTCATGTCGGAGCGCAGCGCCAGGACCGCGCCGCTCTCGTCGAAGGTCCGGTAGCGAGCACCCGCGGCGCGCGCCTCACCGAGGCGCAGCACGTCCTCGTACTCGAGCGCCGGAGTGTGCACCTCGCCGTAGCCGGCACGCTCGAAGCACGCGCGCATGCGGTCGCCGATGGCGCGCAGCTCGCGCATCTCCTCCGGCAGCACGTCCCGGGTGCCCGGAGGGATCGGGTGAGTCATCGAACGCTCCCGGATTTACGCAGGCACGCGCTCGGCGGCCACGCGCTCGATGCGCGCTCCGAGCAGTCGCAGCCGCTCGTCGATCCGCTCATAGCCACGGTCGATCTGACGAATGTTCCCGATCTCGGACGTGCCGTCGGCGCACAGCGCGGCGATGAGGATCGCCATGCCGGCCCGGATGTCCGGGCTCTCCATGCGCTCGCCGTGAAGCCGGCTCGGGCCGCTAACGACCGCACGGTGCGGGTCGCAGACGATCACCCGAGCGCCCATCGTGACCAACTTGTCGACGAAGTAGAGGCGGTTCTCGAACATCTTCTCGTGGATGAGGATCAGGCCCTCGGCCTGCGTTGCCATGGCCACGGCGATGCTTGTGAGGTCGGCCGGGAAGGCGGGCCAGGGACCGTCCTCGATCTTCGAGATGGCATCGCCCTCGTCCGACTTAACGCGCAGCCGCTGGCCGGCGGGCACGATCGCGTCGTTCCCCTCGAACTCGATGCGGCAGCCGAGCCGCTCGAAGGCGAGCCGGGTCATACGCAGGTCGTCCGGGAGCGTGTCCTTGATGCGCAGCTCGCCGCCCGTGCAGGCCGCGAGCGCGATGAAGCTTCCGATCTCGATGTAGTCGGGCCCGATCGTGTAGTCCGCGCCGCTGAGCTCCTCCTGGCCGTGCACGATCATCAGGTTCGAGCCGATGCCCTCGATGCGGGCGCCCATCGCCATGAGCAGTCGCGCGAGGTCCTGGACGTGGGGCTCCGAGGCCGCGTTGTGGATCACCGTCGAGCCCGGCGTGAGGGCCGCGGCCATGAGCGCGTTCTCGGTGGCCATCACCGAGGGCTCGTCCATGAAGAAGTCGCAGGCATGCAGGCCGTCGGTCGCCGAGAGCCGGTAGTAGTTGCGGTCCACGTGGACCTCGGCGCCGAGCGCGCGGAAGGCGTCCAGGTGCGGGTCGAGCCGGCGGCGGCCGATCACGTCGCCGCCGGGAGGCGGCATGTCGGCGCGGCCCCGACGCGCCAGCAGCGGCCCCGCGAGCAGGAAGGAGGCGCGGATGCGCTCCGCGTAGCCGCGGTCCACGTCGCTGTGGCTCAGCTCGTCGGCCCGGAGCGCGACCACGTTGTCGTCGCGCCACTCGACCTTCACGTCCAGCAGCCGCAGCAGCTCGAGCATCGCCTCCACGTCGCTGATGCGCGGGATGTTGCGCAGCACGACCTCCTCGCTCGTCAGCAGACAGGCGGCGAGGGCGGGCAGAGCGGCATTCTTGTTTCCGGCGGGCACGACGGTCCCCGCAAGGGGCGTGCCGCCTTCGATGATGAACTTCTCCATGCGTTTGACCCGTTCGGGAGTCGACGAGGATACCCTCCCTCGCATGGCGCAGGGCATGGCCGCTCCCACGCGTGACGAAGCCTGGGCCCTCGTGTGCGAGTGGACCGAGTCGGAGTCGCTTCGCAAGCACATGCTGGGCGTTGAGGCCGCGATGCGCGCCTACGCGCGCGAGTTCGGCGAGGATGAGGAGCTCTACGCCGTCACCGGCCTTCTCCACGATCTCGACTACGAGCGCCACCCTGATCTCGGCACGGGTCACCCCCGTGTGGCGCTGAAGCTGTTCGAGGACAGCGGCTATCCGCAGGAGCTGATCGACGCGGTGGCCGGCCACGCGACCTTCCTGGGGGTTCCCCGCGAGACGCGCATGGCCAAGACGCTGTTCGCCGTCGACGAGCTGTCGGGCTTCATCTCCGCGTGCGCGTACGTGCGCCCGGACGGCATCCACGGCATGACGCCGAAGTCCGTGAAGAAGAAGCTGAAGCAGCCGAGCTTCGCGGCCGGAGTGAACCGCGAGGAGGTGCGCACCAGCGCGGAGGAGCTCGGAGTGGACTTCGACGAGCACGTGGCGTTCGTGATCGCAGCGATGGAGCAGCAGGCGGACGAGCTGGGCCTGGGCCCGCGCGAGGCCGCCTAGTCCGTCCTCCCCTGGCACGAACATGTGTTCGTGTCCACCGAAGCCTCCGTCCTCCACGCCGACCTCGACTCGTTCTACGCGTCGGTCGAGCAGCGCGACGACCCGTCGCTGCTGGGCCGGCCGGTGATCGTCGGGCCGGGCGTCGTGCTCGCGGCGAGCTACGAGGCGAAGGCCTGCGGCGTGTACAGCGGGATGGGCGCCGGGCGGGCCCGCCGCCTCTGCCCCCAGGCCGTCGTGGTGCCGTGCCGGATGGAGGCCTACTCAGAGGCGAGCAAGGCGGTCTTTCGGATCTTCGAGGACACGGCGCCGGTCGTGGAGGCGCTCTCGATCGACGAGGCTTTCCTGGACGCGCGCGGCATGGAGCACTTCGCGGGCACGCCCGTGGAGATCGCCGAACGGTTGCGGCGCCGGGTGCGTGAGGAGGTCGGCCTGCCGATCACCGTCGGTGTGGCGCGCACCAAGTTCCTGGCCAAGGTGGCAAGCGGTGTCGGAAAGCCGGACGGCCTGCTCGTGGTGCCGCCCGACGGCGAGCTCGAGTTTCTCCACCCGCTGCCGGTCGAGCGGCTCTGGGGCGTCGGGCCGATCACGGCGGCACGGCTTCACGATGCGGGGCTGAGAACCGTGGGCGAGGTCGCCGAGCTGGCCGAGGGTGTGCTGGTGGAGATGCTCGGCAGGGCTACGGGGCGGCAACTGCACGCACTGGCCAACGTCCGCGACCCGCGGCGCGTGGAGCGGCGCCGGCGGCGGCGCTCGATCGGCGCCCAGCACGCCCTGGGCCGGCGCTCGCGCTCGCCCGAGGCGGTCGACGCGAGTCTCGTCGGCCTCGTGGACCGCGTGACAGGGCGGCTGCGAAAGGCTCGCCGTGTATGCCGGACGGTGGTCCTTCGGCTGCGCTTCTCCGACTTCTCGCGAGCCACCCGTTCGCACACGCTCCGCGAAGCAACCGACCGCACCGAGACCATCCTCGCCGCCGCACGCGCGCTGCTCGCCGCGGCCAAGCCCACGCTCGAAGAGCGCGGCATCACGCTGGTGGGCGTAGCCCTCTCGAACCTCGAGGACGCGGGGCCGGGGCAGCTCGTGCTCGACGACCGCACCGCGACGCTCGACTCGACCCTCGACGAGCTGCGCGAGCGCTTCGGCACCGACGCGATCACGCGCGCGGTGCTGCTCGACCACGAGGAGGGACCGCGTGATGCCGCGGCTGCCGGACTAGGCCCCGCCGTTCAGGCCCAGCGGCCGCCGGCCTTCGCCCACTCGGCCATGTGGTCGGCCGAGCAGAACGCGTCCGGGATGCGGTGCTCGCCGCGGTGGCGCACCAGGATCACCTGCACGTCGCCGAGCGGTTCCTCGCAGTGGGCGCAGACGTCGATCGAGTCCGTGAGGCCGCTCGGCTCCTCGATCTCCCCCGCCTCCCAGTGCGCTCCTCGGAAGTTCCACGGGACCACGTGCTCGAGGCGGCAGAACGAGGCCCTGCGGGCACCGGGAATCTCCTGTGCGCGCCATCCGTCCTCGCGCTCGATCGCCGTGCCGCACCAGGAGCAGCTGTCTGTAGATTGACCCGCCATAGGCCGAAGAGCTGCGAATTATCGTCCTCGAGGGCGACGAGACCGGACAGGAGCTGCTCGAGCAGGCCCTGCGCGTGCTCGACCCCGGTGTGATCAAGGTGCCGGTCGAGCTCGAGCACTACGACCTCTCGCTGGAGAACCGCAGGCGCACGAACAACGAGGTCGTGGGCAAGGCGGCGGAGGCGATGAGGGAGGCGCGCTTCGGACTGAAGGCGGCCACGATCACGCCCGAGGGCAAGGACGACGTTGGCAGCCCGAACCGGCTGCTCCGCGAGGCGATCGACGGCAAGGTGATCATCCGCACCGGCAGGCGCATCCCGGGGGTCACGCCCGTGGCGGGAGTCCACTACCCGATCGCCGTCGTGCGGATGGCGGTGGGCGACGCCTACGGCGCCGAGGAGCGCCGCGAGCAGCAGAACGGCGACGAGATCGCGTTCCGCACGGAGCGGATCTCGCGCAGCATCTGCCGGGCGGTGGCCGAGTACAGCTTCCGCACGGCGGCGCGCATCCACGGCCGCGTGTACGGCGGGCCGAAGTGGACGGTGAGCCCGGTCTACGAGGGCATGCTGAAGGAGGAGATGGACGAGGCGTCCGAGCGCCACCCCGAGGTGCCCTACAGCCCGGTGCTGATCGACGCGACCTACGCCGGCCTGATCAGCGGCGCGGCCGACGCGCCGCTCGTGATCCCGGCCCTCAACCGCGACGGCGACTGCCTGTCCGACCTCGTGATGCCCATGTTCGGGTCGATCGCGGGAGCGGAGTCGGTGTTGCTCGCGTTCGACGAGAACTACGAGCCCAAGGCGG
Organism: uncultured Thermoleophilaceae bacterium; assembly: GCA_963774755.1. GTDB lineage: Bacteria > Actinomycetota > Thermoleophilia > Solirubrobacterales > Thermoleophilaceae > JACVRW01. The sequence goes on along the minus strand of CAVZGG010000014.1, from coordinate 3,581 downwards.
TCATGTCCGAGGCGCCGCACGGCACCGCGCCGGCGCTGCAGGGCAAGGACATCGCGAACCCGATGGCGATGATCCTGGCCGGCGCCGCGGTGCTGCACTACGCGGGCACGCTCGGCTACGAGGGTTGCGACACCGCGTCGCGCGCGATCTACGAGTCCGTGCTCGAGGCGGTGGCCACGGGTGTCCGCACACCCGACCTGGGCGGCCACGCGACCACGAGCGAATTCACCGGTGAGGTGATCGGGCGCGTGCGCACGAAGATCGACATCTGGGCCTCGCTCTAGCTGCCTCGTCGGTGCGCACTGCGGCCGACGGGGAGCCCAGCTGCCGCGCGGCTCGGGTCGCTCAGGTGCTTGATCCGGCGCGCCACGTAGTAGCGGCGCTGGACGAACAGGGTGAGCACTCCGGCGAGCACGATCGACGTGAGGTTGATCGCGAGTTGGCCGGCCGCGCCGCTGGCCTCGCTCCAGTCGCCGTAGGCGGCGGCGACGCCGATGTTGGAGGCCGCGGGGATCGTGGTCACGGAGATCAGGACGCCGATCAGGGCGCCCGACTTGGCGTTCGTCAGCGAGAGGATTCCCGCCACGCCCGCAACGAAGGCGACGAAGAACGAGAAGAAGTCCGGGTTGGAGATGAAGTCTGTGAACTCGTGGTCCGACGGCACGAAGTCGTCCGGGCTCGCCCCAATCCACTGGAACACCAGCGTCGCGAGACAGGCAAGCAAGATTCCGGCCGGAAATCCCACACCGAGGGCGGCGAACGAGCGGCGGGCAAGGTCCTTTCGCCGCTGGACGAGCGCCACCGACAGCCCGGCGAGCGGGCCGAACTCCGGCCCGACCACCATGGCCCCGACGATCAGGATCGGCTGGTCGAGCAGGATGCCCACCGCACCGAGCTGCATGGCCAGCACCATGAACGCGACGAAGCTGATCGAGAGCTCGGTGTTCTCGCTCGTCCGCTGCTCGACCTCCTCCCAGACGACCGCATCCGAGGGCAGGCCGGGCGCGGCCTCCTCGGCCGCCACCGCGGCGTCAGAGAGCGACGTGTCGATGTGCTCCACCGCTATCGAGCCGACGCGCGGGATCTCGAGCTCCTTCAGGTCGCCGATGATCACGCTCGCCTCCTCGCGCGCCACGTCGCACAGGATCAGGTCTCCGTCGGGCTTCTTGGCGGCGGCGTGCAGGTGCACCACGTTGAGGACCGCCGGCGAGCCGTGAAGGATCTCGAGTGCCTTGTGCGCCTCCGGCTCCGGCGCGACGATCCTCAGGTGGATCATTCGGCGTAGCGCTCCATCCCGGTCCTCACCTCGTCCGGAATCTCTGTCTTCTCCAGCGTCGTCGAGTCGATGAATACGTGGCGCAGGTCGGCCTTCCGCGAGCGTCTGCCCATCCGACACCCGCTCCGCCCTGAGCCGCGTCACCGAAGACGTTGTCCCGATGCGAGTGACTTCGCGACCAGGTCAAGCTCGTCATCGAAGCGCGCGGACGCGCGGTAGCGGATGTTCGCCTCGGCAACCATCGCGTCTGTGCCGTTTTCGATCATCCCGGCATAGCCGTTACCGAACGCCTGACGCCACAGCTCGGTCATGGCGAGGTCGAAGTAGACGAGGTAGTTCGCGTAGAAGACGACGCCCTGACCGTCGCACTCGTTGAAGCGCACGCGGATCCGATGACGAAACGGCTCGGGCACGCGCGGAGCGTAGCCCCGCTGCAAGCAAAGTTGCAGCAAATGGGCCCTTCCATCCGACCCTCGCCGTACCTTCCCGAACGCATGTTCCCCCGGCTCAGAGAGCAGATCGGCACCGCGCTCGACCTCTTCGTCGAGTTCTCCACCCTGGGCGAGTACCGCCTGGTCGCGGAGGCCATACCCGGCGCCTCGAGTGCCCCCGCCGATGCTCCAAGCCAGGCACCGCAGTTGGGAGGCGCAGGCGTTCACGCACTGCGCGCTGCGGTCCGCCGCACCGTCGCGGGTGGGCCGACCGGCTCGACGCCGGTCGCGACCCCCGCGGCTCGGCGGCTGATGAAAGCCGCCGAGCGGCCCGAGCGCCGGCGACGGCGCGCACACCGGCGCCGCGCTGCTCCGGCGACCGCCGCCGCCCCGACGGACGCGCGGCCCGCACGCGCGTGCGCAAGGGCACGCCCGTGGTCGCCGAGCAGCTCTGCCTGGCTGTTTAGCGGGGCCGCGCTAACGACAGCATTGAGGGCAACGCCGCGAGGCCGCTCCGGCGCCCGCCCGCGGCGTGGGTGTGGCGATTTCCCATTGCGAAATGGACAGGTAAAGCGCCACACCCCGGCCGCGGAGGCCGCGGGCGGCTCGGTCAGCCCTCGGTGCTGCTGTTCGCGGCGCCGCGCTCGTCGAACTCGCCGCGCTGCGCCAGCTCCGCCTTCAGCCATCGGACCGGCTCGTGGTTCTTGCCCTCGGTTGAGGCGTCCAGCTCCACGAAGCGGAGGAATAGGTCGAGGTCGGGGATGCGGTCGAGCATCTCCGTGAATGCGTGCTCGTCCAGGTGGCCGCGGCGGCGCATCTTGCGCCAGAGGTCGTAGGGGCGGTCGTGGAGCTCGATGGTGGCGAGCAGGCGCTCGTCGTCGACGTAGCGCTCGGCGAAGCGGCGGGCTCGCATCGCGTGGTGGTTCTCCCCGGTCTTCGGCCGCCAGTTCTGGACGCGGTTCTTGAGGGAGTCGTGCACCAGCGCGAGGAGGCGCAGCTCCTCCCTTCGCTTGCCGGTCTCGCCCCAGCGCTCGATCGTGCGCGAGCAGATCCGCCACGTGCGCGCCAACCGAGCCCTCGGGATGCCCGCGGCGGGGCTTGCCCCACGCCAGGCCCTCCTGCAGCACCGGGTCCTCGCTCAGCGCTCGCTCGAGGTCGGTCTCAGCCGTGAAGCCGGCTAGTCGACGCGCTCGGCGGACCAGCGGTCGCCCTCGCGCGCCAGGAGCACGGCGGCCTCGTCGCCATCGTCGCCGATGGCCATGAACTGCGCGCGGTCCTCCTCGATCCCCGGGCGGTCGTCCACGAGCACGAGGTGCAGATCGCGGTAGCGCCAACCGGGGCGGTGCTCCTCGAGCGCTGCACGCGCGGCCGATTCCATCGCCTCGCGGTGCCAGCCGCGGTCGGTTGCGGCCGCCTGTGCGAGGGCGGCATCCGCCGAGCGCACGGCCTCCTCCCACGTGCCGGCCTGGCGGCGGTCGCGAGCGCGCGTCGCAACGAAGCCCAACACGACGAAGACCGCGAACACCGCGGCCACTGCGATCAGCACGATTGCGAAGGTCGAGATGGCGATGGGGGCAAAGGTCATGCGGGCGTCAGTGTACGGATGGGCCGGAACAAAGAAGGGCCGCCCCGAGGGGCGGCCCTTAGAAATAAACGGCGGCGACCTACTCTCCCAGGGCCGCGAGGCCCAAGTACCATCGGCGCTGAGGGGCTTAACTGCTCTGTTCGGAATGGGAAGAGGTGTGGCCCCCTCGCTATCACCACCGAAATCGGGCGAGACCGAGGCGAGCCGAACGCTCGCCCCCACCCTCGCCGAAGCTTGAAAACTGCATTGCATGGCCGCCAGCGACGCGCACGAGGCGCTCCGCCGGCAA